>JBDHTW010000038.1:0-38677 GCA_039808865.1 Geminicoccaceae bacterium
GCCAACTACGCCGACCTGCGCGCCGCCTTCGGCCCCAGCCTGCCCGCCGCCCGCGCCCACTACATCACCTACGGCTACAACGAGGGCCGCACCGACAAGGCACCCCCAAGCGGGCATTGACGATCGCGGGTCGCACCGGACACCGAGCAGGATGGCTGAGCGGTGTCCGGCGCGGATCGCAAGCGACGCCGGCGACCGTGGAACGGTCCGGCTCGGGCCCAACCGTCAGCCGACGATCTCGATCCCGGCAAAGAAGAACGCGATCTCGATCTGCGCATTCTCGGCGCTGTCCGAGCCATGCACCGAGTTGGCCTCGATGCTCTCGGCGAAGTCCTTGCGGACCGTGCCGGCAGCGGCATTGGCCGGGTTGGTCGCACCCATGACCTCGCGGTTCTTGGCCACCGCCTCCTCGCCTTCCAGCACCTGCACGACGACGGGGCCGCTGGTCATGAACTCGACCAGCGAGGCGAAGAACGGCCGCTCGCGATGCACGCCGTAGAAGGCTTCCGCCTGCGCCTGGGTCAGCTGCAGCCGCTTCTGCGCGACGATGCGCAGGCCGGCCTGCTCGAAACGCTGGTTGATCGCGCCGGTCAGGTTGCGCCGGGTCGCGTCGGGCTTGATGATCGAGAGCGTGCGCTCGCGGGCCATGGGTCCTCTTCCAGATGGCATGTGTCGAAAAGCCGGCCGCCTTATAGCGGCGCCGCCACGGCGGCGATAGGTGGGTCGGTGCCGGACGCTGCGCGCTCAGGAGCCGCCGGCCTCGGCGGCACGGGTCCAGCCGCCCCGCTCGGTCTCCTGCCAATAGACCGCGCGGTGCCCCGCCGCGACGACCTCCCGCCAACGCTGCCGCGCGCGTGCCACGGCGTCCGGATCGCCGCCGTCGAACAGCTCCAGGCAACGGCCGAACGCGCCGATATCGGGAGCCGCCGCGGCATCGACCAGCACCAAAAGGCCGGACCCGTTGGGATTGTCGATGCCGACCGTCAGAAAGATCGGCTGCTGCTCGGCGAAGCCGTCGGACTTGGTGCCGTGCGGCAGGAAGGAGTCCTTGCCGTAGGTCCACAGCGCCCGGTTGAGCAACTCCAGCCGCTCCGGGTCGCTGCCACGGACGAGCACGCGGTGGCCGCCGGCGTAGGCCTTCTCCAACAGACGAGGCAGGGCGCGATCGAGCGTGCTCCGCGTCAGGTGATAGAAGCCGACCTCGGTCAAGCGCCGCCCGTGCCGGCCTCGTAGGCGCGGGCGACCAGACGATCGAGCAGCCGCACACCGAAGGCGGTGGCCCCCTTGCCGGCCAGCGGCAGATCGCGCGAGGTCCACGCGACCCCGGCGATGTCCAGGTGCGCCCACGGCACGTCGCCGACGAACTCCTGCAGGAACACGGCACCGGCGATGCTGCCGGCCTCGCGACCGCGGCCGACGTTCTTCATGTCGGCGATGTCGGACTTGATGTGCTTCTCGTACGCCTTGCCGAGCGGCAGCCGCCACAACAGCTCGCCCGTCTGCTCGGCCGCCGCCTGCAGATCCCTGACCAGCGCCTCGTCGTTGCTGAACAGCCCGGCCTGCTCGTGCCCGAGCGCCACGATCACGGCGCCGGTCAGCGTCGCGAGATCGACGATCGCCTTGGGCTTGAACCGTTCCTTGGTGTAGTGCAGCACGTCCGCCAGCAGCAGCCGGCCCTCGGCATCGGTGTTGATCACCTCGATCGTCTTGCCGGCCATGCTCCGGACCACGTCGCCGGGGCGCTGCGCCGTGCCTGAGGGCATGTTCTCGGCCATGCCGATCACGCCCACCACGTTGGCCTTGGCCTTGCGGCCGGCCAGCGCCAGCATCGCGCCGTAGACGGCAGCGGCACCGGCCATGTCGTGCTTCATCTCCTCCATGCCGCCCGCGGGCTTGATCGAGATGCCGCCGGTGTCGAAGGTGATGCCCTTGCCGACCAGGGCCAAAGGCGGCTCGCTGCCCCCGCCCTGCCAGCGCATGACGGCGACATAGGGCGCGTTCGTGCTGCCCTGCGCCACGCCCAGGAGTGCGTTCATGCCCAAGGCGGTCAGCGCCGCCTGATCCAGGATCTCGACCTCGAGCCCGTCCTCGCTCAGCGCGCCGCAAGCATCGGCGAAGGCGCGCGGCGTGAGCACGTTGCCGGGCTCGCTGACGAGATCGCGCGCGCGGTGCACGGCCGTGGCGATGGCGGCCTGCTCGCCCAGCGCCGCATCGTTCTCCCCCACGACCAGCCAGAGCCGCTCCGGACCGCGCTCGTCGTCCTCGGGCGCAGCCGAACGGTATTTCGGGAAGCGGTAGGCACGCAGACGGACGCCCATCGCCAGCGCGCGCAGCACCACCGCCGGCGGCAGACCGAGGTCGAGCCCATCCGCCGCGGCCAGATGCGCCTCGCGCACCTTGAGCGCGCGGAGCTGGTGCACGAGGCCACCGCCGGCCTCCTCGATCTCCAGGCGGCTCACGCCCTCGGCCCGGCCGAGGACCAGGAGCAGCAGGCGGTCCAGGCGCAGGCCGGCCGGCAGGAACAAATCGACCAGCCGTCCATGCTTCAGCTCGGCGGCGGCGACGGCGCGCCGCACCAGGCCGCCGCTCTGTTGATCGAGGCTGGCTGCCGCGGCGCTAAGCCGGCCGTCGAACCCGATCGGCACGATGAGCGTGCCGCGTTCGGGAAGCCTGCCCTGCTCGACCAGTATGTCCATCCGTCCCGCCTTCACGTCACCGCCAGCCGCCCATCCCGTGCTCCGGCGTCGGGCGGTCGCGGCTGGCAATCCCTATTCCCTGCGCCGGTGCAACCCGCCTTGTCAACGTGGCGCGGGCGGCATGGACGGTCGCGGCCGGTCTCTCTAGAACGGCCGGGTTGCCCGCAACGAGGTCAATGACAAGCGGACCCGTGCCCATGCAGTTGACAGGAGCGCGCCCCAGGTCGAGCTCGCCGGCCCGACAGCAGCGGGCAGCGCGACTGCCGGCGGTGATCGTCGCCCTCATCCTGATCCAGGCCGCGGCGGACGCGGCCGAGAGCGATCCCAACGCGATCGGCAAGGCGCCGTCGGTGGTCACCGCCGACACGCTGGTCTACGACTCCGAGCACGGCGTCATCACCGCCACCGGCGACGTCGAGATCAGCACCGGCCAGCGGCGGCTGCTGGCCGACCAGGTCCGCTACGACGAGAAGTCGGGCAAGGTCGTCGCCACCGGCAACGTCGTCCAGATCGAGCCCAGCGGCGATGCCATCTTCGGCGACGAGGCCGAGGTCACCTCCGACATGCGCGAGGGCTTCGTCCAGAGCGTGCGCATCCTGCTCAAGGACAACTCGCGCATCGCCGCCACCCAAGGGACCCGCCGCAACGGCGACACGGTCGAGCTCGAGCGGGCCGTCTACTCGCCTTGTCCCCTGTGCGCCGACGGCAGCGGCGGCCCCTTGTGGCAGATCGAGGCCCGGCGGGTGATCCTCGACGAGAAGGCGCAGACCGTCAGCTACCGCGACGCGCGCCTGGAAATGTTCGGGGTGCCGTTCCTCTACACCCCCTATTTCCGGCATCCGGCGCCGGGCGTGACCCGGCAGTCCGGCTTCCTCACGCCGACGTTCGGCAGCAGCTCCGAGCTGGGCCTGGTCGCCTCGACACCCTACTACTACGTCATCGACCAGAGCCGCGACTTCACGTTCACGCCGATCATCACGCAGAATGCCGGCATCGTGCTGGCCGGCGAGTACCGCCAGCAGCATCGCAACGGCTACACGCAGATCGCCGCGGGCGGTACCTACGCCAGCATGGACACGTCGGACCAGGAGAGCGAGGAGGGCAAGGACTTTCGCGGCTACGTCAAGGCCCTGGGCGGCTACGGCGTCAGCGACCATTCCGTGGCCGGCTACGACATCTACCTGAGCTCGGACAACACGTTCCTCGACCGCTACCAGATCGACAACCAGCAGGTGCTGCAGAGCCGGGTCTTCCTCGAAGGCCAGGAAGAGCGCAATTTCTGGTCGCTGAACGGCTACTACTTCCAGGGCCTGCGCCCGTTCGACGATCAGGACAAGATCCCGGTGGCGCTGCCGTTGGCGGAGACCCGGCTGGTCAGCGACCGCTCGATCTGGGGCTCGTACTTCACCGCCGATTCCAACGTGCTGGCGCTGACGCGGCACGACGGCCTGGACACGCGGCGCATCTCCAACACGATCGGCTGGACCCTGCCTTATCTGGGGCCGATCGGGGACGTGTACCGGCTCAAGCTCACCGTGCGCGGCGACGCCTACAACACCGAGGGCGATCCCGAGACGTTCAGCTCGGACGGCGGCCAGCGGTCGGAGGGGCGCGTGCTGCCACGTCTCGTCGCCGACTGGAGCTGGCCGCTGGCCGATGCGACCGGCGCCTGGGTGCACGAGCTGGAGCCGATGGCGACGCTGACCGTCTCGCCCACGTTCGGCAACACCAACAAGATCCCCAACGAGGACAGCACCGACTTCGAGTTCGACGAGACCAACCTGTTCGAGCCCAGCCGCTTTCCCGGCCTCGACCGGATCGATACCGGCACCAAGATCGCCTACGGCCTGCGCTTCAGCAATTTCGGGCCGCGCGCCACCGAGTTCAGCGGCTCGTTCGGGCAGAGCTACTCGCTGCAGGAGAACTCGTTCATCCCCGACGATTCGGGTGTGCAGAACAATCTCTCGGATTATGTCGGTGCGCTCTATGCGCGGCCGGGGCCCTGGCTGGATCTCAGCTACCGGTTCCGGCTGGGCAAGAGCGACCTGCAGTTCCGGCGCAGCGACGCGCTGGCGTCGTTCGGGCCGGCCTTCCTGCGCTTCAACCTGGGCTACCTGAACCTCTCCCGGGAGCCGGAATCGTTCGATGCCATCGGCGGCTCGGGCTCCGACCCGAACGGCTTCGACTCGCGCGAGGAGATCACGGCCGGCGTGCGGGCGCGGCTGACCGAGCGGCTGGCGATCGGCGGCCAGACCCGCTACGACCTCACCGCCAATCAGGCCGTGGCCAACCAGGTCGGGCTCATCTATACGCATCCGTGCCTTGTTCTGGCGATCGGCTTCGAGCAGCGGCTGACGCCGGACGCGGAGCTCGGCGACCAGACCTCGGTCCTGGTGCGGGTCACCTTCCAGAATCTCGGCGGCTTCGAGACCGGAGGCGGGCTGTTCGGCTCCTGAATGTTCGGACAGGTACGGGTTCGGCTCTTGCCCGCCGGGCCGCGTGTGGCCAGCTCAAGACGCGGCGGCGGAGGCCGGAGGAAAGGCGATGCAGGATCGCGGCACGACGTTCCGCCAGCTGCACGAGCGGCCGGGCGCCTTCATCATTCCCAATCCGTGGGACGTGGGCAGCGCGCGCATCCTGGCCGCCCTGGGCTTCCCGGCGCTCGCCACGACCAGTGCCGGCATGGCGTTCTCGCTCGGTGTGGCCGAAGGCACGGTGGGCAGGGATGCGACCTTGCATCATTGCCGGTCGATCGTGGCGGCCACGCCGCTGCCGGTCTCGGCGGATCTCGAGAAGGGTTTCGGCGACAGCCCCGCGAGCGCGGCCGAGACGATCCGCAGCGCGGCCGACCTCGGCCTCGCCGGCTGTTCGCTCGAGGACCATACCGGCCGGCCGCACGCGCCGATCTACGACTTCGCGCTGGCGGTCGAGCGGATCGCGGCGGCGGCGGAGGCCCGTCGGGCTCTGCCGCGGGATTTCGTGCTGACCGCACGCTGCGAGAACTTTCTCTGGTCGCGACCGGACCTCGACGACACCATCCGCCGTCTGCAGGCCTTCGAGGCGGCCGGCGCCGACGTGCTCTACGCGCCGGGCCTGCGCGATCTGGCCACGATCCGCACCGTGTGCGCGGCGGTGACCAAGCCGGTCAACGTCGTGATGGGCCTGCCCGGCACCACCTTCGGCGTGGCCGAGCTGGCGGATGCCGGCGTCAAGCGCATCAGCGTGGGCTCGGCCCTGGCCCGGCTCGCCTACGGCATGCTCGCGGACGCGGCGCGGGAGATGCGCGCCCACGGCACGTTCCGGTTCGCGGACCAGGCCATGGGCTTCGCCGAGCTCGAGGGCTTTTTCACCGGCTCCACCAGGGCGTAGAAGCGGCACGAACGTCGGGATGTTGATGTGAACGGATGGTCTGTCATGGCGCGTCGTCGCCTCGCGGTCGGTTTGGCGCTCGCGCTGCTCGGCGGGCTTCTATCGGCCGGCGCCCCTTCCCGCGCCTGGGCCCAGGCCGATGCGCAGCGGATCGCGGCCGTCGTCAACGACGACGTCATCACCTCGCAGGATCTGCTCGACCGCCTGGCGCTCACCCTGGCGACCAGCGGCCTGCCGAACAACCTGGAGACGCAGCAGCGGCTGGCGCCGCAGGTGCTGCGCGGCTTCGTCGACGAGAAGCTGCAGCTCCAGGAGGCGAAGCGCTTGGGCCTGTCGGTCACCGAAAGCGACGTCGACCAGGCGATGGAGACCATCGCCCAGCGCAACAAGACCACCGCCGCCGACCTGACCCGCTACCTGGCCAGCCACAACCTGAATCCACGCACGCTGCGCGAGCAGCTCCGGGCGCAGATCGCCTGGATCAAGATCGTCGGGCGGGAACTGCGGCCACGTATCGTCGTGACACAGGAGCAGATCGACTTGGCGCTGAAGCGCAACGCGGCGAACACGGTCGACACCGAGCTGCTGCTCAGCGAGATCATGCTGCCGGTCTACGACCGGGCGCAGGAAACGAGCGTGATCAACGACGCCCGGAATCTGGCGCAGTCGATCCGCGGCGGGGCCGACTTCTCGGCGCTGGCCCGCCAGGTCTCGGCCGCAGCCAGCGCCGAGAACGGCGGCGACCTCGGCTGGGTGCGCGAGACGGCGATCACCCCCGATCTGCGCGGGCAGATCGGGGGGCTGAAGATCGGCGAGATCTCCGAGCCGATCGTCAGCGCCGCGGGCGTGCATCTGTTCCAGCTGCGCGACCGCCGCAGCAGCGCACCCACGGGCACGGTCGACCGGGACCGCATCCGTCAGACGCTGGAGCAGGAGCAGCTCGAGCGGCAGGCCAGCCGCTACCTGCGCGACCTGCGCCGCGACGCCTACATCGATCTCCGCCTGTGACCGACAGGCTGCGCTGAACCGGGATTCCACGTCGGTGCAGGAGCTTCCCAAGCCGAGCCAGCGCCTGCGGGCGCAGGGGCTGCGCGCGGACAAGCGCTTCGGGCAGCACTTCCTGTTCGACCCGTCGATCCTCGGCCGGATCGCGGCGGCTGCCGGCGACCTCGCGGCAGCCACCGTGCTCGAGGTCGGCCCCGGCCCCGGCGGCCTCACCGAGGCGCTGCTGCGGGCCGGCGCGCGCCGGCTCGTCGCGATCGAGCGCGACCCGCGCTTCGTGGCCCATCTCGGCGAGCTGCGGGCGTGGGCCGGGCCGCGGCTGGAGGTGATCGAGGCCGACGCCCTCGACGTCGATCCCGGCACGCTCGCCGTCGAGGGCAAGCTGCGCATCGTCGCCAACCTGCCCTACAACGTGGCGACGATGCTGGTCTTCCATTGGTTCGAGCGGCTCGACCGCATCGAATGCATGGTGCTGATGTTCCAAAAGGAGGTGGCGCTGCGGCTCGCGGCAGCGCCCGGGACCGCCGACTATGGGCGGCTCGCGGTGATGGCGCAGCGCCTGTGCCGGGTCGAGCGGCTGTTCGACCTGCCGCCGGCCGCGTTCACGCCGCCACCCAAGGTGAGTTCGAGCGTGGTGCGCCTGCTGCCGCGGCCCGACCAGCCTTCGCCGGCGCTGCGCCGCAGCCTCGCCACCGTGACCCAGGCCGCGTTCGGCCAGCGGCGCAAGATGCTGCGCCAGAGCCTGCGCGCGCTGGGTGGTGACCCGTCGCCGCTGCTGGCCGCGGCCGGCATCGAGCCGACCCGGCGCGCCGAGGAGCTGACCGTCGAGCAGTTCTGCCGGCTGGCCGAGCTGCATCTGGCGCGTCTCGGGCCGGCCTCGCCGGCAGCCGATGGCTGAACTCTGCCGGGAGCGCACCTCCAGCCGATGCCGGAGCCGCCACGACAGGCGGCCGACGCACCGCGGGCAGGCAGCTTTCCCGCCGTTGCGCGCGTTTATCGACCGCGCTGCCCGTCGGAGCCCAGGCGCAGCCCGTCGATGAACACGTCGACCATGCGCAGGACCCTGGCCTGCCAGCCCGGCTTGTCCTGGGCGTAGCACATGCCGACCAAGGTCCGGAGCAGATCCTCGGGATCGATGTCGGCCCGGATCTCGCCTGCCGCCGCGGCACGCTGCAGCAGCTCGCCGACGGCCCTGGTCAGCCGATCGAGCGAGTAGGCGGCGAGATCCGACGAGCCGCGCGCAGCCAGGGCCAGCGCGGCCGCCATGCCCTTCTTCGTGGCGATGAACTCGACGTTCGCCCGCATCCACTGCCGCAGGGCATCGACCGGAGCCGTCTCGACCTCGAGCAGCCGCGCCAGTTCGACGAGCTGCTCGACCTCGCGCCGGTACACGGCCTCGTAGAGCGCCTCCCTGGTCGGAAAATGTCGGTACAGCGTCCCGATCCCGACTCCTGCCCGCCTTGCGACGGCCTCCAGGCTGGCTTCCGGGCCGCCCTGGCTGAACACGGCCTTGGCCGCCTCCAGCACGCGCTCGCGGTTGCGGATGGCATCGGCCCGGAGCTTCCGTCTGGGCGGGGCCGGCTGATCGGTCATCGCGTCCGCTCTGCAACTCGCCTCTTGTAAACGGAGGCACCCTCCATATTTTACCCTCCATGGTGCCCGGGCCGGGCGGACGCGCCCTTCCCCCGCATCTTGCTCGTCAACGCCGTCCGGCTGCTCGGCCAGGGTCAGGCGTGCCGCTCCGTGCCGAGAATGCCTCGCGCGGGCGGATCATAGCGAAACAGGTCCGATCGGAGCACCGCATGAGCCTGTCCATCACTCTCACCGTCAACCGCAGGCAACGGACCGTCGAGCTGGACGATCCCAGGATCACGCTTCTGGATCTGTTGCGCGAGCATCTGGGCCTGACCGGAACCAAGAAGGGGTGCGACCGGGGTCAGTGCGGCGCGTGCACGGTCCTGCTCGACGGCCGCCGCATCAATTCCTGCCTGGTCCTGGCCGTCAGCCAAGATGGCGCCGACGTGCTGACCATCGAAGGGCTGGCGGACGGCGACAGCTGCCATCCGGTGCAGGCGGCCTTCATCGCCCACGACGCCTTCCAGTGCGGGTTCTGCACGCCCGGGCAGATCATGAGCGCGGTGGGCCTGATCCAGGAAGGCCAGGCCGGGGACGATCCCGAGCGCGTGCGCGAGGGCATGAGCGGCAATCTCTGCCGCTGCGGCGCCTATCGCGGCATCACCGAAGCGGTGCTCGAGGCGCAGCGGAATACGGGCCGGACCGGGCGGAAGGAGGCAGCATGAACCGCTTCGACTATCTTCGCCCGGCCACGGTGGCCGAAGCCATCGCGGCAGCCGCCGTGCCCGGCAGCGCCTATCTGGCAGCCGGCACCAACCTGCTCGACCTGATGAAGGGCGGCATCGTCAAGCCGCAGCGGCTGGTCGATGTCAGCCGCTTGCCCGGTCTCGACCGGATCGAGCCTTTGCCGGACGGCGGGGTGCGCATCGGTGCCCGCGTGCGCAACGCCGACCTCGCGCACGAACCTGCATTCGGCAAGCGCTTTCCGGCGGTCGCCGAAGCGCTGCTGTCCGGCGCCTCGGCCCAGCTGCGCAACGCCGCGACCGTCGGCGGCAACCTGCTGCAACGCACGCGCTGCGCCTACTTCTACGACCCGGCCAGCGCCTGCAACAAGCGGCAGCCGGGCGCGGGCTGCGATGCACGGGGTGGGGAGAACCGCCTGCACGCCGTGCTGGGGTGGAGCGAGGCCTGCATCGCCACCCACCCGTCCGACTTCTGCGTACCGCTCGTGGCACTGGACGCGGTGGTCGAGATCGAAGGGCCGGCGGGCCGGCGCGAGGTCGCGCTCGAGGACTTCCACCTGCTGCCCGGCAGCACGCCGGAGCGGGAGAGCGTCCTGTCGGCAGGCGAGCTGGTGGTCGCCGTCCGTCTCCCCGGCGCGGCGGCACCGTTTGCCGCGCATGCGCGCTACCTCAAGCTCCGCGAACGCACCTCGTACGCCTTCGCCGTGGTCGCGGCCGCGGCCTGCCTGCGCATCGAGGACGGCGTCATCGCCGAGGCACGGCTGGCGCTGGGCGGCGTAGCGGCGAAGCCATGGCGCGCCCGCGCCGCGGAGGTGCTGCTGACCGGCGCCCGCCCGAACGCGGCAAGCTTCCGCGAGGCCGCGGACACCGCGCTGGCGGCGGCCCGGCCGTCCGGCGAGAACGGCTTCAAGATCGAGCTCGCGCGGCGGATCGTGCGTCGCGCATTGGCCCTCGCCGCAGGCGGTACGCCCGAACGCGTGCCGGCCCTGCCCGGCTCTCCCTTCGCACCCGTTCCCGGAGGCGCGCGTCATGGCTGAAACCCCGCGGGCAGGCATCACGGCGCAACGCCGCCACGGCGCCAGCATCGGTCAACCTCTCACCCGTCAGGACGGCCTGCTGAAGGTCACCGGCCGGGCCAGCTATGCGGCCGACAACCGGCCGGCCGGCATGCTGCATGCCGTCCTCGCCGTGAGCAGCATCGCGCGCGGCCGGGTGACCTTTCTCGATCTGGCGGCAGCCAAAGCGCATCCGGGCGTGGTCGAGGTGATGACCCCGGCCAACCGGCCACCGCTCGCCCAGGATCCGGACGCGAAGACGAACCCCTTCATGTTCCGTCTCGATCTGCTGCAGAACGACCGGGTGCGCTACGCCGGCCAGCCGATCGCCGTCGTCGTCGCCGGCACGCTGGAGGCGGCGACGGAAGCCGCGGCCCTGTTGTCGCCGCGCTACGCGGCGGAGTCGGCCCGCCTCGGGCTGGACGGCGAGGACGGCTTCGTGCCGCCGGCGGTCGGCGTCGGCATGCCGGCCGAGGTGCGGCACGGCGACGTCGAGGCCGGGCTGGCGGCGGCAGAGCATCGCATCGAGGCGGTCTACGAGACACCCACCCAGTTCCACAATGCGATGGAGCCGCACGCCATCGTCGCGCTGTGGGATGGGGACCGGCTCGTGATCGACATGCCGAGCCAGGGTCTGGCCTGGGCGCAGGAGCGGATCGCCGGCCTGTTCGGGATTCCGCGCGCGAACGTCAGCATCCGCAGCCCGTTCCTGGGCGGCGGGTTCGGCTCCAAGGGGCTCGTCACCGGGCCGCAGGTCCTTGGCATCCTCGCTGCCCGCCTGGTCGGGCGGCCGGTGAAGCTCGTGCTGCGGCGCGACCAGATGTACGGCCCGGTAGGTCACCGGGCGCCGACGCGGCAGACGCTGCGCCTGGGCGCCGACGAGCGCGGCAGCCTCACGGCGATCCAGCACCATGTGCGCACGGCCACGAGCCGCTTCGACGATTTCTTCGAGCCCGCCGGCCAGGTCACGCACACGCTCTACGCCAGCCCGGCCATCGCCACCACCGCCGACGCGGTGCGGCTCGACACGGGCACCCCGAATTTCATGCGGGCGCCGGGCGAGGCCAGCGGCAGCATCGCGCTCGAAAGCGCGATCGACGAGATGGCGCAGGCCGCCGGCCTCGACCCGCTCGAGTTCCGCCTGCGGAACTATGCCGAGGTGGAGCCGGTCTCCGGCAAGCCGTTCTCCTCCAAGGCGTTGCGCGCCTGCTACGCGCAGGGCGCCGCGCGCTTCGGCTGGGCGGGACGTCCCCTGGCTCCGCGCCAGATGCGCGACGAGGATGGGCTGCTGGTCGGCTGGGGCTTGGGCACCGCGACCTTTCCCGCGCTGATGTTCCAGGGCCAGGCCCGGGCCGTCCTGCGGCGCGACGGGACCGGGCTGGTCGAGACCGGGGCCCACGACATGGGCCAGGGTGCCTGGACGGCACTCGCCCAGATCGCCGCCGACAGCCTCGGCCTCGGGCTCGAGCAGCTGGAGTTCCGCGCCGGCCACTCCGACCTGCCGGATGCCGGGATCGCCGGCGGCTCGGCCCACACCGCGACCGCCGGCATGGCGATCCACGGTGCCGGCGCCGACGCGATCGCCAAGCTCGCCGCGCTGGCGACGGGCGACGAGCGCTCCCCTCTGTTCGGGGCCGGCAATGTCGGCGTGGTGGCCCATGGCGGCCGGCTGAGCCGGCGCGACGATCCGCAGCGGAGCGAGAGCTACGCCGACATCCTGAGCCGCGCCGGCTTGGCCGAGATCGAGGGACGCGGCACCGGCGCGAGCGACCCGGCGGCGCAGGAGGCCTACGCCATGCACGCGCACGGCGCCGTGTTCGCCGAGGTGAAGGTGGACCCCGATCTGGGTCAGATCCGGACGACGCGTCTGGTCGGCGCGTTCGCCGCCGGCACCATCATCAACCCGCGCCTCGTGCGCAGCCAGTACTATGGCGGCATGATCTGGGGTGTGTCCTTCGCCCTGCACGAACGGGCCGTGCTCGATCCGCGCTCCGGCCGGGTCATGAACGCGAACCTGGCCGAGTACCACGTGCCGGTGAACGCCGACGTGCCGTCGCTCGAGGCCATCCTGGTCGAGGAGGAGGATCCTTACGTGAACGCACTGGGGATCAAGGGCGTCGGCGAGATCGGCATCACCGGGACGGCAGGAGCGATCGCCAACGCCGTATGGCACGCGACGGGGGTCCGGGTACGCCACTTTCCGATCGCCATCGAGCAGCTCGTGGGCGCCGGCACGGCCTAGCTAGAGCTTGGCGAGCTCGCTCCAGTGGCAGAGCTCGACATCGTTGGTGGCGGCGAGTTCGACGCAGCTCGCCGTGAACCTCTGGTTCGATACCACCATGGCGCGCGTGCCGGCATGATGCGAGCAGGCGGCGACCACCTCCTGCACCGCGTAGTTGCCGACCGGCCGGTTGAGGAACTTGCACTGGACGATCAGCCGCTCCCGGCCGCGCTCGGCCACCATGTCGGCCCCCTGATCGCGTGAGGCCCCGGTCAGGGTCACGCGCCAGCCGCCCTGCTCGAGCTGCTCGGCGCAGAACTGCTCGAACTCGACCCCGTTGCGCACGCGGTCCAGGCGGGCCTCGACGCTCGCATCCTGCCGGCCTGCCTCGACCAGCGCCTCGAGCCTGGCCTTGAAGCTGTCCAGACGCTCCTCGACATGGCGGACGTCGGCCGGCGTCATGGCCGGCAGGACGACCCGCTCGAAAAAATAGCCAAGCTCCTTTTCCCAGCGGGTGCGGTCGACGATGCCGTAATCGTCGGTCCGGATCAGCAGGCGGTGCTTCCGCTGCAGGACAGGCCGATATTCCTCGACGATGCGATCGAACCTCGCCTGCGCACGCTCGAGCGCCCAGTGGCGCAAGGTGCCCCACAGCGCCAGCAGCCCCAGGACGGCTGATCCCGCGATCGCGGCCTCGAACACGAGCGGCTTCCCTGCTTTTCGGACCGGGATTGCCAAGAATCCCAAACGGTTGGCAAGGATAGCTCGGGTGATTGGTCAAATCCACCCCCGAGCGCCAGATCTGGTGGGGCGCAGCGGTTCGAGGCGCTACGGGTTGTTGCGCCTCAACCCAGCGGGCGCACCCTGAACTGCTCCACGAAGTCGGTGAGGCCGGGCTGCCGCTTGCGGCGCAGCCGCTCGGCGGTGAGGATCGCGCGGACCGCGGCGACGCTGGCCTCGAATTCCTTGTTCACCAGCACGTAGTCATATTCGGGCCAATGGGTGACGTCGGACGCGACCTGGGCCATGCGGAAGCGGACGGTCTCCTCCGGATCCTGCGCGCGGATGCGCAGGCGCCGCTCGAGCTCCGACAAGGTCGGCGGCAGGATGAACATGCCGACCATGTCGTCCGCCGCGGCGGCGCGGAGCTGCTGCGCCCCCTGCCAGTCGATGTCGAACAGCACGTCGCGGCCGGACGCCAACGCCTGCTCGACAGCGGCGCGCGGCGTGCCATAGGAATGCCCGTAGACCCTCGCGTGCTCGAGCAGCTCGCCGCGGGCCGCCATCCTGTCGAACAGCGCTGCGTCGATGAAGTGGTAGTGCACGCCGTCGATCTCGCCCGGGCGCTGCGGCCGCGTGGTCACGGAGATCGAAAGGGTCAGTTCCGGCTCGAGCTCGAGCACGCGACGCGAGATCGACGTCTTTCCAGCCCCGGAAGGTGACGACATGACCAGCATCAGACCACGCCGCCGCCTCGGGTCGGGCATCACCTCGTCAAGCATGTTCTCGGGCACTCCGGCCAAGGCGCTCGCGACCAGTCGGTCGGGATTCCGTCCGCGCCAGCTTCTAGCCGCATGACCGGCCCGAACCAAGCCCGAGCGCCGGCGCACGTGCTGATCACCGGTGCTAGCAGCGGCATCGGCGCGGCGCTCGCCCGTGCCTATGCCGGACCCGGGATCAGGCTCGCCCTGTTCGGCCGTGACGAGAGCCGCGTCCGCGAGGTGGCCGAGGCCTGCCGTGCCAAGGGGGCGCTGGTCGCCGCCATCCTGGTCGACGTCACCGATCCCGAGGCCATGGCCGACGCGGTGACCCTGGTCGACGACGCGCATCCGGTCGATCTGGTCGTCGCGAACGCCGGCATCAGCGGCACCGGCGGCAGCGTCGCGCCTCTGTTCGCGATCAACGTCATGGGCGTGGTGCACACGGTGGAGCCGCTGCTGCCGCGCATGATCGAGCGCGGCCGTGGCCAGATCGCGCTGATGAGCTCGCTCGCCTCGTTCATCGTCAATCCCGGCACCGCCGCCTACTGCGCCAGCAAGGCCGCGGTGCGCGCCTGGGGCGAGGGCCTGCGCGAGCGGCTGACGGCGCACGGCATCGTGGTCAGCGTGATCTGCCCGGGTTTCGTCGACACGCCGCTCACCCGTCGCAACCGCTTCCCGATGCCGATGCTGATGCAGGCCGACACCGCAGCAGGGCTGATCAAGCGGCGGTTGGCACGCGGCGCGGCACGGATCGCCTTTCCCTGGCCGCTCTATTGGGTGGCCCGCCTCACCGGCCTGCTGCCGGCGCCGCTGCAGCGGCTGACGACGGGCCGCTGGCCGGCCAAGGAATGAGCCGGATCAGCCGTCCTGCTTGAGCTTGCGCCAGCGGGCGACGTTGCGGTTGTGCTCCGCCAGGGTCGTGGCGAAGGCATGCCCACCGCTGCCGTCGGCGACGAAGTAGAGGTAGTCGACCGGCGCCGGGTCCAGCGCCGCCGCGAGCGCGGCGCGCCCCGGGTTGGCGATCGGTCCCGGCGGCAGGCCGGAAACGCGGTAGGTGTTGTAGGGGTTGTCGACGGCGAGATCGGCGCGCAGCAGCTCGCGGTCGAGCGGCCACTGGCCCGCCGTCAGCGCATAGATCACCGTCGGATCGGTCTGCAGCAGCATCCCGCGGCGCAGGCGGTTGTGGAACACCGCGGAGACGAGGCGGTACTCGTCCGGCTTGGCGGTCTCCTTCTCGATGATCGAGGCCAGGGTCAGGGCCTCCGCGGGGCCGCGCAGGGGCAGGCCCGGCGGTCGCGCCTGCCACAGCCGGTCGAGTTCGGCCTGCATCGCCGCCTGCATCCGGCCGACCAGCGCGCCACGGGTCTCGTCCCGCGGCACGAGATAGGTCTCGGGCAGCAGGCTGCCTTCCGGCGGCTCGGGCGGCAGCTCGCCCGCGAGCACGTCGGCAGCCGCGAGCAGCCCGTAGACCTCCGTCACCGTGAGGCCTTCCGGAATCGCCACCGGATGCAGCACGACCTTGCCACTCTCCAAAAGGGCAATGATCGCTTCCGGCGACATGCCGGGCTCGATCGCGTATTCGCCGGCCTTCAGGCCACGGTCCTTGCCCAGCGCGCGCGCCAGCGCCACGAACGCCAAGGGATGGTCGATGGCCCCGGCACGGGCCAGCCGGTCGGCGATGGCGCCGACCCCGCTGCCGCGTGGCAGTTCGACGATCACGGGCTGCAGCAGGGGTCCCGGCGCACGCAGATAGCCTTGCGCCAGGTACCAGCCGATCCCGGCGATCGCCACGACCATGAGAAGGAGGGTCGTGGCGCCGAGCAGAAGCCCGCGGCGCCACCCGGTCATTGCCGCGTCAAGCCGACGGCGGTGCCGTCAGGATCAGGCTGGCGTTGGTGCCACCGAAGCCGAACGAGTTCGACAGCACCGCCTTGACCTCACGCTCGCGGGCGCGCTGCGGCACGAGATCGATGTCGCCGCAGCCGTCGGACGGCTCCTCGAGGTTCAAGGTCGGCGGCACGATCTGGTCGCGCAGCGCGAGGATGCAGAAGATCGCCTCGACCGCACCGGCGGCACCGAGCAGATGCCCGATCGCCGACTTGGTCGACGACATCGACAGCTTGGCGACCGCGTTGCCGAACAGGCGCTTGACCGCGCCCAGCTCGATCTCGTCGCCGAGCGGCGTGCTGGTGCCGTGGGCGTTGATGTAGTCGATGTCGTCCGGCCGCAGGCCGGAACGCTTCAGCGCCGCCTGCATCGAGCGGAAGCCGCCGTCGCCCTCGGGGCTCGGCGCGGTGACGTGGTAGGCGTCACCGGACATGCCGTATCCCTTGACCTCGGCGTAGATCTTGGCGCCGCGGCGCTTGGCGTGCTCGTACTCCTCGAGCACGAGGCAGCCGGCACCCTCGGCCATGACGAAGCCGTCGCGGCCCTTGTCCCAGGGCCGCGAAGCCTTCTCCGGCGTATCGTTGTAGCTCGTCGACAACGCGCGCGCCGCCGCGAACCCGGCCATGCCGATCCTGCCGACCGCGGCCTCGCAGCCGCCGGCGACCATCACGTCGGCATCGTCGAGCATGATCAGACGGGCCGCATCGCCGATCGCGTGCGCACCGGTCGAGCATGCGGTGACGACCGCATGGTTGGGGCCCTTGAAGCCGTAGCGGATCGAGACCTGGCCGCTGGCCAGGTTGATCAGCGAGGACGGGATGAAGAACGGGCTGACGCGACGCGGGCCGCTCTTCTCGAGGATCAGCGCCGTCTCGGCGATGCTGTTGAGGCCACCGATGCCGGAGCCCAACAGCACGCCGGTGCGGCACCGTTCCTCCTCGGAGGAAGGCCGCCAGCCCGAATCCTCGACGGCCTGCGTCGCCGCCGCGATG
Source organism: Geminicoccaceae bacterium (assembly GCA_039808865.1). Taxonomy (GTDB): domain Bacteria; phylum Pseudomonadota; class Alphaproteobacteria; order Geminicoccales; family Geminicoccaceae; genus Benzoatithermus. The sequence goes on from JBDHTW010000038.1 coordinate 17,022, forward strand.
CCGTAGACGATGAAATCGTCGTTGCGGCGCAGCTCCTTGGCCTCGACATAGTCGGTCGGCCGGAAGTCGCCGTCGCCGTCGCCACGCGGCACCATGCCGCCGATCTTGGCCGGCAGATCGGAAACGTCGAACTGGTCGATCCGCCGAATGCCGGACTGACCAGCCAACAACCGCGACCAGGTCTGCTCGACGCCGCTAGCCAGCGGCGTCACCATGCCCAGTCCGGTGACGACGACACGCCTCATCCCACCAGCCTCTTCCCTGCCCCCATCGCTACCGCCGAGCCGATCCGGCACTTACGACTGATGGGCCTTGATGAACTCGATCGCGTCCTTGACGGTCAGGATCTTCTCGGCGGCGTCGTCGGGGATCTCGCAGCCGAACTCCTCCTCGAACGCCATCACCAGCTCGACCGTGTCCAGGCTGTCGGCGCCCAGATCATCGACGAAGCTGGCTTCCTCGGTGACCTTGGCCTCGTCGACACCCAGATGTTCGACGACGATCTTCTTGACCCGCTCAGCGATATCACTCATCGATTCTACTCTCCGCCACTTTGGGCTTCTCACTTAAAGTCCCGGGCACCGTCTGGGGTTGCAGAGGCTGGACGGGCGCGGCGTCGGCGCTCTTACACGAACGGTCAGACCTTGGCTAGGCGCGGGGGCGACGCAAACCTTGCCGCCCGCCGCTCAGATCATCGCCATCCCACCATTCACGTGCAAGGTCTGCCCCGTGACATACGAAGCCTCGCTACTGGCCAAGTAAACGACGGCGGCACCGATGTCCTCGCCGGTGCCGAGGCGCGCCGACGGGATGCGGCCGAGCAGCGCCTCGCGCTGCCGGTCGTCCAGCGCCTGGGTCATGGCGGTGTCGATGAAGCCGGGAGCGACGCAGTTGACCGTCACGCCACGTGCCGCCACTTCCTGGGCCAGGGCCTTGGACATGCCGATCAGGCCGGCTTTGGCCGCCGCATAGTTGGCCTGCCCGGGGTTGCCGGTCACGCCCACGATCGACGTGATGCTCACGATGCGGCCATATCGGCGCTTGATCATCCCCTTCAAGGCAGCGCGCGCGAGGCGAAAAGCCGCAGTAAGGTTGGTGTCCAGCACCGCCTGCCAGTCGGCGTCCTTGAGCCTGAGCGCCAGCATGTCCCGGGTGATGCCGGCATTGTTGATCAGGATGTCGACGGGATCGGCCGCGGCGAGCAGGCTGTCCGCCGCCGCCGCATCGGCGATGTCGCCCGTCTGGATGTCGCAGCGCTCGCCGAGCTCGTCCGCCAGGTGCTCCAGCGCCTCGCGCCGGCGACCGGCGAGCACGACGTGGCAGCCCTGCCCGTGCAAGGCACGGGCGATCGCGCCGCCGATGCCGCCCGAGGCACCGGTGACCAGCGCGCGTCGTCCCGACAGGTTGAACATCGTCATGCGCCCTCCCCCGCGAGCTTCGCCGCCACCGCCTCGACGTCGGCGGGTTCCTGCACATTGAACAGAACCGCACCGGGCACGCCACGTTTGGCGAGGCCGCTCAGGACTTTCCCGGCACCCAGCTCCAGCACCCGATCGACCCCGAGCTGTGCCATCGTGGCCATACTCTCGCGCCAGCGCACGCGTGCCGTCACCTGCCGCACCAGCAGTTCCTTGATCACCTCGGGGGCGGTCACCGGCGCCGCGGTCACGTTGGCGATCACCGGCACGGCCGGCGGCACGAACGACACTGCCTGGATCGCCGCCGCGAGCCGGGTCGCGGCAGGCTGCATCAGCGTGCAGTGGAAAGGGGCCGAGACCTGCAGCATGACGCTGCGCCGGATCCCACGCTCCTTGGCCAAGGCCACGGCGCGTTCGACCGCCTCGCGATCGCCGGATATGACCTGCTGGCCCTCGCCATTGTCGTTGGCGAGCTCGCAGGTGCTGCCGTCCGCCGCGCAGGCTGCGATCAGCGCCTCGACGGCTGGCACGTCGGCACCCAGGATGGCGGCCATGGCGCCTTCGCCCGGGGCCACGGCGTCCTGCATGGCTTGGCCGCGCAGGCGCAGCAGCCGTGCCGCGTCGCCGATGCCGATGGCGCCCGCCGCGGCCAGCGCCGAGTACTCGCCCAGGCTATGGCCGGCGACGTAGGCCGCCATGGCGCCGAGCTTGCGCCCGCTCGCGGCTTCCAACGCCCGGACCGCGGCCAGGGAGGTCGCCATCAGCGCCGGCTGTGCGTTGGCGGTGAGCGTCAACGCCTCGGCGGGGCCTTCGAAGATGATGGCGGAGAGGCGCTCACCCAGCGCCTCGTCGACTTCGTCGAACACGGCACGGGCGGCCGGATAGCCATCGTGCAGCGCACGGCCCATCCCGACCGACTGGGCGCCCTGCCCGGGAAACACGGCGATCATCGACATTGATGTGGCATGCCCCCCTTTGCGCGGTGGGAGGGGTCATAGCCCCAGGGTCCCAGGTGTCAAGCCGATGACCGGACAGCAATGTGCATGGGGACGCCTCCTGCCCCCGAATCGCTTGCTCTCCGCCGCAATCGGTGTATAAGCCGCGCTCTCGCCGCGCCGGCGGGGGCCTTCGTTCGCCCACTCGCCAGCGCTGCCCCAGAGGAAGACCGGACGCTGGAACGCCGGATTGGCTGGCGGGCCCCGTCTTGTTGTCCAACGGAAAGGATGTTCGTTCGGCATGCCTCTCTACGAGCACACCGTCATCGCACGGCCCGACCTCTCCAACCAGCAGGCCCAGGCGCTGGCCGATGCCTTCGGTGAGATTCTCACCGCGCAGGGCGGCTCGGTCGCCAAGGTCGAATATTGGGGGCTGCGCAACCTCTCCTACCGGGTCAAGAAGCACCGCAAGGGCCACTACCTGCACCTGAACGTCGACGCGCCTGCAGCGGCGGTTGCCGAACTCGAGCGGACCCAGCGCATCCACGAGGATGTGCTGCGCTACCTGACCGTCCGGGTCGATGCCTTCGAGGAAGGCCCGTCCCAGGTCATGGTCGCCAAGTCCAGCCGCGACGAGCGCAGCGGGCGGCGGGACTTCGACGGCGGGCGCGGCCGTGATCGGGACCGCGACCGCGGGGATCGCGGCGACCGGGGAGATCGCGGCGACCGCGGGGATCGCGGCGACCGTGACCGTGGTGAATTCCGTAGCTGAGGGCGTGTGAGACATGGCTAGAGACGACGACAGCCCCGAGCGGCACGACGAGGGTGGCCACCAGGGCCGCGGCCGTGGCGGCGAGCCGCCGAACATCACCATCCGCCGGCCGTTCTTCCGCCGCCGCAAGTCGAGCCCCTTCGCGCACGCCGATGCGCCGAAGATCGACTACAAGGACATCAAGCTTCTGCAGCGCTTCGTGTCCGAGCGTGGCAAGATCGTTCCGCGGCGGATCACCGCCGTGACCGCCAAGGAGCAGCGGCTCCTGGCCCAGGCGATCAAGCGCGCCCGCGAGCTGGCGCTGCTGCCCTACGTCTCCGGCTGAGCGGAACCGGTTCCATGCAGGTCATCCTACTCGAGCGTGTGCCCCACCTGGGCAACATGGGCGAGGTGGTCGGCGTCAAGCCCGGCTACGCCCGCAATTTCCTGATTCCGACCGGCAAGGCGCTGCGCGCGACCAAGGCGGCGGTGGCGGATTTCGAGCGGCGCCGGGCGCAGCTCGAGGCGCGCAATCTCGAGCGCAAGCAGGACGCGCAGAAGGTCGCGGTCAAGGTCGACGGACAGAGCGTCACGCTGCTGCGCCAGGCCAGCGAGACCAGCCAGCTCTACGGCTCGGTCAACAGCCGCGACATCGCCAATGCCTTCTCCGAGGCCGGCATCTCGCTCGACCGCCAGCAGATCCGCCTCGATCAGCCGCTGAAGACGCTGGGCATCCACAGCGTCGCCGTCGCACTGCATCCCGAGGTCGAGGTGACGGTGACGGTCAACATCGCCCGCTCCCAGGAGGAAGCGGACATGCAGGCCGGCGTCGCCGCCCCGTCCGCGGACGAGGAGGAAGAGGAGCGCGAGCTTTCTCTGGAGGAAGAGCTGGCCGCCTTGATGTGAGCCGGCGGCGGTTTGGGCGGATAATTTTCGGCATCGCAGCAATTGGCGCTTGTGAGCGCCGATTGCCAAGGATAGCGTCTGGCTTGGCGCGTGCACGCGTGGATGCCGCCCGGGCGCGACAGGGACCGAGATGAGCCTAAGGAAGGCCGACCCAGACAGCGAAGCCGTGAACAAGCCGGCGGTGGTCAAGAAATATGCCAACCGCCGCTTGTACAATACGGCCACCAGCAGCTACGTGACCCTTGATGAACTCAGCCAGATGGTGCGCAAGGGCGACGAGTTCGTGGTCTACGACGCGAAGACCGGCGAGGACATCACCCGTTCGGTCCTGACCCAGATCATTCTCGAAGAGGACAGCAAGGGCCGCAACTTGCTGCCGATCGGCTTTTTGCGCCATCTGATCGGCTTCTACGACGACAGCCTGCAATCCTTCCTGCCGCGCTACCTCGAGCTCAGCATGGACAATTTCGCCCGCAATCAGGATCAGATGCGGAGCTACATGGAGCAGACCTTCGGCCGGTTCTTCCCGCTGACCCAGTTCGAGGACATGGCGCGGCAGAACATGGCCCTGTTCCAGCGTGCGGCCACGATGTTCCGTCCGCCCAATGCCGGTGAAGCGCCAGTGGCACCGCGTCCCGGCGACGAGCTGATCGACGCGCCGCCGACCGGGGCCGGCAAGGAGAAGCCGGCCGGACTCGATCAGGAGATGCGCGAGCTCAAGGAGCGGATGGAATCGCTGCAGCGTCAGCTGGACAACCTGCAGAAGACGTCCAAGACGGTGGACTGACCACTCCGCACGGATGCTGCCGGCCGCTCCGGCGGTCGATATCGCGACCTATTCCTCGGTCTCCTTCATCACGAAGGTCGGGCCATAGTTGATCTGGCTGCTCCAGTAGCGCTCCAGGCTCATCAAAACTTGGTTGGTCTGCCGAAGTTGATCTTCGGCGACATATCGGCCGGCCAGCTCTTCGCTGTTGCGCTTGTAGAGCTCGCTGATCCGTGCGGTCAGATCGAGCCCCTTTTGCGACAGGCGAACCCGGGTCATCCGGCGATCATGTGCCGAGCGCTCCTGGAGCAGATAGTCGTTCTCGACCAGCTTTTTCACGTTGTAGGAGACATTCGAGCCAAGATAGTAGCCTCGGACGGTAAGCTCGCCGACGGTGAGCTGCTCTTCATTGATGTTGAACAGGATTAAGGTTTGGACATTGTTGATGTCCTCGATGCCGAGGCGATCCAGCTCCGCCTTGATCACATCGAGAAACCGTCGATGCAGGCGCTCGATGAGACGAATGCTGATCAGATATTGGTCGGTCACGTCCGCCTCGATGGTGCGTAGGCTGCACTTCCGGGCCAGTCGTCTCTGCCCGAGCTAAGCAGCATTCCCTTCGATCATCTTTATTATGGCGGAAAAATCCAGTCCCTCTTTCCCGCTTCCGGCGAAGAGATTGTAGATCTGGTAGGCTTCTGCTCCCATCGGGGTGCTCGCCCCGACCGCCTGCGCCGCCATCTGGGCGAGCTTCAGATCCTTGACCATCATCGCCGTGCTGAAGCCCGGCTGGTAGCCGCGATTGGCCGGCGCCGCAGGCACCGGGCCCGGCACCGGACAGTAGCTGGTCAGCGACCAGCACTGCCCCGAAGACTGCCGGCTGATCTCGAACAGCTGCTCGGCGCCGAGGCCAAGCCGTCGCGCCAGGACCATGGCCTCGCAGACCGACAGCATCTGGATGCCGAGCATCATGTTGTTGCAGATCTTCGCCGCCTGCCCGTTGCCGGGTCCGCCTGCATGGATGACGGCCTTGCCCATCGTGGCCAGAACCGGCTGCGCCCGCGCGAAGGCGGCAGCACTGCCCCCGACCATGAAGGTCAGGCTGCCGGCCTCGGCTCCGGCCACGCCACCCGAGACCGGCGCGTCGACCATGGCAAAGCCGCGCGCGCTGGCAGCCGCGCCCACGGTACGCGCCGTATCGACGTCGATGGTCGAGCAGTCGATCAGCAGCGTGGTCGGCTTCGCCGCCGCGAACACGCCGCCCTGGTCCATGTGGACGGCGCGAACGTGGCGGCCTTCGGGAAGCATGGTGACGACACAGTCGGCGTCGCTCACCGCTTTGGCGATGCTCCCGGCGGCGGTCCCGCCGGCGGCGACGAGCGCCGCCACCGCCGTGCTGCTGACGTCGTAGCCGAGAACGCCATGGCCGGCCTTGACCAGATTCCTGGCCATGGGCAATCCCATGTGTCCGAGGCCTATGAAACCTATGGTTGTCATATCGCCTCCTCAGCTCGAGCGGCGCCCGCGCCGCTCAGATGCCTTCCCAATCGAACGTCAGGTCGCCTGACGGCAGGGGCGCCATGCACGCCTCGATCTCGTCCGGCGGCACGGACTCCCAATCCGTGTAGCGCCATTGCGGCTGCTTGTCCTTGTCAACCAGCATCGCGCGGACACCCTCGATGAAATCGGCGATCTCGGGCATCCGGTGCGCGATCCGATATTCCAGGCGCAATGCCGCCTCGATGCCGAGGTGCCGTCCGCGCCGGAGCTGCGCCAGCGTCAGGTGCAGGGCGAACGGCGACAGCGCACGCAGTGCCGTCAGCTGCGCCTGGCCGAACCCGCTCGTCTCCGCGGCCAAGCAGGCGCCGATGGCGGCGAGGCTGTCGCCCCGGTAGCAGCGGTCGATCCGCTCCTGCAGCGCCGGCAACTGCGCCGTGCCGATCTCGGCGGTAAGTTCCGCCAGGGTCGTCGCCATCACCTGCGGCGCGTCACCGGCAGCGAGCCGCGCCACGAGACGCTCCTCGAGCTCGCCGAGACGTGCTGCCGGGATCACATGCGTGGCGAGGCCGGCATGGAGACAGTCCGCCCCGTTCAGCCGGGCGCCGGAAAGGCCGAGATAGGTCCCGACCTCGCCCGGGCAGCGCGGCAGGAACCATGTCGCGCCGACATCGGGAAAGAAGCCGATCGCCGTTTCGGGCATCGCGAACACCGTGTTCTCGGTCGCGACGCGATAGCCGCCATGGATGGAAAGGCCCGCCCCGCCGCCGAACGTCAGGCCGTCGAGCAGCGCCAGGTACGGCTTGGGAAACGTGTGGATGCGCCAGTTCAAGCGGTACTCGTCGTGAAAGAACGCCAGGGCAGCCGACGGGCCCTGCGCCCGCACCTGCTCGACGATCGTCCGGATGTCGCCGCCCGCGCAAAAGGCCCGGCCGGGCGCTGCCTTCAGTAGAACCGCCGTCACGCCGGGGTCGTCACGCCATGCCACCAGCCGCTCGCTGAGCGCCCGCACCATCTCCCGCGTGAGCGCGTTCAGCACCTGCGGCCGATCGAGAATCGCGATGCCCAGACGGCCGCGCCGTTCGAAGCGAACGCCGGAACCGGCCATGGTCATGGGCAACTAGACGAAGACTTGAATTGCATGTCCCAAGCTCCCGGAAGGGTTGCGATGCTGGTAGCGAGTGGCCGTGGCGGGGTCAATGTGCGCGACGGCACCGCAAGGTGCGCCGATTGCATGGCGACGGCAGCATCGATAGAACGACTTGATGTATTGTCCGGTCCGTCGAGCATCGAGACGTCAGCGATGAGTCAGCCGAGGCACCTCGTCCAGCCTGCGCCGTATCCACGCACCCGCCTGCGCCGCCTGCGCCAGCACGCATGGAGCCGCCGCCTCGTCGCCGAGCATCGGCTGGCGGCGGCCGATCTCGTCCAGCCGCTGTTCGTGCTCGACGGCAAGGACTGTCGGCAGCCGGTGACGTCGATGCCGGGCATCGACCGGCTGTCGGTCGACCTGCTGCTGCCACTGGCGGAACGGGCGCTGGAGCTGGGCATCCCGGCCCTCGCCCTCTTCCCGGTGACGCCGCTCGACTGCAAGAGCGAGGACGGCCAAGAGGCTTGGAACGAGGACAATCTGATCTGCCGCGCGATCCGGGCGCTGAAGCGGCGCTTCCCCGAACTCGGCCTGATCGGCGACGTGGCGCTCGATCCCTACACCTCGCATGGGCAGGACGGGATCTTGCGCGACGGCGCCATCGTCAACGACGAGACCGTGGCCGCCCTGATCCGCCAGGCCACGTGCCTCGCCGCCGCCGGCTGCGACGTGGTGGCGCCATCCGACATGATGGATGGCCGCATCGGCGCGATCCGCGCGGCACTCGACGAAGCCGGCTTCGAGCAGACGCTGGTCCTGTCCTACGCTGCCAAGTACGCGTCGGCCTTCTACGGCCCGTTCCGCGACGCGGTCGGCTCGGCCGCGGCGTTGGGGCGTGCCGACAAGAAGACCTACCAGATGGACCCGGCCAATGCCGCCGAGGCCCTGCGCGAGGTCGCCATGGACATCGCCGAGGCCGCGGACATGGTGATGATCAAGCCGGGCCTGCCCTATCTCGACGTGATCGGGCGGGTGAAGGAGGCGTTCCAGCTGCCGACCCTCGCCTATCAGGTCTCCGGCGAGTACGCGATGCTGAAGGCGGCCGCCGAGCGTGGCTGGCTCGACGGCGAGGCGGCCATGCTCGAGAGCCTGCTCGCGTTCAAACGTGCCGGTGCCGACGCGATCCTCACCTATGCCGCACTGGAGGTGGCGCCCAGGCTTGGCCGCGGCTGAGCGCCGTTCAGCCGTCCAGCGCGATCACGTGCAGCTCGGCGCCCTGGATGGCCGCCGTCCGTCCATCGGGGCTCAGCGCCAGGTGGTGGCCGAAATTCGCGTCCGGTGCCGGGTGCGAGGCGCGCAAGGTCCGGGCGACCCGCCAATACGGAGTGCGCTCGTACAGGTAGGCGATGCCACAGCGTTCGCCCTCGGCGCAGGCGGTGCGCGGCGCGCCGACCAGCAGCCTGCCGCCGTCGGCCGAGAGCGCCACCGTCTCGCCGAAATGGCCCGCCGTGAGCTCCGGCGGGGTCAGGAGCCTGCGGAACGCGAAACCCTCGCCGACACGCTGGTAGAGAAAGACCGACTGCTCGGCGCCCACGGCGAGCCAGCTGCCGTCGGCGGAAAGCGACAGGTCGTTGGCGAACCCGCCCTGCGGCTTCGGCGGCGCCAGGATCTGCACCAGACGCGGCTCGCCGCCACCTAGGGCATAGACCCAGAGCGCGCCCGAGCGACCGGGCTCGCCGGTGCCGCCGACCAGCGCCAAGTCCGCCAGCGGCGCCAGGGCCACCGCCTGCCCGTAGCGTATCCGCCCGTCCCGCTCCGGTGGCGGCACGAAGCTGGCGATGCGCTGCCACTGCTCGTCCCGCCGGGCGAACAGCTCGGCCATGCCACAGGCCCGGCTGCCCGGGACCGGCTGGCGGCAGGCGCGGTTCAGCGAGCCGAGCAGCAGCTGGCGGCCGTCGCCGGAGAAGGCGAGATTGGGTCCAGGGGCCGGGAACGGAAAGCCGGCGGTAGCGGAGAGCGCAGCCGTTCCGGCCGGCACGAACCGGCCCGTCGCCAGCTCGAGCAGGCCGGCCCGGCCGGCACCGTAGTCGTAGATGGCCAGGGTCCGGCCGTCGTGCGCCAAGAGGGCCGTGACGGTCGGGCAGTCGCCGCCGGGCAGCGCCGGCCCGCGTACGGCTTCCCGCCAGTCCGCGCCGGCCCGCTGCCAAGCGATCGGCGCCCGGCACGCGCCGGGCGAGGCATCGATGGCGAGCAGCTGGCCATGGGCGCCCAGGCCGTCGCGGGCCAGGGTCTGGGCACCGGGCAGATCGCGCTGCGTGACCGCCGGCACCGGCGCTTGGCAGGCTGCCAGCAGCAGGCAGGCCAGGACCGCCCAGCGCGGCTGCATCGGCGCTAGACGCCGAGCCAGCCGCAGACGATGGCCACCTGCTCGTCGGCCATCAGCGCCGGTGCATGGCCAACATCCGGCAGCGTCACCGTCTGCAGGGAGGGACCGCGGCGCCCCATCTCGTCCAGGATCGGCTGCGTCAGCAGCGGGCTGTTCGCGCCATGCAGCACGAATGTCGGGCAGCGGATGCGGTCCCATTGCTCCCAGAGCACGATCCCGTCGGCCGACGCCGTCAGGAACGGGGTACGGATCGCCGGGTCGTAATGCAGGCGCAGCCCCTCGGCGGTGGTTCTCGCGCTGTGCGTCGCGAGGTGCCGCCACTGCGCGTCGGTGAGCTGGCCGAAGCCGGCGTGGATCGCGCGCAGATGCGCCTCGAGCTCGGCCAAGTCCTTGAACACCAGATCCAGGCCGAGATAGGTGCGGATCTGCTCCATCGACGCATAGGACACGAGCGGCCCGATGTCGTTGATCACCAGCCGGGCGAGCGGCGGCCGCTCGGCGGCAGCCAGCACGATCCCGATCAGGCCGCCCATCGAGGTGCCGACCCAATCGACCGTGGTCAGCTCCAGGCGCTGCAACAGGCGCGTCAACTGCGCGGCATAGACGCCGAGCTCGTACTGGGCGGGATCGGCCAGCCAGCCGCTGTGGCCGCGGCCGGCGACGTCGATGGCCAGCACGCGGCAACCCCGGGCGGCCAGCGCCGTCGCCAGCACGTCGAAATCGTGCGCGTTGCGGGTCAGGCCATGCACGCAGACGACGGTCCGCGGCGCCAGCGGGTCGCCATGCTCGAGGTAGCTCAGCTCGAGCCCGGCGAAGTCGGCGCCAAGCGCCACTGACTTACGTTGCATGCGCCGCTGCTAGCCGATCCGCGCCACACGCGGAAGGGGGGTCAGCGCGCGATCCGCGCCGGCACCTCGCCGCGCCCGGCACCCAGCGTCACCGGGTGCCGGCGCACCGTCTCGCGCCAGATGGTGTAGAGGCCGCTCGCGACCACCAGCGCCATGCCGGCGAACAGCACCGGCGCCGGCTTGTCGCCGAACAGGACCGCACCGAACAGCACGCCCCAGACCATCTGGCTGTACTGGAACGGGGCCACGACCACCGCCGGCGCCTCGCGCGTCGCCATGACCAGCCCGGCCTGGCCACAGCCCATCAGGAGGCCGGCCAGCGCCAGCAGGCCGACCTCGTGCAGTTGCGGCAGGACGAAGTGCGCCGGCACCATCGGCCCGCTCGCCAGCATGACGCAGAGGAAGACCGAGAACAGGATCGAGGCGCTGGTCTCGCGCGGTCCGATCCGCTTCAGCGTGACCATGCCGAGCGAGCCCGCCACCACGGCGAGGCCGGCCAGGAGATGGCCGAGCCCCAGGGTCGCGAAGTCGGGGCGGATCATGATGAGCACGCCGAGAAAGCCGACGCCCGAAGCCGTCCAGCGCCGCCAGCCGACCTCCTCGCGCAAGAGCAGCGCCGACAGGCCGGTCACCATGATCGGCGTGCCGAACAGGATCGCGTAGGCTTCGGCCAGCGGCAGCATCGAAAACGCCCGCCAGGCGAGCAGGCTGCAGACCGCGGTCAGCACGCCGCGGAGCGCGACCAGATGCCAGCGGGTGGGGAGCAGCGCCCGCCAGCCACCTTGGCCGCGGGTCAGGAACATGACGGGGATCAGGGCGAACAGCGCCACCGTGAACGCGATCTGGAACACCGAGAAGCGGCCGCTGGCCAGCTTGATCGTGGCGTCACCGGTGGAGAAGCAGGCATAGCTCAGAACGGCAAAGCCGATCCCACGCGCGGCAGCGCCGCCGCGGGTGATCGCCGTCTGCAGGGAACTCATGGCAGGACTCGTCCATGCTGGCGCTGGCCGTGCGCCAGCCACCTCTATGTATTGCACTGCAGCATAAGTTTGCTGTGCTCATTTTGCAGCGATGCCATGCAGGCATGCCACAGCGGGCTCAGATCTCGGCGAACAGCTCGGTCGACAGATACCTTTCCGCACTCGAGGCCACGATGGCGACCAGCCGCTTGCCGGCCATCTGTGGCCGGGCGCCCACTTCCAGCGCGGCGGCGATCGTGGCGCCCGACGAGATGCCGACCGGCACGCCCTCCAGCGCCGCGACCCGCCGAGCGGTGGCGAACGCCGATTCGTTGCCGATCGGTATCACCTCGTCGACCAGGCCACGGTCGAGATTGGCCGGCACGAAGCCGGCGCCGATCCCTTGGATCTTGTGCGGCCCGGGCTTGCCGCCCGAAAGGACGGCGCTGTCCTCCGGCTCGACGGCGATGAAGCGCAGCGCCGGGGCGCGCCCCTTGAGCGCCTGGGCGCAGCCGGTGATGGTGCCCCCGGTGCCGACCCCGGCCACGATCGCATCCAGGCGGCCGCCCGTGTCGCGCCAGATTTCCTCGGCCGTGGTCCGGCGGTGGATCGCGGGATTCGCCGGGTTCTCGAACTGCTGCAGGATGAGGGCGTTCGGCCGCTCGGCCACGATCCGCTCGGCGGCGAGGACCGCACCGCGCATGCCCTGCGACGCCGGGGTCAGCTCGAGCTCGGCCCCGAGCAGCTTCAGCATCTTGCGGCGCTCGACCGACATGCTCTCCGGCATGGTCAAGACGAGGCGGTAGCCCTTGGCGGCACAGACGAAGGCCAGCGCGATACCGGTATTGCCCGAGGTCGGCTCGACGATCGTGCTGTCGGGTGCGAGCTTGCCCGCGCGCTCGGCAGCCTCGATCATCGACAGGGCGATACGGTCCTTGACCGATGACAGCGGGTTGAAGAACTCGAGCTTGACCAGGATCTCGGCGACACAGCCCGCTTCCAGTGGCAGCCGGTTGAGGCGCACCAAAGGCGTGTTGCCGATCGCATCGCAGATCGAGTCCAAGATCCGCTCCGGCGCCGGCGGTACCGCGCCCAATCCCGATGGCCGATCCATGGCCCAAGCCTCCATCTTCGGGGGGCGCCACACTGCACGTTCCGACCCGGCCGCGTCCAGGCCCGAGACATCGATCGGCGACGGCGGCAAGACGTTGAACGCCGCGCCCTGCATCCCCAAATCGGTCCCAGCTCGTTGAACAGGCCAGCAAAACAGAAAGCCGCCAACAACATGACCGAGACCGTGCAGCCGTTCGAGGCCGATGTCGGCCGTGTGCTCGACCTGGTGATCAACTCGCTCTACAAGGAGCGGGAGATCTTCCTGCGCGAGCTGATCAGCAACGCCTCCGATGCTTGCGACAAGCTGCGCTACCAGTCCTTGAGCCAGCCCGAGCTCCTGGGCGACGACCCGGAGCTGAAGATCCGCATCCTCGCCGACGAGGCCGAGGAGCTGCTGACGGTCTCCGACAACGGCATCGGCATGGACCGGGACGACCTGGTCGAGAACCTGGGCACCATCGCCCGCTCGGGCACGGCCCGCTTCCTGAGCCAGCTATCGGGCCAGCAGGACCACGATCTGAAGCTGATCGGCCAGTTCGGCGTCGGCTTCTACTCGGTGTTCATGGTCGCCGACCGCGTCGTCGTGCGCAGCCGCAAGGCCGGCGCCGATACCGGCTGGCTGTGGGCCTCCGACGGCCGCAGCGGCTACACCGTGCAGGAGGCCCCGGCCGGCACCCCGCGCGGCACGTCGATCACCCTGCACCTGAAGGCAGATGCCAAGGAGTTCCTCGACTCCTGGAAGATCCGGCAGGTCGTGCGCACCTACTCCGACCATATCGGCATCCCGATCGTGCTCGAGAGCCGGCCCAAGGCCGGCGACACCAAGACCAATCTGTCCGCGCCCGAGCAGATCAACGAGGCCAGCGCGATCTGGACGCGGCCGAAGAGCGAGATCACCGAGGAGCAGTACAAGGAGTTCTACCACCACGTCGCGCACGCGTTCGACGACCCGTTCGCTCGGGTCCATTTCGCGGCCGAGGGGGCTCTGACCTACAACGCCCTGCTGTTCGCGCCGAGCACCCGGCCGTTCGACCTGCACGACCCGAAGCGGCGGCACGGCGTGAAGCTCTACGTGCGCCGGGTGTTCATCACCGCCGATCTCGACACGCTGATGCCCCGCTACCTGCGCTTCGTCAGCGGCGTGGTCGACAGCGAGGATCTGCAGCTCAACGTCAGCCGCGAGACGCTGCAGCACGGCGCGGTCATCGCCAAGATGCGCAAGACGCTGGTGCGGCGGATGCTCGACGAGCTCGCGGCCAGGGCCAAGGCGGCCCCGGCCGAGGAGGCGCCGAGTGCGGACGGCGAGGCCGAGAAGCAGGCCACGAGCTACGAGGACTGGTGGGCCGAGTTCGGCGCCGTGCTCAAGGAGGGCCTCTACGAGGACGCCGACAACCGCGTGAAGCTCCTCGACCTCGCCCGTTTCCGCAGCACGCACGGCACCGGCTGGGTCAGCCTCGCCGACTATGTCGGCCGGATGAAGGAAGGCCAGGACGCGATCTACTACATCAGCGGCGAGAGCCACACCGCGCTCCGCACCAGCCCGCAGCTCGAGCAGGCATTGGCCAAGGGTGTCGAGGTGCTGCTGCTCGACGACCCGGTCGACGAGTTCTGGCTGCAGGAGGTCAAGGAGTTCCAGAACCACCAGCTCCGCTCGCTGACCCGCGGCGAGGTCGACCTGTCGGCCATCAAGGGCGAGGCGGAGCCGGCCAAGGCCGAGGAGGCGCTGGACGATACCGAGCTCAAGCGCCTGATCGCGCGGCTCAAGGCCTCGCTCGGCGAGGAGGTCACCGACATCCGCGTCTCGAAGCGGCTCCGCGACAGCGCGGTCTGCCTCGTGGCCGAGGATCACGGCCTCGACCTGCGCCTCGAGCGCTTCCTCAAGCAGCACAGCCAGCTCGACAAGCTGTCCAAGCGCGTGCTCGAGATCAACGGCCAGCACGAGCTGACCCGGCGCATGGCCGGCATGTCGACCGACGAGGCCGGCGGCGTGCAGTTCGACGAGCTGGCGCGGCTGCTGCTCGACCAAGCACGGATCGTCGAGGGCGAGCCGATCCCCGATCCAGGCGCCTTCTCGCGCCGGATGTCGAGCTTCCTCGCCAAGGGACTGGCAGCCTAGCGACGTGATCGGGCCGGCCACGGCCAGCGCGGACGCAGGCTCTTGAGCGTGCTCGAAGCGCTGTGGTCGGCCTCGGCGCGGGCCTATGGCTGGCTGACCGCCAACCCGGAAAGCCTCCTGGGCTCGGCCCTCGTCGTCTGGCTGATCAGCCAGATCGCCACCATCGTCTCGGCACGGTCGGCGCAGCGGCGGCGGCTGCGCCACGCCGCCGTGGCGCTGCGCACGGAGATCGAGCTCACCCGCGAGAATCTCGAAGCCTTCATCCCCGGCTACTGGGCCATGGTCGACAGCCTGATCGAGGAGCCGAGCCGGCGCTTCTTCGTCCTGGCCGACCGCCGCTCGCAGCAGACGCTGGAGAGCCTGCGCGCCGATCTGGTCCTGATGCCGGGCCAAGCGCTCAAGGCGGTGGTCGCGTTCTACAGCCTCGACGCACGGATCAACCAGTACGTCGAGGCGCTGACCCAGCCTGTGTTCCTCGACCGGCCGCCGGAGAAGAAGGTCGAGATCTTGTGGACCTACGCCGACCTGTTCGATCAGGCGGTGCAGGCGGCCCGCAGGGCGGAGCAGGAACTCAAGCTGCTGGCATGGCGCAACGGCTCGCGGCTGTCGATGCGCCCCTACCTGTTCTGGCCGATGCTCTGGCGCCACCGCCGGCGGCTGCGCCGGCCGCAACCGGCACCGGCCAAGAGCGCCCTGCTGCGGCGCTGATCAGCTCGACGGGCCGCCGATCGGCGGCTTGATGGGTCCGGGCATGCATCGCTCCAGCTGCTCGCCTCCATCATATGAGGATGCTGGGACGCGGGTAAAGGCCACCACCCGGCCGCGATGCTTCCCTGCCGTAGGGCGGGCGGCTAGGAATCGCCCACGGCTCGACCGCCAACCCGATCGCCAGGACGGGCTCATGCCGATCTCCGACTATCTGCGCGGCCTGCGTTCCCGTATCGGCCACGAGCTCGTGCTGCTGCCCTCGGTCGCGGTCATGGTCCGGGACGCGCAGGGGCGCCTGCTCCTGGTCCGCAACCGCGACGACGGGATGTGGCAGACGGTGGGCGGCGGGATGGACCCGCACGAGCAGCCGGCCGATGCGGCGGTGCGCGAGGCCTACGAGGAGACGGGCCTGCTCGTCGAGCCGACGCGGCTGCTCGGCGTCTATGCCGGGCCACCGTTCTGCCTGACCTACCCCAATGGCGACGTCGTCGCCTATGTCGGCATCGCCTTCGCGGCCCGTGTCGTCGGCGGCAGCGAGCGGCCGTGCGACGAGGAGGTCGACCGGACCGGCTGGTTCGATCGCGAGGCGGCACTGGCCCTACCGATGGCCGCGCATACGCGGCTATTGGTCGAGGACGCGTTCCGTGATCCGGCCATCGCCCTGTTCACGGCACCCGTCTGGCGCCCCGGGGGTTAGCTTGCCGCGGCCGGGCGCCCCATATAGTTGGACGATTCGACCGGGGCTCCCGGCGCGCCGCGCCGCCGGGCCCGTCAACAACAAGGACAAGGGCACCATGGCCACCGCTCTCAAGGACCCGCGGCTGCAGCTCGCCGACCAGCGGCTGTTTCGCGAGCAGTGCTACATCGACGGCGGCTGGAGCGACGCCGACGAGCGCAAGACCATCCGGGTGACCGACCCTGCCACCGGCGAAGCCCTCGGCACCGTACCAAGCGTCGGCGTCGCCGAGACCCGGCGCGCGATCGACGCCGCCGAGCGGGCGCTGCCGGCCTGGCGGGCCAAGACGGCCAAGGAGCGGGCGGCGATCCTGCGCCGCTGGTACGAGCTGGTCGTGGCCAATGCCGACGACCTCGCCTACCTGATGACGCGCGAGCAGGGCAAGCCGCTCGCCGAGGCCAGGGGGGAGATCGTCTACGGCGCCTCGTTCCTCGAATGGTTCGCGGAGGAGGCGAAGCGCGTCTACGGCGACGTCATCCCGCAGACCGTGGCCTCGCGCCGGATTCTGGTCATCAAGCAGCCGGTCGGCGTGTGCGCCGCGATCACGCCCTGGAACTTCCCCAACGCCATGATCGCGCGCAAGGCCGGCCCGGCCCTGGCCGCCGGCTGCACCATGGTGGTCAAGCCGGCCAGTGCCACGCCCTACTCGGCGCTGGCCATGGCCGAGCTCGCTGAGCGCGCGGGCGTGCCGGCCGGCGTGTTCAACGTGGTCACCGGCAGCTCCGGGCCGATCGGCACCGAGCTGTGCACGAACAAGAAGGTGCGCAAGGTCTCGTTCACCGGCTCGACCGAGGTCGGCAAGATCCTGCTCAAGCAATGCGCCGACACGGTCAAGCGGGTCTCGATGGAGCTGGGCGGCCTCGCCCCGTTCATCGTCTTCGACGATGCCGACCTCGACCAGGCGGTCGAGGGGGCGATTGCCTGCAAGTTCAGGAACTGTGGCCAGACCTGCGTCTGCACCAACCGCATCTACGTCCAGGCCGGCGTCTACGACGCGTTCGCCGAGAAGTTCGCCGCCGCCACCGCCAAGCTGCGCGTCGGGCCCGGCACCGCCAAGGACGTGCTGATCGGGCCGATGATCGACGAGAAGGCGGTCGAGAAGGTCGAGGAGCATGTCGGCGACGCCACGGCCAAGGGCGCCACGGTGCTGCTCGGCGGCAAGCGCCACCAGCTCGGCGGCCAGTTCTTCGAGCCCACCGTGCTCGCCAACTGCAACGAGAGCATGAAGGTGGCCCACGAGGAGACCTTCGGCCCGCTGGCGCCCCTGTTCCGCTTCGAGACCGAGGAGGACGTGATCCGCCAGGCCAACGACGCCGATGTCGGTCTCGCCGGCTACTTCTACGCCCGCGACATCGGCCGCATCTTCCGCGTCGCCGAGGCGCTCGAGGTGGGCCTGGTCGGGGTCAACGACGGTGTGATCTCGGTCGAGGTCGCCCCGTTCGGCGGCGTCAAGGAGAGCGGCATGGGCCGCGAGGGCAGCAAGTACGGCATCGAGGACTATCTCGAGATCAAGTATGTGAGCCTCGGCGGTATCGGCTGAGGCGGCACACAGGCGCCGGCACGGCTTCCAGGCGGCGCCGGCGCCGCCTGGCCCCTATTCCAAGTTGGTGTGGTTGGCGCGCATGACCTCGGGGCTGATCCGCAGGAGCTCGATCAGCTTCAGCACCATCACCTCGAACAGCACGAACAGCGCTCCCTCGTAGAGCGAGCCCATCGGCAGAACCGAGCTGCGCTTCGCACCCTGGTCGTCCGCCATGGTCTGCGCCGGCAGATGCAGGACGAAGTCGGCATAGGCGGCGGCCCGACCGGCAGGTTGGGCCGTGATCAGCAGAACGCTGGCGCCGGCGGTCTTGGCCACGCCCAGCAGCGCCAGGGCGGTCGCGATCTCGCCCGGGCCGCAGGTGACGATGAACAGGTCGCCCTGCCCGACCGGCGGCGTGGTCATGTCGCCCTCGACGGCGACCTGGAGCCCCATGTGGAACAGCCGCATGGCGAAGCCCATGATCTGCAGCTTCTCGCGCCCGCCACCGAACACGACGACCCGCCGCGCCTCCGCGATCATCGCGACCGCCCGGTCGACCTGAGTGTCGTCGAGCCGGGCGAAGACGCCGCCAAGTTCGGCCAGGGCCGTGTCGTAGAGCGTGCTCATCCTTGTCGCCTTCCCTGCGCGCTGAAGCCTGGCCGGATCGGTCGCCGCACGGGCTGCCGCCCCGTGCCGCCGGCTTTGGCGACGGTTCTAGGGCCTCCGCCTACGCCCGCCAATCCGCGACGGTCCGTCCGATCATGGCGCCGTTGCCGCTGCGTGCGATGTGACAGGCCGGGTCGGAAATCCTGCTGACGGCGCCGCTGGACTGGCCGCGCATGTCGAGCACGCTGCCCGGGACAGGCTACGGTGCCCGGTTCACCGTGCCCGGCGGCAAAAGCGACTGTCGCACCTCGATCCTGGTCCGCCAGAACGGTATCGGCGCCGTCGGCGCGCTGCCGGCGTTCTGAGCGCCGTATGGCCCGCGGCAGCGCGGTGGCTAGGCTGGTACCATGCCGAAGTCCGGAATCCGGTAGGCAGACGACCAGACGTTCGGCGACGGGCTGCAGGAGAAGCCTCCGAGCTTGATCTGCGGGTTGCCGACCTCGTTCGGGCCGTTGAAGGTCGGGCAGGTGCAGTTGACGAGGGGCAGCCCGGTCGAAGGATCGACCCTGCCCGTGGTCTTGCAGGGCGCGCTCATGCAACCGGCATAGAGATTGCCGGCCCTGCCGTTGGCCGGGCGCGCGTAGCCGATGATCCCCTCTGCACGGCCAGGATCGGGGTCAAGGTCGAGATCGGGTCGGCGCCGGGGAACAGCGTCTTCCTGCGCAGCGTCGCACAGACCGGCGCCTCGGCCGGTGGATCCTTGTCGCCGATGTCGGCCGCGTTGAGGCAGTCCTTGCCGAAGCGGCCACAGCGCCGGACCGTCTCCTCGTAGACCTCCTTGTTCAGGATCGAGGTGATCAGGATGTAGGAATAGCGTGCCCCCTTTGGGCTTGTGCGTGCTGATCTGACAGCATTCGCAGTCTGCGGCCTTCTTGTCCTGCGTGAAGGGGTAATTTGGCGTCGCCGAGGTCTCAATCCGTCCGGCACGGCCAATCGACGTATCTGCGGGCTCAGTCGGGCAGGATCGCCACCGCCCGGGTCCAGCCGGCCGACGCTGCGCGGATCTTGACCGGAAAGCAGGCGACGGTGAAGCCGGTCGCCGGCAGCACCTCGAGATTGTGCAGCTTCTCGATCTGGCAGTAGCCGCGCTCGCGTCCGGCCTTGTGGCCCTCCCAGATGATCGAGGGATCGCGCGTCGCAGCGAAGCGGCGCGCCGTGTGGGCGAAGGGCGCGTCCCAGCTCCAGCCGTCCGTGCCGACGACGCGCACGCCCTGCGCCAGCAGATGCAGGGTCGCCTCGCGGCCGAAGCCGCAGCCGCTGTCGACATAATCGGGCGCGCCGTAGCGCTCACCGGCGCGGGTGTTCATCAGCACGATCTCGAGCGGCCGCAGCCGGTGGCCGATCCGGGCGAGTTCGGCGTCGATCTCGGCGGCGCCGACGACGTGGCCGTCGGGCAGGTGGCGGAAGTCGAGCTTGACCCCGGGCTGGAAGCACCATTCCAGCGGCACCTCGTCGATGGTGCTGGCGCGCACGCCACCGTCCATGGTCGGATGGTAGTGCCAGGGCGCGTCGACATGCGTGCCGTTGTGGGTCGAGATGGCAACGGTCTCGACCGCCCAGCCCTGCCCGTCGGGCAGATCCGCCGGCGCCAGCCCCGGAAAGCAGGCGGCGATCTCGGCCGCGGTCGCGGCATGGCCACGGTAGCTGATCGCCACCTTCTGGAACGGCGGGTCGGCCGGCACGTCGTTCTCGAGCGGAATCGAGATGTCGATCAGGCGCGGCATGGATCCTCTCCGTCGGTGGGGTCGGCAGCGTCACGGCCGAGCCAGCGCCCCAGGACCAAGCCGCCACCGAACGTCAGGAGATGCAGCGTGTCGGCGCCGAAGTCGAGCAGCGTCGCGAAGTGGAGAAGCAGATAGACCGTGATCAGCATCGTGATCGGCCGACGCCGGCGCCGCGGCAGGTGGCGCATGGTGGCCCCGACGCAGCCGAAGCCACCGCCGGACATGCCGACATCGTTCGCGAACGGGAGCAGGTCGGCAACGACGATACCGGAAAGATAGAGCGGCAGCACGATGCCTAGCGCCACGGCCAGCGAGCCTGCGATGTCGGTGAGCCAGAACACCACGAGCGCGCGGCGACTGCCGGCCAGCCACTCATAGACGCCGACGCTGACCGGGATGAAAGCGAGAATACCCCAGTACATGACCGGACCGTGCACGAACACCGTATCGGTCAGCAACGTCCACCAGCGCCCATTCCAGAGCTGCTCCAGCCCCTCGCCCCAGCGCTGCAGCTTGGCGGGATGCAGCTCATGCCGCCAGGTGCCGGTCCAGATGCCGACCGCTGCCACCGCCAGCCACAGCGCGGTGGCGAACGGCACGCGGGCGAGGCCGCGGCGCAGGAATGCGGCAAGGTGGCGAGCGCCGTCCGGCCGTGGCCCCGCCTGATCCCCGACGTCGCCCTGCACCCGTCCCGGCCCCGTCCATCACCACTTGCTGGGATACCCGCCGGCCATCGCGGGCGGGCCCGGCAAACCTGCCGCCGCTCAGTTACGGTTCGGTCATGCAGGCTGACAAGACCGCGATGCGGCGCTTCGTCGAATCCGGGCGCCGGTCAGGTGCCCTTGCCGATGACGATCAGGCTTTGCCCCCAGGTCACGATCTCGTCGCGACCGTCGCGATCGAGGTCCATGACCAGTGGATAGGGGGTCCAGCTGTCGAACGCGGTCGGCGGCTTGATCGCCTTGACCTTGCTGCCCTGCAGGTTCCAGTACCAGCCGGTGCTGAGGCGGATCTTGCCGCTGCGATCCAGCACCCGGCCATAGAAGATCATCAGCTCGTCGGTCCCGCGCGCGCCGTCGAGATTGGCGTTCTGGTAGGGCATCTCGGCGTTGACTTGGCGGTTCGTGTACTTGGCCTGGATGCGGCCCTGGCCGCTGATGAAATAGACCGCCTTGTTGGACACGGTCCCCTTCTGATGGACCACCACCGTCGGCACGCTCGAGGCCGGGTCGAGCCGGGCCAGCGTCGCATGCTGCGGGTTGTAGATGGTCGAGTTGGAGATCGACCAGATGGTCGCGCAGGCCTGCGCGCTGCTGACCGCCTTCATGCCGTTGGCGCCGGTCAGCACCGCCTCGAGGCCGATGCGGCCGGGGTCGAGGTCGCCGATGGCCACCGCATCGGCATGGGTGCCGCCGAGGTCGACGGAGCAGAGGCGGTTGCCTTCGGGGTCGTAGAGATGGCGGCCGATGAAGATCGAGCCGGCATAGCCGTCGGCGTTGCCGTCGACCGGGTAGA
>JBDHTW010000039.1:0-37995 GCA_039808865.1 Geminicoccaceae bacterium
GAGAAAACGCGTCCACAGCACCGTGGCCACGTCGGCCATGCCCATCGGCATCCCAGGGTGCCCGGACTTCGCCTGCTCCACCGCGTCCATGGCAAGAGCGCGTAGCGCGTTCGCAAGGTCGTCGTGTTTGACCGACATGAGCAGTTGGCGCCGACCGTGTTATTTGACCAATGGCCTCCGTCGGCACGCTGCACGAGCGTCGGACGGTGAGAGTCGGCGCAAACTGGACGAGCAGCTACAAAAATCAACAGTTTTCGACGCCAGCCGCCAGCTTGCGGGCCACCTTGGTTGACTGCCACCGGCGCCTGTGCCACCTCGACTGCCCAGCTTAACCACGAGTCAGGACGGCGCTAGCCATGTCGGCGTTGACCGTTGCCGAGGAGCGCGCGACCTCGGCCCTGAGCCGGCTGGAGACCCTGCTGGCACGCAAGCTCGGCGACGCTGCCGCAGCGTCCGAGGGCTCGGCCTCCCGCTCGCAGCGGGAGGAGATGCTCGAGCGCGACTGCGAGCAGCTGCGCGCCGAGCGCGACGCGCTGCGGCGGCAGCTCGCCGCGGCGGAAGAGCGCAAGAGCCAGCTGGAGGCCATCGTGGGCCAGGTCGAGGACCGCCTCGATGGGGCGATCACGCAGCTCGACGAGCTGACCGGGGAACAGGGCGTCCAGCGATGAGCATGGTCGAGATCACGGTGGCCGGCCGGCGGCACCAGGTTCAGTGCGACGACGGCCAGGAGCCGCGGCTGCGCCGGCTCGCGGCCTACATCGACAGCTGCGTCGGCAAGCTCATGCAGCAACATGGCCAGCTGCCGGAGGCGAAGGCCCTGCTGCTGACCAGCCTGCTGATCGCCGACGAGCTGTCGGATGCCTACGAGGAGATCAAGCGCCACAAGGCACGGGCCGGTGAGCACGAGCGGCGGGCCGAGGACGAGGCGGCGCAGGCGCTGGATCGGGTGGCGGCACGCCTGGAGCAGCTTGCCGCCGCCGTCGATAGCGCCTAACTTCGAGATGACGGTTGCTGCTGGGTGCGTGCCCCGTCGGAATCATCGCCCCGGGCCTAGTTCGTTCCAACGGGAGCTGTCCCTGACGTGACCGTGGTCACGCTACATGGCTCCCACCTGCGTAGCAGGTCCCAGGGACGCGCACGACGAAACGGCTTTGGCGGCACCGTCGCTTCCCCCGTGCGCCATGAGCGCGGGTAGGCTCGACGCACGCAAGCGGGCGTTGCGGCAGGAGCTGCGTGCCCGCCGTGTTGCCTTGTGCGCCGAGGACCGCGCTGCGGCCAGCCGGGCGGCGTCGTGGGTGGCCCTGCAGGGGCTGCCGTGGCAGCTGCGGCCCAAGGTGGCCCTGTTCTGGCCCCTTGCCGACGAGATCGACACGCGGCCCCTGCTGCATGCCTTGCACTGGCTCGGCGCCGCGCCGCTGCTGCCGCGGATGAACGGAACCGGACGCGCGCTGACCTTTCACGCCTGGCGGCCGGATCTCGAGCTGGTGCCCGGCCCGTTCCAGGTGCTCGAGCCGCCGGCGGCGCAGGCGGTGACGACGCCCGATATCGTGCTGACCCCATTGCTCGGCTTCGACGCCAAAGGCGGGCGCCTTGGCTATGGCGCCGGCTTCTACGACGTCACCTTCGCCACCATGGCCGCGGCGGGTGACGTGCCGCTGCGCGTCGGCCTCTGCTTCGCCTGCCAGGAGGTCGCCGAGGTGCCCGTCGGTCCCGCCGACGTGACGCTCGAGCTGATCATCACCGAAGCGGGCCTGCGCCGAGCCGCTCCATGAAGCTGGTGCCCCTGCCCGTGTCCGTGGGCAGGTGGCGCACGGCTGCGACGTGGTGGGACGGGCTGGCGATCCTGCTGGTGGCCGGCCTACTGGCCTTCCTGGCCGAGACCGCGCACCAGCTCGGCGCGCCCCTGCAGGCGGTCGCGGCGACCCCGATCTCGCTCGATCCGGCGGCGCTGCCCGGCTATGCCGCCCGGACGGCGCTGCGCATGCTGGCCGCCCTGGTGCTGTCGCTGCTGTTCACCTTCACCTACGCGACGCTGGCGGCCAAGAGCCGGCGCGCCGGGCTGCTGCTGCTGCCGCTGCTCGACATCCTGCAGTCGGTGCCGATCCTGGGCTTCATCTCCGTGACGGTGACCTTCTTCCTGTCCCTGGCCCCGGGGCGGCTGCTCGGTGCGGAACTCGCGGCGATCTTCGCGATCTTCACCAGCCAGGCCTGGAACATGGCGTTCAGCTTCTACCAGTCCTTGCGCACCGTGCCGGACGAGCTTGAGGAGGTCGCCACCTCGTTCCGTCTCACGCGGTGGGCGCGCTTCTGGCGTCTCGAGGTGCCGTTCGCGATGCCGGCCCTGCTCTGGAACATGATGATGTCGATGTCCGGCGGCTGGTTCTTCGTCGTGGCCGCGGAGGCGATCAGCGTCGGGAGCACCAGCGTGGCCCTGCCCGGGATCGGCTCCTACATCGCCCGGGCGATCGCCGAGCGCGACCTGCCGGCCGTGGGCTGGGCGATCATGGCGATGCTGATCGTGATCCTGCTCTACGACCAGTTCCTGTTCCGTCCGATGGTGGCATGGGCCGACCGGTTCCGGCTCGACCAGGACGCCTATGCCCGACCACCCGACTCGTGGGTGCTGATGGTCCTGCGCCGCTCGCCGTTGGTAGCCGTGGTGGCCGGCCGGCTCGGCGCGGCCTGGCGCTGGACCTACCGGCCGGGACGGGGCGGCTCGGCCAGCGGCGGCGCGCCACCGCCTCCGGGGCGCTGGGCCGATCGGGCCTGGGCGATCGGCCTCGTGGTGCTCGCGCTGCTCGCCGCGCGCTGGCTGGCCGCCTTCGTGCTGGCCGGCGTTCCGCCGGCCGAGATCGTGCGCGCCCTCGGGCTGGGCTGCCTGACCCTGGTGCGCGTGCTCGTGCTGATCGCGCTGGCGAGCCTGGTCTGGGTGCCGCTCGGGGTGGTGATCGGCCTGCGGCCCGGCCTCGCCCGGCTGGTCCAGCCGGTGGCGCAGTTCCTGGCCGCCTTCCCGGCCAACCTCCTGTTCCCGGTCGCCGTGTCGCTGATCGTCGCCCACCGGCTGGACCCGGATGTGTGGCTGAGCCCGCTGATGATCCTGGGTACGCAGTGGTACATCCTGTTCAACGTGATCGCCGGTGCCGCGGCCCTGCCCAGCCAGCTGCGCGACGTCGCGTCGAACCTGCGAATGCGCGGCTGGCAATGGTGGCGCCGCCTCGCGCTGCCGGGCGTCATGCCATACTATCTTACCGGCGCCATCACCGCCTCGGGCGGTTCCTGGAACGCCAGCATCGTCGCCGAGGCGGTGCGCTGGGGCGACACGACGATCCGCGCCGACGGCCTCGGGGCCTACATCGCCGACGCCACGGTCGCGGGCGACTTTCATCGGACCGCGCTGGGCATCGCCGTGATGAGCGGCTTCGTCCTGCTCCTCAACCGGCTGCTCTGGCGCCCGCTCTACGGGTATGCCGAGCACAAGTTCCGGCTGGGCTGACGAGGCCGCAATGGAGCAGCCCCCGCTTCTCGAGGTGCATGGCCTCCGCCAGGCGTTCGCCAAGTCCGGCGGCGGCGAGCTGCTGGTGCTCGACGGCGTCGAGCTGACGCTGGCGGAAGGCGAGATCGTGGGCCTGCTCGGCCGCTCGGGCTCCGGCAAGTCGACGCTGCTCCGCCTGATCGCCGGTCTCGCCCGGCCGACGGCCGGCAGCATCGGCTATCTCGGCCGGCCGGTGAGCGGACCCGCCGCCGGCATCGCCATGGTGTTCCAAAGCTTCGCGCTGTTTCCGTGGCTGACCGTGCACGAGAACGTGCGCCTCGGTCTCGAGGCCCTTGGCCTGCCGGCCGAGGAGATCCACCGCCGCTCGCTGGCCGCGATCGACCTGATCGGCCTGGACGGCTTCGAATCGGCCTACCCGCGGGAGCTGTCGGGCGGGATGCGGCAGCGGGTCGGCTTCGCCCGCGCCCTCGTCGTCCACCCGAACATCCTGCTCATGGACGAGCCGTTCTCGGCCCTGGACGTGCTGACCGCCGAGACGCTGCGCACCGACTTCCTCGATTTGTGGGGCGAGGGCCAGCTGCCGATCAAGGGCGTCATCCTGGTCACGCACAATATCGAGGAGGCGGTGCTGATGTGCGACCGCGTCCTCGTGTTCGCATCCAACCCGGGACGTGTCGTCGGCGAGATCGCCGTCGATCTGCCGCAGCCGCGCGACCGGCTGGACCCGACCTTCCGCGATCTGGTCGAGCGGATCTACGTCGAGATGACCGCGCGTTCCGCGGGCGCGAGGGCGCCGGCGCATGCCGGGCATTTTCCGGGAACCGGCATCGGCTCGGTCCTGCCCGTGGTCTCGACCAACCTGCTCGCCGGGCTGCTCGAGGCGCTGGCCCGGCCCCCCTACGGCGGCGAGGCCGACCTGCCGCACGTCGGCTCCGCGCTGCACATGGCCGTCGACAGGCTCTTCCCGGTGGCCGAGACGCTGCAGATGCTGCGCCTGTCCGAGATCGAGGGCGGCGACATCCGGCTGACCGACGCGGGCCGGGCCTTCGTGCGGGCCGGCCTCGACGAGCGCAAGCATCTGTTCGCGCGCCATCTGCTGAGCTACGTGCCGCTGGCGGCGCACATCCGCCGGGTGCTCGACGAGCGGACCGGCCATCAGGCGCCACGCCGCCGGTTCCTCGACGAGCTCGAGGATCACATGGCGCCCGCCGCCGCCGAGCAGACGCTGCGCGCGGTCACCGGCTGGGGCCGCTACGCCGAGGTCTTCGCCTACGACGACCGCCAGGAGCTGTTCACGCTGGAGAACCCGTCGTAGAAAACGCCTCCGCTCCGCATCGTGATCACCGACGCAACGAAAGCCCACGCGACGTGCGCATCCTCTACATCGGCGACGTGGTCGGCCGGGCCGGCCGGGCCATCCTGCTCGCGGAGCTGGCCGGCCTGCGCAGCCGCCTCCAGCTCGACACCGTCATCGTCAACGGCGAGAACGCCGCCGGCGGCTACGGCATCACCGCCGCCATCGCCGCCGAGTTCCTGGATGCCGGCGCCGACATCATCACCATGGGCAACCATGTGTGGGACCAGCGCGAGCTGATCGGGCATATCGACCGCGAGCCGCGCATCGTCCGCCCGCTCAATTTCGCATCCGGCACGCCCGGGCGGGGCTTGGCCGAGCATCGTACCGCGCGCGGCCAGCGCGTCCTCGTCCTGCAGGTCCTGGGCCGCCTGTTCATGGGTCTGGTCGACGACCCGTTCAAGGCCCTCGAGGCCGAGCTCAAGAAGCATGCGCTGGGCGGCACGGCCCAGGCCATCGTCGTCGACGTCCATGCCGAGGCCACCAGCGAGAAGATGGCGCTGGGGCACTTCCTGGACGGGCGGGTGTCGCTCGTCGCCGGCACGCACACGCACATCCCGACCGCGGACGCGCGCATCCTGCCGGGGGGAACCGCCTACATCACCGATCTCGGCATGACCGGCGACTACGACAGCGTCATCGGCATGGACAAGGCGGGCTCGCTGCACCGCTGGCGCAGCGATCTGCCGGGGCAGCGGCTGACCCCTGCCATGGGCGAGGCCATGCTCTGCGCCGTCTACGTCGAGACCGACGATCGCACCGGCCTCGCGCGGCGGGTCGAGCCGGTGCGGGTAGGGCAGGGGCTGGCGCCGGCCCTGCCGTCGCCGCTCAGCTGAGGCCGTCGCGCAGCGCCCGCGAACCGAGCAGCCGCTCGACGGTTCGGGTCAGGCGCGCGTTCTCGCTCAGGAGGATCTCGAGAAAGTGCCGCCGCTGGTCCTCGCTGAGGTCCGGATAATCGCGCATGATCTCGGACGCCGAGCGGATGGATGCGAGCGGCGTGCGCAGCTCGTGCTCGATCTCTTCGAACGTCATCGCACCTGCCACGTGGTTCTCGTGAGCCGAGCTTGCCCCCATGGGCCGTCTCCAGCGACGCCGGTCCACCAAACCGCGCCCGAGCTTCGCTTCAGGTGGGACGGGCGGGCTTCCGGCCAATGCGGCCAACTGCCACCCGTCCAGCGCGGCCCCCGGCATGGCTTGCCAAACCCGTGCCAAGCGCCGATCTTCCGCCGCCCTGCGTCACTTGGACCGCTCAGATGTCATACCCGACGATCAAGATCCTGCCGGGCGAGGACCGCCGCCTGCGCCATGGCTCGCCCTGGTTGTTCTCGAACGAACTGCGCATGGATGCGGAGGCGAAGAAGCTGCCGCCCGGCAGCCTCGTCCGCCTGATGGCGCCGAGCGGCAAGATCTTCGGGGTCGCGCAGTTCAACCCGCACTCGCTGATCGCGGCGCGCGTGCTGACCCGCAACAAGGATGCCCAGATCGACCGTGGCTTCCTCGCCCGCCGCATGGCCCGGGCGCTGCAGCTGCGCGAGAAGCTGTTCGACAGCCCGCACTACCGCCTGGTCCATGCCGAGGCGGACGGGTTGCCGGGACTCGTCGTCGACCGGTTCGGCGACACGCTGGTCGTGCAGGTCAACACGGCCGGGATGGAGGCGTTGACGGCGCTGCTGGTCGAGGCGCTGGACGAGGTGGTGGCACCGCGACGCATCATCGCCCGCAACGACACCGCCGCGCGCCAGCTCGAAGGTCTGCCGAGCGAGGTCAAGGCGCTCAAGGGGGCACTCGATGGTCGTCTGGAGCTGGTCGAGAACGGCCTGACGTTTCTCGCCGATCCGTCGGGCGGGCAGAAGACCGGGTGGTTCTACGACCAGCGTCCCAATCGCTGGTTCGCCGCGGGCTTGTGCCGTGACGAGACGGTGCTCGACCTTTTCAGCTATTGCGGCGGCTTCGCGCTCACGGCGGCAGCGCGGGGGGCCGCATCCGTGACCGCGGTCGACAGCTCGGCCGCGGCCCTGGAACTCGCCGCGGCCAGTGCCACCGCGCAGGGGCATGGTGCCCGCTGCAGCTTCGAGCGCACCGAGGCCTTCGCCTTCCTCGACAAGGCGGCCCAGGACAAGCGGCGCTTCGGCGTGGTGATCGCCGACCCGCCGGCCTTCGTGCGCAGCAAGAAGGATCTCGGCAGCGGCCTCAAGGGCTATCGCAAGCTGGCCCGGATGGCTGCCGCCCTGGTGACGGAACCCGGCTTCCTGTGCCTGGGCTGCTGCTCGCACCATGTGAGCCCGGAGCAGTTCGCGGCCGAGACCTGGGCCGGCATCCGCGAGGCCGGCCGCGGCGGCCGGCTGCTGCGCAGCGCCGGCGCCGGGCCCGACCATCCGACCCATCCGGCTTTGCCGGAGAGCGCCTACCTGAAGTTCCTGGCCTACGCGCTCGACTGAGGTTCATCAACTTCGAGTTGTTGTAGCGGTCGGATAAATGAACTAAAACGTCATCGGTCCCATCGCGTCGGTCGGCTGCCCCGGGAAGCGGAGTTCCGGATGGCTGACGCGACCTTGGCTGGTCACGAGACTGCCGATGCGGCGTCGCCCACGCCCGACGGCCTCCTCCTCGCGTTCGTCCGCCTGTGCCGCCAGCTCGAGCGGCCGGTCACGGAGGCCGAGCTGTTGGCGGCCGATACGCCACCTGCGGCCGGCGTCGATCTGCCGTGCCTCGCGCGCATGGCCGAGCGGCTGGGCCTCGTGCTCAGGACGGAGCGGATGCGCGCACGGGCGCTCGCCCATCTGCCGGCGCCGTTCCTCATCATGGGGCGCGAGCCCGGCACGGCATGGCTGGTTCGGGCGCGCACGCAGGATCAGCTCGTGCTGGTCGAGCCCGTGCATGGCGGCGTTTCCGCCTGCATGATCAAGGTGGCCCAGGGCTACGGCGACCGGCTGCTGCGCGTGGCACCGGCACCGGCGCGACGGCGGGGCCTCTGGCACTCGCTGCTGCTGCGCCGGGTCCGGGCCGTGTTGTGGCAGATCGCGCTGGCCTCGACGGTCATCAACCTGATGGCGCTGGCCACGCCGTTGTTCATGATGACCGTGTACAACAAGGTCATCAGCCACGCCGCGTTGCGCACGCTCGACGTGCTGGCGATCGGCATGGTGACGCTGGTCGGCTTCGAGCTGCTGCTGCGCGCGCTGCGCGGCTACATCACCGCCCATACCGGCGCGCGGCTCGAGGCGGCCATCGGCAGCGACGTGATGCACCATATCGTGCATCTGCCCTACCGCTACTTCGAGGCGCTGCCGACCACGGCCGTGCTCGAGCGGGTGCGCCAGACCGACCAGCTGCGCCAGTTCCTCACGGGACATCTGCCGCTGCTGATCGTCGACCTCGCCTTCGTCGGGCTGTTCCTCGCCGTGCTGGTCGCGCTGACCCCGGGCCTGGCGCTGGTGACGGCGGCGGCGATGCCGGCCTTCGCGGCCCTCTCGGTGCTGGCGCACCGCATCCAGGCCAGCCACCAGCGTGCCCATCTGCGCGCTGCCGCCGGCAAGGCCATGGCGTTGAACGAGACGGTGATCCAGGTCCTGACCGTCAAGTGCCTCGGCCTCGAGCCGGAGATGAAGCGGCGCTTCGAGGGACATCTGTTGCGCAGTGCCTGGACCGGACTGCAGAGCGGCCGCATCGCGCATCTCGTCAGCAGCGTGGCGCAGGCCCTGCAGCATCTGACGGCGCTGCTGCTGGTCTATCTCGGCGCCCGGCTGATCGTGGCGGGCGACATGACCGTCGGCGCGCTCGTCGCGGCCTCGCTCCTCTCCGCGCGGGCGCTGGCGCCGATGCGGCAGGTGGCGCCGGCCTGGAGCCAGTTCCAGCAGGCGCGCGAGGCGGCGGGCCGGCTGGAGGAGCTGCTGCGCGAGCGCGGCGAGGCCAGCGGCCGGCTTGCCGGCGCGGAGCTGCGCGTCCGTGGTCGGCTCAAGGTCGAGCAGGTCACCTTCCGCTACCCCGACGCCAAGCTGCCGGCGCTGGACGAGGTGAGCCTCGAGACGGCACCGGGCAGCATGCTCGGCATCGCCGGCGCACCGGGCTCCGGCAAGAGCACGCTGGTGCGGCTGCTGATCGGCCTCGAGACCCCGGAATCCGGCCGCGTGTTGCTGGACGAGCTCGATCTCGCGCTGCTGTCACCGGTCAGCTACCGGCCGCAGATCGGGGTGGTGCCGCAGGAGATCCAGCTGTTTTCGGGAACGGTGGCGCAGAACATCGGTCTCGGCGCCGCCGACCGGACGTTCAGCCGCATCGTCGCCGCCGCCCGCTTCTGCGGCGCCGACGAGTTCATCCGCCGCCTGCCCGACGGCTACGACACGATGCTGGGCGAGCGTGGCGCCGGCCTCTCGCTGGGCCAGCGCCAGCTCGTCGCGGTCGCCCGCGCCATCGTCCGCAACCCGCGCATGCTGGTGCTGGACGAGGCGACGAGTGCCCTCGACGTCGCGGCCGAGGCCCATCTCCTGGCCAACATCCGGCGCGCGGGTCGCGGTCGTACCGTCATCCTGGTGACGCATCGGCCGAGCGTGCTCGAGGCCTGCGACCGTGTCGTCGTGCTCGAGCGCGGCCGCGTCGCCTTCGTCGGCTCGCCGGCCGAAGCGCTGGCCAGGACGCGGGCGGTGCAGAGCGGTCTGCAGGTGATGCCGCGATGATCGACGACGGCGAGGCTGACGATGCGGCGCGGGCGCGGGAGCTGCTCGACGATCGATCGCCGCTGCTGGCCGGCGCGCTGATCGGCTGCATCGCCGGCGTGTTTTTAGCGCTCCTGGGCTGGCTCGCCTGGGCCGAGGTCGACGAGGTCGTGCATGCCACCGGGGCCGTCGAGCCGGCCGGTCGGGTGAAGATCGTCAACCATCCGCGCGGTGGCCGGGTGGCGCAGATCCACGTCCGCGAGGGCGAGCTGGTGGCGAGCGGCGCGCCCCTGGTCACGCTCGACGGCGACGTCGCGCGCAGCGAGCGCAACGAGCTGCTGGGCCGGCTGCAGCTGCGCGCTGCCGAGGTGGCGCGCCTCGAGGCCGAGGCCGCAGGCGGGGAAATGCGCATGGCGGCGGAGCTGGAGGCGGCCCGGCCCGATCTGGCGGCGGCGCAGCGTGCGCTGCTGCAGGCCCGCGATGCCACGGCGGCCAGCCGTCGCCAGGCCCTGGAGCAGGCCGTGCAGACCCGCAAGGGCGAGCTGCGCACGGCCGCGGCCGAGGTCGGTCGGCTGCGCAACAGCCTGACCCTGCTGACCCAGCAGCGCGACGCGGTGCGGGCATTGGCCGAACGCGGGCTTTACCCGACGCTGAAGGTGGTGGCCGTCGAGCGTCAGCACGCCGACGTGGTCGGCGAACTGGCCAAGGCCGAGGCCGCGCGCGAGGCGGCGCAGTCGGCCCTGGCCGAGGCGCAGACCCGCCTCGACGGGCTCGTCACCGAGCGCCACGCGACGGTGCTGACGGAGCTGGCCGCGGCCACGGCGGAGCGCGATCGGCTGGAGGAGCAGCTGCGGGCGCAGGATGCGATCGTGAGCGGACTGGTCGTCACCGCACCCTCGGCCGGCATCGTGCAGGAGATCGTCGTCACCGCCGCAGGGCAGGCGGTGGCGCCGCACGAGACGCTGATGAAGCTGGTGCCGCAGAGTGAGAGCCTGGTCGTCGAGGCCAAGGTCGCCAACCGCGACATCGGCCGGCTGCATGCCGGCATGCCGGCCACGGTCAAGGTCCGGGCGTTCGACTATGTGCGCTACGGCAGCCTCGACGGCGTGGTGCGGCAGGTGGCGGCCGACGCCACGCCCGACCCGCGCACGGGCGAGCTCGCCTACGGCGTCACGGTCGTCACCAGCCGCAGCCATTTCGGCCCCCGGGCCGGCGAACTCGACGTCGTGCCCGGCATGGCCGTCGACGTCGAGCTCAAGGTCGGCGAGCGGACCATCCTGTCCTACCTCACCGACCGCATCTTCCGCGCCAAGGAGGCGTTCCGGGAAGGCTGACGCTCAGGACGAGGGCCGCCGCTGCGGCCCCGACATGCTGCGCACGTCCAGGCTGCCGTCGGTCATCTTGACGAAGGTGAACGTCCGCTCGGCGAAGCCGTTGCAGCGGTTCAGGACCGGGGCCGGAAAGAACATGTTGTCGTCGAATTGCGAACTGCTCTCATCGTACCAGTAGTAGCGGACGTTCATCACCACCTGCTGCGGCGTCTCCTCGATGATCTGCGTGCCGGTGACCGAGCGCATCCGCGGCTGCGTGCAGGTGGCGTTCTGCTCCAGCGCGTTGTTGTCATAGAAGCTGATCACCTTGAACTGCAGCCCGGGATAGCCGGCCAGGGCCGGTCCCTGCACGTTGCAGCTGGCGAGCAGCAGTGCCAGCGGCAGCAGCATCCGGGCGACGGTCTCGAGCGGCATCGTGGATCTCCTGGCCCCGGCCGCGACGACGGTCGTCCGCGCCGGCAGGCGCAAGCGGAAGACGGTACCATGCTCCGAGGTTCCGAGCAGCTCGATCTCGCCGCCGTGCGCACGCACGAGCTCACGGCAAATGGCGAGGCCGAGCCCGTTGCCGCCCGGCTTCGACGTGCCGGCGAACGGCTCGAACAGCCGGCGGCGAACCTGCTCGGGAATTCCGGGGCCGCTGTCGGCGACGTCGATGCGGAGCTCTTCGGCATCGAGTGCCGCGGCGACGCGCAGATCGCCGCCTCGTTCGCGCATGGCCTCGACCGCGTTCTGGGCGAGGTTGAACAGGACCCGGAACAGCTGGTCCGGGTCGGCGTGCAGCTCCAGTTCCGCGGGCACGGCCACGTCCCAGGCCACCCCGGCGGCACCCGCCTCGAGCGTGCCGCGGACCTTGGCCACCAGCTCGGCGAGGTTGACCCGCCGCCGCTCGGGGGTGGGCGGCCCGCTGCGGGCATAGCTCAGCGTCTCGCCGCAGAGCCGCACGGCCCGGTCGAGCGTCTCGATCAGGCGCGGAGCGACCCGCTGCACCGAGGGATCGGCGCTGCGCTCCAGGCGGTCCGAGATCAGGACGGCCGTGGCCAGCATGTTCTTGAGGTCGTGGCTGATCCGGCTCATGGCCGCGCCCAGGGCGGCGAGGCGGGTCTTCTCGGCCAGGGCGCCGCGCAGGCCATGCCGCATGGTGGCGAATTCCTGCTCGACCACGCCGATCTCGTCGGCGCGCGCCGTGGGCGCATGGTCGGCGGCACTGTCCTCCGGCCGGTCGCGGAAGGCCGCCAGCTCGGCGGTGATCCGGCGCAAGGGCCGGACGATCATCCTTTGCAAGGCGACGAAGAGCACGGCCGCCACCAGCAGCGACAGGCCCACCGAAAGCGTCACGATGCGGGCCGAGTAGTCGACCATCGCGGCCCACATCGCCGTTTCCGGCATGATGATGTCGACGACGGTGCCTTCCTCCTGCGGCGCCGGGCCGACCACCCGGATCAGCCGCGCGCCGCGATGGGCCAGGGTCTGGAACGCGTCCTCGATCAGCGTGAGCCAGTTCCGGTCGTCGAGATCGACGATGCGGTCGACCGGAACGATGTCGCCGAGCATCACCGGCCGTCCGGACGTGCCGTAGACGGTGATCTCGAGCACCCCTGCATGCGCGAGCAGGAGATCGACCGTGTCCATGTCGAGCTGCAGCGCACGCCGGGGTGTCAGGTTCAGGGCGGCGAGCGCCGCTGCCCCGATCCGTTCCTCGAGGTAGGCGAGCCGGAAGCGGGCGATCGACGGGACGTAGATCAGCACCTCGCCGAGAAGCACGCAGGCGACCGTCAGCAGCAAAATCTTGGCCGACAGGCTGCGGCGCAGGGCAATTCGGCGCATGGGAGCCGTTTCGTTCGAACCGCGGCCCCAGCGCGAGGCTGGAAGCTGCCACGTCGCTATGCCGCGCGGCCCCCGATCGACGGTAACTGGCCCGTCGGGATCAACACCCTAGGGCCGTCAGTGGCCACCCTTGGTAGCATCGTTCAAACGCCAGTCGTACTCGTGCCGGTCGATTTCGTCCAGTGTTTGCAGGCGCATGGCCAGGCTGGGCTCGGAATAGGCCATCAGATGGCGGATGACGCCGGCATCGTCGCCGCCGAAATCGTCGATGTACCACATGTAGATGCTGGAGACGCAGAGCTTGCCGTCTTCGAAGTGCAGCCCGCGCGGGCTGTTGACGTAGGCCATGGCCGCCAGGTCGAGCGCATGGCTCAGATTCTCGCCGGTGTACGGCTGCGGCTGCAGGTTGGGGCAGCCGACCGAGGCGCAGTTGAGCGCGTAATGCATCCGGGGATCGCGCCAGATCGGCCGCAGGATGTGATGCTCGATGTCGTCGAGCGAGATGGCTTCGCCTTCGACCGTGATCAGCTTCCTGCGCCAGGGCCCCTGGCTGAACAGGCCCGGCGAAATGTCGATGTCGCGGATCGAGGCGACCGGGTAGTGCTCGAGCACGACCTCGACGGTCAGCGCATTGTAGAGATTGATCCAGTAGGCGCCCTGCTCGTCGCGGTTCAACCGCGAGACCGGTACCGCCGCCATGGCGGCGAGATAGCCCTGCAGCAGCGCTCGATCCTGGGAATCGACCTCGCCATAGTCGACGCGGTTCACGCCGTCGGTGCCGGTGTGGACGTGGCGGGCGAGGAACGCGGCCCAGGCCGAGTGGTCGACGGTGAGGGTCGAGCTCGGATCCTGCTGCAGCCAGTGTGGCCACAGTTCCGCCCGCGGGCCGGCCAGCGCGGGCGCGGCGAGGAGCGGCACGGTCAGGAAGCCGAGCAGCACGTAGGTCAGCAAACGGGTCATCGTGTCAGGATTGCGGCGAGGGTGGAGTAGGTGACGTTATACATGCGCCGCCACGATGGCCACGACGGCTCACGAGGCGGTGACGGGCGGCGGGTTGTTTGACACTGTGGCGTGATCTGCGTATACGCCCTGCTCTGTTCGTTTTCCCCGGCATCGAAGGTTTCGTCGTGAAGCGCACGTATCAGCCGAGCAAGCTCGTACGCAAACGTCGGCATGGGTTCCGCACCCGCATGGCCACGACTGGTGGCCGGCGCGTGCTCGCCGCCCGGCGGTCCCGCGGACGCAAGCGCCTGTCTGCTTGAACGAGCCCGTCCTTGCCGGCGGGCATGAGGTGGCGCGGCTACGTCAGCGGAGCGAGTTTCTCGCGGTGGCGCGCGGCCAGCGCGTGCACCGTGAGCCGTTCGTGCTGCAAGGCCTGCAGCGCCTCGAGCCCGCGCGGGCGGGGACGGTCGGCATCGGACTGACCGTAACGAAGAAACTCGGCGGTGCCGTCGTGCGCAATCGCGCCCGGCGGCGGCTGCGCGAGGCGTTGCGCTTGCTGTTGCCCGGCCCTGCGAGGCCGGGTGCGGACTACGTGGTGGTCGCCCGTCCGGCGGCGCTGTCGGTGCCGTTCGCCGACCTGCGGGCCGAGCTCGCCACCGCGTTCAAGCAGATTTCGGCTCGTCTCGAACGAGGCCGGCGATGAGTCTTGCCGCGCGGCTGCTGGTCGTGCTGGTCACTCTCTATCGGTGGTTGGTCTCTCCCGTGTTGGGGTGCAATTGCCGCTACTGCCCGTCCTGTTCCGAGTATGCGATCGAGGCGTTGCGCCGGCATGGTGCCGGGCGCGGCGCCTGGATGACGCTGCGGCGGCTCGGACGTTGCCATCCATGGGGCGGACACGGCTTCGACCCGGTTCCGCCCAGCGCCGGCGGCCGCTGACCGCGGCCGCCCACAGGAGTTCCCTGTCGTCATGAGCGACCAGCGCAACCTGATCATCGCGATCGTCCTGTCGGTCGGGATTCTCTTTGCGTTCCAGTATTTCTACGAGATCCCGAAAACGCGCGAGGCGCAGCGCCAGGCCGCCGAGACGGCGCAGAGCGAAACGGCCAACGGGGCCGGCGCCCCGCAGGCGCCCGGGGTCGGCACGCCGGGTGGCGCGCCCGCCCAGGCGCTCAGCCGGGCCGAGGCGCTGGCGCAGTCGCCGCGGATCAAGATCGACAACGGCGCGGTGCACGGGTCGATCGCGCTCAAGGGCTCGCGCTTCGACGACGTGACGCTCGCGGACTATCGCGAGACGATCGATCCCAACTCGCCCGAGATCGTGCTGCTGAGCCCGGCCGGCGGCCCCAACCCCTACTTTGCCGAGTATGGCTGGGTGGCCGGCGATGCGGCGGTCAAGGTGCCGGGCTCCGACACGATGTGGTCGCCCGAAGGGTCCGAGCTCACCGCCAAGGACGGGGTCACGCTGCACTGGGACAATGGCGAGGGCCTGAGCTTCGCCAAGCGGATCGAGATCGATCCGCGCTACATGTTCACGATCAAGCGCACCGTGACCAACACCTCCGACAAGCCGGTGACGCTCTATCCGTACGGCCTGATCAGCCGCTGGGGCACGCCGCCGACGCTCGGCTACTACATCCTGCACGAGGGGCCGATCGGCGCCTTGGGCGGCCATCTCGAGGAGTGGAAGTACGCCAAGGTCGCCGAGAAGGGCCGCATCGACTTCGACAGCACCGGCGGCTGGCTCGGGATCACCGACAAGTACTGGCTGGCCTCCCTGGTGCCGCAGCAGGACATGGGCCTGAAGGCGAGCTTCCAGCATCTGCCCGAGGGCGACCGCTACCAGACCGACTATCGCGGCGCGGCGATGACCGTGGCCCCGGGGCAGACCGTCGAGGTCACCGACCGGCTGTTCGCCGGTGCCAAGGTCGTGACCCTGCTCGACCAGTACCGTGACCAGTACGGGATCCCGCTGTTCGACCGGGCCGTTGACTTCGGCTGGTTCTACTTCCTGACCAAGCCCATCTTCTACGTCCTGCACTACATCCACGGTGTGGTCGGCAACTACGGCATCGCCATCCTGATCCTGACCCTTCTGGTCAAGCTGTGCTTCTTCCCGCTGGCCGACCGGTCCTACCGGGCCATGGCCAAGATGAAGAAGCTCCAGCCGGAGATGGTCAAGCTGCGCGAGCGGTTCGGCGACGACAAGGTGCGCATGAACCAGGAGCTGATGGCGCTCTACAAGAAGGAGAAGGTCAACCCGGTCTCCGGCTGCCTGCCGATCTTCATCCAGATTCCGGTGTTCTTCTCCCTCTACAAGGTGCTGTTCGTCACCATCGAGATGCGCCATGCGCCGTTCTTCGGCTGGATCCACGACCTCTCCGCCCCCGATCCGACCAGCCTGTTCAACCTGTTCGGCCTGCTGCCGTTCACCCCGCCGCACATGCTGATGATCGGCGTCTGGCCGCTGGTCATGGGCTTCACGATGTGGCTGCAGCAGAAGCTCAACCCGCAGCCGGCCGATCCGACCCAGGCCAAGGTCATGCAGTTCCTGCCGGTGATGTTCACCTTCCTGTTCGCGACCTTCCCGGCCGGGCTGGTGATCTACTGGTGCTGGAACAACACCCTGTCGATCGGGCAGCAGTGGGCGATCATGAAGCGGATGGGGGTCTCGGCGGCGTGAGCCAGGCCGAGCCCGAGGTCCCGCACGCGCGGGACCCCGACCGCTACGACGATCCCGACAGCATCGAGGCCGGCCGCCTGCTGTTCGCGCGGCCGGCGACCTTCGTCATGGGCGTGGCCAAGCTCGACCAGCTGCCGCCGGCGGCGTGTCCCGAGATCGCGATGGCCGGCCGCTCGAATGTCGGCAAGTCCAGCCTGATCAACGCGCTGACCGGGCAGAACAGCCTCGCGCGCACCTCGAACACGCCCGGGCGGACACAGGAGATCAACCTGTTCGACCTGGCCGGGCGGCTCACGCTGGTCGACCTGCCCGGCTACGGCTACGCGCAGGCCCCCAAGGATCTGGTCGAGCGCTGGACCAGGCTGGTCTTCGCCTACCTGCGCGGCCGCCCGACGCTGATGCGCGTCTGCCTGCTGATCGACGCGCGCCACGGACCCAAGAAGGTCGACGACGAGGTGATCGAGCTGCTCGGCAAGGCCGCCGTCCCGTTCCAGCTCGTGCTCACCAAGACCGATCTCGTCCGCAAGGCCGATCTCGATGCCCGCATGCTGGAGCTCGAGACGCGGCTGGCGCGGACGGTGGGGGCGATGCCGCACCCGATCCCGACCAGCTCGCGCGCCAAGGACGGGCTGGAGCTGCTGCGCGCCGCTTTGGCCAAGCTCGCCCGCCCGCCAACGGAGCCATCGTCATGACCACCGCCGCCGACCGGCCGGACACGCACAACATCGCCGCCACCCTGATCGAGGCGCTGCCCTACATGCGGCGCTACCAGGGCGCCGTCATGGTCATCAAGTATGGCGGCCATGCCATGGGCGACGAGACCGCCGCGCGCGACTTCGCCCGCGACGTCGTCCTGCTCAAGCAGGTCGGCATCAACCCGGTCGTGGTGCATGGCGGCGGACCGCAGATCAAGGCCATGCTGGAGCGGCTGCAGATCCGCTCGGATTTCGTCGATGGCCTGCGCGTCACCGACGATGCCACCGTCGAGGTGGTCGAGATGGTCCTGGCCGGCAAGATCAACAAGGAGATCGTCACCGCGATCCAGGCCGCGGGCGGCAAGGCCGTCGGCATCAGCGGCAAGGACGGCCGGCTGATCGAGGCGACCAAGCTCACCCGGACCAAGCGCGATCCGGACAGCAACATCGAGCGGCTGGTCGATCTGGGCTTCGTCGGTGAGCCGGCGCGGATCAACACCGAGCTGCTCGAGGTGTTCATGAACACCGACATCATCCCGGTGATCGCTCCGATCGGGGTCGGCGACGACGGGCAGACCTACAACATCAATGCCGACACCGCCGCCGGGGCCATCGGCGCCGCGCTGCGCGCGCGCAAGCTCTTGATGCTGACCGACGTGCGTGGCGTGCTCGACGGCGACAAGCGCGTTCTGCCGACGCTGACCGACAACGAGGCGCGGCGGCTGATCGCGACGGGCGTCGCCACCGGCGGCATGATCCCCAAGCTCGAGACCTGCCTCGCCGCGGTGGAGGGCGGGGTCGAGGCGGCGGTGATCGTGGACGGTCGGGTGCCGCACGCCATCTTGCTGGAGCTGTTCACCGAGCACGGCTTCGGCACGCAGATCCTTGCGACGGCGGGCTAGCAGGCTATTCTGGCGCGCCCCTTGCGCGCCTCTGGCATCGACGGGAGTTCGGCGGCCACGCAGGGCTGGGGGCGAACGGCGAAACCGACGACATGACGCTGACGCAACGCCTGTTCGTGCTGGTGATCATCGCCTTGCTGCCCGCGCTGCTGATCCAGGGCTACAACGAGCTGGATCTGCGCCGCAGCCGCGAGCAGGAGATCCATGAGCAGGCCCTGGCGCAGGCGCGGCTGGCGGCTTCCGAGCTCGATCAGATCTTCAACGGCGTGCGCAGCCTGCTCACCGCGGTGGCCGAGGTGCCGTCGGTGCGCGCCCTCGACACGCCGGTCTGTGTCGCCTACCTCGCCACGCTGCAGCCCAAGGTTCCCTATCTCGCGTCGCTCGCGGTGCTGAATCTGGCCGGCGAGGTCAAATGCCGCCAGGCACTTCCCGATCCCGAACTGCGCTTCGCCGACCGGCCGTACTTCCAAGAAGCGCTGGCCACGGGCGGCTTCGTCATCGGCGAGTACACCGACGGACGGGTCGCCTTGCGGCCGGTTCTGCCGCTGGCGATGCCTTTGCGCGACACCACGGGTGCCATGGTCGGCGTCGTGGCGGCCGCGCTCGATCTGTGGTGGTTGTCCGGTCAGCTGCGCGAGCGGGGATTGGCCAAGGGCGGCTCGGTGACGGTCGCCGATCGCAACGGCGTCATCCTGGCGCGCGATCCGCTGCCCGAGCAGTTCATCGGGACGCGCATCCCGCAGGCGTACCAGGGCTTGGTGCATGCGGCCGAGCCCGGGTCGACCGAGGTGACCAGCCAGGACGGCACGCGCCGGACCTTGGGCTACGTTCCACCGACGCCCGCCCGCAATTTCTACGTCAGCGCCGGCCTGTCGTCGGAGGAGTCGTTCGCCGCGATCAACCGCGCCACGATCCGTGGCCTGAGCCTGATCGGGATCGGCTGCTTCCTGGCGCTGCTCGCCGCCTGGATCGTCGGCGACCGCTTCTTCCGGCGGCCCGTCGCCCGGCTGCTGGCGGCGGCCGACCGCTGGCGCGGCGGCGACTACGCGACCCGGACGGGCTTGGCCGACGCTCCGGGGGAATTCGGCGCGCTGGGTGGCGCCTTCGACGGCATGGTGGCGGAGGTCGCGCGGCGGCAGGCCGAGCAGGATCGCATCAACCTCGCCCTGCAGGCGAGCGAGGAGCAGCTGAAGGCATTCAACGCGCAGCTCGAGGAGCGGGTGGCGCACATGCTGGCCGAGCGGCAGGAGAAGGACGAGGTGCTGCGCCATGCGCAGAAGATGCAGGCCGTGGGCCTGCTCGCCGGCGGCGTCGCGCACGACTTCAACAACCTTCTGACCGCGATCACCGGCCATCTGCGGCACCTGCGGCGCGACGCCCCGGTAGCGCTGCATCCGGCGGTGGACGGCATCGAGCTGGCCGTGCGGCGCGGCGAGCGTGTCGCCCGCCAGCTGCTGACCTTCACGCGCGCGGAGCCGCCGCATGCGGCGGTGGTCGACGTGCGCGAGGCCGTCAGGGCCATGCTGCCGCTCTTGGAGCGGTCGTTGCAGGGTAGCTACGCGATCGTCCTCGAGACGGCGCCGGGGCCGTGTCCGACGCTCGTCGACGTGACCGACCTCGAGCTCGCGCTGCTCAACCTGCTCATGAACGCGCGGGACGCGATGCCCGGCGGCAGCCCGATCCGGATCACGGTCGAGCGCTCGCCCGACGTTGCCGGCACGCCGCCGATGGTGGCCCTTGGCGTGCACGACAGCGGCAGCGGCATGTCGGCGGAGGTGCAGGAGCGCGCATTCGAGCCGTTCTTCACCACCAAGGGCATCGGCAAGGGCACCGGGCTCGGTCTGAGCAGCGTCTATGGCTTCGCCCGGCAGAGCGGCGGCACCGTGCAGATCCGCAGCCGGCCGGCGCAAGGCACCACGGTGACGATCCTGCTGCCGCTCGTCGCCGGGCAGCCGGCCCGCGCGCCGAGCGACGCTGCCGGCGTGCCTCGCGCCGAGACGGTGCCGATGGCCGGCCCGGCGATGCCTTCGCCGCACACCCGCGTGCTGGTGGTGGAGGACGATGCCCTGGTCCGCATGGTGACGATCGAGGCGATCGAGGAGGCCGGCTTCGAGGTGACCGCGGCCGAGGACGGTGTCGAAGCGTTGGCCGTGCTGGAGCGCGAGGGAGCGGCTCTCGCTGCGGTGCTCACCGACGTCGCCATGCCCGGTGGCGTGAGCGGCATCGACGTCGCGCGCGCCGTCCGCAGCGACTGGCCGCATCTCGCGCTGATCCTGACCACCGGCTACACCCCCGACACGGTGCCCGCGGGCGACATGCCGCCTTACTTCGCCTTCGTGCCCAAGCCGTTCTCGCCCGAGGATCTCGTCCAGCGGCTGAAGACGCTGCTGGAGCGTGCCACCGCCGCGAGGAGCGCCGCCGCTCGCATTGCCGGCTAGACGACCTACATGATGGAGGTCTTGTAATTTCCGGTCGGGCTCGGAGCCAAATAACCATGCCACTGTCCACGCGTTCCCGTTTCTCGCGGCTGCTGATCCTTCTGATGACGGCGTTGCTGCTCGCCGCGGGTCAGGCCGAGGCACGCGCCGGACGTGGCGGCAGCGGCTTCGGCAGCCGCGGCGGGCGGACCTTCCAGGCGCCGCCTCCGACCAACACGGCACCCAGCCCGGCGGCGCCGATCCAGCGCTCGACGACGCCGCAGCCGGGACCCGGGATGAGCCAGGGCAATCTGGGGGCAGCACCGGCCGCCCGGCCCGGCTTCTTCGCCAACCGTGGTGGTTTCATGGGCGGGCTGCTCGGCGCCGGCCTGATCGGCATGCTGCTGGGCTACGGCCTGTTCGGCGGGCTGGGCGGGCTGGGGTCGATCCTCGGCCTGCTGCTCCAGATCGCGCTCGTCGTGTTCCTGGCCCGGCTGGCGTTCCGCTGGTTCCAGCGCCGCAACCAGCCGGCGCTCGCCGGCGCCGGTGCCGGCCCGATGCCCGGCGCGTCCTTGCGGCGCGACAATCAGGCCGCGGGCTATCGTCCCGCCGGCACCGCGGCCGGTCCGCGCAAGGGGCGGGACGAGATCGGCGTCGGTCAGGCCGATCTCGAGCAGTTCGAGCGCACGCTGAGCGAGGTGCAGGCCGCCTACACGGCGCAGGACGTGGCGGCGCTCCGCCGTCTGGCCACGCCCGAGGTCGTCGACCTGCTGAGCGAGGAGCTGGCCGAGAATGACCGCCGCGGCATCGTGAATCACGTGGCGGACGTCCGGCTGCTGCAGGGCGACGTCGCCGAATCCTGGCGGGAGCCGGGTCAGGATTATGCGACCGTGGCGATGCGCTTCGGGCATCGCGACTGGACCACGGACCGTGCCACCGGTCGCGTCGTCGACGGCAGCCCCGAGCGTACCGTGGAGGCGACGGAGGTGTGGACCTTCGTCCGCCCGCGCGGTGGCCGCTGGCTGCTGTCGGCGATCCAGCAGGCCTGAGCCGTGGCCTCTGGCCTGCAGCCGGATTGCCGCGGGCCGGAGGCTCGGCTACCCCACACCGCAAGCAGTGGTGTGAGGACGAGATGGGTCCCATTCGGGAAGAGATTGCGGCGCTCGAGCTGAGCGGGATCACCCGGGTCGCGATGGGCGCGTGGGGCGACCCGGAGGTGATCCCGCTCTGGTTCGGCGAGAGCGATCTGGTCACGGCGCCGTTCATCCGCGACGCCGCGAAGAAGGCGCTCGACGAAGGCCACACCTTCTACACCAACTCGCGTGGCACGCATCTGCTGCGCGAGGAGCTCAAGCGCTACCACGACCGCCTCTACGGCATGGATCTGCATCCCGACCGGATCCACGTCGTCGGCTCGACCATGCTGACCGTGGTCACGG
Source organism: Geminicoccaceae bacterium (assembly GCA_039808865.1). Classification (GTDB taxonomy): domain Bacteria; phylum Pseudomonadota; class Alphaproteobacteria; order Geminicoccales; family Geminicoccaceae; genus Benzoatithermus. The sequence continues at coordinate 21,730 of JBDHTW010000039.1, forward strand.
CGCTGCAGTGCCTCGCCGGCCGTGGCGACGAGGTGATCCTGATCGGCCCGTACTGGCCCAATGTCCGCAACGTCTGCACCATGGTCGGCGCCGCCCATGTCGAGGTCCGGCTGGCCGAGAGCGACGGGCGCTGGCATCTCGACCTCGACGAGGTAGCGCGGGCGATCACCCCGCGGACCAAGGCCGTCTACGTCAACAGCCCGTCCAACCCGACCGGCTGGGTGATGACGCGGGAGGGCCAGCAGGCGCTGCTGGATCTCTGCCGCCGGCACGGGCTGGGGCTGATCGCCGACGAGGTCTACCACCGCAACGTGCTGTCCGGTCGCGATCCGGCGCCGTCGTTCCTGGATCTGGCCGGCCCGGACGAGCCGGTGTTCGTGCTCAACGGCTTCTCCAAGGCCTGGGCGATGACCGGCTGGCGGCTGGGCTGGATGATCGCCCCGCAACATCTGGTCGAGCCCATGCAGGTGCTGGCCGAGTGCAACAACACCGGCGCCACCGTGTTCGCGCAGTATGGCGGCATCGCCGCCCTGCGCGAGGGCGAGCCGTTCGTGGCCGCGTTCAACGCCCGCTGCCGGCGCAACGCCGAGCTGGTGATGTCGACCCTGGGCGCGCATCCCCGTGTGCGGCTGCTGCGGCCGGAAGGCGCCTTCTACGCCTTCCCGCGGATCGACGGCATCGACGACAGCCTGGCCTTCGCCAAGCGCGTGCTCGCCGAGGCCAAGGTCGGCATCGCCGCCGGCTACACCTTCGGCCGTGGCAACGAGCAGCACGTGCGCCTGTGCTTCGCGATCGGCACCGACCGGCTGGAGCAGGCGATGCAGCGGATCATCAAGGTGCTCGACCGGCCGTCGTGACGCCCGCACATGCGGCCAACCGGCCTCACGCCGGCTGCCGTGCCCTCAGCATCCCGTCCAGCGTGTAGACGACGAGGGCCGCCCAGATCATGCCGAAGGCCACCAGCTGCCAGCGGCTGAGCGGCTCGCCGAACCAGACCACGCCCTCGATGAACAAAAGGGTAGGGGCGATGTACTGCAGCAGGCCCACGGTCGACAGGCGCAGCCGCTTGCCGCCCATGCCGTAGAGCAGGAGTGGGCCGACGGTGACGATGCCGGACAGGCTGAGCAGGAACAGGGTCGTGCCCTCACCGACGCCGCCGCGCAGGCCGCCCGTGGCGGCGAGCCAGATGGCGACCACGACGGCCAGCGGCAGCAGCAGCGCGCATTCCAGGAACAGGGCGGTCAGCGGGTCGACCGGCAGCTGCTTGCGGCAGAGGCCGTAGAGACCGAACGAGACGGCCAGGAACAGGGCGAGCTTGGGCACGATGCCCAGCTCGACGATCAGCAGGCCGACGGCCAGGGTGGCCAGGCCGACGGCGGCGAGCTGCCAGGGCGTCAGCCGCTCCTTCAGGACGATCACTCCCAGCGCCACCGAGACGATCGGGCAGAGGAAGTAGCCGAGGCTCGCATCCAGAACCTGACCACCGGTGACCGCCAGCACGTAGACCAGCCAGTTGGCGGCGATCAGCAGCGTGGTGATGGTGAGACCCCGGCGCAGCCTGCGGTCGAGCAGCGCGCCGTGGACCGGCGCCCAGCCGCGGCGGAGCTGGATGATCGCGGCCAGCAGCAGGGTCGACCACAGGATCCGGTGCGCGATGATCTCCAGCACCGGGACGTGGCTCAGCGCCTTGAAGTAGAACGGGTAGAGGCCCCAAAGCGTGAACGCGCCGGCGCCGAGCAGAAGACCCTCGCGCGTGTCCTGCGCCTCAGCCATGGCAGCCCTCCTCGGTCGCCACCAGGCGCTCGGCCACGGCCAGATCCTCCGGGCGGTTCAGGTTGAAGAACGGGTCGATGGGCTCGGCCGCGAACGCGACCACGGCGGTGCGGCGGCGCGCCAGCCAGTCGCGCACCCGCCGAACGCCTTCCCCGAGCAGCGCCTGCCGCAGCGCGCCCGCCAGCGCCACCGGCCAGAGCCCGAACAGCGGGTGCAGCCGGCCGCCGCTCGACGCGCAGGCGATCTCGGCACCTTCGCTCTCCAGGCCGGCGCGCAGGCGTACGGCAAGGTCGAGCGGCAGGAACGGCGTGTCGGCCGCCACCGTGAGGAGCAGCGGGATTGCGGGTCGATGCGCGCCCGCCCAGTCCATGCCGGCGAGCACGCCGGCCAGCGGCCCGGCATGGCCCGGGACCGTATCCGGCACCACCGGCAGAGCAAACTCCGCAAGCCGCGCCGGATCGCCGTTGGCGTTGAGCACGAGCGTGCCGACCTGGGGCCGCACGCGGTCGAGGACGTGCTCGAGCACCCTCTTGCCATTCAGGCGCCGCAGAAACTTGTCGCCGCCACCCAGCCGCCGCGACAGCCCTCCCGCCACGACGACCCCGATCAATTGCCCGGTTTCCATGTTCCCATTCCGGCACGGCCGAGGAAATCCCCATCGGGACGTCGGCTCTCGCTGCTGATTATCACACTGAGTCGGCAGAGCTGGAGACGGTTCTCGTTCCGGGCCCGGCGGCGCGTGCGACCGGACTGGGGCCGGACCATCGTGGCCATGCGTCCGTGGATACGCCAGCACCGCGGCCACCTCAGCGGCGTGGGCGCATTTCTTTGTGCTGTGGCGTGCCCGCCACCTATGCTCGGCTTATCTTCGAGCAACATTGTCCCGAGCAACCCTGGTCGAATCCTTGCCGTCCCGTCGCCTGCCTGCAGCGCCACCTCCACCGCCACCCCGTCGCGTGCTGCCGCGGCTGCTCGGTCTGTTGCCGGGCCTGCTGCTGCTCGGTCTCGGCGCGTGGGTGGTGCTGTTCCTGGTCATGGCGCCCAAGCTGCCCGATACGGCCGAGCTGTTCCGCGAAAGCCGGCAGGCGAAGGTGACCGTCCTCGCCGCCGACGGCAGCGTGATCGCCGTGCGCGGCAGCAGCGGCGCGCGCTTCGTGCCGCTCGACGAGATCGCGCCGCTGCTCGTCGACGCGGTGATCGCCACCGAGGACAGCCGCTTCCGCCATCATTTCGGCGTCGACCCGGTCGGGCTGGGCCGGGCGCTGGTGGAGAACGTGCGCGCGGGCGAGGTCGTCGCCGGTGGCAGCACGATCACCCAGCAGCTGGCGAAGAACCTGTACCTGACGCCGGAGCGCTCGTTCACCCGCAAGCTGCAGGAACTAGCCTTCGCGATCTGGCTCGAGACACAGCTCGACAAGGACCAGATCCTCACGCTCTACCTCAACCGGGTCTATCTCGGCGCCGGCACCTATGGGGTCGAGGCGGCGTCCCGGCGCTATTTCGGCAAGGCGGCCAAGGATCTGAGCCTGCCCGAGGCGGCGATGCTGGCCGGTCTGCTCAAGGCGCCGTCGGCCCTGGCGCCGACCAACGATCTCGACCGTGCCCGGCTGCGCGCCGGGGTCGTGCTGGCACGCATGCGCGACGAGGGCTACATCACGGAAGCCCAGGCGACGGCGGCGCGGCTCAAGCCTGCGAAGCTCGCCCCCGAGACCGACGAGATCGGCGGCTACTTCGTCGACTGGGTGCTGGACGGGCTGACCGGCCATCTGGGCAAGCCCGAGCAGGATCTGGTCGTGCAGACCACCCTCGATCGCCGGCTGCAGGTGGCGGCCGAGACCGCGGTCGCCAGGACCCTGGCCAAGGCCACGAGCCGCAACGGGGTGAGCCAGGCTGCCGTGGTCGTGCTCGACACCAACGGCGCGGTCCGGGCCATGGTCGGTGGGCGCGACCATCAGACCAGCCCGTTCAATCGGGCGGCCAACGCCCGCCGCCAGCCGGGTTCGGCCTTCAAGCCGTTCGTCTACCTCGCCGCGGTCGAGGCCGGCTGGCGGGCCGGCAACACGATCGACGACCGGCCGCTGCGCATCGGCGGCTGGCGCCCCGCCAACTTCGACGGCAAGTACCGCGGTCCGATCACGCTCGACGAGGCGTTCGCGCACTCGGTCAACACCTCGGCCGTGCGTCTGGCGCAGACGGTGGGACCGGACAAGGTCGTGGCCAAGGCGCATCTTCTGGGCGTGGCCTCGTCGCTGCAGGCGGTGCCGTCGATCGCGCTGGGCACGTCCGAGGTGACCCTGCTCGAGCTCACCGGCGCCTACCTGCCGTTCGCCAGCGGCGGCATGCGCCGGCCGCTCTACGGCGTCGAGGACGTCACCGACACGGCCGGCCGCGTCTACTACCGCCATGTGCCGACGGAGGTGCGGGTGATCGCGCCCGCCGCGGCCACCGCCATGGACCACATGCTGGTCTCCGTGGTCGAGAACGGCACCGGCCGCGCCGCCGACCTCGGCGACCGGCCCGCCGCCGGCAAGACCGGCACCACCCAGGATGGCCGGGATGCCTGGTTCGTCGGCTACAGCGGCAGCTACGTCGCCGGCGTCTGGCTCGGCAACGACGACAACCGGCCGATGAAGGGGGTGCTGGGCAGCAATCTGCCGGCGCAGATCTGGCGCGAGGCGATGCTCGCCACCCCGCGGCCCGCCGGCCCGCCGCCGACACCGATCGCCAAGCCCCGGGACGAGAACGGGCTGGAATGGCTGATCGGCTTGGTCAAGGACGCGGTGGGCGGCGTCACCAACTAGCCCGATGCCGCCGGCTGGCCGGGCCTACTCGGCCGCGGCGTGCCCGGCCGGCTGGCGGCCTGCCGCCTGCTGTCGTCGCAGGCTGCCGAGCCAGCGGCAGACGACGTAGAACACCGGCGTGAACAGGAGCCCGAACAGCGTCACGCCGAGCATGCCCGAGAACACGGCCGTGCCCAGCGACTGGCGCATCTCCGCGCCGGCGCCCGTGGCGATGACCAGCGGCACCACGCCGAGGATGAACGCGAACGAGGTCATCAGGATCGGGCGCAGGCGGACGCGGGCGGCATCCTCGGCTGCCTGCGCCGGCGTCTCGCCCTCCTCCTCGCGCTGCTTGGCGAACTCGACGATCAAGATCGCGTTCTTGGCGGCCAGGCCCACGAGAACGATCAGGCCGATCTGGACCAGGATGTTGTTGTCGAGGCCGCGGAACAGCACGCCGCTGATCGCGGCGAGCAGGCACATCGGCACGATCAGGATCACCGCCAGCGGCAAGAGCCAGCTCTCGTACTGGGCAGCGAGGAACAGGAAGACGAACACGACCGAGGCGATGAACACCCAGATCGCGGTGTTGCCGGCCAGCTTCTCCTGATAGGCGAGCTCGCTCCATTCGAAGCTGAAGCCGTCGGGCAGCACCTCGGTGGCAAGGCGCTCCATGGCGGTGATCGCCTGCCCGGTCGAGAAGCCGGGGATGGTGGCACCCTGCACCTCGGCCGCCGGGTAGAGATTGTAGTGCGGCACGCGGTAGGGACCGGTCAGGTTCTTGAAGGTCGCGACCGAGCCCAGGGGCACCATGTCGCCACGCGTGTTGCGCGTCTTCAGGTTGGCGATGTCGCGCACCTCGCGGCGGAACTGGCCGTCGGCCTGCGCCTGCACCCGGTAGGTGCGGCCGAGATAGTTGAAGTCGTTGACGTAGGACGAGCCCAGATAGACGTTCAGCGTGTCGAACACGTTGCTCACCGGCACGCCCAGCATCTCGGCCTTGGCCCGGTCGATGTCGGCGTAGACCTTGGGCGTGCGGGTGTTGAACAGCGTGAACACGGAGACCAGACCCGGCTCCTGGTTGGCGTGGGCGACCAGCTCGTTGGTCGCTGCCTCCAACGCCGGCAGCCCGCGTCCGCGCCGGTCCTCGACGTACATCTTGTAGCCGCCGCCCGTGCCCACGCCGCGCACCGGCGGCGGGTTGATCACGAGCACGAAGGCCTCCTGCATCGCCCCGAGCTTGTGGCGCAGATCGTTCAGGATCTGCTCCTTGCTGATGCCGGCCGCGACCCGCTCCTCGAACGGCTTGAGCGTGACGAACACGGCGCCGGCATTGGGCGCGCTGGTCAGCGTGGCACCGTCGAGGCCGGCGAAGCCCGCCGTATGCGCGGTACCCTCGACCGAGAGGGCGAGCTTGGTCGCCTCGCGCACGACCCGGTCGGTGCGGTCCATGGCCGCGCCGGGCGGGAGCTGGATCGCCACGATCAGATAGCCCTGGTCCTGCTCGGGGATGAATCCCGTCGGGGCCTTCTGGAACTGATGCACGGCGAGCCCGATCAGCCCGCCATAGACGACGAGCATGACCACGGTGAGCCGGATCAGCCGCCGGGTCAGCGCGCCGTAGCCCAGCGACAGGCGGTCGAACAGCCAGTTGAAGCCGCCGAAGAACCAGCGGATCGGCGCGGTCAGGCGCGAGTGCTTGGGATGATTCTCGTGCGGCTTGAGCAGAAGGGCGCACAGGGCCGGCGACAGCGTCAGCGAGACCATGCACGAGATCAAGGTCGAGGCCGCGATGGTCACCGCGAACTGGCGATAGAACTGGCCCTGGATGCCGGAGATCAGCGCCGCCGGGATGAACACCGCGCACAAGACGAGCGCGATCGCCACCAGGGCACCGCCGACCTCGTCCATCGTCCGGTGCGCCGCCTCCTTCGGCGACAGGCCCTGGCGCAGGTTGCGCTCGACGTTCTCGACCACGACGATGGCGTCGTCGACCACGATGCCGATGGCGAGGACCAGCCCGAACAGCGACAGATTGTTCAGGCTGAAGCCCAGCGCCGCCATGATCGCGAACGTGCCGATCAGCGACACCGGGATGGCGACGATCGGGATGATCGCCGCCCGCCAGGTCTGCAGGAACACGATCACGACGATGACGACGAGGACGACCGCCTCGAAGATCGTCTTCATCACCTCGTCGACCGACTGCTGGATGAACTCGGTCGGGTTGTAGATGATCTCGTAATCGAGGCCCTTCGGGAAGCTGCGCTTCAGCTCCTGCATCGTCCGCTCGACCTCGGCCGCGGTCGCCAGCGCGTTGGAGCCGGGGAGCTGGAAGATGCCCAGGGCGGTCGCGGTGCGGTCGTCGAGGTAGGCGTTGCGCAGATAGTCCTGCGCGCCGAGCTCGATCCGTGCCACGTCGCGGACACGGGTGATCCGGCCGTCGGAATCGGTCTTGACGATGATGTTCTCGAAGTCGCGCACGTCCTTGAGCCGGCCCAGCGTCTCGACGCTGAGCTGGAAGGCGCCCGGATCGGGGGCCGGCACCTGGTTCAGGGCACCCGAGGCGACCTGCACGTTCTGCGCCGCCACCGCGTCGACGACGTCGGTGGCGGTCAGGTTGAGCTCGGCCAAGTGCTCCGGGTTGAGCCAGATGCGCATCGAGTAGTCGCGTGCGCCGAATACCTGGATGTCGCCGACGCCGTGCAGGCGGGCCAGCACGTCCTTGATCTGCAGGGTGGCGTAGTTCGAGATGTAGAGCTGGTCGAGCGACCCGTCCGGCGAGTTGAGATGGATCACCATCATCAGGTCGGGCGAGTTCTTCTTGGTGGTGATGCCGCGGCGGCGGGCTTCCTCCGGCAGCTGTGGCTCGGCGATCGCCACCCGGTTCTGCACCAGCACCTGGGCCTGGTCGAGGTCGGTGCCGAGCGCGAAGGTGATGGTGATCTGGACGTTGCCGTCGCCGGTCGACTGGGAGACCATGTAGAGCATGTTCTCCACGCCGTTGATCTGCTGCTCGAGCGGTGTCGCCACCGTCTCGGCCACGACCTCCGCCGAAGCGCCGGGGTAGCTCGCCGAGACCACGACCGTGGGCGGCGCCACCTCGGGATACTGGGCCACCGGCAGCGTGAAGTAGGCCAGCCCGCCGATCAGGGTGACGATGATCGAGATGACCGCGGCGAAGATCGGCCGGTCGACGAAGAAGTGCGAGAAACGCATGGGTGCAGCTCCGGCCTACGGCGGTCGGGGTTCAGCCGGCGGCGTTCGCCGACTCGGTGGCCTCCGGCTCGATCACGCCGTCCTGCGGCGTCACCTTGGCCCCGGGCCGGGCCCGGATCAGCCCGTTGATGATGATGCGATCGTTCGGGTCGAGGCCGCGGCGCACGATCCGCAGACCGCCCGGCTGGCTCGGTCCGGGGCGGATGACCTTCGGCCGGACCACGTTGTCCTGATCGACCGTCAGCACCACCTTGCGCGACTGGTCGGTGACGATGGCCGCGTCGGGGATGATGATCGCATCGTACTCGGGCGAGCCCGGAATGCGGATGCGGCCGAACTGGCCCGGGGTGATCAGGCCATCCGGGTTGGCGAAGATGGCCCGGCCGCGGATCGTGCCGCTGCCCTGGTCGACGACGTTGTCGACGAAATTCATGGTGCCGTTGTGCGGCCAGCCGTCCTCGTCGACCAGATGCGCGGCGACGATGGTCTGGTTGTCGCGCGTCGACGGCAGCTGACCCTTGGCCGCGGCGCGCTGGTAGGCAAGGAAGTCGGCCTCGGACATGTCGAAGTTGAGGTAGATCGGATCGACCTGGACGATCGTGGTGAGGACCAGGTTGGCATCGACCAGATTGCCGATGTCGGCGCGGCGGTCGGACAGCCGCCCCGCGAACGGCGCGGTGATCCGCGTGAAGCCCAAGTTCAGCTCCGCGTCGCGCGCCTGGGCCTGGGCGGCCGCCAGATTGGCTTCGGCCGCAGCCAACTCGGCATCGCGCTGGTCGAGTGTCGCCTTCGCGATCGAGGACGAGCTGACCAGCTTGGCCGCTCGCTCCTGCTCGAGCTGGGCGAGCTTGAGCTGGGCCTCGTTCAGCTCGATCTGCGCCTTGGCGCGGTCGAGGGCGGCTTCGTACGGACGCGGATCGATGACGAACAGCATCCGTCCGGCCTTGACCGTGTCGCCGTCGTCGAAGCCGATCTCCTGCAGGTAGCCCGGCACCCGCGCCTTGATCTCGACCCGCTGCACCGGCTCGAACCGGCCGGTGAACTCGTCCCACTCGGTCAGGCGCTTGACCAGCGGCTTGGCGACGGTCACCGCCGGCGGGGGCGGGCTCTGCTGCGCCGCGGCCTTGCCGTTGCTGTCGCCGCCGTCGCAGGCGCTCAGGGCGCCGGCCACCATCACCAGCAGCGCGATCGACGGACCACGTCGCAATAATGCCCGGAACGGCATGCGCTGCCCTCCTCGCCAGATCCTGCCCTCTGTCGGAGGTCAATTACGGGTATACGCCCGATTCGGCAATGTCCGTACCGCGCATGAGATGGATGACGTGTTGGGGGTTCTGCCAAAGGCTTTGCATGGCACCTTCGGCTCTGCCGGCCGCCCGCGGCGGGACCGGCTGCTGGCGTGTGATGTACGAGCTGGCCAAGTGGGCCGCGCACAGCCGGACGGTTCCGGGCGCCTTGCCCGCCTACCGATCCGACGGCTGAACATGGTGTTCATGCGACGCGGGGAAGGGCGTTCGCACCCTCCGAACTTGGCGCGGCAGCCAACATGGATGGCCGCGCCGGCGACGCCCTAGGGCTCGACCGTGTTCTTGCCCGGAGCCGGAACGGCGGCGATGGCCGGGGTTGCCCGCCCACGCATCGCCACCGCCCGCTCGCGCTGTGCCGATGCCCCGGGCCGGATGACACCATGCCGAGCCCAGGGCACGGTGGCACTAGAGAGGTAGCTGGTTGTTCGCGCTTCGGTTCGTGCTCGCCTCCGTACTGGGGCCGGGGACCTGCCCGCTTCCTGCAAGACGGCCTTCCTCGAAGGATGCGGCCGCAGATGTCGTACCGTGGTCGCTGCCGGGCCGTCCCTTCACCCGCAGGCGATTTTGCACGTAGGTGACGCCGGACACCTGCTCCGCGATGTCCTCGGCCCGACGTCTGGCTTGGCGGTCGTCGACGCCGCCGCCGAGCGTCACCTCGCCACCCTCCACCGCAACCTCGATGTCGGAGGCATCGAGGTATCTATCGTCGGTCAAGCGGTCGCTGACGTCCTCCTTGATCCGTTCGTCCGAGCGACGGTAGCCTTTCGGCCCGCGGCCGCGGTGGTTGGCCTCGGCACGATGGTCGGCCCCATGGTCGCCGAAGCGCGACGGTGCCTCCTTCGACGCGCGGTCGAACGGTGCGCTGCCTCGAGTGCCACCGCGCGCATTGCCCCGGTAGCGGTAGTCGTCACCACCGCCGAAGCCTCGGCCACCGTTGCCGGCGAAGGCTTGGCCAAAGCCCTCGGCCCCGATACCGTCGCGCTGCCAGTCCCGCGCACCACGCTGGCCCATGTCCCTTCCGCGTCGGGCATGGCTGTCGTCGGCCGAGGGCTCGTTGTCACCGGTGCTGTAGCGGCCGCTGCCTCTGCGGATCGACGAATGATCCTCGGGGCCATACGCGTGCCGTATCTGCGCTATCCTCTCGCGCTCCTGGCGGTCGTGGTCGTCGCGCCAACGGTCGCGGTCGCTTTCTGCCATCTGCCCGATCCTCTTGGTTCGGCCCGTTTGCTCCAATGGTAATCGGGCAGATCAGAGGACGGTTCCGCCGCGCGTGGTACGGTGGTTCCGCTGCATCGGATTCGTATCGGCCCCTCAACCGCCGCGGCCATGGACGCCGCCTCCATGGCCGAGTCCGGCACTGCATCGACCTGACGACGGATCGTCGCCACCAGCATCGTCGACGCATCCGCCTTGGGTGCGATCGCCGCCTGGGCTTTGCTCCCTCTGGCAGGCGTGATCGTGGCGCTTACCGCGCGGCCAGCTCCGGGCGCCGGCGGGCGTCGGGCGCGCGGCAGATCGAGGCCTCGTCGTAGGGCCAGTCGAGCGTCTCGGCACGCGCCTCGACCGTGGGTGCGCCCCAGAGCCGCGGCAGCTCGTTGCCAGCCAGCTGGCGGACGGTATCCCATAGCTCGGCCACCTTGGAGCGTGGCTGCACCACCTCGATGTTCTGCATCATGCCGGCGTCCTCGTGGCCGACGATGTGGCAGTGGTAGACGAACTTGCCCACCATCAGCGGATTGAGGAACGGAATGATGAGTTTGACTTCCCCAGGGGTATCACCGACCTGCCAGGGCACGTTGATCACGTCGCGCAGCCCGGGATAGTCCTGCTGGAAGCCGTTGACCGTCTTCACCAGGAACGAGGTCTGGTGCAGGTGGAAGACGTGGAGTTCGCCGGACGCGTTGCGGATCGTCCATTCCTCGACGTGGCCGAGCTGCACCTTGGTGTCGATCCGATTGGGATCGTAGGTCTTGCCGTTGATGTAGAACTCGGAAAAGTCCGCCGCGTCCGAGAAGGTGAACGTCCGCCGCTTGGCGATCGGCATCGTGCGCAGCTCTTCGCCGGTCAGCCCGATCGACTTGATGTCTGCCGCCGATTGCTCGAGCCGGTCGGCCAACTTGCCGCCGAGCACGGGCGGGCCCTCGACCACGAACGTACCGAGGCGAGCCCGGGGGCTCGGCAGGCCGGTGGGGCCGGTGTTCACCTCCTTGGTCTGGAAGTAGTAGCGTCCGGCCGCGCCGGCCTCGACCACCACCAGCGTCCGTGCCCCGGGCGGCAGGAACAGCGTGTCCTGCTGGATCGGCTTGCGCAGGAAGTTGCCGTCGCGCTCGAGCACCCAGAAGCGATGGCCCTCGAGGCGCAGGTTGAAGAAGCTGTCCGCGCCGAGATTGCCGATCGCCCACACCTGCAGCTCGCCGGGCCGGGCATGGATCGGCGGGTTGGACAGGCCGTTGACGGTCCTGGTCGGCGAGCTGCCGCCGGGAAGATTGATGTCCTTCAGCACCATCACCCGCTGACGCAGGCCGGCGAACTCGGGGTAGTGGTTCTCGATGCCGCCATCGACGATGAGCATGCCGGACAGGCCGGAGAGAATCTGCGCGTCGGCGAGCTCGTGCAGGTGCGAATGGTACCAGTGCAGACCTTGGGGATGATCCTTGGGAATGTTGACCCGGTACTGGAAGCTCTTGCCCGGGCTGATGTTCACGAAGACATTGTCGCCGTTGCGCAGCGGACTGACGTCCATGCCATGAAAGTGGATGTTGGTCGGCTGCTTTGCGGTGATCTCGACGTCCGCGGGGCCGATCTTGTTCACCAGGCGCAAAAGCATGGTGTCGCCGCGCCGGACCCGCAGCGTCGGTGGAATGTAGAGGTCGTTGTAGACGTTGCTCGTGATCCGGTCCGTGGCGACGGTGACCTTGCCGGGTTCGGCCACGAAGATGGCGTCGAGGACGCCGTTGCGGCTGCGAATTTCCGGGGGATTGGGAAGGTCGGGTACGCTGGTTTCGCTCTCGACGCCGGTCAGTTCGGCCCGGGCCGGGCTTCCGCACACCAGCGCTGCGCCGAGGCACAGCCACAACGCCCCGATCCGCAGGTCACGCTTCATCGACTCCCCCCTGGCCAAATGTCGCCCAGTCCGGGCGAGCCCCATGGAAGCCGGCGGACGACATACGACCATAGAATGTGATCAGGTCAGCGCATCGGCACCGGCCCGGTATGATCCGACAATATCTCGATAGCCTGACTTCCCGGATCGGACGGTGCCCCGAGAAGAGCTTCTCGTCAACCGGAAGGCCTACCCAAGGTGTCGTCTGCCGACAGCGCGGGCTCCGGCTCGGCCCCGGCGATTGCGTGGCATGCCGTCGGCCGGCAGCTCGTGACGCCGATCTCCTGGGCCAGATGTCGCCCTGCCGCCGGCGCCTCCTGGAGCTGAGGTCGGTGCGACCGAAAAGCCTTGGCCGCGGTGCTCGGCAGCAAGCGAACGGCACCGCGCTGCCTGGAACTACCCCTGCTCAGCCCGTAGGGGCGAGGGCCGCCGGTCTGGGACCGCCGGTCGCCCAATCGAGCAACTCGACGGTATGCACGATCGGGATCGTGGTGCCCGAGCCGATCTGCGTGATGCAGCCGACATTGCCGGTCGCGATCACGTCGGGCGCCGTGCTGGCGATGTTGGCGACCTTGCGGTCGCGCAGCCGGCGCGCGATCTCGGGCTGCAGGATGTTGTAGGTGCCGGCCGAGCCGCAGCAGAGATGCCCTTCCGGCACGTCCTTCACCGTGAAGCCCACCTGGCTCAAAAGCTGCTTCGGCAGGAGCGTGATCTTCTGGCCGTGCTGCATCGAGCAGGCGGAATGGTAGGCCACGACCATGTCGGTATCGGCACGGCTCGGCGGCAGCCCGAGGCCGGCCAGGACCTCGGTGATGTCCTTGGCCAGCCCGGCGATCCGCGCCGCCTTGGCGGCATAGGCCGGATCCTCGCGCAGCATGTGGCCATAGTCCTTGACCGTGGTGCCGCAGCCGGAAGCGTTGATGACCACCGCGTCGAGCCCGCCGCGGTCGAGCTCGGCCGTCCAGGCGTCGACATTGGCCTTGACGAACCGCAAGGCCGCCGGCTCGTCGCCCATGTGGTGGGTGAGGGCGCCGCAGCAGCCCATGCCCTTCGGCACCACCACCTCGACGCCGAGCCGGGTCAGCAGCCGCAGCGTCGCCTCGTTGATCTGCGGCGCGATGACCTGCTGCGCGCAGCCGCTGAGCAGGGCCACGCGCGCCCGGCGCGTGCCGGCCGCCGCAAAGGTCTGGGCCCGGTCGACCGCCGACGGCGCTAGGAGCGTCCGCGGCGCCAGCATCAGCATCGGCCGCAGCCGGGCCGGCAGCAGATCGACGAACGGCCGCGCGAGCTTGGCGCCGAGCAGGGCCAGCCGGAACCGGGCCGGATGGGGCAGGACCTGCTGCAGCAGCCAGCGCTGCAGACGATCGGGCAGCGGGCGGCGGAAATGGCGCGCGATATAGGCCCGGCCATGATCGACCAGATGCATGTAGTGCACGCCGGACGGGCAGGTGGTCATGCATGAGAGGCAGGACAGGCAGCGATCGACGTGCTTGACCGTCTCGGGCGCCGGCGGGCCGCCCTGCTCCAGCATCTGCTTCATCAGGTAGATGCGGCCGCGCGGGCTGTCGAGCTCGTCGCCGAGCAGCACGTAGGTCGGGCAGGTCGCGGTGCAGAACCCGCAATGCACGCAGGTGCGCAGGATCTTTTCGCTGGTCCGGTTGTCCGGATCCTTGAGCTGATCGGCGGTGAAGCTGGTCTGCATGCCCGTGCCTCGCTCTGCTTGCGACCTTCATAGCCGGCCGCGGTGCCGATGTCGCGGCGCATGGTTCGGCACCCCTGCGGCTGCGGCATTTCCGCTATGGCGCTTCAGCGCGCGACGAATCATGGCAAGATAGGGCGTGAGCCAGTCACGCCCACCATCGCTGAGGACAGTCGTTCATGCCTGCACGATCGTCGGCCACGGCTGGGGACAAGGTTCCCGCCCCGGCGTTGCCCTTGGGCAGCGACCCGCTGAGCGAATACCTGATCGACGCGGCGCAGCGCTCGGTCCTGTTCTGGGACGTGCTGCGGCAGCGCGGCAACCAGTTCCGCGAGCACATGGCGATGAAGGTGCCGCACGTGCTCGAGTTCGCGGCCGAATTGGTCATGGACGGGCGCACCCTGCCGCGGCCGGTCAATTACGGCCTGGTTCGGATCAAGCCGCCGCCCGGCGTCGAGATCGACCCGAAGAAGCGGCCGTTCATCGTCGTCGATCCGCGTGCCGGCCACGGGCCGGGGATCGGCGGGTTCAAGGCCGACAGCGAGATCGGCGTCGCCTTGAGCGCCGGGCATCCGTGCTACTTCGTGGGTTTCCTGCCGACGCCGATGCCGGGCCAGACGATCGAGGACGTGATGCTGGCCGAGGCCGCGTTCGTCGAGCGCGTCGGCGAGCTGCACGGGGATGCCGACGGCAAGCCGGTGATCATCGGCAACTGCCAGGCCGGCTGGGCGATGATGATGGTGGCGGCCACGCGTCCCGAGATCTGCGGCCCGATCATCGTGGCCGGCGCCCCCTTGTCCTACTGGGCCGGCGTGCACGGGGCGAACCCGATGCGCTACACCGGCGGCCTCCTGGGTGGGAGCTGGCTCACGGCGCTCACCGGCGATCTCGGCCACGGCATCTTCGACGGCTCGGCGCTGGTCGAGAACTTCGAGAGCATGAATCCGTCGAACACGCTGTGGAGCAAGCAGTACAATCTCTACGCCAAGGTCGACACCGAGGCGCCGCGCTATCTCGGCTTCGAGAAATGGTGGGGCGGGCACGTCCTGCTCAACGCCGAGGAGATGCAGTGGATCGTCGACAACCTGTTCGTCGGCAACAGGCTGGCGACGGCCGAGATCGTCACCCGTGACGGCGTGCGCATCGACCTGCGCAACATCCGCGCGCCGATCATCTGCTTCTGCTCCAAGGGCGACGACATCACGCCGCCGCAGCAGGCGCTGGGTTGGATCCTCGATCTGTACAAGGACGTCGACGACATCGTCGCCAACGGCCAGACCATCGTCTACTGCGTGCACGAGTCGGTCGGGCATCTCGGCATCTTCGTCTCCGGCAGCGTGGCGAAGAAGGAGCACGAGGAGTTCGCGACCAACATCGACTTCATCGACTGCCTGCCACCCGGGCTGTACGAGACGGTGCTGACCCCGGTCGATGCCGACACCGCGTCGCGGGGCCTGGTCGTCGGCGGCTACGTGGTCAGCTTCGCGGTGCGCACGCTGGACGACATCCGCGCCCTCGGCGGCAACGACCTCGCCGACGAGCGGGCGTTCGCGGCGGTGGCGCGGCTGTCCGAGGTCAATCTCGGCCTCTACCGGACGTTCCTGCAGCCCTGGGTGCGGGCCACGACCACGGACGTGTCGGCCGAGCTGCGCCGGCGCTACGGCTCGTCGCGGCTGCAGTTCGAGGCCTTCGCCGACACCAACCCGCTGATGGCGCCGATCGCCGCCATGGCCGAGCAGGTGCGGGCGAACCGGCGCCCGGCATCGCCCGACAACCCGTTCCTGGTCGCGCAGGAGCTGGTCTCGCGGCAGATCGTCAGCACGCTCGATGCCTGGCGCGACTGGCGCGACGCCACCGTCGAGGCGACGTTCCACACCGTCTACGGCTCCGCCCTGCTGCAGGCGCTGCTGGGCCTGCGGGCGAGCGAAGCCCCGCCGCGCGCCCGACCCGGGCGCGAGCCCGAGGAACTGGCGTTCATCGCCGAGCGGATCGCCGACCTGAAGGCGCGGATGGGGCAGGGAGGGCTGCGCGAGGCGTTCGTCCGCTCGATCATCTACATCCGCCTGCCGGAGCTGGCGGCGGACGAGCGCGGCTTCGCGCTGCTGCAGCAGCTGCACCGCGAGCACGCGGCCGACCTCAAGCTCGCCGACTTCAAGGCGCTGGTCCGCGACCAGTTCATGATGCTGCACCTCGACGAGGCCGAGGCGGTGGCGTCCCTGCCGCGGCTCCTGGCCGAGGCCGGCAAGAACGCGGCGCAGGCGGTCGCGCCGCTGCGGGCCGTGGTCACCGCGCCGGGGCCGCTCAATCCGGAAGGGGCGCGGCGGCTGGCGCAGATCGAGCAGCTGTTCGCCGCGGCCGGCGGCGAGGCGGCTGCGCCGGCACCGC
>JBDHTW010000040.1:0-37763 GCA_039808865.1 Geminicoccaceae bacterium
ACCCGCGCATGCGCGCGCAGCTCAAGACGGCGGTGGCGACGGCCAGCGAGGATCTCAGCCCGATTGCGCGGGCGGCAGCGACGAAGCTGGGGCTCGGCGGCTGACGACCGTCGAGACCTGTCCCCGCTGGCTTGCCTTGAGTGGCTGGACCCGGGCACGCATCGCCGCATCAAGGGTCTGCGCCCGGTCACCGCGCACGGCATCGCGGTGATGCTGGGCACATAAGTCGAGGTGGCGGGGTTGCTGCCCGCATATGCGCCGCTCGGTGTTCTGGCCGGCAACTTCGCGCTGTGGGCGAGGGTTTCGGAAGGGCGCATCAGCCGCCGTGAATGCGGCCGGGATCTCGTCCTTCTCTGCGCGGCCGCGGTCGTCGGCGCGTTGAGCTAAATCGGCGCCGCGCCATGGCTGGCCGCGTTCGGACCGACATGGCCGGAAGCGACGCTGGTGACCGGCACCCTTGCCGTCGGCTGTCTCCGACGTTTAGGAATCTTGGGCGCGGGCATCGGCTCGCAGCTCTTATCGACCAGTCGTGGTCTGGCTGCTCGCGGCAGCCGCCATGGTCGCCTATGCCATCGCACTGCCCGAACGCTACGACGTCGCCTGCGCCGCTTTCGGCTTCACGCTCGCCGTCACCTTGGCCGCCAGTGGCGAGGACTCGGCCGGCTCCTGGCCGCTCGGGCCTGGGAGACCGTCGTCGGTGGCGGCGTCGGCCTGCTGGCGGCGCCGCTGCGGACGATGCGGACCCAGCGTGGCCAGACTCAGCCCGTGTAGGACACGCACCAGATCGTGTTGTTCGCATCCTCCGAGACGTAGAGCGAGCCGTCCGCGCCGACCGCGATCCCGACCGGCCGCCCCCAGACGTCGTGGTTGGCGATGTTGAAGCCGGTCATGAAGTCCTCGTAGAACGGCAGAGCGTTGCCGGCGGCATCGAACATGATGCGGATGACCTTGGAGCCCACGGGATTGGCGCGGTTCCAGGAGCCATGCGCCGCCACGAACATGCTGCCCCAATACTCGGTCGGAAACTGGGTGCCGGTGTAGAAGGCGGAACCCAGCGCGGCGGTGTGGGCCTGCAACAGGACGTTGGGGATCGCGATCGGCGGATGGATCGCCGGGTAGGCGGCCGCATGCCGCGGGTCCAGATTGCCGCCGATGTAGAACCACGGCCAGCCGAAGAACTGGCTCGGGGCCACGCTGGTGACGAAGTCGGGCACGAGATTGTCGCCGAGCTCGTCGCGCTCGTTGTTCGTGGTCCACAGCGCCCCGTTCACGGGCGAGAAGGCCAGCGTGACCGGGTTGCGCAGGCCGGTCGCGTAGAAGCGGGGGTTGGCGCCGCTGGGATCGAACGCCAGGATCGCGGCGCGGTTGCGCTCGTCCTCGCCGTTGGTCTGCGCGTTCGAGTACGACCCAACCGAGACCAGCATCGTCGTGGCATCGGGGGTGAACACGATGTCGCGGGTCCAGTGCCCCTTGCCGCCCAAATGGGCAGCACCCTGCGGCAACGCGGCAACGACCTGCGGCGCCGCCGTCGCCGTGAGCAGCCCGTTGACGTAAGGATAGCGGACGACGCGGGAATTCTCGGCGACGTAGACATATTGGGGCGTCGGCCCGGGTGGGTAGAAGGCGATGCCGAACGGCAGATCGAGGCCGGTGGCGAAGATCGATTCCGTACCGAGCGTGCAGTTGCCCGCCGACCGCAGCACCCGAATCCGGCCCTTGTGGCTGTCGGCCACGAAGATGTCGCCGTTGGGCGCTGTCCGGATCAGCCTTGGTCGGGCGCCGCTCTGCCGGAACTTGCGCACCGAGAAGCCGGGCGGCACCTGCGGCACCGGATCGCGAATGCTGTGCGGCCGCGGCACGACCTTGGGCCGGCTGATGGTGCTGGCCGAAGGCGGCGGCAGGTCCGCGGGCAGAATCTGCCGGCACAGGCCAGGGGTGTCGTTCCGCCAATCGCTGTTCAGGGCCGCAGCGCCGCTGAGAAAGCCGGCGGAACAGGCAGCGGCCTGCACCGCCGTGCTGCCGAGCAACAGCACCACGCCACCCGCCAAGCCGGCCATCCAAGACATCAGTCGCGCAGACATGGAACCGACCTTTCCTCCTGCTGGCTCGGCGCGCCATGCCCCGGCGGGGCAGGTTGCGTGACTTGAAGTCACCGGCCGGGGGAACCGTTCCCATCGGCGGCGCCGGAATCTCGCCATTCCGTCGCCACCATGACGGGACCGCCACGCGATGCCGTCGTTCGGACGGATCAGGCATCGCCGTCGCGCACGATGCCGGTGTCGGACGGGCGAGACGCCGGGCGGGGCACGTGGCTATACACGGGGGCGATTTTGGCCGCGGAGGCGACGGGTGATGCGGACAGGCTGGCAGTTCTGGATCGATCGGGGCGGCACGTTCACCGACATCGTCGGCCGGGCGCCCGACGGCAGGATCACGATCCACAAGCTGCTGTCCGAAAATCCGGAGCAATATCCCGATGCCGCCATCCAGGGCATTCGGGATCTTCTCGGCCTCGGCAAGACCGATGCACTACCCGACAACATCATCGACGCCGTCAAGATGGGCACTACCGTCGCCACCAACGCGCTGCTCGAGCGCAAAGGCACGCCCACCGTGCTGGCGATCACCCGCGGGCTCGGCGATGCGCTGCGGATCGGCTACCAGCATCGGCCGGACATCTTCGCCCGTCACATCGTGCTGCCGGAGCAGCTCTACACCCGCACGATCGAGATCGAGGAACGGCTCCGCGCCGATGGCACGGTGGAGCTGCCGCTCGACCGCGAGCACGCCCGGGCCGAGCTCGCGGCCGCCTATGCTGCAGGCTTCCGTGCCGTGGCGATCGTGCTCATGCACGGCTACCGCCATCATCAGCACGAGCTGGCCGTGGCGGAGCTCGCCCGCGGCATCGGCTTCACCCAGGTCTCGGTCAGCCACGCCGTCAGCCCGTTGATGAAGATCGTCGGCCGCGGCGACACGACCGTGGTCGACGCCTACCTGTCGCCGGTCTTGCGCGCCTATGTCGATCGCGTGGCCGGCGCCGTGGGCGATGTCCGGCTGTTGTTCATGCAGAGCAACGGCGGTCTCGTCGACGCCCAGCTTTTCCAGGGCAAGGATGCGATCCTGTCCGGCCCGGCCGGCGGCATCGTCGGCGCCGCCCGTACCGCGGCCCTGGCCGGGTTCGAGCACATCGTCGGCTTCGACATGGGCGGCACCTCGACCGACGTCACCCATTATGCGGGCGCGTTCGAGCGGGCCTTCGATACCGAGGTCGCGGGTGTGCGCATCCGGGCCCCGATGATGAAGATCCATACCGTCGCCGCCGGCGGCGGCTCGATCGTCACTTTCGACGGCCAGCGCTTCCGCGTCGGGCCGGAGAGCGCCGGCGCCAACCCCGGCCCGGCCTGCTACCGCCGCGGCGGGCCGCTCGCCGTGACCGACGCCAATTTGATGGTCGGCAAGCTCCTGCCCGACTTCTTCCCGCACGTGTTCGGCCCGGGCGCCGATCAGCCGCTGGACGCGCAGGTGGTGCATGCCGCCTTCACCGCGCTCGCCCATGAGGTGGCGAAGAACACCGGCGTCGAGCGCAGCCCCGAGGAGCTGGCGCACGGCTGCCTCGCCATCGCCAACGACAACATGGCCAACGCGATCAAGGAAATCTCGGTCCAGCGCGGCATCGACGTGACCGGCTACACCTTGTGCTGCTTCGGCGGCGCCGGCTCGCAGCATGCCTGTCAGGTGGCCGACCTCCTGGGCATCGGCCGCGTGTTCATCCATCCCTACGCTTCGGTGCTGTCGGCCTACGGCATGGGGCTCGCCGACCTGCGCGTGCTGCGGCAGCGAGCGATCGACCGCGCGCTCGACGACACGGTCACGGCGGAGCTGGAGGCGGCGGTGGCAACCCTCCAGGGTGAGGTCGTGCGCGAGCTGGAGGCGCAGAGCGTGCCCGCCGAGCGCATTTCCAGCGAAGCCCGGGTGCATGTCCGCTATGCCGGTACCGACACCTCGCTTGAGGTTCCGCTCGCCGACCCGGCCGCACTGCGCGCCGCGTTCGAGGCCGAGCACCGCTCCCGCTACGGCTTCGTCGTCGAGGGCCGCGGCCTCGTCGTCGAAGCGGTCACGGTGGAGGGCATCGGCACCATGGAGGAGGTCGACGAGCCCGAGCGGCCGATGCCGCCCCGCGAACTGACGACGCCGCTGGAGCCGGTGCTGCACACGCCGATCTTCACCACGCGTGCGCCGCACCACCCGGCCGAACGGTTCGAGGCCGCGGTCTACAGCCGTGAGGCGCTGCAGCCCGGCGACCGGTTGTGCGGCCCGGCCCTGGTCTGCGGGGCCACGACCACCGTCGTGGTCGAGCCTGGCTGGGCCCTGACGGTGACCACGCGCGACCATCTGGTGCTCGATCGGGTCGAGCCGCTGGCGCGGCAGGTCGCGGTCGGCACGCACTGCGACCCGATCCTGCTCGAGATCTTCAACAACCTGTTCATGACCATCGCCGAGCAGATGGGCGTCACGCTGCAGAGCACCGCCTACTCGGTCAACGTCAAGGAGCGGCTCGACTTCTCCTGCGCGGTGTTCGCGGCCGACGGGGCGCTCGTCGCCAATGCGCCGCACATGCCGGTGCATTTGGGCTCGATGGGCCAGTCGGTCCGCACCATCCTCGAGCTCAATCGCGGCGCGATGCGCCCCGGCGACGTCTGGGCGTTGAACAATCCCTACAATGGCGGCACCCACCTGCCCGACATCACGGTGGTGATGCCGGTGTTCGAGGGCGACGAGCTCGTCTTCTTCACCGCCTCACGCGCGCACCACGCCGATGTCGGCGGCATCACCCCGGGCTCGATGCCGCCGGACAGCACGCGGATCGACGAGGAGGGCGTGCTCTTCGACAATTTCAAGCTGGTCGAGAACGGCGAGCTGCGCGAGGCGGCGCTGCTCGAGGTGCTGCGCGCCGGGGCCTGGCCGGTGCGCAACGAGACGCAGAACGTGGCCGACCTGCAGGCGCAGATCGCGAGCTGCCATCGCGGCGCGGGCGAGCTCGCCAAGATGGTGGGACAGTTCGGCCTCGCCACCGTCCGCGCCTACATGGGGCACGTGCAGGACAATGCCGAGGAGAGCGTGCGCCGCGTCCTCGACGTGCTGCAGGATGGCGAGTTCACCTATGCGCACGACGCCGGCCCGGTGGTGAAGGTGCG
Source organism: Geminicoccaceae bacterium (assembly GCA_039808865.1). GTDB lineage: Bacteria > Pseudomonadota > Alphaproteobacteria > Geminicoccales > Geminicoccaceae > Benzoatithermus. The sequence continues at coordinate 5,196 of JBDHTW010000040.1, forward strand.
GATCTCGATCGACAAGGCGGCGCGCCGCGCCGTGGTCGACTTCACCGGCACCAGCGAGCAGCAGCCCTGGAACTTCAACGCCCCGGCGGCCGTCACCCGGGCGGCGGTGCTCTACGTGTTCCGCACCCTGGTCGACGACGACATCCCGATGAACGAGGGCTGCCTGAAGCCGATCGACATCGTCCTGCCCGAGGGCTCGATCGTCGCCTGCCGCTACCCGGCGGCCGTGTGCGCCGGCAACGTCGAAACCTCGCAGTGGGTCACGGACACCCTCTACGGGGCTCTGGGCGTGCTCGCCGCCGCCCAGGGCACGATGAACAACTTCACCTTCGGCAATGCGCGCTACCAATATTACGAGACGATCTGCGGCGGCAGCGGCGCCGGTCCCGATTTCGACGGCACCGCCGCGGTCCATACCCACATGACCAACTCGCGCCTGACCGACCCCGAGGTGCTGGAATGGCGTTACCCGGTCCTGCTGGAGAGTCATCGCATCGCGCGCGGCTCGGGCGGCAAGGGTCGCCATCACGGCGGTGACGGCACCGTTCGCCGGGTGCGCTTCCTGGAGGCGATGCAGGCGGCGCTGGTCTCCAACCATCGTCGCGTGCCACCGTTCGGTCTGCATGGCGGCGCTCCCGGACGCTGCGGCAACCAGTGGATCGAGCGCGGCGACGGAAGCCGTCAGCCGCTGGAAGGCCGCTGCCGCGCGGAGGTCCGGCCGGGCGACATCTTCGCGATCGAGACGCCTAGCGGCGGCGGCTTCGGTTCCGATCGTGAAGGTTGAGGCCACGCCAACGATTTGCCGTGGCGGAAACGAAGGCGCTCCAACCGAATCCAGCGGCACGATATGCAGGAGATCGGGCCGATCGATGCGATTTGGTCACAAGCAAGGGAATTCATCGGGCCGGTGCAACGTCGGTGGAACTAGTGGTTGGTAAATCCATTATGTTGGCGACGTCCGTCGGCGGCCGCCTCTGACGGGGCGGCTCTGCACGAGGAGGAGGAATACCATGCTGAGCCTACACCATAACGATGACGAGCTGCTGGCTCTGGCCGATCATCAGCTGGATGACGAGGCGATGCGCGTGGCCCTCGAGCGTCTCGCCACGGACAACGATGCGGCATCGCGGTACGCCGACTACACGGCGCAGGCCGAAGCGCTGGCCGCGCTGCGTGACGAGTTGTGCCTCGCACCGCCTCCGCCGGCACTGAGCGCCCTTGCCGACGAGCTGGAGGCGACGGTGCAGCGCCAGGATCAGGTGCGGATGGCGATGGCGGTCGGCGGTGCCATGGCGCTGATGGCGGCCATTGGCTATGCGACCTGGTCGAGCACGAGCCAGGACGGCACCCAACAACAGTCGCATTAGGAGGCGGCAGCCGCTTCGCGGTCGGGCCCCCGAAAAGAGCGCAGACCCCGTGCTGGCCGGGGTCTGCTCATGTCGGAAGGCGACCTTCAGCCCTTGAGCTGGAGATTTTCTGCCGAGCTCTTGCCGTTTCTGCCGCGAACCAGCTCGTAGCCGATGCGCTGGCCGTCACGCAGGCCGTTCAACCCCGCGCGCTCGACGGCGGAAATGTGCACGAACGCGTCTGGGCTGCCATCATCGGGCTGGATGAAGCCGTAGCCCTTGGTGGCGTTGAACCATTTGACGGTACCGGTGGTCTGCAAGGTCGTCCTCGTTAGCATGGAGCGACGCAAGGGCAACGCGCCCCGCGCCAGACACTCGCCGCCGGGCTGCCATTCCCTCCGCCCGAACGAGCGGCGGCCGCCAGCGCGAATGCCTCGGCGGGACTTATCGAACACGGGCTGCCGAGGCAAGGCTGACGCCTGCCCGTTCGAGCGCCCTGTGCTAGGCTGGCCGTCAGCGTTGATGGAGAAACGATGCACCGGCCGGCCCGTCCAGACCTTGTTTCCTCGGCCATGCGCCCGTCGTGGGCCTCGCTCATATGATCGAAAGTGCGGTGGCCCGCACGCCTGCGGTCCGCGACCCGCTCGCCGTCTTGCGGACCGTTTGGGGCTATCCGGCGTTTCGCGGCCAGCAGGAAGCCGTGATCCGGCACATGCTCGGCGGCGGCGATGCACTGGTGCTGATGCCCACCGGCGGCGGCAAATCGCTGTGCTATCAGGTGCCGGCCTTGTGCCTCGACGGGCTTACCGTCGTGGTTTCCCCGCTCATCGCCCTGATGCAGGATCAGGTGGCCGCGCTCAACCAGCTCGGTGTGCGCGCGGCCATGCTGAACTCCACGCTCGACTTTCGCGCCGCGACCCAGGTCGAGCGGGCGATGCGCGACGGCGACCTCGACCTCGTCTACGTCGCGCCGGAGCGGCTGCGCGCCCCGGGCTTTCTCGATCTTCTCGGCCGTTGCCGTCTGGCCTTGTTCGCGATCGACGAGGCGCACTGCGTCGCGCAATGGGGGCATGACTTCCGACCCGACTATCTCGAGGTCCGGGTGCTGCACGAGCGGTTCCCGAGCGTACCGCGCCTGGCGCTCACCGCCACCGCCGATGCGCCGACCCGGCGCGAGATCGTCGAACGGCTGGACCTCGGCCAGGGCCGCATGTTCGTCGCCGGCTTCGATCGGCCGAACATCCGCTACCGTGTCGTGCCCAAGCAGCAGGCGAAGGCGCAGCTGCTGGGCTACCTGCGCCGGGAGCAGGCGGGCCGCAGCGGCATCGTCTACTGCCTGTCGCGGCGCAAGGTCGACGACACCGCAGCCGCACTGACCGCGCAGGGCTTCACCGCCCTGCCCTACCATGCCGGCCTGGACAAGGCGGTGCGCGCGGCCAACCAGGACCGCTTCCTCAAGGAGGAGGCGGTCGTCATGGTGGCCACGATCGCGTTCGGCATGGGCATCGACAAGCCCGACGTCCGTTTCGTCGTGCATCTCGACCTGCCCAAGAGCCTCGAGGCCTACTATCAGGAGACCGGCCGGGCCGGGCGCGACGGCCTGCCGGCCGAGGCCTACATGCTCTATGGCCTCGAGGACGTGGCCAAGCTGAAGGGGCTGCTCGCCCGCGCCGAGACCGCCGAACGGCAGCGGCACGTGGAGCGGCAGAAGCTCGAAGCGATGCTCGGCTACTGCGAGACCACCGCCTGCCGGCGGCAGGTGCTGCTCGGCTATTTCGGCGAGGACTACACCGCCCGCTGCGGCAATTGCGATGTCTGCCTGGAGCGGCCGGAGAGCTTCGACGGCACGGAGCTCGCGCGAAAGGCCCTGTCCACCATCTACCGTACCGGCCAGCGCTTCGGCGCCGGCCATCTGATCGCGGTCCTGCGCGGCGAGGCGGACGAGCGCATCAGTCGGCTGGGCCACGACGAGCTGTCGGTCTTCGGCATCGGTCGCGATCTCGATCCGGCCGGCTGGCGCTCGGTGCTGCGCCAGCTAGCGGCGCTGGGCCTGATCGAGATCGACGTCGAGGGACATGGCGGCATCGCGCTGGCCGGCGATTGCCGTGCGGTCCTCAAGGGTGAGCGGCGGGTGGCGCTGCGCCGGGACCCGGCGCCGGCCCGCCCCGGCGGCAAGGGCAGACCGGGCCCACGACCGGCGGTGAGCATCGACGATCCGGCGGCCGAGGCGCTGTTCCAGCGCTTGCGGCAATGGCGGCTGCAGACGGCGCGCGCCCAGGGCGTGCCCCCCTACGTCATCTTCCACGATGCGACGCTGCAGGCGATCGCGGTGGCCCGGCCGCGCGGCCGGCGCGACCTTGAAGGGCTGCCCGGCCTGGGCGTCGCCAAGCTCGCGCGCTACGGCGACGCGCTGCTGGCGGCGATCGACGAGGACTGAGCGTGCGGCTGCCGGAGCGCACGAGGCTCGGCCCTTCCGGCATCCGATGGATTGCGCCAGCGTGCACGCGATCAACGCTTGGCCCGGGGATCGGCCTATCGCATACTCGCCGGAACATAAAAAATGCTTGCGGGCCGCGCATCACCTTGGGGAGTGCTGTGATGTCCAGCCGACCGATCCGGGAGTGCATCAAGCGCGACATGCCGTTGCGCGGTCGCGCGCAGGAGACCGTCTACGATGCCGTCGTCCGCATGGCCGAGGCCTGCTGCAGCAGCATCCTGATCTGCGAGGGCGACCGGCTCTGTGGCATCTTCACCGAGCGCGACCTGCTCGTGCGGGTGGTGGCCGCCGGCCTCGAGCCTGCCCGGACGCGCATCGGCGAGGTCATGACCATCGAGCCGGACACGATCGAGGCGACGGCACCGGTGGTCGAGGCGATCCGGCGCATGGACGAGTGCAACTACCGGCACATGCCCGTGGTCGAGCGCGGCCGGCTGATCGGCGTGGTCTCGTGGCGCGACCTACCCTACGAGGAGCAGGCGGTGATGCAGCCGGAACTCGACCAGCGCCACGCGCTGGCCGAGCGCATGTGGTAGCGCCGCGCTAAGGCGCCGCCCGGACGGCCTCGACCAGCTGCTGCTCGAGCACCCCGGTCGAACGGCAGCTGGATTGCTGCACGGTGTTCGTGAAGCTGTTGACGTAGTTGCCGATGTGCAGCGTGCGGAACACGAGTCGGGTCTCGCCCGGCGATACCGGCACGGCGACCACCGTTACCCGGGTCTCGAAATCGCTGGCGTCGACCCGGCGCGAGCGGAAGGCCTCGCTGAACTCGTCGCGCACGGTGATCTTCGGGCAGGTCGCCCAATCCGGGGAGGTGCTTTCGGTGCTGCCGGCCTCGATCGGCCGCCCGGGCGTCGTCAACGCGTCGAGGGTGAACCCTTTGGCCTGCAGCACCTTGGCCGCACGCTGCAAGGCTGCCGCCTGGGGTAGCTGGACCACGGTCTCGGCCCCACCGATGGCGCGTGGCTGCACCGGGGTCGAGCCGGCCGGAACCGACCGGCCGCCTTCCTGGGCGCAAGCGCCAAGCAGCAGCAGGCCCAGGAGCAACGGGCGACAGGACGGCCTCATTCGATTCCTCCGCAGAACAGCAATGCCGAGCGCTTCCCATGCCGGCTTATGGGTGCCTCTCACCGCAGCCAGCCCAGCAGCAAAGGGGCCAACATCGCGGTGACCAGGCCATTCAGGGCCATGGCGATACCGGCGAAGGTGCCCGCGAGCTGATTGACCTGAAAGGCCCGGGCCGTGCCGATGCCATGGGCGGCGAGCCCGGCGGCGAAGCCGCGCACCCGCCAATCGGCGATCCGCAACACGTTCATCAAGGGCGTCACCACGATCGCGCCGATGATGCCGGTGAGGATCACCAGCGCTGCGGTCAACGACGGCAGCCCGCCCAGGCGCTCGCTGATCGCCATGGCGATGGGCGTCGTCACCGACTTCGGCGCCAGGGAGGCAAGGGTCGCCTGGCTCGCGCCGAACAAGGCGGCAACGGCGACGGCCGAGCCGATCGCGGTCACCGCCCCGGCCAGCAGCGCCACCGCCATCGGGACCAGCAGCCGGCGGGCCGAGCCGAGATTGCGCCACAGCGGCAGACCGAGCGCCACCGTCGCCGGGCCGAGCAGGAAATGGACGAACTGCGCGCCGCGGAAATAGGTCTGGTAGTCGGTGCCGGTGGCGACGAGCAGAGCGATGATCAGCGCCACCGCGATCGCCACCGGGTTCAGCAAAGGATTGCCGCGCCCCAGCCGGAACAGCGCGAAGGCGGCACTGTAGGCGCCGAGCGTCACCACCAGCCACAAGAGCGGGCCGGCCTGCAGGTAGACCCAGAACGCGTCGACGCTGGTCATGCGATCTCGCCCAGGCCGAGCCGGCGGATGCACCAGCGCATCGTCAAGGCGGTCACGGCCAGCGTCAGCACCGTGCTGGCGAGGAGAGCCGCCAGCAGCGCCGGCCATTCGGTGGCGATACGCGTGGTATGCAGCATGACACCGACCCCTGCCGGCACGAACAGCAGCGAGAAATGCTGCAACAGGCCGGTGGCCGTACCCTCGAGCGTACCGGGCGCACGCCGCAGCACCACGAGCAGCACCACCAGCAGGACGAGCCCGAGCACGGCACCGGGCACCGGCAGGCCGGTCGCGAAAGCGATGACCTCGCCCAGGAGCTGGCAGCAAAGCAAGATTGTCAGGTCAAAGATCATGACCGCGGCGGTTCCTCCGGTAGTGACCGGTGGACCTTGCTGCAGCCGGTCCGGCACGGCAAGCCGGCCACACCCGGCTGGCGTGGCGGCGGCGCTACAGAACCCCCGGGCCGTGTGGTGCCGGCCGCGTCCGGGCGCGGCACCGAAGGTGGACCGAGGCCCGATCCGCCACCCGGGCCGACGAGCGCCGCCGCGACACTCGGCGCCTAGGGCAGCCTATGCGAGCCATGCGCTGTCGAGGGGCCATCCGCCGGCCCGTGCGGACGGAAGGCGCATGCGGCTCGACGCGCACGAACGATCATCGCATCGGTGCCGGTATGCCCGTCGTGGCACCCGGCTCGACCGCGCGGTGCACGGTGGCGTCCAACGGCGCCAGCACGGCGAGCCGGCCACGCGCGAAGCTCTGCTCCCTGACCAGGAGGCGGTAGGCCTTGTCCAGAGCCAGCGCCCGCGCCGCCGAGGGCTCGACCAGAGGCGCGATCGTGGCCCGCAGGCCGGCCAGCTTCGCCGGATCGAGCACACCCGCGACATCGGTGAAATGTCGCCAAGCCTCGTCGTTGGCGCGAAACTCGTCGGCAGCGCCATTGGTCCGCAGATAGGTGGCGTACTCGGCGTCGGCGTCCGGCAGGATGCCCAACGGGCGGGCGGCATCCCAATGGTACCAGCCGTCACCCGGCACGTCGTCGGGCAGCTTGCGCGGGAAGGCGATCACGCTGTCGACCCCGCGCCCGATGGCGCCGTGGCAGCCGACGCAGGTCAGGCTCTCCTCGTAGGTCTGTGGCCGCAGGCGGCCGTCCGCGGCCTCGATGAACCCCTGCAGCCGCCAGCCCTTGCCGTTGGCGACGCCGCTCTCCAGGTCGCCGAAGAAGCGCTCGGGCTCGTCCGGGTCGCCCACGGCCTCCTTCATCTCCTGCTGCGCCTGCTGCATGAGCGTGGTGTAGCTGCGCCAGGAGGTCTTGCGCGCATAGCGCAGCTCCTTCAGCCGTGGGGCCGCCACCACCGTTCCCTCCGGTGCGAGGTCGAGATAGCGGACCGAATGCACGAACTCGGTGCCTTCGGGAAACAGCAGCGCCGCAAGATGCAGCCGTCCGGCCTGCAGCTCCGCCCGCGCTTGCCCGACCCAGCTCATGGTGATCCCGTTGCGCGGATCGAAGGCGAAGACGATGCGCCCGGCGGTGCCGAGGCTGCCGTCGCGGTCCAGATCAACACCCAGGCGGGTCTCGTCGGTCGCGGGGATCGGCACGTCCCGCCGGGTGACCAAGCTCTCCAGGATGGCGAGATTCAAGGCGTAGATAGCGTCGTCGGGCGTGCCGTCCTCGCGCGCGCGGAACGGTGCGGGCAGACGGATGGCGACGTCGTCGGCCGAGCCGTTGGTCGGCCAGAACGCGCCCGGCAGCGGCTTGTAGGCGAACGCCCGCCAGCCGGTCCGCCGGCCGGCAGGATCGTGGTCGAAGCCATCGTCGTCGAACGCGAACCAGATGTCCGGCCGGTAGCCCGACCAGATGCCGTCGCCGTTCACGTCCCAGGCGGCGGGCAGCCGATCGAGCTGGGTCGCGAGCGCGAGCCCGCCGTCGGGACCGTGGAAATTGTCCGTGCGCACATGGGCCAAGATGTCGGTATCGGACGTCGCGGCGATCGCCGGCCCACGGTCGACGAACAGATTGGACCACGGGTTCGCCGCGGCGCCGTCGGCAAAATCGTAGGAGAGCTGCAGATCCTCGTCGCGGGCGAAGTTGGGCTCCGGGGCCGCGACGTGACAGGCGTAACAGGGATTGTGGACCGTCCCGGCGCCGCCACGGGTCTTGGTCCAGCATTGCGGCGGAATGTACGCGAACGGATTGGCCGGGACCTGCGCGGTCAGCTCGCCGCCACCGGCCGCGCCGGCGGCCAGGGCCAGCGTGACGCCGCAAGCGGCGGCGAACCTCGCCATGGGATGAGCGACCGGGCTCAGTCGAGCTTCGGGAACGGTCCGATATAGCCGAGATAGGCCTGCGCCTCGTCCGGCGACTTCAGCTTGTCGGTGTCGGATTCGCCGTAGGGGTGCTGGACCACGGCCATCACGTAGCCATGGCCGTTCACGTCCGGGTAGGCATAGACCGACGTGGTCTCGGCACCATACGGTGTGGTCAGGATGCGGGTGAGTTCGCCCGAGGCAAGATCGTAGGACCAGACCGCGTCGTTCTGATGGCCGGAGCCCGTATCCTCGCCGATGAACAGCGTGTCGCGCCCGGGCAGGTAGGAGATGTTGTCGGGGTTGGCGAGCCCGTCCATGTCGCAGCTATTGCCGGCCCATGCCGAGTCGCCGGGATAGTCGCGCGGCTCGCCGACGACGATCGCGCGCATGTTCGTCGCGACGTAGGCCGGGTCCAGATCGAGCGCGTAGACCCCGCCGCAGGGGTTGTAGGCGAGCTTGACGTCGTTGCTGCCGCCGCGGTCGTATTTCGGGCTCGCCTTGCCCTTGGCCGCCTGATCCTCCATCCCGCTGGAGATCTCGGAGATCGCCACGTAGAGCCGGTTGTGGTCGGCATCGTAGGTGATGCCTTCCTCCTTGCGCAGCTCGACCGTGGCACCTTGCAGCGCGGCGTAGCGGCGCGTCTCCAGGCGCGAGGCCGCGAGCTCCATGCCCGGCTTGACCTTGAGGCACTCCTTCGTGCCGTTGGCGACCGAGGCCGCGAAACCCGCGGGACAGGAGCCGTCCTCGGCCATCTTTTGGGTGGCGAAGATGTCGGCGAACGTCGTGCCCGCGGCCACCAGCGCCTTGACCGCGCCACTGTCGGCATGGCCCAGGTCGACCCAGCTCAGCTCGGCGGCCCCGCCGTCCTCGGCGCTGGTCTGGTGCCACTTGGCCGCATAGAGCGTGCCGGAATCGAGCTTGCCCGGCATGTCGGCCACGAAGCGGTAGAGGCCGACATTGGTGCCATCGTCCGACAGATAGACCGTCTTCTGGTCCGGCATCACCTTGCCGAGCTCGTGCGCGAAGCGGCCCATCGCGTAGTGCTTGCCGGCCGTGGCCCTGCCGTCGGCGCCGAGCGCGATCTCGGTGATGTAGCCATAGGCATAGGGATTGAAGACCTTGCGGAAGGCGGCGATGTCGTCCTTGGCCGGATCGAAGCCGAAATACATCGCCATCGCCGTCGGGTCCTCGTCGAGCTTCTGCAGCTCCTCGACCGATGCGGCGGCCGCCACCTTGGCCGCGTCCGGCTCGTATTCCTCCGAGCCCAGATGTGTCCCCCATGGGGTCACCGAGCCGGCGCAGGGCACCCACAGGCCCCAATCGGCCGAGAAGTCGACCGCCTGCGTGTCCACGGCGGTCAGCAGACCATCGTCGGCCTGCTCGACGCGCGTCACGTAGACCGCGGCGGGCCGGGTCTCGAAATGCGAGACGACGTAGAGCTTGCCGTCCTTCTGCAGCAGCGAGGAAAAATCGGTCGACGGCGAGATCATCGCCGCAGCGTCCTTGCCGAGGATCGGCCGGCCGTGCACGTCCAGGATCTGCCCGAACACGCCCGAACCCACCTTCTGACCCGTCCGCAGCAGGGTGTGGTAGCCGATCGCCACCTCGGCACCGTCGACGGTGACCCCCGGGCTGGCCACGACCGCGCGCTTGGCCGCGTCGTCGGCCGGCGCCGGTGTCGGCACGAACACGAGCGGTTCCTTGGCCTCGGCCAGGAACGGGATCGCCAGCAGCGCCGTGGTGGCGAGAAGCATGCCGCGCGTCATGAAAGTACCTCCGCCGTGACGCCCGGGATGTAGGCGGAGGTCGTGACAGCCTGGTGACGAGGCCGCGTCAGGACACCGCCGCCAGCTCCTCGGTGCGCCTCGCGCTGGTCGCGGGGCGATGGTCGGCGGCGAGCATGGTATAGACGGCAGGCAGCACGAACAGCGTGAACAGCGTGCCGATCAGCATGCCCGAGACGATCACCAGCCCGATCGCGAACCGGCTCGCGGCACCGGCGCCGGTCGCGGCCAGCAGCGGGAACAGGCCCACGACCATGGCGGCGGTGGTCATCAGGATCGGTCGCAGCCGGACGCGGGCCGCCTGGGCGATGGCCCGCCGGCGGTCGAGATTCTGCTGACGCTGCAGCTCGTTGGCGAACTCGACCATCAAGATGCCGTGCTTGCTGATCAGACCGATCAGCGTCACGAGGCCGATCTGGGTGTAGATGTTCAACGTGCCGAGGCCGAAGAACAACGGCAGCAGCGCGCCGCAGATCGACATGGGCACGCTGACCAGGATCACGAACGGGTCGCGCAAGGATTCGAACTGCGCCGCCAGCACCAGGAAGATCACGATGATCGCGAAGGCGAACGTGATCATGAGCTGGTTGCCCTCGGTCACGTACTGGCGCGAATCCGACAGGAACGCGTGCTGGAAATCCGCCGGCAGCAGGGTTCTGGCCTGCTCTTCGAGGAATGCCACCGCCTGGCCCATGCTGACCCCGGGCATCGGCACGGCCGAGAAGGTCGCGGAGTTGAGCTGGTTGTACTGGGTCAGGGCATTCGGGGCGATGCCGGTCTCGATCTCGACCACGGTCGACAGCGGCACCGTTTCGCCCGAGAGCGTCTTCACCTGATACTGGCCGAGGCTGGCGGCCGTCAGCCGCTCGGCCCGCGGCACCTGCGGGATCACCTCGTACGAGCGGCCGTTGAGGTTGAAGCGGTTGACGTAGTTGCCGCCGACCATGGTGCCCAGGGCCTCGCCGATGGAGGCCATGGTGATACCCAGATCGTTGGCCTTGGCGCGGTCGACCTTGATGCGGATGACGGGGTTGTTGAAGGCCAGGTCGCTGTCGGTGACGATGAACAGGCCGCTCTTGCGCGCCGCCGCCTTCAGCTCCTCCATGAGCTTGAACACCGTCTCGTAGCCGGCGGTCGAACTGATCACCATCTGCACCGGCAGGCCGCCGGTCGAGCCCGGCAAGGGCGGCAGCGAGAACGCGAACACGCTCTCGCCGGTGATCTTGTTCAGTTCCGCCTGGACGAGCGGGTTCAGCGCCTGGGCGCTGCGGGTGCGCTCCTCCCATGGCTTGAGGATCATCCCGGCGATGCCGCTGTTCGGGCCGCCTTCCAGACCGTTGACGACGAACCGGGTGTCGGTCTCGGGGAACGACGCGAACACCTGGTCGACCTGCGCCCCGTACGTGTCGACATAGTCGAGATTGGCGTACTGCGGCGCCTTGATCAGCGAAAAGACGATGCCCTGGTCCTCTTCCGGCGCCAGCTCGGACTGGGTGTGGGTGAACAAGAAGCCGGTCAGCGCCAGGACCGCGACCGCGAACAGCGCCGTCACCGGCCGGTAGTCGAGCGTACGGTCGAGACGCCTGCCGTAGGCGCTCTCGAGGCGGGTGAACGTGCGGTCGACGAAGTTCGCGAACCGCCCCTGCGATCCGTGGCCCTGGAGGATCAGCGAGCACATCATCGGCGACAATGTCAGCGCCACGACGCCGGAGATGATCACCGCACCCGCCAGGGTGAACGCGAACTCGCGGAACAGCGCCCCGGTCAGGCCGGTCAGGAAGCCGATCGGCGCATAGACCGCGGCGAGCGTGATCGTCATGGCGATCACCGGCCCGGCGATCTCGCGCGCGCCGACGAGCGACGCCTGCAGCGGCGTCAGCCCCTCCTCGATGTGCCGGTGCACGTTCTCGACGACGACGATCGCATCGTCGACGACCAGGCCGATTGCCAGGACCATGGCCAGGAGCGTCAGCAGGTTGAGGCTGAAGCCCATGGCCAGCATCAGCATGCAGCCGCCGATGATCGAGAGCGGAATCGTCACCACCGGGATCAGCACCGAGCGGAACGAGCCCAGGAACAGGAAGATCACGACGACGACGATCGCCACGGCCTCGGCCAGCGTGCGCTCGACCTCCTCGATCGAGGACTCGATGAACCGGGTGGAATCGTAGACGATCTGTGCCTCGACCGTCGGCGGCAGGCCCCGCTGGATCGTCGGCAGGATCGCGCGCACGCCCTTGACGATCTCGAGCGGGTTGCCGGTCGGGGTGGCGTTGACGCCGATGAACACCGCGCGCAGCCCGTTCATGGAGACCGACGAGTTGCTGCTCTGGGCCCCGAGCTCGACGGTGGCGATGTCGCGCAGGCGGACGAGGCCGCCGGCCTCGGCCTTGACCACCATGTCGCGGAACTCGTCGAGGCTCCTGAGACCGGTGTCGGCGACGATGTCGACCACCGTGAAGTAGCCCTTGGCCTGCCCCGGCGCCGACTGGAAATTGTTGGCCCTGATCGCCGCCGCCACCTCCGTCGGCGAGATGCCGCGCGCTGCCATCCGCCCGGGATCGAGCCAGACCCGCATCGCGAACGGCTGCCCGCCCAGGATCTCGGCCTGGGCCACTCCGGGCACCGTGGCCAGCAGCGGTTGCACGACCCGGGTCAGATAGTCGGTGATCGCGGGACCGGTAAGCTCCGGGCTGGAGAAGCCCATGTACATGACCGCGGTCGTGTCGCCGGTCGACTTCAAGATGACCGGATCGTTGGCCTCGCGCGGGATCTGGTACTTGACCTGCTGCACCTTGGCCATGACGTCCGTCATGGCGACGTTGGGGTCGTAGTTGAGGCGGACGAACGCCTTGACCGTGCTCTGCCCCTGCGCCGAGGTCGCCGTCATGTAGTCGATGCCCTCGGCCGTCGCCACGACCTGGGCGATGGGCGTGGTGATGAAGCCCTGCATCAGGTCGGCCGAGGCGCCGGGATAGGAGGTCGACACGGTGATCACCGTGTTCTTCAACTCCGGGTACTGCCGCACCGGCAGCTCGAAGAACGCGCGCAGACCGACCAGCAGGATCAGCAGGCTGACCACGGCCGCGAGCACCGGCCGGCGCACGAAGATGTCGGTGAACTTCATCCCCTGGCCTCCGTTCCGCCGGCGCTCACTGGACCGGCGGCGCGGCTGGCGGCGTCAGCGCCGCGTCGGCCGCGACCGTCACCGGCGCCCCGTTCTGCAACTTGAGCTGGCCGGAGCTCACGACCAGCTGCCCGGTCTCGACCCCACGGCGGATGGCGATTCGGCCGCCGAAGGCCGGGCCGGTCTCGACGAAGGTCTGCGCGGCCACCAGCTTGGGCTTGCCGTCCGCATCCTTGCCGTCCTCGCGGACGACGAACACGGAATCGCCGTAGAGCGTCCGCTCGACCGCGGTCTCGGGTACGCTCACCACCTCCCCGGCCGAGGGCAGCACGACCCGGGCATCGACATACATCCCCGGCAGCAATTGGTGATCCGGGTTGGCCAGCGTCGCCTGCACGCGGATGACCCGCGTGCTGGGATCGATCTGCGGCTCGATCGTGGTGATCGCGCCCTTGAACACCTGCCCCGGGAATGCGTCGGCGCGCAGCTCGACGGTCTGGCCGACCTTGACCGCGGCGCGATCCTTCTCGGGCAGGGTGAAGTTCGCGTAGAGCTGGTCGAGGTCGGTCAGCGTCACCAGCATGTCGCCGCGGCCGACATACTGCCCGAGTTCGACCCGGCGAATGCCGAGCTGGCCGGTGAACGGCGCCTTGAGCAGCTTCTGGTCGATGATCGCCTGGCTGCGCGCGATGCCGGCGCGCGCGTCCTCGAGCTGCTGCTGGTTCTCGTCGACGGTGGCCTGGGTCGCGAAGTCCCGCTGCGCCAGGCGCCGGCTGCGCTCGAGATTGGCGATCGCGAGACGCTCGCGCGCCTGGTAGCTGGCGAGATCGGCCCGCTCCGGCGCATCGTTGATCTGCACCAGCGGCGCCCCGGCCTCGACCCGCGCCCCGGCCTCGAACATGATGTCGACGACGCGGCCGTCGGCCTCGGGCGCCAGCTTGACCTCGCGCACCGCGGTCAGGGTGCCGATGCCGTCCAGATAGCTCGGCAGCGGCCCGAGCTCGGCGGCGACCGCCGCCACCGGAGTCGGCGGGGGCACCTGGCTCGCGAAGAAGTCGGCGATGGCCTTGGCGCGGAAGCGGTCGAAGCCGTAGAGCCCGCCGCCGACGAGCCCCAGGAGCAGGGCCACGATCACGAACCAGACCACGACCCGCCGCCGGGACGGCTTGCGGTCGGCCTGCCCCGGCGGCACGCGCGTATCCTCGTAGGTGGAGATCGCCATCTTGTCCTCGGTCATTCGGCGGCCGCAGCCGGCAGCGGCGCCTCGAGCGCGGCCGGGTCGAGATGCGCCGCAATGGCACGGTCGTGCAAACCGATCCCGCGCAGCACGAAACGGGCGAGATCGGGCAGGACCACGTCCGGCGGACCGGCATAAGGGTAGGCCGGACGGCCGCTGAGCCGGCCGAACGCCATCATCGCCGCGACGTGGTAGGCGAACCAGAACGCGTTCGCGGGCTCGCCGCTGTCCGGGCGCAGATCGCCGGCGACCGCCGCCGCGGCGTGGCAGGCGACGAACTTGGGCAGGATCTCGGCCACGACCCAGTCCGAGACCAGGCGCACGTACTCGCCGTCCTCGACCAGGCTGTGCAGCGCCAGACGCTCCTCCACCCCTGCCCCGCCCGGCTCGCCACAGGCGCCGAGCGCCACGTGCCGGATCAAAAGATGGACCATCTCGACCAGCGAGGCGGTCGACGGCGCCAGCCCGGCCAGCCGCTCGAGCCCGGGATCGCCGCGGCATCCCAAGCGCAGGATCTCTTCGTACAGGGCGGCCTTGCTGGGAAAGTGCCGGAACACCAGCGCTTCGGACACGCCGGCCGCCCGCGCGAGCTGCTTGGTCGTCGTCCCTGCGAACCCGTACCGCGCGAACAAGGGCTTGGCCGCCGCGACGATGGCGGTGCGGCGCTCTTCGGCATGGAGGCGCGGCTTGCTCATGGCCTTCTACCTAGCGCCTCCGCACGCGACGGCAACCCCTAAGTGAGCACTCGCTCAGCAATGTTGGTATGCTCATCATCGGGCTTCCACGTTGCCACTGCGCATGGCCGGGCCTACCACTGGATGTCCGCCTGAAGGCGGCCAACGAAGATGCTCGGGGAGGAGCAGAGGATGAAGCGGGCAGCCATGATCATGGCGCTGGGCGCGCTGGCGTGGGCCGGAATCGACACGACGGCCGACGCCAAGGACAAGGTGTTCGCGCTGGTTCCGAAGAACATGAACAACCCGTTCTTCGATCAGGCGCGGGACGGCTGCATGAAGGCCGCGAAGGAGATCGGCGGCATCGAGTGCTACTATATCGGCCCGGGCGAACACGGCGGCGGCGACGAACAGTTCCAGATGGTCCAGGACCTGATCGCGAAGCGGGTGGACGGGATCGCGGTCTCGGTCGCCAACGCCCCGGCGATCGCCAAGGCCGCGGCCGCCGCCAAGGCCGCGGGCATCCCGTTGATCACCTGGGACAGCGACCTGCTCGATTCGGATCATGCGCTGCGCGCGACCTATATCGGCACGGTCAACACCGAGATCGGCAAGGAGATCGCCAAGCGGGCGATGGAGCTGAAGCCCAACGGCGGCACCTACTGCATCCAGAGCGGCGGGCCGTCCGCCGTCAACATGAACGAGCGCATCAAGGGCATGGTCGACACCTTGCCCAAGGACAAATGGACCCAGGTCGCCGGCTGCCCGCTCTACAACAACGACGACTTCCCGCTGTCGATCGTGCAGATGACCGACATCCTGGCCAAGTACCCGAAGCTCGACGCGATGCTGAACGCCGGCGGTGCGCCGCAGATGCTGCCACAGGCCTACCGGCAGCTCCTGGCCAACTACGAGGAGCGGATCAAGAGCGGCGATCTCGTCCTGCTGTTCGTCGAGACGATGGACGTGCAGATGAAGTTCCTCAAGGAAGGCCTCAGCAACGGCCAGGTCGGCCAGCGCCCCTACGAGATGGGCTACCGGGCGATGTACGTGCTGAACGACCTGACCAACGGCAAGACGCCGCCCGATCCGATCACCGTTGGCCTCGACGTCTGCACGCCCGCGACCGCCGACACCTGCAAGAAGCAGTAGCCGTCGCGTCGCCGCCGGCCGGTGCGCGCTGGCTGAAGGTCAGCCGCGCGCCACCGGCCGCACCTCCAGCGTCAGGATCTCGCGCCCGCGCAGCAGCCGCAGCGCCAGCGGCTGGCCGATCCGTTCGGCCGTCAGCAGCCGGTGCAGCGCGTCGACGCCCGCGAGCTCGGTCTCGTCCGCGGCGAGCAGCAGATCGCCGACCTGGACGCCGGCCAGCGCGGCCGGCGCCGCCGGCGGCACCTCCATGACCCGGACCGCGGCCAGGGCGGTCCGGCCGAGCCGGCGGGTGAGCGCCACGCCGAGCGGCACGGTCTGCCCGGCGAGCCCGAGATAGGCGCGCCGGACGCGACCATGGCGCAGGATCTCGCCCATGACGAACCGGGCGGTGTTGCTCGCGACCGCGAAGCACAGGCCCTGCGCGCCCTGGATCATGGCCGTGTTGACCCCGATCACCCTGCCCCGGCTGTCGAGCAGCGGACCGCCGGAATTGCCGGGGTTCAACGAGGCGTCGGTCTGCAGCACGTCGTCGATCAGGCGCCCCGAGCGGCTGCGCAACGCGCGGCCGAGCGCGCTGACCACGCCCGCGGTGACCGTCGAGCCGAAGCCCAGGGGGTTGCCGACCGCGATCGCGATCTGGCCCACCTGCAAATCGGCCGAGGAGGCGAGCTCGAGCTGCGCCGCCGGACGGTTGTGCACCTGCAGGAGCGCGAGGTCGGTGTCGGGGTCGTCACCGACCAGGTACGCCCGGGTGGTCGATCCGTCGGGGAATGTCGCCCGGACCAGATCGGCGCCGTGCACGACATGGCTGTTGGTGAGCAGGAACCCGTCCGAGGTCACGACGAAGCCCGAGCCGGAGCCGCCCGGCCGACCTTTCTGCTCCACCTGGAGATGCGCCACGGCCGGGGTGGCGCGACCGACGGCCGCGGTGACGGCGGTCGAATAGGCGTCGAGCAGCGGCGGTTCCGCCGCTGCAGCGGCACCGAAGCCGGCCTCGGCATCCGGACCATCGACGAAGATCACGGCAGCATCATCGAACATGTCGCCAATTCCTCCTGCGGTGGAATCAGATGGGCGGTCGACATGCAGTTCGGAAGATGGCCGGAACCGGGCCGACGACATTGCCTTGGGGGTCGACCCCGCGGCCCATGACCCGTCGTCGGGTTATGCCGCGCGGTTGCAACCGAGGCCTTGTGGGCCCGGGCTGTAACCGCGCTGCCGATCGGCATTAGGCTCCAGTCAATTGACCCAATGTCGTGCCAGGGTCTCCCGATAGACGGCCGTGCTCAATGCGTTTGTGGTCTGCCCTCGATGAGGACCTTGCGGAAGTAGGGGGCGACGGCGGGGAGGTGGGCGCGCACGAGCTCGTCGGCGCGGTAGGCGGTGCGGGTGATCGGGTTGTCGGGCGAGGCGCACAAGCTGCGCGAGACGAGGCCGGCCGGGACCGAGAGCAGCTGCTCGAAGTGGAAGGTGCAGGCGAAGGTCCGCGCGATGCGGGCGAGCTCGGGCTTGCGCAGCGCGCGCTCGTCGGCGGTGCGCGCCCTGGGCGTGAGCGCACGGACCACCCGGCCGACCGGGTTGGTGTCCAAGGGCTCGCCGAACAGCACGATGCCGTCCGGCTTGAGCACGCGCGCGATCTCGGCCAGCGCCCGCTCGAGGTCGAGATGGTGCAGGATGCCGGTGCCGAAGACGAGGTCGAAATGCCGGTCGGGATAGTCCAGCGCGTGCGCGTCCATGAGCCGGAACCGCGGCCGCAGCGCGGTCTCGCCCAGCCGCTGCCGGCCGAGCGCCATCTCGCTCTCGGAGATGTTGATGCAGTCGAGCTCGCGCGGGAACACGCCGTTGCGGCCGAGAAAGTCGGCCCAGGTCTTGCAGCCGATCTCCAGCGCGGTCGCCACCGCGTGGCCTCGCAGGATCCTGCCCGCCAGCGCGATCCGGTGCTCGCGGTAGAGATGCTCGGTGTGGCTCAGCACCGCCTCGTAGGTCTGCCGCCGCAGCCCCGCCTCGTCGTACGCATGCTGCTCGCGCGCCACGCGCGTCGCGTAGGGCTCGGCTGCTGCAGAATGTCCTAGCATGATGGGGTCACCCGAATGGCTGGAGAAGGAATTCCCGGCCGCAAGAAACGGTGACAATACGCGGCCGATCGGCACGCAAATCATCAATCGCCGGCGGGAACGGCGCAGAAGAACGCCGAGGATCTACTTTGAGATGCCTCGCGTCTACGTCATAAAACGCATCGGTTTAGCTGCAGAATGGCCACCGACAACGCTTCATCTCTTTAGGAGACGTAGCGGATTCGGAAACGTTCCATTTTTTTCGAACTTGCACCATGCCGGTGGCATGGTGCGGCGGCACGACAGCCGATCGCGCCGCGGCAGCCAGGGCGATGCCGCCGGCTGCGCTCGCGTGGCCGATGGCACGGGAAACGTCGTCGTGCGGTGAGGTGCCGTGCGGCTACGCCGGCGGAACTGCCTTGGCGGTAACGTAGCTGACGGCTATCGTCCGGTTGCGCCGTGAGGTGCGGTGCTGCGCTCGCGGTAGAAGGCCAAGCATGCGGTCGCGAAGGCGTCCCAGGACACGAGGCTGGCGCGCAGCGTCCGGCTGCCGTCGGCCAGGCGCGTCCGCTGTGCCGGATCCCGGACGAGGTCGGTCAGGACTGCCGCCAGTGCCGTCGGATCGTCGGGCGGGACGAGGCGGATATGCTCGGCAGCCGGGGGTTCCGTGAACACCCCGATGGCGCTGGCGACGACCGGCTTCCCAGCCTGCACGGCCAGGGCAAACGCGCCGCTGGCATCGATCTCCCGATAGGGAAAGACCACGATGTCCGCAGCGGCAAGGTAGCTCGCCAGATCCTCGTCCGGAATGTAGCGCAGATCGAAGCCGATGCGCGCTTCCAGCCCCGCGGCCTCAACCATGGCCCGCTCCGCGCCGAGATCGGCGAACGGCCGGCCGACGATGTCGATGCGGCAGTTGGGCGTGGTGCGCATCAGCTCGATGCCGGCGCGCACCAGCACGTCGACACCCTTGTAGGGTTTGATCGAGCCGAAGAACAAGATGCGGATCTCCCGCCCCGGCTGGTCCACGGGCCGTGCCTCGGGCTCGGCCAGGGCCAGCGGCGGGTGCGCCAGGACGCGGATCCGGTCGGGCGCCACGCCCAGCTTCTCCAGATGGGCCCTGGTCTGCTCGGTGTGGACGACGAAGCCGGCGAACAGTGCCAGGAGGTCGCCCTGACCCAGCCGCTGCAGTTTCGCGCCCAGCCCGCCGACGACGCTGGCGGCACTGTGCGCCATGAGGGAGGCATTGTGCACGGTCAGGAAGAGGGGCACCCGACGCGCCAGCCGGCGCAAGAACACGCCGTCGATGGCCGGCACCACGAGCCACTGCAGGTGCAGCACGTCCGGCCGGGTCCGAGCCACCGCCCGGCTCACGGTCCACCAGCCCCATGCATGCTCGGCGGCCTTGAGCGCCTTCGTCGCCCGGGAGGTCTGCCAGCTGTCGCCCTTGCCCTCGGCCAGCCGGTAGAACCAAGCCCGCAGCGGGAACGGCTGCGGGCCCACGGCCTCGTAGCGCCGTGGCGGCCGTCCGATCAGCTCGACATCGGCCCCCGCCTGCGCCAGGGCGCGGCAGAAGTGCAGATCGTACGGCAGCGTGAAGAACGGCGGGTCGACGACCAGGACCTTCACCATGCTCTCCGTGGATGCGGGCTGGCTAGGGCAGGATCGCCGTCGCGATCGGTGGCAGCTCGGCGCAGGCGGCCGGGCGCGGCTCGTCCGCAGGTCTGTCCCAGCCATAGGCGAACAGACGCGACCGGGGCGGCAGCTCGATCGGGTGCGCGCGGGCCGTGATGATCCCGGCCAGCGCATCGCTGATCTTGTACGGCTTGCCCCAGTCCTCGATCGGACCGACCACGAGGCCGGACGGGTAGCAGTCCATCAGCAGCTCGACCGATTCCGGCGTGGCGATGACCGGCCGCCCGGTCCGGTGATCGATTCCGAACTCGTGCTGCTGGTCCGGCGCCAGCTCTCCGAGCTTGGACGGGCTGTAGCGGACGTCGTAGCGACCGAGGAAATAGAGTGCGCCCAGCTCCTCGGTCGTGATGACGACGTCGGCCCGGGCGAGCCAGGGCTCCAGCGCGTCCCGCGCCACCGGCCAGTTCGTCCTGGGCAGTTCCGGCGGGACGTTGATGTCGGCGAGGACGGTCACGGTCCGCAGCCAGGCCGGGTTGGCCAGCAGCAGCCAGCCGACACCGCCTGCGAGCAGAATCCCGGCGATTCGCTGCGGCGCCGGCCAGCCATAGGGAACGGCGGCGCGCAGGCCTTGCGCGAGCCGGCGCAGGAACTGCTCGAGCGGCGTCCACCATGCCGCCAACCCGACGCCCCACAGCGCGAACAGGAAAGGCTGCGCGTAGGCGATGTAGCGCAGGTTCTTGGCGGCGGCGAAGGAGCTGAGCAGGAAGGCCACCGCGAAGACGACGGTGAGGAACGTGCCGGCCCGCGGTCTGGCGGCGATGGCGGAGAGGGCGAGGATGCCCGTCGCCGGCCACAGGCTCGGGTACAGCAGGCTGTACCAGGCATGGTAGTACCAGAACTGCGATTCGGTGCCCTGGTTGAAGATCGGCGTGGTGCGGTAGAGGCTCCACAGCTCGGGCAGGATGCCGATCGCCCACAGAGCGAGCAGCGCGAGCACACCCAGTGCGCTCAAGCCGCCCACGAGGATGAGCTTGCTCCGCAGGGCCACTTTGCGGTCGACGAGGATCGGCAGCAGGACGACACCGGCGAGCCAGAGACCGAGGCCGGCCAGGCCGAGGAACGAGTTCGGCTGCAGGTAGACCGCGAACATCGCGCAGAACAGGGCGCCCAGCCCATGCGCCAGCCGCTGCGGCAGCGGTCGCGGCTCCATCGCGGCGTAGGTGCAGATGGCGGCCACGAACAGCGTCAGCATCTGCAGCGCGTAGAAGCGGCTGAACTGCGCGATGTCGACCGCGAAGGGGGACAGCGCGAACAGGATCGCGCCGAGCCAGGCCGCGCGGGCATCCGCCACGCGATGCAGCCAGACGAACAGCACGGGCACCAGCGCCGCCATCGGCAGCAGCGCCGGCAGGCGGGCGACGCTCAGCGATTCCCCGAACAGGGCGAAGCAGCGGGCGACCAGCCACGTGTAGAGCAGGGTGCGGGTGTAGAGGCCTTCGGCGATGCGGGGCTCGCCGGTGGCGACCATCCCTTGCGCCGCCAGGACGTGGTACAGCTCGTCCGGATGCGGCAGGTGGCCGAGATTGATCGAATAGAGGGCGGCCGTGGCCAGAAACAGGACGAGCGGTGCCCCCCAGCCGCTTCGGGCGCGGCCGGGCAGGGCGACGGATGGCTGCATCATCGAGCTTGCAGACTCCCGGGCACGACGTCGTAGCCAGGAGCCGGCGGCACCTGGCCGCCGTAGCGAGCCGTGCCAATGTCCGGTTCAGGCAACGGGCGCACCGCGAGCAGGCCTATGAACACGAAGATCTCCTGCTGGCTGGACAGATCGGCGCCGAACTGCACCGCCGTGAACCGACTGATGAACATCATGGCGACCGCGAGTGCCATCGGGTCCGAGCGTAGTCGCTGCAGCGGCAGCGGCCGCCACGCCACGTAGAGGAGGAACAGGAACAGAATCAACCCGACAACGCCGGTCTCGGACAGGATTTCGAGGAAGATGTTGTGTGGTTGGGTGCCGACGACCTCATTCTGCTTGTAGAGCGGCGCGAAGCTGCGCGCGCCGTGGCCGACGACCGGCGACTGCAGGATGAGATCGATGGCCGCAGCATAATACGCAAAGCGGTTCGCGCCGGTCACCATGTCCGGGTCGTCGGACTGGGCCACGACCTTGTTCATGCGCGCGACGCTGTCGACGCGGTAGCCGGATTCGATCGCCACGACGAGCACGCCCGCGATCACGACCAGGCCCAGCGGCAAGAGCAGTGCGCCCCGGGTCATCGCCAAGCCCTTGCGGCCGATCGGCGCGAAGGTGACGATGAGGTAGAACATGCACGGTGTGGCGATGCAGAGCAGCGCGCTGCGGCTGCTCGACACCAGCACGAAGAACACGCACAGGGCCAGCAGGCCGCCGGTGACGATCTGGTGCAGCGAGAAGGTGCGCGAGCGCAGGGCCAGCAGCGTCAGGACGACGCCGCCATTGGCCGCGGCGCGACCCCAGTTGTTGTAGACGCGGCCGGCGTCGACCCAGCCGGCGAACTTGAACGAGCCGTGGACGATGTAAATCTGGGCCCCGACCAGAGCGATGATGATCGAGAAGAAGATCATCACCTTGAAGAAGCGCAGCACGCGTTCCCGCTTGTGCGCGATGACCATCGCCCCGGCGAGCAGGCAGAACATGTTCACGAAGTTGACCAGCTTCATGTACACCCAGACTTGGGTGTGCGACACGGTCCACAACGTGCTCAGATTGAGCCAGACCAGCCAAGGCAGGGCTGCAGCGGCCACCGTCAGCCCCGGCAGGTAGATCCCCTCGCGGAACACGACCGCTACGGCGAGCAGCGCGCTGAGGCCCAGCCAGACGTAGGTCAGGTCGATCGGCAGCTTGGGTAGGAGCAGCTGGAACGCGTTGGAGTAGAGGAAAAGCAGGAACACGGTCTCGAACGAGCACAGGTCGGACAGCAGCACCCGCGGACCGAACAGTCCCCTCCATCCCGGCTGGGGGCGTGCGGTGAAGGAAAAAGGCAGGGTCGCGCTCGGCATCGTGCTAGCCATTCCGGCTGATCGGAAGCATCATGACGGACAAAGTCGTCCTCGGCTATCGCGCAGGCTCCGGCAGCTGTGCTGCCGGATATGTCGTTCCGTCGCGGGCGGCGTGGCCGGCATCCGGCATGCCTCGTCTAAGGGCCCATCGCGGCCGGTAAACAGGCACATGACCGGAACAGGCGCACCACGGCGGCACCAAGCCATACCCGGTCGGACCAACGACCCTATAGCGTCGCCGGGCGGTCACGGCAAATCCGTTCGATGCCGATTGCCGCCCCGGAAGCCACAGCTGGGCCATGAAAACTACTCCATGTGCGCTCCGCGCCAGCGTGCGTGATTGTCCGCCCGCGCCGAAGATGGCATGCGCACCGGCGACCTTGCACCCGAGGCATCCGGGGCGACCCGTGCGGCCCGACCGGCCAACGGGATCGGCCGTGCTGCCTCGCCGCCCGCCGAGCCCGCGATGAACCCGATGCGCCTAAGCCAGAAACTGCTCCGCGGCCGCTTCGCGCGCCGGCTCACCCTGCTCTCGGCCGGGACGTTCTTCGGCCAGATCATCTTGATGCTGAGCTCGCCGCTGCTGACCCGGCTCTACACGCCGGCGGAGTTCGGCGCGCTGGCGGTGTTCTCGGCCATGGCCAGCATGCTGGTCGTCGTCGTGGCGCTGCGCTACGAGTTCGCGGTCCCGGTGTGCCGCGACGAGGACGACGGGCTGGCCGTGGTCGCATTCAGTGCCGTCGTGGTGACGGTCGTCTGCCTGCTTCTGCTGATCGCGGTCTGGGTCGGTGCCGGGCCGCTCGCGGACGAGGTCGGGCTCGACGGCTACGAGGGCCTGCTCTGGCTGTTCCCGCCCATGCTCTGGATCTGGGGCATGTCGCTGCCGCTGTCCGGCTGGTCGATCCGGCGGGGTACGTTCCGGCTCAACGCGATGAGCAGCCTCGGCCAGTTCGTGGCGCAAGCGTTCAGCCAGCTCGGCCTGGGCGCCGCCGGAGGCGGGGCCGGCGCCCTGATCGTCGGCTTCGGCATGGGGCCGGTCGCCCGCTTGGTCATGCTGTGGCCCGCGCTCAGCGCCGAGGAATGGCGCCGGTTGCGCCAGCTCGAATGGGCGCGGCTGTGGAAGGTCGCGCGCGAGCATTGGCGCTACCCGGTGTTCTCCAGCAGCTCGAGCCTGCTGCAGAGCGCCTCGCAGATGCTGCCGGCGGTGTTCATGGCCGCGCTGTACGGTCCGGCGGCGGCCGGGCTGTTCGGCCTCACCCAGCGCATCATGGGGGCGCCGGTGCGGATGCTGAGCGAGGCCGCGAGCCAGGTCTTCCTCAGCGAGATCGCCAGGGCCGAGGGGCCCGCCATCTACCGCCTGTTCAGCCGCACCGCGCTCGCCTTCCTCGCGGCAGGGATTCTCGGCGCGCTGCCCCTCCTCCTCGCCGGCCCCGGCCTGTTCGCGCTGGTCTTCGGCGAGCCCTGGCGCGAAGGCGGCGTGCTGGTCCAACTGCTGGTCCCGATCTACCTCGCCCGCTTCGTGGTCGTGCCGGTCTCGCAGACGCTGAACGTGACCGGCCGCCAGCATCTGCACCTGACCGCCTCGGTGCTGAACATGCTGGCGCTCGGAATAGGCTTCGGGCTGGGCACTTGGTGGGACCTGCCGATGAACACCACCGTGCTGCTCTACAGCATCGGCTCGACCTCGGCGTTCCTGTTCTACCTCGGCGCCGTCTGGCACAGTGCCCGATGGGCGGCGCGGACCGCGGTGCCCGTGGCACCGCCCGCGCCGCCCGCCGTGACCGATCCGGACGGCCCGCGGGATCAGGCCGTCACGAACGGATGATGTTCATGAACTGGTCGACCGAGGTGATCCGCAGCGCGGCGCCGGTGTGGTCCGGGTTGCAGGTCTGTGGCAGGCTCGCGGTCGGCGGCAGGTAGCGCACCTGGCCGGCATAGGCCGGGTAGGTGTGGTTACCCTTGACGAGGCCGTTGAACTGCCAATTGCCGTTGGCGTCGACGCCGGTGATGCCGCCGGGACCGCCGATGTACTTTCTTACGTTTGCCGTATCGGAGAGCACAAACCGGCCACGCACGTAGCACTGCGTGCCAAAGTTCACCGCCATGTACTTGCCGGTATCGTAGTCGTAGAGCTCGAACGCGCCCGTCGCCTCCTCGTAAGCCTTGATGAACTGCGCGTTGGTGTTCAGCACGTGCGTCCGGACGTTGCTGTTCCAGAACGGGGTGTGGTCCATGGCGACGTTGCGCAGGTCCCAGCGCGTCGTCCGTGGCCAGCCGCAATCCGACGCCTCGCGGCCCGAGAAGTAGAGCTGCCCGCCGCACCAGCTGAAGAAGCAGTCCGCGGCGCGGTAGATCGGAATGCCGCCAAGGCTCTGGATGCCGTCGCTGTGGCCGTTCTCGTTCGGGTCGACCGTGCTGCTGACGTAATGCGGACCCTTGTTCATGTAGATCTTGTTCTGGATCACGATCGCCTTCGGCCCCTGCATGCTGCCATCGGCGGCGTTCGGCTGGTTGCCGAGCTGCTGCACGCGGATGAGGTCGCCGAACGAGCAGGCATTGGTCTGGTAGTCGACATAGACGTTGGCAAGGAACAGGAACGGCCAGTTTCGCCCTTCCCAGGTCCAGTGGCTGCGCGCGTCGGCCGTGAAGTTGGGGCGGAGCAGGGCGGTCGTGCCGAGGACGGGAGCGGCCGCCGTGCTGTAGTCGGCCGCCAGCGTGCCCGTGGGCCGCATGGTCAGGCCGATCAGCACCAGCGGTCCCTTGAACTGGCCGCCCAGGGCATTGGCGGTGATGGCCCCGGTCGGGCCGACGCCAAGGATGATGTCGCCGACATTGTGCGCCGGGATGGCCGAGCCGATGTTCCACAGCTTGACCTTGGACGGGTCCACCCCGGCGGCGTTCGGGAAGGCGTGCGTCCAGGCATAGGCGGGGTTGGCGTTCGACGAGACGCGCACGGAGATCGTGCTGCTGCTGCGCTTGCCCGCATTGTCCAAGGTGTAGGCGAACCAGTCGGCGCCGACATAGCCGGCGACCGGCGTGTAGCGGATCGCGCTGCCGGTCGCGGTGGCGACACCGTGTGCCGGTGCCCCGACGCCGGCGATCTCGCAGGGCCCGGGACCGTCCGGATCGTAGGCCGCGCCGGCGACATCGACATCGACGTGCGTTGCCGCCGTCGTGGCGACGCGCAGCGGCATCGCCACCGGCGCCTGATCCGCCTCGGCGACCTGATCCTCGTCGCCCAGGCCATATAGCGCCTGCGGCGTAGCCAGGTTGGCCGCCTCGGCGGCGATCCGCTGCGCCGAGAACGCGGCCGCGGCGATACGGACCTCGTCGATCAGGCCCCGCCAGCCGCCGGTCACCGGATCACGCGCGCCGGCACCGACATAGAAGCCGCCGGTGGGCATGGCCGTCACGCCCGAACGGGCGGCCGAGACGCTCGAGCTGCTGGCCTGCGCCCCGTCGACGAACAGGGCTGGCGCTTGCCCTTGGCGCCAGACGCCGTGCAGGAGCTGGGCGTCGGTGCGCTGCATGTTGGCCGCGCTCAGCACGTAGCCGGCGCCATCGGCGCAGGTGATCTTGAAGTGGATCACGTTCTGGGTGCCGTCGCTGGCCTGGGCCAGGTACTGCAGGACCAAGCCGG
Organism: Geminicoccaceae bacterium; assembly: GCA_039808865.1. Lineage (GTDB taxonomy): Bacteria > Pseudomonadota > Alphaproteobacteria > Geminicoccales > Geminicoccaceae > Benzoatithermus. Next base: position 31,532 of record JBDHTW010000040.1, read on the forward strand.
CCGATCCGTCGCTGCCGTCCATCGGCCCCTGCGCCAGCAAGCCGTGATTGCTGCCGAGCATCGTTGCGTCGGCGGTGGCGAGGGCCTGGACGGTCAGGGCCGCGTGCCCGGCCAGGAACGTGGCGTCGCTCCGGCTGGCGACCGCCGAGCCGTTGAATGCGCCGGCGCCGCCGAGGAGTTCCCCGGCGCCTACGCCCGTCGCCGTCAGCGTTCGTCCGCGGCCGGTGCGGTCGGCGCCGGTGCGCGTGTCGAAGACGGCGACGTAGCCCTGCCAGACCCCGGTCGGGTTGGCCTCGCTGACACTCAGCGAGGCTTTGCCGTAGTAGACGAACAGCCTCAGCTGGGCACCGAGATCCAGGCCGGGCAAGCGGACCCAGGCCAGCAGCGTGCCCGTCGCGAGGTCGTGCCGCTCGATCTCGTGGTCGAGCTTGGTGCCGTCCTCGAGCTCGAAGCGCAGGTCGTAGCCCTGCGGATGCTGCACCTTGCCGCCGTTGCCGGCCGATTTCAGCCAGGTGCCGGTCTCGCGCACGCCCAGCACGAAATTCGCGACGGTCTCGCCACCGGCGGCCTGCGGCGGCACGACGAGCCGGCGGCGGTAGCGGTAGCCGTTGGCGTAGGTCGGCGGTACCGGCTCGGTCACCGACACCGTCACCTCGGCCTCGGCCGTGGCGGTGCCGTCGCTGACCTGATAGGTGAACGTGTCCTCGCCCGAGAAGCCGGCCCGCGGCGTGTAGGTCACGCGGCCGTCGGGGTTGACCGCGATCTGGCCCTCGATCGGCAGGGTCAGGGCGGTGAGCTGCAGTGGATCGCCGTCGGGATCGTTGTCGTTGGCGAGCAGGTCGAGGGTGACCGCGCCACCGCTCGATGCAGCCTGATCGGCGGTCGCGACGGGTGGCGCGTTGCTGCGGACGACCGTCACGTCGACCTGGCCGGTGGCCGTGCCGCCGTTGCCGTCACGAATGGCGTAGGTGAAGCTGTCGGGTCCGATGAAGCCGGGAGCGGGCGCGTAGACGAATCGCTGCTCGGGCGTGAGGGTGAGGGCGCCGTGAGCCGGCATGCTCATCCCGGTGAGGCTGACCGGATCGCCGTCCGGATCGTCGTCGTTCGCCAGCGCGTCGATCGTGATCGGGGTGCCGGCCGTGGTCGTCGCCGTGTCGGTCCTGGCCGTGGGCGGCGCATTGCGGGCCGTGACCGTGACCGTGACGTTGGCCGTCGCCACGCCGCCGAGCCCGTCGCCGATCGTGTAGGTGAAGCTGTCGATGCCGCTGAAGCCCGGCTCGGGCGTGTAGCGGATGCGCTGGTCGGCCCCGACCTCGATCGTGCCGTGGCCGGGCGCATCCAGCCCGATGATGCCGATCGCGTCGCCGTCGGGATCGTTGTCGTTGGCGAGGACCGGAATCACGGTGTTGTCGCCCGCGAGCACCTGGGCGACGTCGTTGCCGGCGCTGGGGGCGGTGTTCGGCCGCGTGACCGTGATCAGCACGTCGGCGGTCGAGGTGCCGCCCACCGCGTCTCGGACGGTGTAGCTGAAGCCGTCGCTGCCGACGAACGTTGCGGACGGACTGTAGGTGAAGCTCTGATCCGCGTTGAGGGCGACGCTCCCGAACGCGGGCATGGTGTAGCCGACGATGCTCAACCCATCGCCGGCATCGTTGCTGAGCACCTGGATCACGACCGCGGCACCACGCAGGGTGTACGCGGCATCGGCTTGCGCTGTCGGCACGAGCTGGCTCCTATGCAAATGGCCGTCGTGCATCTTATAAGTTGATATTCCTATTAACTGTCAACATATGCATAAATAAGCAAAAGTACCTAAAATTGTTGGATGGTGCGGCATATCGTCTGCCGTTTCCCAATCGCCACGGCGCACGAAAATCGCCGGTGTCAGCGCGATCTTGAGATCCTTCGGCGGCCCTGTTGCCCTACCTCCGTCCGCGGTGACCTGTACCAGAGGGAATGCGCGTGATAGCTACCGTGCGGCGCACACGGCCGTTCGGCCATGCAGCAGACAGCGAGTGAGCCGGGACGTATGCTGCTCTACATCATGAGCCGGCCGCACAGCGGCAGTACCATTCTCGACATTCTGATCGGCAACAGCGCCGCCGTTGAGGGCGTTGGCCAGCTGGTGTCCGACATGGGCAAGCTGGACAATCCGTGCGCCTGCGGTGCCAGCATCCGCGCCTGTCCGTTCTGGCAGGCGGTGCGGGTGGAGGTGGAACGAGCCGGAATCACCTGGGACGAGGCCGTGCGCGCCAGCGTCGCGCAGGCGCACGTCGCCCGCTTCTGGCGGACGTGGCGTGCCGGCCGCAACGACCCGGAACTCGAACGGCTGGCCCAGGTCACGCACGCGGTCACGCAGGCGATCGCCAAGGTGTCCGGCAAGCCGCACGTGCTCGATTCGACCAAGGAGCCGACGCGCGGCCTGTTCCTCGCGACCTACGTGCCCGAGGCCCAGCTCATCCGGCTGGTCCGCGACCCGCGCTCGGCCGTGGCCAGCCACTACTGGCGGCTCAAGGAGAAGGGATTCTACCATTTCCTGCGCCGCGACTGGCGTACGACGCGGCTGGGTCCGGTATTCTTGCTGGTGGCGGCGGCGAGCTGGACCGTCGGCAACCTGCTGGCGGAGATCGCCGCCCGGCGTGCCGCCGGACGCGTCCTGCTGCTCCGCTACGAGGATCTGCGCGACGACCCGGCCGCCACGCTGCGGACGATCGCCGCGCGGTTCGGCCTCGATCTCGACGACAGCATCGAGAAGCTTGCCACCGGCGCGCCTTTGGGCGTGCAGCACATCATCGGTGGCAACGATGTCCGCCTGGAGGCGGGCCTGCGCTTCGATCCACGCCGTGAGAGCACGCGCCGTCCACTGCCGCGATGGGTCGAGCTCGTGACCGTCGCCTGCTGTTGGCCGCTGATGCGGCGCTACGGCTATCCCCTGCGCATGTCGGTGAAGCCTTCCGCCGCCGCGCTCGCTCGTTCCAAGGACGTAATCGCCTGATGCGCAGATCGTTGCTCGACAAGGTGGCCCCGTTCGTCTTCGTCGTGGGCCTGCTGTTGCTGGCGTTCGGTTACGGCTTCTACGCCGCCCGCGAGAGCCTGTTTCCCGCCTCGACCCTCAACCATGCCGAGGAGTCGGCGCGCGGGATCTGGGAGGCCTATATCCGCCCGCCGCCGTTCGACCGTCCCGGGCGGGCCGGCACGCCGAACGAGTCGCAGGCGATCACGCATCTGGCCGATCGTGTCGCCGACGGCGTGACCCTCGTCGTCGGCTATCGGCCCGAGGGCTTCGGCGCCTGGATCGTCGATGCCAAGGGCAACATCCTGCATCGCTGGAATGCCACCTTCAGCCAGGTCTTCGGCAACAAGGCGCCACAGCTCCAGTATCAGGCGCGCGACATCACCATCGCCTGGCACGGCGTTCACATGTATCCGAACGGCGATCTGTTGTTCAACTTCCAGGATAACAGCTTTCCGTTCGGCAGCGGCCTCGTGAAGCTCGACAAGGACAGCAACGTCGTCTGGCGGCTGGACCGCAACACGCACCACGCGGTCACGGTGGGGGACGACGGCTCGATCTGGGTCGCGGCGCATCAGTACCGCCCCGATGGCGTGCCGGGCGTGCGCGGGCTGGAGCCCTGGTACTACGAGGACGAGGCGCTGAAGGTATCGCCCGACGGCAAGGTGCTCGACGAGACCTCGATCCTCAAGGCGTTCGCTGAGCGTCCGGGTGCGTTCACCGTCACCTACGACGGCCGCACCGACGTCAAGCAGAGCGATCCGACGCATCTCAACGACGTCGAGCCGCTGCCCGCGGCCTGGGCGGCGCAGTTCCCGCAGTTCGCGGCCGGTGATCTGCTGGTCTCGCTGCGCAACATGAACATGCTGGCGGTCATCGATCCTGTGACCAAGCTCGTGAAATGGGAGATGTCCGGCCTCTTCGTGCAGCAGCACGATGCCGATTTCCTGCCCAACGGGCACATCATGGTCTACGACAATCAGGGTGGCGACCCCGCCTGCGGCGGCACCCGGATTCTGGAGATCGATCCGGTCAGCCAGAGCGTGGTCTGGCGCTACGACGGCTGCGGCGAAAAGCCCTTCTTCAGCGCCACCCGCGGCATGCAGACGGTGCTGCCGAACGGCAACGTGTTGACCATCGAGCCACATGGCGGTCGGATTCTCGAGGTGACCCACGACGATCCGTCGCGGCTCGTCTGGGAATATTACAATGTCGTCGGGGTGGTTGACGGCGTCCCTCATGTTGGGCTTATCACCCATGCCGAGCGCTTCCGTACCGAAGACTTGACCTTCCTCGCCGGCCCCACATCCTGATCCGCGACGGCCGGCGCCCATCTCATCCGGAGTGAAGAGCATGCGCAATTCGACCTTATGGCTTGGTCTCGCCCTGTTCGCGGTGACCGTGGCCGCGGCTGCCCCGGCCCAGGCCTATATCGGGCCCGGTGCCGGCATCACCATGCTGGGCGCTCTCTGGGGCGTCGTCGTCGCCGTGGCGCTGGCGATCGGTGCCGTGCTGTTCTGGCCGATCCGCGTGCTGGTGCGTAAGTTCCGCAAGCCGGCGGCGCCGTCCAGCGTGGCCAGCGACAAGGCTTCCTGATCGATCGTGCCCCGCCCGCCTTGAACGGCGCGGGCACGGCCCTTGACCGCGGGGGCATCGTCCCCCGGCCCATCTTGCCCCAAGTCGGTGATCCTGCGACCGTGAGCAAACCCACTACGGCCGCCGCTACGCTCGAGATGCCCCGGTGGCTCGACGCGTTGGGCGGCTTCATCGACCGCACCGCAGGTTTCTGGCAGAAGCTGGGCGACCTGGAGAGCAGCGCGCACCGCGAGCAGCTCGACGCGATTCGCATCGACCGGCCGTTCTACGTGGCCGGCATCGCCCGCTCCGGCAGCACCATCCTGCTCGAGCTGCTCGCCGGCCGGCAGGGCGTGGCGACGCACCGCTACCGCGACTTCCCGCCGATCTACACGCCGCTGTTCTGGAACCGCGCCTTCGCGCAGGTCTACCGCAGCGATGCGCCGCCGGCGGAGCGGGCGCACAAGGACCGGATCCTGGTGACCCCGGACAGTCCCGAGGCGATGGAGGAGGTGCTGTGGATGCGCTTCTTCCCGCGCGCGCACGACGAAGGCACCAGCCAGGTCCTCGATGCCACGACGGACAATCCGGCCTTCGAGCGCTTCTATGTCGACCACCTGAAGAAGATCCTCCTGGTGCGCGGCGGCCAGCGCTACCTGTCCAAGGGCAACTACAACCTGACCCGCTTCGCGTACCTGCTGAAGCTGTTCCCGGATGCGCGGTTCATCGTGCCGGTGCGCGATCCGCGCTGGCACATCGCCTCGTTGATGAAGCAGCATCGGCTGTTCGAGGCCGAGGAGCGGCGCGACCCGCGCATTCTCAAGCACATGCAGCGGGCCGGGCACTACGAGTTCGGCCTGAACCGGCGGGTGATCAATGTCGGCGACATGCCGGCCGCGCAGTCCATCGCCGCGCTATGGCGGGACGGCCAGGAGGTGCGCGGCTGGGCCCGCTACTGGGCGATGCTCTACGGTTTCGTCATCGCCCAGCAGGAGCGCGATCCGGCGGTGCGCCAGGCGAGCCTGATCGTGCGCTACGAGGATCTGTGCGACCGGGCCGAGGCGACGCTCGCCGCGGCGTTCGCGCATGCCGGCCTCGAGCTGGCGCCCGGCGAGGCCGCGACCATGGCGCAGCGTCTGAGCCAGCCGGGCTACTATCAGCCGGGCTTCAGCGCCGAGGACGAAGCGATCATCGCCGAGGAGACCGGGCCCGTCGCGGCTGCTCTCGGCTATCAAAATGCGTGATCTGGACGCGACCAGATCGACTGATGCGGGATGGCAACAGTCCGGCGTGCACTGCATCAACCCGTCGATCGGCTCTGCTGCAGTGCCGCAAGACGGTTGGTGGCGCAGAGTCGGCGTGTTAGCGTACCGTTATATGGTTGAGGCCCTGGTCACAGGGTTGCGAGAGGCTTCAACCGTGACAATGATCACATCCCGTTAAGTCGCGCTTCACCATAGCTGTACCGCAGATCGGAACGGTCATTCGACCTGTGGCAAACAGCACTTTAGATGGAACGCCCAATGTCGACGGAGCTTGCCAGCGTACGCACGGGGTCTGCGCCGCGGCGGAGTGCGGTGGGCTGGGTGGTGGCGTTGCCGGTGGCGGATTTGCTGGCGCTGCTGGCGTGCTTTGTGCTGGGCG
>JBDHTW010000041.1:0-36475 GCA_039808865.1 Geminicoccaceae bacterium
CGCTGGCGCCGAATCGGCCGCTGGTGGTGGCGGCGCTGGGTGACGGCTCGATCCGCTGGTACAGCCTGCGCGAGGATTCCCTGCTGGCCGAGATCGCCGGCCTGTTCGTCGCGCCGGACAATCGCCGTTGGGTGGCCTGGAGCGGCGACGGTCTGTTCGCGCACGCCGACGAAGGTGGAGCCAAGCTGGTGGGCTACCAGCAGAACGGCACGACCAAGGCGCCGACCGGGACCTGGCTGCCGTTCGACCAGGCTTACCGCCTGTTCTACGACCCGGACGCGGTTCGCGGGGTGCTGGGGGACGAGGCGGCCTGGCCCGCGATCGCACGCGGCCAGCGGGTGGCCACGCTGTTCGACGGCTTGGCCCTGCCGCGGGTGACGCTCGAGGCCTACTGCCCGCTGGCTGCCATGCCGGCCGAGGTCGCGACGCGTGGGCTCGTGAACGTGCCTGCTGCCGGGGCCGCCAAGCCGTCCCCGGCGCTCGCCGACGGCTGCATCGAGCTGGCGGCGTCGACCACCACCGTCGGCCTGACCCGGACCGTGACCGTGCCGGCAACCACCGAAGCCATCCGGCTACGGGCCAACGTCACGGGCGGCAACCGGGGCCTTGCTTCGGTCGACGCGCTGGTCGGCGGACGCAACGCCGGTCGGATCGAGCTGCCGGCCGGCAGCACCGCTTTGGCCACGGGCGAGAAGGTGGCCGTCGAGCGCGTCGTGCCGCTCGCCGATCTGGAGACGACGCTGGTGCTGCGTGCCTATGACGATGCCGGCCTGGCATCGCCGTCGGCGCCGATCCTGGTGCGGCGGGACGGCCCGCCTCCGCCGCAGCCGAAGACGCTGCACGTGCTGGCGGTCGGCGTCGACGCCTATCGCGGCGAATGGCAGAAGCTCAACTTCGCCGTGGCCGACGCGCGCACCTTCGCCGAGATCATCGAGGCCAAGCGCCCGGCCGCCTACGCCAGGATCGACGTGGTCCACCTGGAAAACGAGGCCGCGACGCGCGACGGGCTGACGGCGGCGCTGGCGCGTCTGGCACGGACGGCACGACCGAGCGATGCGCTGCTGATCTATCTGGCCGGCCATGGGACGGCCGACGCGGAAGGCCACTACACCTACGTCACGAGCAACGCCACGACCGTCGCCGGCATCACCGAGCAGGGCATGAACGGTCCCGACCTGCTGCGGCAGATCGCCGAGGTTCCGGCCCGCAATCGCTTCCTGTTCCTCGACACCTGCTACTCCGGCGCCTTCAACATGAAAGGAGCGGACCAGCTCGCCCACGAGGGCGGCTTCCTCGTCCTCACCGCCGCGAGCAGCCTGCAGCCGGCCCTGGACAGCTACGACGGCAAGAACGGCACCCTCGCCTTCGCCATCCGGGAAAAGCTCACCGCGAGCGCCGCCCCGGACGACCCGCCCGTCGACGCGCTGGAGCTTGGTGCGTTCGCCCGCGCCGAAGTCGGCCGCCTCGCGCGGGAACGGAAGTGGCAGCAGAACGCCAACTTCAAGACCGGGGCCGGCGACCTCGAGGAGTTTCCCGTGGCGGGCTCCCACGTGCCCGCGCAAACGGTCGGCCAATAGGGCGCCCGCGCGGGCACGGCGCGCCAGGCCGACACCACCTACGTGAGCGGTGGCGCCTTGCCACGGATCGGGGCGGCACTGGCGACGGGCGCCGCCCAATGCACGGCGTTCGCGATCACACGCTGGATCTGCTCGTTGTGATAGGTCGGATAGGTCTCGTGGCCCGGGCGGAAATAGAAGATTCGGCCGCGCCCACGGCGGAAGCAGCAGCCGCTGCGGAACACCTCGCCACCCTGGAACCAGCTGACCAGCACGAGCTCGTCCGGGGCCGGAATGTCGAAATGCTCGCCGTACATCTCCTCCTGCGCGAGGTCGATCCGCTCGGGCAGGCCGGTCACGATCGGATGGCCCGGCGCAACCACCCACAGCCGCTCCTGCTCGTCGGCCACCCGCCATTTGAGGTCGCAGCTCGTGCCCATCAGCCGCTTGAACGGCTTGGAGAAATGGGCCGAATGCAGGGCGACGAGCCCCATCCCGCCCAGGACGCGGGCACAGACCCGCTCGACCACCGCGTCCTCGACCACGCCATGCGCTTTGTGCCCCCACCAGAGCAGCACGTCGGTCGTGTCCAGCACATCGCCACCCAGGCCGTGCTCGGGCTCGTCCAGGGTGGCCGTGCGCACGGCAAGGCCCGCCGCGCGCAATGGCCCGGCCAGTGCTTGGTGGATGCCTTCGGGGTAGATGGCACCGACCGCGGGATTGCTCCGCTCGTGCCGGTATTCGTTCCAGATCGTGACGCGCACGCCGCTCATGGCAGCACCTCCGCCAGCACGTCCGCGATCCGCACCGGCGCCCCGCCCAGGCTGGCCGAGCGGATCGCGGCGAACATCAGGGCAAGGCTGCGCAGATTGTCCTCGCCCGTGCTCAGGCCGTCGCCCGGCGCGGCGCCGCCGACCCACTGCGCGAAGGCGTCGAGCGCCCCTTTGCGGTCCATCAGCTGCATGGCCGGCAACGCAATCTCGCTCGGTGCTCCCTCGCGCCCATAGAGCTGCAGCCGGTCGGTCCGCTCGCGCAGCTCGCCGGCGCCACGATAGGCCATCTCGATCGCCCCGGCGGTGCCGTCGATCCGCCAGTTGCCGCCGTAAGGCGTGGTCGGCCCGCGCGAGATCCAGCTGCCGCGGTAGCTGACGATGGTGCCGCCGGCCATGCGCACGGTGACGATCGCCGCCGGTCGGCCCTTGAACGGTGACTCCGGCTCGTTCCAGCTCTGGCAGGCGACCTCGACCGGCTCGTCGCCGAGCACGAAGCGCAAGGCGTCGAAATGGTGGATCGCCATGTCGCTGAGCAGGGGCTCGTCGAGGAAGAAGTAGCGGTAACCGGGACCGTAGTAGAAATGGAAGTCGAGATAGCAGGCCGTCGGCCGGCCGATGGCGCCCGCGCCGATCAACCGCCGCGCCAGCCGCGGCGCCGCGAACCAGCGGTAGTTCTGGCTGACCATCAGCTTGCGGCCGCCTGCGCGGGCCAGCGCCACGAGCGCGGCCGCCTCGGCCAGTGTCGTCGTGAACGGCTTCTCGACCAGCACGTCCAGCCCGATTTCCAGCGCCGACCGCGCCGCCACGGCATGTGCGGCGAGCGGAACCACGATCAGCGCGGCATCGGCCGTGACGGCGGCCCGGGCCGCATCCAGCGAGGCGAAGACGCGCTCCGGCGGAAGCGCCAGGGCGGCCACGGCGTTGGCGCGGGTCGTCGGATCGGGATCGACCCACGCCACGGTGACGATACCGGGCGTGCGCCGGGCCACCTCGTCGACCCAGCTCCGCCCCCAGCCGCCAAGGCCCAGCTGCACCAGCCGCATGGTCATGCGCTCCTCCTTGCCCATCAACCGCGTGGCTGGCCCGAGGCTCCCGGGGGGGCGTGGATCAGCGCGGCCGCCCCGGCCGCGGCCGGTACACCGGCAACGACAGGCGGTAGGCCAGGGCTATCCCGCGGATGCCGAAGGCGACGGCGATGCCCGCCAGCGCGGCCGGGGCCTGCGCCAGATGCAGCCAGTCGCCCGCGACCAGCGTGGCGGCGCCCGCGGCGGCAGCGGTGGCGTAGACCTCACGCTTCAAAAGGAGCGGGGTCTCGGTGCAGACCACGTCGCGGATCAGGCCGCCGAAGGTCGCCGTCATCGTGCCCATCAGCACGGCAACCGCGGGTCCGGCGCCGGCGTCGAGCGCCGTACGCGCTCCGATCACCGCGAACACGGCCATGCCGACCGCATCGGCCCACAACAGCAGCGTCGCCCGGCGGGCGATGTGCGGCGCCACGACGAAGGTGACGAGCGCGGCCACGCTGGTGAGCCACAGGTAGAGCGGCTCATGCACCCAGAACACCGGCCCACGGTCGAGCAGCAGGTCGCGCAGCGTGCCGCCACCGATTCCGGTCACCGCTGCCACGAACAGGAAGCCCACGATGTCGAGCTGCTTGCGCGCGGCCTCGAGCGCGCCGCTGACGGCGAAGACGACGACGCCGACGAGATCCAGACTGTAGAGCAGCTGCTCCATCGAAGCTGCTAGGCCGGCTCGGCCGTCGCGTAGTGCCGCTCGATCCGGGCCCAGGCCTCGTCGGCGGTCTCCACGAAGCTGAACAGGCCGAGGTCCCGCGCATCGACCACGCCCTCCTCGACCAGCGTGTCGAAGCTGATGATCCGTTGCCAGTAGGCACGGTCGAACAGCAGCACCGGCATGGGGCGCGACTTACCGGTTTGGATCAGGCACAAGGTCTCGAACAGCTCGTCCAGCGTGCCGAACCCGCCCGGAAACACGACCAGCGCCTTGGCGCGGGTCAAGAGGTGCATCTTGCGCAGCGCGAAGTAATGGAACTGGAAACAGAGTTCGGGCGTGATCCACGGGTTGGGCGCCTGCTCGTGCGGCAGCACGATGTTGTGGCCGATGCTGATCGCGCCGGCGTCGGCCGCACCGCGATTGGCCGCCTCCATGATGCCCGGCCCGCCGCCGGTGACGATGACGTAGCGCTGCTGCCCATCCGGCCGGCGCGGGGTCGAGACGAGCTCGGCGAACCGGCGCGCCTCATCGTAGTTGCGCGCCAGGCGTTCAAGCTTGCCGGCTGCCTTCGCGATCTGCGCGAGCCCCCGGTCATCGGGAACGGCGGCACTCGCGGCCTCGGCCGCCCGCCGACGCTGCGCCGCGGCCTGGGGCTCGATGATGCGGGCGCTGCCGAAGATCACGATGGTTGATTCGATCCCGCGGCTGAGCAGTTCCAGCTCCGGCTTCAGCAGTTCGAGCTGCAGCCGGACCGGGCGCAGTTCCTCGCGCAGCAGGAACTCGGTATCGGTGAAGGCCAGACGATAGCTGGGCGAAAGCGTCTGCGGCGTCGCCGGGACCTCGCGCACCCGCGCCACGTCCTCCCGCGCGCTGGGGAGCGTCGCATGCTCCGGGTCGTGGTCGGCCATCCTCGATTCTCCGCGAAACGACGGGGCCGGAACCTAAGCGCAGTCGGTGCAATCGGGCAACGGAAGGTTGTAGGCGTGCCACCGCGCCCAAAAAGCGGCGGGCTCCTCCTGGGACGCGCCCGAGAGGAGCCCGCGACGATCCCGGTCGATCGACCGCAGGATCAGGCGGCGACCGCCTTGATCTCTTCGAAATTGGCGGTCGCGCGCTTGACGAACAGGTCGACGACCTCGCTCTGCGCCTTGATGCTCAGATCGACGGTCTCCTTGGCCTCGCTCACGGCCTTCTCCAGCGTCGCCTTCAGCTCGTCGGCATAGGCGGTCGGCTCCTTCTTCGGGTCGAAGCCTTTGAAGAACGCCTCGGACTGAGCGAACGATTCCTTGACGTAGGCCGCCTGCTTCTTGGCCACGGTCTGGAACAGGTCGAACAGAATCTTCTGCGCGGCGACCAAGGTCTCGATGTTGGCCTTCTGGATCGCGATCAGCGCCGTCACATCGAACTTGGGAAACTCGGGTAGGGTGCTCGAGGACATGGCATCATCCCTTGTTGTGCAGCGCAAGAAACTACCTGTCCGGTTCCGGTGATGCAATTGAACTGATTGTGCACCGCAGCAGGACTCCCATGTGAAATTGCACTGCCACAACGTAAAATACTGCTTGCCCGCGCCAGTGATGCAACATCAGTCAATCGTAAAATGCCCATTCCCCGTCGGACGCGGCATTGTCTGCCCGCTGGACGGCTTGCCGTTACGCTAGCGTGTAGCCCCGACAATGCCGTGACTCCTGAGCAGGCGCAGGATCTGCACCGATCGCGGTAGCTCGATCAGAAACTCCGCATCCCGCTCGAGATGGTGCACCGCCGTCGGATCGCCGCCGGTGAACGCGCCCATGTCCTCGACGCTCTCCCAGTAAGATATGGTCACGAACTCGGTCTCGCCCTCGCGATCCTCACGGAAGGTCTGCACCCCGAGCGCCTTGCCGAGCAGCGGCACGATCCCCGCCTCGTAATTGTACGCCTCGTACGCGTCGGCCCGTTCCTTGAGCGTGCGCCCGCGCCAGATCCGGGCGACCGAAGGCAGCTTCGACGGCAATGCGACCATCACGTTCCTCCATCGGCTTGACCGATGGAGAGAAGCGGTTCGGCGCATGAAAGTTGCTTGCAGCGGCGCACGGACACGCGGACGCGCACGCATGGCAGAACGCTGCCGGCGGCAGGCCGGCTTTCCCTTGGCAACCGCGCGGCCCGCTTCTACCGTCGGCGCAAATGCGTCGAAAGGGATGGGTCAGCGATGCGGCGACGGTTTCTCGGAACGCTGGCGGCGGCGACCGTGCTGGCGACCAGTGCGGTGGCGGGCGCGGCGGAGTTCACGCCAGCCGTGATCTTCGACATGGGCGGCAAGTTCGACAAATCGTTCAACGAGGCCGCCTACAACGGGGCGGAGCAGTTCAAGGCCGAGACCGGCATTTCCTATCTCGAGTTCGAGGTCACCAACGAAAGCCAGCGCGACCAAGCCCTGCGCCGGATGGCGCAGCGGGCCGACATCGTGGTGGCGGTGGGCTTCGCGTTCTCGACGCCGCTGGAGACGATCGCGGCCGAGTTCCCCGACAAGAAGTTCGTCATCATCGATTCCGTGGTCGACAAGCCCAACGTCGAATCGGTGGTGTTCAAGGAGCACGAGGGCAGCTTCCTCGTCGGCATGGCAGCGGCCCTGGCCAGCAAGACCGGCAAGGTCGGCTTCGTCGGCGGCATGGACATCCCGCTGATCCGCAACTTCGCCTTCGGCTACGAGCAGGGTGTGAAGCACGTCAACCCGGACGCCGAGGTGATCGTCAACTATACCGGCACGACACCGGCGGCCTGGAACGATCCGGCCCGGGGCAGCGAGCTCGCGATCGGCCAGTTCGGCCAGGGCGTCGACGTGGTCTACGCCGCCGCCGGCGCCACCGGTCTGGGCGTGCTCCAGGCCGCGGCCGACAAGGGCAAGCTGTCGATCGGCGTCGACAGCAACCAGAACTACCTGCATCCCGGCAGCGTGCTGACCTCGATGATGAAGCGCGTCGACGTCGCGGTGCACGCGGCGTTCGCCGATGCCAAGGGCGGCACCTGGAAGGCCGGCGTCGAAAGCCTGGGGCTGAAGGAGAACGGCGTCGACTACGCGGTCGACGAGAACAACCGGCCGGTGCTGACACCGGAGATCCAGGCCAAGATCGACGAGGCCAAGACCGAGATCATCGCCGGCTCGCTCACCGTCAAGCCGTACGAGCAGTAGGGCGCGGGCGGCACAGGTGTCGCCGGCCAGGGACGCGACGTCGCCACCCGGCGTGCTACCGCCCGCGGTGGAGCTGCGGGGCGTCGACAAGCGCTTCGGCGCCGTTCATGCCAATCGTGCGATCGATCTCGTCGTTCCGGCCGGATCGATCCACGGCATCATCGGCGAGAACGGCGCCGGCAAGTCGACGCTGATGAACATCCTCTACGGCTACTATCAGGCCGACAGCGGCAGCATCCTGATCGACGGCCAGGAACGCACGATCAAGGGTCCGCACGACGCGATCAAGGCCGGCATCGGGATGGTGCATCAGCATTTCATGCTGGTCGAGCCGTTCACCGTGCTGGAGAACCTCCTGCTGGGGGCCGAAGGCGGGTTCACGTTGAAGGCGGGCATCGCCCGGGCCCGCCGCGAGGCCCAGACGCTCGAGCGCGATTACGGGCTCGAGGTCGACCTGGATGCGCCGGTGGCGAGCCTGCCCGTGGGCGTGCAGCAGCGGGTCGAGATCCTCAAGGCGCTGTTCCGCGGCGCCCACGTGCTGATCCTGGACGAGCCCACGGGTGTGCTCACGCCACAGGAGGCCGATCATCTGTTCCGCATCCTGCGCAACCTGAAGGCGCAGGGACGCACGATCATGCTGATCACGCACAAGCTGCGCGAGATCATGGCCGTGACCGACCAGGTCAGCGTGATGCGCGCCGGCGCCATGGTCGCCCACCGCAAGACGGCGCAAACTTCGAAGGAAGAGCTGGCCGAGCTGATGGTGGGGCGCAAGGTGCTGTTGCGCGTGGAGAAGGCCAGGGCCCGGCCGCGCGAGCCGGTGCTCGAGGTCCGCAACCTCGAGGTCATCGGCGATCAGGGTGTCGCCCGGGTCAAGGGCATCAGCTTCGACGTCCGCGCCGGCGAGATCGTCGGCATCGCCGGGGTCGCCGGCAACGGCCAGTCCGAGCTCCTGGACGCGCTGGCCGGCATCCGCCCGATCGCGCGCGGCGAGATCCTGCTGCGCGGCGTGCCGATCACCAGCGGTCCCCAGGCCCGCGCACGCCATCTGGCGCACGTGCCCGAGGACCGGCTGCGGGTCGGCCTGGTCAAGGGCTTCACCGCCTACGAGAACGCGATCCTGGGATACCAGACCGAGACGGAGTACGCCCGCCACGGCTTCCTGCGGCTGGGGCGGATCGTCGAGCTGTGCCGGCGCTGGATGCAGGGCTACGACGTCCGCCCGCAGGAGCCGGCGCTGGACGCGCATTCCTTCTCCGGCGGCAACCAGCAGAAGCTGGTCCTGGCGCGCGAGATCGAGCACGATCCCGACCTTCTGCTCGTCGGCCAGCCGACGCGCGGCGTGGACATCGGCGCCATCGAGTTCATCCACCGGCGCCTGATCGCGATGCGCGACGCCGGCAAGGCCGTGCTTCTGGTTTCGGTCGAGCTGGACGAGATCATGTCGCTGGCCGATCGCATCCTGGTGATGTTCGACGGCACGATCACGGGTGAACTCGCGCCGGACGCCGCGGACGAACGCCGCATCGGCTGCCTGATGGCCGGCGTCACCCAGGAGGCCGCCTAGTGGCCGCCGCCCGCAAGCTGCCGGCCTGGGCCGAGTACGGGCTTCTGCCGCTGCTCAATCTGTCGCTGGCGTTCCTGGCTTCGGGGCTGGTCGTCCTCGCCCTCGGTGAGAGCCCGCTGCAGGCCGTGCGCACGCTGGTCTATGGCGCCTTCGGCTATGGCGAGGCGGTGGGCTACACGCTCTACTACGCGACCAACCTGATCTTCACCGGCTTGGCCGTGGCGGTGGCGTTCCACACCGGCCTGTTCAACATCGGCGGCGAGGGCCAGGCCGCCTTGGGCGGGCTCGGCCTCGGGCTGGTCGCGATCCATCTCGGCTGGCTGCCGGGCCTTGTGAGCATCCCGCTCGCGATCCTGGCCGCGGCCCTGTTCGGTGGCATCTGGGGCCTGATCCCGGGCTGGCTGCAGGCCAAGCGCGGCAGCCATGTCGTGATCACGACGATCATGCTGAACTTCGTGGCCTCGGCGCTGATGACCTACCTGATGGTCAACGTGCTGATCAAGCCGGGCCAGAGCGCGCCGGAGAGCATCACCTTCGCCGAATCGGTCTGGCTGCCGTCCCTGAAAGGGGCGATGCGCCTGGTCGGCGTCGACGTCGGCTATGCGCCGGTCAACCTCGCCCTGCCGCTGGCCCTGCTCTGCTGCGTCGGGGTCTGGCTGTTCATCTGGCGCAGCCGGCTCGGCTACGAGCTGCGCGTCGTCGGCCACAGCGAGCCGGCCGCCGTCTATGGCGGCATCCCACCGGCCAGCCGGATCGTGCTGGCCATGGCGGTCTCCGGTGCCCTGGCCGGGCTCATGGCGACCAACGAGGTGCTGGGCGGCGAGCATCGGCTGATCCTGGCCTTCACCGGCGGCTACGGTTTTGCCGGCATCGCCGTGTCGCTGATGGGGCGCAACCATCCGGTCGGCATCGTGCTGGCGGCCCTGCTGTTCGGTGCCCTCTACCAGGGCGGCTCCGAGCTCGCCTTCGAGATGCCTCGGGTCAACCGCGACCTCGTCGTCGTGATCCAGGGGCTGGTGATCCTGTTCGCCGGTGCGCTCGAGCACATGTTCCGACCGCAGCTTGAGGCACTGTTCGCGCGCGGCCGCAGCGGGCCCGTACCTGCATGACCGCCGAGGAGCTGTTCCTGCAGTTCTTGGTGATGCTGGCGAGCACGATCCGGCTTGCCACGCCGCTCGTGCTGGCGGCCATGGCCGGCCTGTTCTGCGAGCGCAGCGGCGTCACCGACATCGCGCTCGAGGGCAAGATGCTGGGAGCGGCCTTCGCCGCCGCGGCCGTGGCCCAGACCACGGGTTCGGCATGGCTCGGCGTGCTGGCCGGCATGGCGTTCGGCTGGGCCATGGCCATGGTCCACGGCTTCGCCGCGATCACCCACCGCGGCGATCAGGTCGTCTCCGGCATGGCCCTGAACGTGATCGCCGCCGGCCTCGGGCCGACGCTGGCCGACGCCTGGTTCCGGCAGGCCGGCCGGGTGCCGGTGAGCGTGCCGGGCGCGCGCTTCACCCCGATCGACCTGCCGTTCGCCGAGGCCGCCCGGGCCGTGCCGGCCCTGGGGCCGATCTATGCCGAGGTGATCAGCGGCCACAACATCCTGGTCTACCTCACCGCCCTGATCGTCCCGGGCGTCGCCTGGGTCGTCTACCGCACCCGGTTCGGCCTGCGCCTGCGCGCCGTCGGCGAGAATCCGGCCGCCGTCGACACCGCCGGCATCTCGGTCGAAGGCATGCGCTACCGGGCGCTGATGGTGACCGGCGCCTTGTGCGGCATCGCCGGCGCCTACCTGTCGATCGCCCAGGGCGCCGGCTTCACCCGGGACATGACCGCCGGCAAGGGCTATCTCGCCCTGGCGGCGTTGATCTTCGGCAAGTGGCGGCCGGTCCCGGCCCTGCTCGCCTGCCTGCTGTTCGCCTTCACCGATGCCCTGCAGGGACGACTGCAGGGCGTGCCGCTGCCGGTGGTCGGCGTCGTGCCGGTGCAGTTCATCCAGGCGCTGCCCTATCTCTTGACGATCTTCCTGCTCGCCGGCTTCGTCGGCAAGGCGGTGGCGCCTAAGGCGATCGGCGTGCCCTACGTCAAGGAACGGTGATGCGGCCGCGGCCGCGTGCTACGTCTCGTCGGTAAGCACGACGACAGGACCGATTTGGCGGGAGCGCCCCCGATCTTGAACCCCGAAGAGTTGTTCGCCGCCGCACGCTCGGTACGCGGCCACGCGCATGCGCCCTACTCCGGCTTCGCCGTCGGCGCCGCCATCCGCGGGGCCAGTGGTCGCATCTATGCCGGCTGCAACGTCGAGAACGCCGCCTACCCACAAGGCCAGTGCGCCGAGGCTTCGGCGATCGGGATGATGGTCGCGGCGGGCGAGCGGGCGATCGCCGAGGTCGCCGTGGTGGCCGGGGGCGAGGCGCTGTGCAGTCCCTGCGGTGGCTGCCGGCAGCGGCTGGCCGAGTTCGGGCGCGCCGACACCGCCGTTCACCTGGGCGATCCCGAGCGCATCCGGGCGACGGTCACGCTGGGCGAGCTCCTGCCGCTGGCCTTCGGCCCCGATCACTTGGCCCCGGGCGCGCCACCGCCCGGTGACGCCGTGTCCGTGATCCGCGCCCGCGCGAGCGGATGCACGCCACTGCTGGCCCTGATCCTGGGCTCGGGCCTGGGGACGGTCGCCGACCGGCTCGAGGCGCCGGTCACGATTCCGTTTGGCGACCTGCCGGGCTTCCCGCGGCCCAGCGTCCAGGGCCATGCCGGGCGGCTCGTGCTCGGGCGCCTCGCGGGCGTGCCCGTCGTCTGCCTCGCCGGCCGGGCCCACCTCTACGAGGGTATCGGCGCGCAGCCGCTGAACACGATCGTGCGCACGCTGGCCGGCATCGGCTGCCGTGCGCTCCTGCTCACCAACGCCTCGGGCTCGCTGCGTGCCGAGTGGCCGGCCGGCTCCCTCGTGCTGATCGAGGACCACATCAACCTCCAGGGCACCAACCCGCTGGTCGGACCCAACGACGAGCGGGTCGGCCCGCGGTTCGTCGACCTCAGCGAGGTCTATGCGCGCCGATTGCGGGAGCCGATCCTCGCGGCGGCGGCCTCGGCCGGGATCGGCCTCGAGCGCGGCATCTATCTCGCCACCCTGGGCCCTGCTTTCGAAACCCCGGCCGAGATCCGGGCCTTCCGGCTGCTCGGGGCGGATCTGGTCGGCATGTCGACCGTGCCCGAGGCCATCAGCGCCCGGCACGCCGGGCTGGAGGTCGCCGCCCTGTCCGTGGTCACCAACCTCGCCGCCGGCCTCGCTTCCGAGCCGCTGAGCCACGCCGAGACGCTCGCCCGCTCCGCCGATGCCGCGGGACGGCTCGGCGCGCTGCTGCAGGCCGCCCTGCCGGAGATCGCCCGTGCCCTCGCCTGACCCCCTCGCCCTCGTCGACCAGGCTCGCCGAGCCGCCGTCCCGGCCGATCTCGCCGCGCGGGCGGTGCCGCTGCTCGACCTGACCAGCCTGCGCGGGGACGAGACACCGGCGGAGATCGAGCGGCTCTGCACGCGCGCGGTACGGCACGGCACGGCGGCGGTGTGCATCTACGCCAGCCACCTGCCGGCGGCTCGCCGGCTGCTCACGGGCACGCCGGTGCGGCTCGTCACCGTCGCCAACTTCCCGCACGGCAGCGACGATCTCGGCCGCGCCGCCGACGAGACCGCCGCGGCCGTGGCGGCGGGCGCGGACGAGGTCGACATCGTGGCGCCGATCGCGGCCGTGCTCGAGGGCGACGTCGGCCTGGTCGGCGAGCTGGTCGAGACGTGCCGCACGGCAGCCGGCCCGGGCACCACGCTGAAGCTGATCCTCGAGACGGGCGTGCTGCGCGAGCCCGACCTGATCACCGCGGCCGCCCGCGCCGCGGTGATGGCCGGCATCGACTTTCTCAAGACCTCGACCGGCAAGACCGAGGTCGGGGCCACGCTGGAGGCCGCCGCGGTGCTGCTGTCGGTGATCCAGGAAGCCGGGGGCCGGGTCGGGTTCAAGGCCGCCGGCGGCATCCGCACCCCTGCCGAGGCCGCGGCCTACCTCCATCTCGCCGATATGCTGCTCGGGCCGGGCTGGGTGTCGCCGAAGAGCTTCCGCGTCGGGGCCTCGTCGCTGCTCGATGCGTTGCTGACCGGCGCTGGCGAGGTGCCGGGCGGATACTGATGACGGGCTACCTGCCGCAGGAGATCATCCGCGCCAAGCGCGACGGCAACGAGCTGGCGGCGGAGGAGATCGCGTTCTTCGTGCAGGGCCTGACCATCGGGGACATCGCCGAGTCGCAGGCGGCGGCTTTGGCCATGGCCGTGTTCCTGCGTGGCATGACCCGTGACGAGACCGTGGCGCTGACGCTGGCGATGCGCGATTCCGGTCGCGTGCTCGACTGGCGGGGGCTGCACGGCCCGGTCGTCGACAAGCACTCGACCGGTGGCATCGGCGACAAGGTGAGCTTGGTGCTGGCGCCGGTGCTCGCGGCCTGCGGGGCCTACGTGCCGATGATCTCGGGTCGCGGCCTGGGCCACACGGGCGGCACGCTGGACAAGCTCGAGAGCATTCCGGGCTACCTGACCCAACCGGATCTCGACCGCCTGCGCCGGGTCGTCCGGCATGCCGGCTGCGCCATCATCGGCCAGACCGACGATCTGGCGCCGGCGGACCGGCGGCTGTACGCGATCCGCGACGTCACCGCGACGGTCGAGAGCATCCCGTTGATCACCGCCTCGATCCTGGCCAAGAAGCTGGCGGCCGGCCTGCAGGGCCTGGTCATGGACGTGAAATGCGGCTCGGGTGCCTTCATGGCACGGCTGGACGATGCGCGCGCGCTCGCCCGCACGATCGTCGGCGTCGCCCATGGTGCCGGCCTGCCGACCACGGCGCTGCTCACCGACATGGGCGAATGCCTCGGCCACAGTGCCGGCAACGCGCTGGAGGTGGCCGAATCGATCGCCATGCTGCGCGGGGAGCCCGTGCATCCACGGCTCGAGGAGCTGATCCTGGCGCTCTGCGGCGAGGCGCTGGCGGTCGGCGGCCTTGCCCCGGACCCTGTGGCCGGGCGCGATGCGGCGACGGCCGCCCTCGCCTCGGGTGCGGCCGCCGAACGCTTCGCGGCGATGGTGCATGGGCTGGGCGGCCCCGCCGGCCTGCTGGAACGGCATCGCCAGTTCCTGCCGGCAGCGCCGCTGACGAGGGCGGTGCCACCGCGAACGACCGGCTGGGTGCGGGCGGTCGATGCCCGCGCCCTGGGCTTGGCGGTCGTGGAGCTGGGCGGAGGGCGACGACAGGCGAGCCATCCGGTCGACCATGCGGTGGGGCTGGGCGAGGTGCGCGGCGTCGGCGACGAGGTCGGCCCGGACGCGCCGCTGGCGGTGATCCACGGCCGGGACGAAGCGAGCATGGCGGCAGCGGCGAACCGACTTCTGAATGCCTATATCATCGCCGATCATCCGCCGCCGCCGATGCCCGTCATCCGCGAGCGGATCGTCTGACGAATGCCCCATGGGCCGTCGCTCGCCATCTTGCGAGGCCGCACGGCACCCTCCATAGTCCTTTCGAAAGCCATGCACGACAAACGGACCCGGGAGCACGAGCGGCGCGATGCGCTGCGTCTGAAGGGCGCCGGCAATGAGATGCCGGGACGCTGCTGCGAATGGCCGGGCTGCGACTTGGCGGGTCAGTACCGGGCTCCCAAGGCGCGCAATCGGCTGCGCGAGTTTCAGTGGTTCTGCCTGGAGCACGTCCGCGAGTTCAATCGCGGCTGGGATTTCTTCGCCGGCATGAGCCAAGCGGACATCGACGATCACCGCCGCGCCGACGTCACCTGGCATCGCCCGACCTGGCGCTATGGCACGGCGCATGGGCTGGCCGACGACTGGCGCGACGTGTTCGGCCTGTTCGTCGACGAGATGGACAAGGGGCCACGCCACCCGCCGCCGCGACCGCGCACCAAGGCCGAGGAGATGATGGGCCGGCTGCAGCTCGCGGCCGGGTTCTCGCTGGCCGAGCTGAAGCGCCGCTACAAGAAGCTGGCCAAGCAGCACCATCCCGATCTCCACGGCGGCGACAAGATGGCCGAGGAGCGGTTGAAGCTGATCAACGAGGCCTATACTTATCTGCGGGAGCAGCGGCTCTATGTTTAGCGGTGCATGGCCGCGCGTTCAGGCCATGGCGCGTCGCATGGCGGCCACTGCAATCGGCAACTGCCTGTTATGACATCGCGCCACCTTGCCCGGCCAAGTCGGCAGCGGGCATAAAGGTGTTTGGCGCTCGTCTTGGCTGGAGATCTGTACCTTGCATTCGGAAGGCCCCCATGTCGGCGCGACCGATCTGCTCGATCTGCCCGATGAGCCGGATATCCGCCTGAGCGTCGCCGCGACTTTCGGCATTGCCTCGGATCTGGATGTCCCGGCCTACAGCCGGCGCACCGAGTACGTTCCCGACATCGACCCCACCTACCAGTTCGACCGTGACACGACGCTGGCGATCCTCGCCGGCTTCGCCCACAACCGGCGGGTCCTGATCCAGGGCTATCACGGCACCGGCAAGTCGACGCACATCGAGCAGGTGGCGGCGCGGCTCAACTGGCCGTGCATCCGCATCAACCTCGACAGCCACATCAGCCGCATCGACCTGATCGGCAAGGACGCGATCGTCCTCAAGGACGGCAAGCAGATCACCGAGTACCGCGAGGGCATCCTGCCCTGGTCGCTGCAGCGGCCGGTGGCGCTGACCTTCGACGAGTACGATGCCGGCCGGCCGGACGTGATGTTCGTGATCCAGCGCGTGCTCGAAGCGCAAGGCCGCATGACGCTGCTCGATCAGAACAAGGTGATCCGGCCGCATCGTGCGTTCCGGCTGTTCGCCACCGCCAACACGGTGGGCCTCGGCGATACCTCCGGCCTCTATCATGGCACGCAGCAGATCAACCAGGGCCAGATGGACCGCTGGAGCATCGTGACCCAGCTCAACTATCTGGCGCATGGCGACGAATGCCGGATCGTGCTGGCCAAGTGCCCCGGCTACGACACGGCGGACGGGCGGAAGAAGATCTCGGGCATGGTCATGCTCGCCGATCTGACCCGCAACGGTTTCATGGCCGGCGACATCTCGACGGTCATGTCGCCGCGGACCGTGATCACCTGGGCCGAGAACGCCGAGATCTTCGGTGATCTGGGCTTCGCCTTCCGGGTGACGTTCCTCAACAAGTGCGACGAGGCCGAGCGGCACATCGTGGCGGAGTACTATCAGCGCTGCTTCGGGGTCGAGCTGCCGGAATCGGCCGCCAACCTCGCCTACGCCTGAGCCGGTGGCGTCGCCTTTGACGGATTCCACGAAGCAGAACCTCGACGAGCTGCAGCGGGCTTTGGCCTGCACGGTGCGCGCGATCGCGTCCACGAACGATGTCGAGGTCGCCTTCCGCGGCCGCGAGCGGGGCCGGGAGCCAGCCAAGAACACCGCTGCACCGATGGTGCGGCTGACCTTGCCGCGGGCGGATCTGATCCAGCACGAACTCGGCCGTGTGCGCGGCGAGGCCGACCGGGCAGCGCTGCACATCCGCCATCACGATGCCGGCCTGCATCGCCGCTTCGCCCCGGCGGGCGAGATGGCGGGCATGCTCTACGATCGCCTCGAGGAGCTGCGCATCGAGGCGGTGGGCTCCGAGCGTATGGCAGGTGTGCGGGCCAACCTCGAGAACGCCTACCGTGCGCGCCTCGGCCAAGCGCCGGCGGCCGAGCGCGGGCAGGATGCGACGCTTGCGGAGATCGTCGATCTCTACGCGCGCGAGCGCTTGCTCGGCTTCACGCCGACCGAGCCGCAGAAAAAGCTCATGGCCACCTGGAGCGAGTGGCTCGACAAGAGCGTCGCGCTCGAGTTGCCGGCTCTCGCCGGCGTCGTCGGCGACCAGGAGGCCTTCGCGCGGCAGGTGCGCGAGTTCCTGGCCCATCTCGGCCTGTCCGAGGAGCTGGTCGAGCCGCCCGACGCCGGGGATCGTGACGAGAACGAATCGGACAGCGAGCAGCCGCCCACGGGCGGGGACGAGAGCGCCGATGGCGACGGCGACGGCGAGGAGGAGCAGCAGAGCACCGCCCAGGCCGATCGTGACAGTGGCACCAAGGACGACAGCGAGGCCGAGGCGGCCGCCAGCGAGACGTCCGAGCAGAGCGAGACCGAGTCCGGCGCCGAGGACGACAGCGCCGACGACCCACGGACCAACCGGCCGCAGTTTCTGCCGCCCGGCGGCGAGTCCCTGGCCTACAAGGTCTTCACGACCCAGTTCGACGAGGTGGTCACGGTCGAGGAGCTGTGCGGCCCGAGCGAGCTGACCCGGCTGCGGGCCCAGCTCGACCAGTCGCTGTTGCGCTTCCAGGGCATGATCGGGCGCATGGCCAACCGGCTGCAGCGCAAGCTGATGGCCCAGCAGCAGCGCTCGTGGCAGTTCGACCTCGACGAGGGCATCCTGGACACGGCCCGGCTGTCGCGTGTGGTGATCAACCCGGCGACCTCGCTGTCGTTCAAGGTGGAGCATGAGACCGACTTCCGCGATACGGTGGTCGCCCTGCTGATCGACAATTCCGGCTCGATGCGCGGCCGTCCGATCGCGGTGGCGGCGATGAGCGCGGACATCCTCGCCCGCACCCTCGAGCGCTGCGGCGTCAAGGTCGAGATCCTGGGCTTCACCACCCGAGCCTGGAAGGGCGGCCAGGCACGCGAGGCCTGGCTGCGTGCCGGCAAGCCCGCTTCGCCCGGCCGGCTGAACGATCTGCGCCACATCGTCTACAAGCCGGCCGACGCCCCTTGGCGCCGGGCCCGGCGCTCGCTCGGCCTGATGCTGCGCGAAGGCCTGCTCAAGGAGAACATCGACGGCGAGGCGATCCTGTGGGCGCACCACCGCCTCTCGGGCCGGCCGGAACAGCGCCGCATCCTGATGGTGATCTCCGACGGCGCGCCCGTCGACGACAGCACGCTCTCGGCCAACCCCGGCAACTATCTCGAGCGGCATCTGCGCGAGGTGATCGGCTGGGTCGAAACCCGCAGCGAGGTCGAGCTGCTGGCGATCGGCATCGGCCACGACGTCACCCGCTACTACCGCCGTGCGGTGACGATCTCCGATCCGGAACAGCTGGGTGGCGCGTTGCTGGGGCAGCTTTCGGCGCTGTTCGACGCCGATGAGGATCGCGGTGGTCGCCGACGGGCCGTGGCCTGACCTAGCCTTCTCCAACTGAGGACCGGCGTAGCCGGCACATCTTTAGCGCGTGCTGTTCGCCTGCTCCGGTGGCCGCGGCGGCTCGCGATCGATCGGCAGCACCTGCAGGCCCATGGGAGCCAGCCAGAGATTGGCCCAACCGGCCGTCCACAGCCGCCAGTAGGCGATTCCTGGAACGAGAACGGTCTCGACATAGGCAGCCATGCTGGCGCCCCAGTCGAACATGTCGGCGGTGGCCGGTGCTTGCTTGGCACGTGCCCGTCGCCGCTCCTCGATATGGATGATCTCGCCCATGATCGACCTATCTCGGCTTCATCACCACGATGGAGCCGACACAAGGCTACCGCCAAACCTGCGCCGACACACGGCATGCCTCACGACGGGTGACTGCGCCATCGCAAGACCTCAGGCCCGACCATCCAGACACGCACCCGCGCTGCATTGCAGCAATTCTACCTGCCTTCCTGTGCTTTGCTTTGCATGCTTCCACACATGGCGTAAATAAACCGTCATTCTGCTTCTACGACCATGGAGCACGGACGTTGCGCGGCTTTTCGTCCAGTGTCTACCCCGGATGGCACTTGTCGCGCGCACATGCCACCACGATCGGCAAGAGGTGGTGGGCGATCGCAGGATCGGCACGACGAAACAGCCAACCGTCGGCCGGGGCAGTGCCGTGCGGTCCACGCCGGCGCGTCGGATGCTGATCTCCGCCACCGGCGCCGATCGGGTCGGGCTGCTGGCGAGCGTCGCCAACCTGACGGAGGTGGCACAGGCGCTGGAGTTCGGCGCGGACATTCTCGATCTGAAAGATCCAGCCGCAGGCGCCTTGGGCGCATGGCCCGCTGTCGATCTTGCCAAGGCGGTGCGCCTGGTCGATGGGCAAGTGCCCGTGAGCGCGACCGTGGGCGATCTGCCGATGGATGCCGTCCGCCTTGCGGCCGCCGCGCGGGCCGCGGCGGCGACCGGCGTCGACATCGTCAAGCTCGGTTTCTTTCCGGCACCCGACCAGCACGCCATTGCCCTGGCCCTGGCGCCGCTCGCGCACGCCGGCATCCGGCTCGTCGCCGTGCTGATGGCCGATCGCCGGCCCGACCTCGCCCTGGTGCCGACGCTGGCCGAGGCCGGCTTCTACGGCGTCATGCTGGACACGGCCGACAAGTGCGCCGGTGGCCTGCGCCAGCATCTCGGCGTGGCCGAACTGCAGGGCTTCGTCACGGCAGCCCGCGGGCATGGCCTGCTGAGTGGTCTTGCCGGCTCGCTTCGCCTCGCCGACGTGGCCCCGCTCGGCCGGCTTCGGCCTGACTACCTGGGGTTTCGGGGTGCCCTGTGCGGTGGCGATCGCACGGATGCGCTCGACGTGCCGGCGGCACGGGCCGTGCGCCGGGCCGTGGGCGCACTTTTCCGGCCTTGGCCTCCGAGTGCTTTGTCCGCATAGTGCCCCCGGTGCCGGTCATCAGGATGTCGTCGCCGGCCAGTCGCAGACAGGGAGCGCCACGGTGAAAGTGCGTGAGATCCTTGATCAAAAAGGCCAGCGGGTGGTCACGATCCGCCCGGATGCCACGATATCGACGGCTGTCCACCGGATGGCGCTCGAGCGGATCGGTGCGTTGGTGGTCAGCGAGGACGGGGCGGTGATCATGGGCATCCTGTCCGAACGCGACGTTCTGCGCGGGCTGGCGCAGGATGGCGCGGCGATCATGAACCCGGATCAGCGCGTCGCCGATCTGATGACCCGCGGCGTGCGCACCTGCCGCCTCGACGATCCGGTCAAGTCGGTCATGGCCGAGATGACGCGTCACCATTTCCGCCATATGCCGGTCGTGGAGAATGGCCGCCTCGCCGGCCTGATCAGCATCGGCGACGTGGTCAAGAGCCGTCTGAACGAGATGGAGCTCGAGACGCTGGTCCTGCGCGACGCCTACATCGCCAGCCATTGAACCGATCCGCCGCCATGCGCATGCAGCGCACGATTTCGCCGGTCGACGGTCGCATCCTGGTCGAGCGTGAGCTGGCCGGCGAGCCGGTGATCGCTGCCGCTCTGGAGCGGGCCCGGGTGGCGGCTCGCGCCTGGGCGCGCACGCCTCTGGCGGAGCGTTTGGCAGGCATCGGCCGGGCCGTCGACGCGCTGGTGGCGCGCACCGACGAGCTTGCCGCCGAGATCACCTGGCAGATGGGGCGCCCCATCCGCCAGAGCCCGGGCGAGATCCGTGGCCTGGAGGAGCGGGCGCGCTACATGCTCACGGCGGCACCGCGCGCGCTCGCCGATCTCGACGTCGGCGAGAAGCCGGGCTTCACGCGGTTCATCCGCCACGAGCCGCTGGGGCTGGTGCTCGTCGTCGCGCCATGGAACTACCCGTATCTGACCGCGGTCAACGGAATCGTTCCGGCCCTGGCCGCGGGCAATGTCGTGTTGCTGAAACATTCGGCGCAGACGCCTTTGTGCGCCGAGCGGTTCCAGGAAGCGTTCGATGCCGCGGGGCTGCCGGCCGGCGTGTTCCAGCATCTGCATCTGGACCATACCTCGACCTTGAAGCTCATCGGCAGCGGCGCTGCCCAGTTCGTCGCGTTCACCGGCTCGGTGCCTGCCGGTCACGCCGTGCAGGCGGCGGCGGCCACGACGTTCATCGGCACCAACCAGGAACTGGGCGGCAAGGATCCGGCCTATGTCCGCGAGGATGCCGACCTCGCGCACGCGGTCGAGAACCTGGTCGACGGCGCCTGCTTCAACTCGGGACAGAGCTGCTGCGGCATCGAGCGCATCTATGTCCACCGGCGCCGTTTCGACGAGTTCGCGCAGAGATTCGCCGAGCTCGCCGCGGGTTACGTGCTGGGCGATCCGACCCGACCGGAGACCACGCTCGGCCCGTTGGCCCGCGCCTCAGGCGCGGATCTCGCCCGCGAGCAGCTGGCCGAGGCGGTCGCGGCGGGAGCCCGCGCCCTGATCGATCCCGCACGCTTTCCGCGCGAGCAGCGCGGCTCGCCGTACATGGCCCCGCAGTGTCTGGTGAACGTCGATCACGGCATGCGGGTCATGCGCGAGGAGAGCTTCGCGCCTATTGTCGGCATCATGCCGGTGACCGACGACGAGGAAGCGATCCGGCTGATGAACGACAGCCCGTTCGGCCTGACCGCCTCCGTCTGGACTCGAGACGTCGAGGCGGCGGTACGGATCGGCCAGGAGATCGAGACCGGCACCTGGTTCATGAACCGCTGCGATTATCTCGACCCGGCGCTGGCCTGGGTCGGGGTCAAGGATTCGGGCCGCGGCTGCTCGTTGTCCGAACTCGCCTATGGCCAGCTGACCCGGCCGAAGAGCTTCCATCTGCGCGTCGGCTGACGACGAGCGCGGACCTGAAGGCTAGATCCGCGCTCGTACCACTGTCAGGCGACCTGCGCGGCCACGACCATGGCCACGGCCGCGCAGACGGCGGCGATCAGGATGAAGGTGACACCGAAATCGTAGAGTCGCATGCCGGTAGCTCCGGGGGTTGGTGCGTCGGGGCGGTGCTGTCGGTGTGTCCGACCCCGCCCCTATAGCGGTTGCGGCGGCTCCGGGCCAATGCCGCCCGGCGCAGCCCCCTCCCCCGGCGACAGCGGTCCGCCGGCCGGGTGCGCCATCACTCAGTTGACGTAGTACTTTTGGTACTTCCCGTAATACTGGCCGACGTCGCCGTAGCCGTATTGGGCATGCCTGCGCACGTCGACCTGGGTCAGCACGACACCGGCCACGCGGCCCTTGGCCTCGCGCATGTGCGCCAGGGCGTTCGTCGCCGTGTCCTTGCTGGTCTTGTCCCATTGCATCACGAACAGCACCGTGTCGGCGAAGCGGGACACCACCTTGGTATCGGTCACCCCGAGCAGCGGCGCGGTATCGAGCACGATGAAGTCGAACCGCTGCCGCAGCTCGGCGAACAGCACCTTCATCTTCTGGCTGCCGAGCAGGTCGGTCGGGTTGGCGGTCTGCCGCTTGATCGGCAGGTACCAGAGATTGGCGGCGTCGTTGCGGACGATGACCTCGTCGAGCTCGCGCTCGCCGGCCATGTACTCGACCAGGCCCTGGGTCGGCGTGACACCGAGATCGCGATGCACGCTGGGATGGCGTAGGTCGAGATCCATGAGCAGGACCCGCTGCCCCGAGCTGGCGGCGAACGTCGCAAGGCTCAGCGACAGCGTCGTCTTGCCTTCCTGTGGCAGCGACGAGGTCACCAGCGCCACCTGCGGTGGGTCGTCGACGTTCGACAGTTGCAGCGACGTGTAGATGGCGCGCAGCGATTCCGCGTAGGCGGAGAGCGGCTTCGCCAGCAGGTACTGGTGGGGCTTCTGCCCGCGCTTCAGGCGCTCGAGCCTGGGCACCAGACCCAACGCCGGCAGCGAGAGCGTCTGCTCGACCTGCTTGGCGCTGCGCAGGCCATTGTCGAAGCGCTCCATCAGCAGTGCCAGTAGGGCCCCCAGCATCAACGACGCGGTGAAGCCCACCGCGCCGAACAGCTTGGGGCCGGGTGAGCTGGGCTCGCTCGGAGGAGCCGCCGTCGACACCACCTTGGCGTCCGCCTCGATCAGCTCCTGCTGATCGACCGTCTCTTTGTAGCGTGCCAGGATCAGATTGTAGAGGTTACGGGACGCGTCGGCATCACGCTCAAGCTGGTGCAGCTTCACGGCCACCTCGCGATCGAGGCTCGTGCCCGCCGATACCTCCTTGATCTGATCCTCCAGCGCCTTGATCCGCGACGCGATCACCTCGCTGTCGTTCTCGATCGTTTTGGTGATCCGCTCGACCTCGGCGTCGATCTTGCGCTGCAGCGTGGCCTTTTCCTGCTGGATGCTCTGAATCATCGGATGCTTGTCACCATAGGTGCTGCGCAGCTCCGACTCCTCTTTGAGTAGCTCCGTCTCGCGCTGCCGCAGATCGATGATGACCTGGGACTGCAGTACCTCGGGCACGGCCTGCAGCGCCTGGATGCCTTGCGTCCGCATCGTGCTGATCTGCGCTAGCTTGGCCTGCGAGCCGGCGTAGTCGGCACGCAGCTCGGACAGCCGCTGGTTGACGTTGTACAGCCGCTGCTCGTTCAGCGTCACACCATCGACTTCGTTGATCCCGTTCTCGGCTCGATACTGCTCGACCGCGTTTTCCGCCGTCTCGACTTCGGCCTTCAACACGTCAAGCCTCTGGGCCAACCAAGCGCTGGCCCGGTCGGTCTTTTCGACCTTCTCGTCACGAAGATTCGCAACGTAGAGGTCGGCGGCAGCGTTGACGATCCGCGCGGCCTTCTTCGGATCCTCCGAGGTGAAAGCGAGCTTGATCACATAGGACCGCCCCTCCGCCGTCACCTTGAGGCGATCGGCGAAGGCCTCGATCGTGGCCTCGTGCTCGAGCGCCGGCTGCTCGTCCGCCGCGGCCTCGATCGGCTCGGCGGCAATGCCAGTGGCGACCAGCCACTCGTCGGGAATCCACGACAGCAGGAAATCGAATGGCCCCGAAGCCGGCATCTGCACGTCACGATCGGGATTCCGCAACGCAACATTGAACTCGGGGTCGTCGAAGATCTTCAGGTCATCCGCCAGCCGCTCCAGCTGAAACCTAGAGCTGATCACCCGCATCTGGCTTTCAACCGTAGAGGCGTCGGTACCGAGCCCCTGAATCACCGCTTCGACGTCGACGACATTGCTCTTGCTGGGATCGATCATGACCAGGGCGGTGGCCGTGTACTTACGTGTAAGTTGTAGGCCGGCCAGAACGGCAAGGGTCGTGAGCAGGAGCACCGTCGACAGGATCACGGCCTTCCGGCGCCGCAAAATGCCGAGCAGCTCCCTGATATCCAAGCCTGAATCCTCTGCGACGACGGCGTCGGCAGGACGTGCGGAATCGGTAGGCGATGGTGTCATGATGGTCCAGTTCGGAACGGGCAGGAACCCGCCGGGCCGGGCGGCGGCAGCAATCCCTCAATCAAAAGTCCTCATACACCATACCTCAATCTGAGCAAATCGCTAAGATGCGGCTGGGCAGCTTGCGCGCGATGGGTGGCGATAACGGAGGCGCCATTTGTCGGTTTCGCCACCGTTGCGGCGCGCCTGCCACACCGTACCGCACCGCAGCAGTCTTTGCCGTTTTTCTAATGTTGCGTGACCAACGCTATACTTAAATT
Source organism: Geminicoccaceae bacterium (assembly GCA_039808865.1). Taxonomy (GTDB): domain Bacteria; phylum Pseudomonadota; class Alphaproteobacteria; order Geminicoccales; family Geminicoccaceae; genus Benzoatithermus. Next base: position 24,150 of record JBDHTW010000041.1, read on the forward strand.
GCTGCAAACGCACATCTTGACTCGGACTTGGGCCGCCTCTCGGACACCGGACTCGGCCGGAGCACGGCTTGCGACGGCACGTCCCCTGGAGTGTCGGGCCACGGCATGGCATCGTCTCGACGGGAAAGTGGTCACAGCGGACGGGACAGGCTCCTTGACGGGCGATGGCGAATTCACCCTCGCGGCGGAGTTTCCGGCCGCAGATTCGGTACAATGGCGCGCATTGGTGGCGAAGGTTCTCAAGGGGGCCGACATCGACCGCCGATTGCTACGCCGCAGCTATGACGGAATCGTGATCAAGCCGCTCTACGGAGCGGAGGATGCGCCGGCCGCCACGGGACTGCCCGGCTCGCCGCCGTTCACCCGCGGCAGCGGGGCGGCTGGCTCGCTCGGACAGGGTTGGGACATTCGCCAGCTGCATCGCCAGCCCGATCTCGCCGAGCTGAACGCGCAGGTGCTCGAGGATCTCGAACGCGGTGTCACCTCGCTCCAGCTCCAGCTCGATGCCGCGGCATGGACCGAGCTGCCGCGTGCGCTCACCGGCGTCTATCTCGACCTCGCGCCGATCGGTCTCGCCGCCGGCAAGGACTTCGCAGCGGCTGCCGAAGCGCTGCTGCGCCTGTTTGCCGCCGAGGGACTCGACCCGGCGAAAGTTCGCGCCGACCTCAACGCGGATCCCTTGGGCGTGGCGGTGGCCGGACACGACATCGCGGTCGAAGCGGCATTGGCCGCCGCGAGCGAACTCGCAGCCAAGACTGCCGCGGCCTGGCCGGGTGTTGCCACGCTCCTGGCCGACGGCCGCCCTTACCATGCCGGCGGCGGCAGTGAGGCGCAGGAACTGGCGGCGGTGGCGGCCACCGGCATCTTCTACCTGCGCACCCTGGTCGAGTCGGGTCTCCCTGCCGAGTTGGCCGCCGGCCAGATCGGCCTGGCGCTGGCCACCGACGCCGACTTCTTCCTGAGCGTCGCCAAGTTCCGCGCCCTGCGGCGAATTTGGGGGCGCGTCCTGGCGGTGAGCGGTGCCGCGGCGGCGATGCCCGGCCTGCGCTTGCATGCCGAGACCGCGACGCGCATGCTCAGCCGCCGGGCACCCTACGTCAACGTGCTGCGCGGCACCGTCGCCACCTTCGCCGCCGCCGCCGGCGGAGCCACCAGCATCACCGTGCTGCCGTTCGACCATGCGCTGGGCCTGCCCGATGCGCAGGCGCGCCGGATTGCGCGCAACACGCAGCTGGTCCTGCTCGAGGAAAGCAATCTCGGCCGTGTCATCGACCCGACTGGCGGCGCATGGTACGTTGAGGCGCTGACCGAAGAGCTGGCGCAGAAGGCCTGGAGGCTGGTGCAGGAGATCGAGCGGCGTGGCGGAATGCTGGCGGCCTTGCGCGAAGGCTGGCCGCAGGCGCTGGTAGCGCAGACCTGGCAGGAGCGGCAGGTTGCGATCGCCACCCGGCGCGAACCGATCATCGGTGTCTCGGAGTTCGCCGAGCTGGCCGAGCCGTCGCGGCCCGCGGCAGCCGAGCGCGCCTTGCCGGGGGCACCCGGCATTCGAGCCATTGTGCCGCACCGGCTGGGCGAAGGCTTCGAGCGTCTGCGCGAGCGCAGCGACGCCATGCTGGCCCGTACCGGCGAGCGGCCGCGCGTGTTCTTGTGCAACCTGGGCCGGCTCGACGAGTTCGGCGCCCGGGCCACGTTCGCGGGCAACCTGTTCGAGGCCGGCGGCTTCGCCACGATCGCGAGCGAGCCGCTGTCCTCGGCCGAGGAGGTCGGCGGCGCCTTCAAGGCGAGTGGCGCCCGCGTGGCGGCGATCTGCTCGAGCGACGCCAACTACGCCACCCTGGCCGCTGCTGCGGCGGCGGCCCTCAAGGAGGCGCAGGGCACGGCGATCTACCTGATGGGCCGGCCGGAGGAAGCGCAAAGGGAAGCGTGGCGCGCGGCCGGGGTGGACGAGTTCGTCCATGCCGGCGGCAATGTCCTGGAGACCCTCGAGCGTGCCTACGCTCATGCCGGTGGTGAGGCAGCATGACCAAGATTCCGAGCTTCGCCCAGACCGAGCTGGGACCAGCGGCGGGCGCCGGCGACTGGGCCGCTTGGGCCGAGGCGTTCACCCGGACGACCGGCCATACGCCCGAGCAGCTCGCCTGGACGACACCGGAGAGCATCCCGGTCAAGCCGCTCTACACGGCCACGGACACAGCCGGGCTCGACTTTCTCGGCACCTTCCCCGGCCTGCCGCCCTACCTGCGCGGCCCCTACCCCACCATGTACACCACCCAGCCGTGGACGATCCGGCAATATGCCGGGTTCTCCACGGCCGAGGACAGCAACGCGTTCTACCGGCGCAATCTCGCCGCGGGGCAGAAGGGCCTCTCCGTCGCCTTCGATCTCGCCACCCATCGCGGCTACGACAGCGACCATCCGCGCGTCACGGGCGATGTCGGCATGGCCGGCGTCGCGATCGATTCCATCCTCGACATGCAGACCCTGTTCCAGGGCATCCCGCTCGACCGGATGAGCGTGTCGATGACCATGAACGGTGCGGTGCTGCCGGTCCTCGCGCTCTACATCGTGGCGGCCGAGGAGCAGGGCGTGCCGGCGGCCAAGCTGAGCGGCACGATCCAGAACGACATCCTCAAGGAGTTCATGGTCAGGAACACCTACATCTTCCCGCCCAGCCCATCGATGCGGATCATCTCGGACATCTTCGCCTACACCGCGGCGAACATGCCCAAGTTCAATTCGATCAGCATTTCCGGCTATCACATGCAGGAGGCCGGGGCCACGGCCGACCTGGAGCTGGCCTACACGCTGGCGGACGGCGTCGAGTACATCCGCTGCGGCCGCGCGGTCGGCCTGGACGTGGACGCGTTCGCGCCGCGCCTGTCGTTCTTCTGGGCCATCGGCATGAACTTCTTCATGGAGGTGGCGAAGCTGCGCGCGGCCCGGCTGCTGTGGGCGAAGCTGGTGCGGCCGTTCGCGCCCAAGGACCCGCGGTCGTTGGCGCTGCGCACCCACTGCCAGACCTCCGGCTGGTCGCTGACCGCGCAGGACGTGTTCAACAACGTCACCCGCACCTGCATCGAGGCGCTCGCCGCCACGCACGGCCACACCCAGTCGCTGCACACCAACGCGCTCGACGAGGCGCTGGCGCTGCCGACCGACTTCTCGGCCCGGATCGCCCGCAACACGCAGCTGTTCATCCAGCAGGAGACGGGCATCACCCGCTCGATCGATCCCTGGGGTGGCAGCCATTATGTCGAGCGGCTGACCTACGAGCTGGCGAAGCGGGCCTGGGGGCATATCCAGGAGGTCGAGGGCTCGGGCGGCATGGCGCGCGCGATCGAGCAGGGCATCCCCAAGCTGCGGATCGAGGAGGCCGCCGCCAAGACGCAGGCGCGCATCGACGGCGGCAAGCAGACCGTGGTCGGGGTCAACAAGTACAAGCTCGGCGAGAAGGAGGACATTCCCGTCCTCAAGGTCGACAACTCGGCGGTGCGGGCGAGCCAGATCGCCAAGCTCGAGCGGCTGCGCGCCGGCCGCGACGAGCTCGCTTGCCGGCGGACGCTGGCCGCGCTCACCCAGTGCGCCGGCTCCGGCCAGGGCAACCTGCTCGACCTTGCCGTGCAGGCGGCCCGGGCGCGGGCCACGGTCGGCGAGATCACGGCGGCGCTCGAGCAGGTCTGGGGTCGGCACGTGGCCGAGATCCGCTCGATCGCCGGCGTCTACGCCAAGGAGGTGGGGGAGCCCGTGAGCGTCCGTCGCGCCCGTGACCTGGTCGAGAGCTTCGCCGCGGCCGAAGGCCGCCGACCGCGCATCCTCATCGCCAAGATGGGCCAGGACGGCCACGACCGTGGCCAGAAGGTCATCGCCACCGCGTTCGCCGATCTCGGCTTCGACGTCGACATCGGCCCGCTGTTCCAGACCCCGGGCGAGGCGGCGCAGCAGGCGGTCGACAACGACGTGCACATCGTGGGCGTGAGCTCGCTGGCGGCCGGCCATCTGACCCTGGTGCCCGAGCTGCGCCGCGAGCTCGAGGCACGCGGCCGGGACGACATCATGATCGTGGTCGGCGGCGTGGTCCCGCCGCAGGACTACGACGCGCTGCTCGCCGCCGGTGCCCGCGCGATCTTCCCGCCGGGCACGGTCATCGCCGAGGCCGCGGCCGATCTCCTGGTCAAACTGTCGGTCGAGCTCGGCCACGAGGTCAAAGCCGCGGAGTAGCCGCGGCTCGCCCATTCCCGGAAGCGAGGTCGGGCTCGATGCGCACGTTGGGGCTCTTGGGTGGGATGAGCTGGGAGAGCACGGCGCTCTACTACCGGCATCTCAACGAGCTGGCCCGCGACCGATTGGGCGGGCTGCACTCGGCCAAGCTGCTGCTGTGGTCGTTCGACTTCGCCGACATCGCCGCCCGGCAGCATGCCGGCGACTGGGCCGGCGCCGCGCAGCTGCTCGTCGACGCCGCCCGGCGCCTGGAGCAGGGCGGCGCGGCGGCGATCGTCCTGTGCACCAACACCATGCACAAGCTGGCCGACGACGTGCAGACGGCGGTGTCGATCCCGCTCCTGCACATTGCCGATGCCACCGCGGTGGCCGTGCGGGCAGCGGGCTGCCGCCGCCCGGCCCTGCTCGCCACCGGCTTCACGATGGAGCAGGATTTCTACATCGGCCGCCTGCGCGACCGGCACGGTCTCGAGGCCATGGTGCCGGATGCCGCCGGACGGGCCCTGGTCCATCGGGTCATCTACGACGAACTGTGCCTGGGCGTCGTCCGGCCGGACTCGAAGGCGGCCTACCTGCAGGAGATCGCGAGGCTGCGCCGCGCGGGGGCGGACAGCGTGATCCTCGGCTGCACCGAGGTCACCATGCTGATCGGGCAGGACGACCTCGACGTCCCGGTCTTCGATTCGACCCGGCTTCACGCCGAGGCGGCGATGGCGTTCGCCCTGACTCCCGACGCCGGGCCGGCCTGAGCGGCACGAGCCCGGAGCCGGGGCGGGTCACCCCGCGAAGTGCGGCACCACCTCGCCCTTGACCGGCAGGTTGTGCTCGGCCTCGATGATCCGCACCGTGCCGGTGCGTGAACGCATCACGATCGACTGGGTGAAGATCCGGCCTCCGTGGCGGCGCACACCCTTGAGCATCGTGCCGTCGGTGACGCCGGTCGCGGCGAACATCACGTCACCCTTGGCCAGATCCTCCATATCGTAGATCCGATCGAGATCCTCGACCCCCATCTTGCGTGCCCGGGCCCGCTCCTCGTCGTTGCGGAACAAAAGCTTGGCCTGGAACTGGCCGCCGATGCAACGCAGGGCCGCCGCCGCCAGCACGCCTTCCGGCGCACCGCCGCTGCCCATGTAGATGTCGATGCCGCTGTCGGGGCGGGCCGTGGCGATCACGCCGGCCACGTCGCCGTCGCTGATGAGGCGGATGCGCGCGCCGGCCTTGCGCACGGCGGCGATCAGGTTCTGGTGCCGCGGCCGGTCGAGGATGAGCACGACCAGATCGTCGACATCGAGCCCCTTGGCCTCGGCCAATCGGTTGAGGTTGGTGGCGGGGCTGTCGCTCAGCTTGATCACACCCTCCGGCAGGCCGCCACCAACGGCGATCTTGTCCATGTAGGTGTCGGGCGCGTTGAGGAACCCGCCGTGCGGGGCCATCGCGATGCAGGAGATCGCGTTGGGCCCGCCCGTCGCCGTGATCGTCGTTCCCTCGAGCGGGTCCAGCGCGATGTCGATCTTCGGTCCTCGGCCGGTGCCGACCTTCTCGCCGATATAGAGCATCGGCGCCTCGTCGCGCTCGCCCTCGCCGATCACGACGGTACCCTCGATGTCGAGCACGTTGAGCGCTTGGCGCATCGCATCGACCGCGGCCTGATCGGCCGCCTTCTCGTCGCCATGGCCGATCAGGCGGGCGCTGGCCAGCGCCGCAGCCTCGGTCACGCGGACCGTGTCCAGCGCCAGATTGCGGTCCTCGCTCAGATACTCGCTCATGCTTCCCCCAACTCAGGATCGCTCGATTCGGATCATGCGCGGCGGCTCGAGGACGGCGCCCAGCGCCGCGATCCGCTCAAGAGCCCCGCGCATGGCGGCTTCGGTGGTGTCGTGGCTGGTCAGCACGATCGGCACCGCCTGACCGGGATTGCGGCCACGCTGGATCAAGGACTCGATCGATACCGCGTGGTCGCGCAAGACCGCCGAGATGTCGGCGAGCACGCCCGGCTCGTCGACGACCATGAGGCGGATGTAGTAGCTGCCGACATGCGCGGCGATCGGCGCGATCGGATGCCGGGCGAGCTCAGTCGCCGGCACGCCGAACGTCGGCAGGTCGAGCCCACGCGCGATGTCGACGATGTCGCCGACCACCGCCGAGGCCGTGGGACCGGCACCGGCGCCACGGCCCTCGTGCACGACGGAGCCGACCTGGTCGCCCTCGACCACGACGCCGTTGAACACGCCGTCGACCTGGGCGATCGGCGCCTGTGCGGGGACCATGCACGGGTGCATCCGTTGCTCGAGGCCGTCGGCGGTCATCCGGGCGACACCCAGCAGCTTGATCCGGTAGCCGAGCTGGTCGGCAAACGCGATGTCCATGGCCGAGACGTGGCGGATACCCTCCACATGCACCGCGTCGAAGCGCGGGCGTCCGCCGAAGGCCAGGGCCGCCAGCAGGGCCAGCTTGTGCGCGGCGTCGATGCCGTCGACATCGAAGCTCGGGTCCGCCTCGGCATAGCCGAGCGCCTGGGCCTCGGCCAGCACGTCGGCGAACTCGCGCCCCGTGGCGCGCATCGTCGTCAGGATGAAGTTGCAGGTACCGTTGAGGATGCCATAGACGCTGAGGATCTTGTTGGCGGCCAACCCCTCGCGCAGCGACTTGACGATCGGGATGCCGCCGGCGACCGCGGCCTCGAAGCGGAGCTGAACGCCGGCTGCCTCGGCCATGAGCGCCAGCTCGGCGCCGTGATGGGCGAGCAGGGCCTTGTTGGCGGTGACCACCGATTTGCCGCCGCGCAGCGCCGCGCGGACCAGATCCAGCGCCACGCCGTCGCTGCCGCCGATCAGCTCGCAGACGAGATCGACCTCGGGGTCCTCGGCCAAGGCGCGGGCGTCCCGATGCCAGCGCACCCCGGCCAGATCGAGCCCGCGCTCCCGGCCGGGCTCGCGCGCGCTCACCGCGGTGACGGCGAGTGCGCGGCCCGTGCGCCGGGCGAGGAGATCCGCTTGGTCCTGCAGCAGCCGGAACGTCCCGGCGCCGACGGTGCCCAGCCCGGCAATGCCGATCCTGAGCCGCTCACGGCGCTCCGTCACGCCACCGCCAGGACGGGTTCGGCCGAGCCGTTGCCATGCCGGGCCAGGAAGGCGCGCACGCTGCGGATCGCCTGGCGGAGACGCTGCCGGTTCTCGACCAGGGCCAGACGCACATAGCCCTCGCCGTACTCGCCAAAGCCGATGCCGGGCGACACGGCGACGTCGGCCTCCTCGAGCAGCAGCTTGGCGAACTCCATCGAGCCCAATGCCTTGAACTGCTCGGGCAGCGGCGCCCAGCAGAACATCGTCGCCTCGGGCTTCGGAATCTGCCACCCGGCCTTGCCGAGGCCGTCCACCAGCACGTCGCGACGGTCGCGGTAGAGATCGCGAAAGCCCTGCACGCAGTCCTGCGGGCCGTTCAGCGCCGCGGTCGCCGCGACCTGCACGGGCGTGAACGCCCCGTAGTCGAGATAGGACTTGATCCGCGTCAAGGCCCCGACCAGCCGCGCGTTGCCGGCGGCGAAGCCGATCCGCCAGCCCGGCATCGAATAGGTCTTGGAGAGCGAGCCGAACTCGATCGCGACGTCGAAGGCGCCGGGCGCCTCGAGGATCGACGGCGGCGGCCGCTCGCCGAAATAGATCTCGGCATAGGCGATGTCGGACAACAGCCAGATGTCACGCTGCCGGGCCCACGCCACGACCTCCTTGTAGAAGTCGAGCCCGCAGGTGAGCGCGGTCGGGTTCGACGGGAAGTTCAACACCACCATCGTCGGCGCCGGAACCGAGTGCTCGGCGGCCCGCGCCAGCTCGCGCATCAGATCGATGCCCGGGCCGAACGGCACGTGCCGGATCGACGCCCCGGCGATGATGAAGCCGAACGGATGGATCGGATAGCTCGGATTCGGTGACAGGATCGTGTCGCCCGGTGCCGTGATCGCCTGCGCCAGATTGGCCAGGCCTTCCTTGGAGCCCAGCGTGACGCAGACCTGGGTCTCCGGATCCAGCCGGACGCCGAACCGCCGGTCGTAATAGCCGGCCCAGGCCTTGCGCAGGCCGGGGATGCCGCGCGACGCCGAGTAGCGGTGCGTCTTGCCGTCCCGCACGGTCTCGACCAGCTTGTCGACGATGTGAGCCGGGGTCGGGCTATCCGGGTTGCCCATGCCCAGATCGATAATGTCCCGGCCCGCCGCTCGCGCCGCCGCCTTGAGCCGGTTGACCTCGGCGAAGACATAGGGTGCCAAGCGGCGGATGCGATGGAACTCGGGCTCTTTCATCGGTACGGTCCACAAGGATGCGGTCGGCCGCGGCCGAACCGTGGGGCGCGCTTCGTAGCACGTTTCGGGCCCCACGCGAATCGGCAGACGACGGCTGCGGCACTCAAGATGGTGACGTACCCTCAAGATAGACCAGCACCGTGTCACCACTGCCGGTCAGCGCAAGATCAAGCCGATCGGACGCTGCACCGAGGCGGACGAGGCTTGCGGCGACCGCACGCGCCCGCTCCGCGCCAAGGCCAGTCTGGCCGGAAGACGCCACGATGCGCAACGGCACATGGGCGCTGCGCGCCTGTGCCACGGCCGCCTCGAGCTGGGCGTCGGCCCCATCGGGCAGCTCGGTGCTGCCGGCGGCAAAAGCGACCTGGGCGACGACCGCCCCGGACGGCAGGGCCGCCGGCGCGGGTGTCGGGCCGGCCCGCACCGCGGGCGCACGCTCGACGCCGAGGACACCGCCGAGCACGTCCGGCGAGGTGTCCTTGTCGTCCTGCGTGCTGCCCGCACCCGGCCCAGGGGATGCCGGCGGGTCGCTCGGACGGCTCAACCCCAGTGCCTCGGCGAGCGTCGCCGGCCCTGCCGGGTCGGGGGCCTCGCGATCCAGCCGGCGCATGAACTGGCGTAGCTTGCCGGTGTCCCGGACGTCGGCAAGGTTCGATTCCAGGTAGGAGGCGGCAATGCCGGCGTCGCCAGCCGCCGGCGGCACCGGGGGCGGCGCCGGCGCGGGCGCCGGAGGCGGCGGTGGAGGCGGCGGCGGCTCGGTGGCGGCACCGGTCGCGTAGGCGAGCCTGGCCGCCGCGTATCTGGCGTTCTCGCGGTCGGCCACGAGCTGGTTGGCGATCTGCTGCCGCTGCTCCACGGTGTAGCTGAGCTGCGGTCGCGGCGGGACGCTGGCCAAATCGGGATATGGTCCGGGCGGCAATGGCCGGGCGGGACTCTGGCCGGGCGGTGGCGCCGGCTCGCAGGCCGTCAGCACGCCGGCCAACAGTCCTGCCGCCAGCACCAAGCGTGCGCGGCCATCCTGCTGCTTCCGCGATGTCGCAGGCGCGTGCCGCAGGCCACAGCAGCTTGGTACGGCTGGTCCGTCACAGTTGGCTCGCGTGGGCAAACTGACTACATACACGCGTAAAGACCGCCCCGGCTCGGGCCTTTTGACGGGCAAGTGGACACCTTGGACAGCGCTCCGACATAGAAGGTCCGAGTGCCTTGTTCGTCGTTGATGATAGGGGATTGCAGGATGGCGCAGCAACAAGAAGCGGCAATGGCGGCCGACCAGTCAGAGCAGATTGCGGCCATTCTGGGCGACATCGCGGAACGCAGCCGCAAGCTGGTCGAGGATTTTCTCGCCCGGCAGCAGGATCTCGGTGCCGAACCCTCGTCCCTCAACGGCCACGCGCCTCTCGGTGGCGCCTTCGTCGACATGTTGACCCGGCTGATGAGCCAGCCGCAGGAACTGATCAAGGCCCAGTTCGATCTGTGGCAGGACTATGTGCGGCTGTGGCAGAACACGACCCAGCGCATGCTCGGGGCCTCGGTCGAGCCGGTCATCGTGCCGGACCGTGGCGACCGCCGCTTCAAGGACCCGGCCTGGAACGACAACGCGCTGTTCGACTTCATCAAGCAGTCCTACCTGCTGAGCTCGAAGTACATCCTGCAGGTGGCCGGCCCATCGAACGGCGTCAACGACAAGACCCAGCAGAAGCTCGAGTTCTACACCCGGCAGTTCGTCGAGATGATGGCGCCGTCCAACTTCGTCGCCACCAACCCCGAGGTCCTGCGGCTGACCCTCGACAGCCGCGGCGAGAACCTGCTGCGCGGCCTCAAGAACATGCTCGAGGATCTCGAGCGCGGCAAAGGCCGGCTGGCGATCCGCATGACCGATCTCGACGCGTTCGACATCGGGCACAACATCGCGACGACACCGGGCAAGGTCGTGTTCCAGACCAAGCTCATGCAGCTGATCCAGTACACGCCGACGACGGCCGACGCGCATCGCCGTCCGCTGATGGTCATCCCACCCTGGATCAACAAATTCTACATTCTCGACCTGCAGCCGAAGAACAGCTTCATCAAGTACTGCGTCGACCAAGGCTTCACCGTATTCGTGCTGTCGTGGGTGAATCCGGACGAGAAGCTGAGTCACATGTCGTTCGAGGACTACATGTTCCTCGGGCCACTGGCCGCCCTGGATGCGATCGAGCAGGCGACGGGCGAGCGCGAGGTCACCGCGATCGGCTACTGCCTCGGCGGCACGCTGCTGGCCTCGACGCTGGCCCGGATGAAGGAGCAGGGCGACGACCGGATCAAGGCCGCCACCTTTTTCACCACGATGGTCGATTTCGCCGATCCGGGCGAGCTCGGCGTGTTCATCGACGAGGAGCAGCTGGCGGCGCTCGAGCGGAGCATGGCCAAGCGCGGCTACCTGGACGGCGCCGAGATGGCCACCACGTTCAACATGCTGCGCGCCAACGATCTGATCTGGTCGTTCGTGATCAACAACTATCTTTTGGGCAAGGACCCGTTCCCGTTCGACCTGCTCTACTGGAACTCGGACAGCACCCGCATGCCGGCGGCGATGCACAGCTTCTACCTGCGCAAGTGCTACCACGAGAACCTGCTGATCAAGCCCGGGGCCGTGTGTCTCGGCGACGTGCCGATCGACCTGCGTCGGATCGATCTGCCGGTCTACTGGGTGTCGACGCGCGAGGACCACATCGCGCCGTGGAAGAGCACCTACGCCGCGACCCAGATCTACCAGGGCGAGAAGCGGTTCGTCCTCGCCGGCTCGGGGCACATCGCGGGCGTCGTGAACCCGCCCGCCGCCGGCAAGTACGGCTACTGGGTGAACGAGGCGTTGCCGGCCGACCCAGAGGCCTGGCTGGCGGACGCCGTGCACCGCGAAGGTTCCTGGTGGAGCGACTGGTCGCGCTGGAACGCCGGCCATGCCGGGGACAAGGTGCCGGCGCGCACGCCGGGCAGCGAGCGGCTGCCACCGCTGGAGGATGCGCCGGGCTCCTATGTCAGGCTCAGGGCCACCTGAGCCTCGCCGCCTAGGCTTCGGCCGACTGCTCGATCTGAGCGGCCAGCGCGTCCAGCCGCCGGGCCGCGGTGGCCACGGCCAAGGCCGCCCGGTCCTGGAAGACGTTCGTCGACCGCACCACGCCGTCGCGCAAGCGGTCGAGCTCGGCCCGCGCCTCCTCGAGATGATCGGCCAGGGTCAGGCCCGCCAGCAGCAGCAGCTTCTCCTCGCCCAGGCCGACATGGCCCTGCACCAGACCCGCCGCACACTGGTCGACGAGCTTGGCGAGCTGCTGCACACGCGTGGCCTCGCCCGGGCCGCACTGCAGGCGGAAGCGCCGGCCACCGATCAGGATCTCGACGATCTCCATGGCTCAGCCGTCCTGGCCCAGCACCTGCGCGAGCTGCGCGGCCGCCGAGCGCGAGGCTTCCTCGAGCTTGGCCCCACGCGCCCGCGCCACCGTGAGCTCGCGGCCGAGCCGCTCGACCTCGCCCTTCAGCAGAAGCGTTTCCCGCTCCAGGTTCTGCCGGCCGCCGGCGAGCTGTGCCGCCTGCTGCTCGAGCCGCGCCTTGTCGGCCATGGCCGCACGCAGCTGGTGCTGCAGCCCGTCGATGGCCTGCCGCAGCTCCCGCCCCTGCCGCTCGGCCTCGGCGGCCTGCCGCCCGGCATCGGCCACGAGCTTGTCCAGCCGCGCCTGGGTCGTCGCGAGCTCGCTCGCCAGACGCTGCCGCTCGGCCGCGGCTTCGCTCGCCAGCCGGTCGCGCTCGCCGGCGACGGCGTCCCGGTCGGCACTGG
>JBDHTW010000042.1:0-35971 GCA_039808865.1 Geminicoccaceae bacterium
AGTGGTGCGGGTAAGGGGTGACGAGGCACCCATCGTCGCCGCAAGTGCGGCGATGGCGGGCCAGCGCGACACATACTGTACGTTGCGGAAGCCGAGCACCGACGTCCTTGCCGGAAGGCGTGGCTCAACTGCCAAGCCGCGCTTTTGGCGGATCGCCAAGCACTGGGCCTAATGGACGGGCACAAGACGGGCGGGCCGGAGCCCGCCCGAGCCGAGGCTCCTCGATCGAACGAGCTTCGGTGGCGATCGTTTCGCTGCCGGCCGGTCGAACGATGCCCCCGCTCCGTCAAGCTGCCGCTCAGGGGACAGCGTGGGGCACCGCTCGCGATCGGCATCGCATTTCCATGGCATGGGTAGCAGAGTGCACGACGCGGGCACTGGTTGCGGTTGATCCAGCCAGGGGCCGCGCCAGTCATCCAGAAAGGTGGGAAAAGGAGGAGCGGATGAGCGCGACGGCGGGTGTTCTCGGGGACCGGCGAGCCGGACCGCTCCCCATGCCGGCACGGCCGCCGGCGGCCTCCACCCGCCAGATCATCACCGCCAGCCTCGTCGGCAACGTGATGGAATGGTACGATTTCGCCGTCTACGGCTACTTCGCCGTGGCGATCGGTGCTGCGTTCTTCCCCGCCGACGACCCGGTCGCCTCGACGCTCGCCGCCTTCGGCGTGTTCGCCGCCGGCTTCCTCGCCCGGCCGGTGGGTGGGGCGCTGTTCGGCCATATCGGCGACCGGTTCGGCCGCAAGCGCGCCCTTCTGGCCTCGGTCGCCCTGATGGCCGTACCGACCGTTCTGATCGGCCTCCTACCGACGCACGCGCAGCTCGGCAACCTTGCCGGCCTGCTTCTGGTCGTCCTGCGGCTGCTGCAAGGCCTGGCAGTCGGCGGCGAGTTCACGACGTCGATCGTCTACGTGGTCGAACATGCACCCGCGAGCCATCGCGGACGACATGGCAGCTGGATGGAGGCCGGTGCGATCGCGGGGATCCTGTTCGGCTCGGCCGCTGGCACCCTGGTGGCCAACCTGCTGTCGCCGGAGGCGCTGGGCAGCTGGGGCTGGCGTGTGCCGTTCCTGTTCGGCATCGGCGTGGCCGGGCTCGGGATCTGGCTGCGGCGGCAGCTGCCCGACGTGCCGAGCGCCGGCACCGACCATGGCGAGCAGCACTCGCCCCTGGCGGCGGCGTTGGCCTCGGAGTGGCGCACGATCCTGCGCCTGATCCTCCTCTGCCTGCCCAGCGGCGTCGCCTTCTACATCCTGTTCGTCTACGTCGTTTCCTACCTGCAGACGCTGGACAAGATTCCGCCGCGCGAAGCCCTCGACATCAACACGATCAGCATGACCGTCCTGATCGGCTGTGCCTTGCTGGGCGGCGCGCTCTCGGACCGCTTCGGCCGCAAGCCCGTGGCGGTCATCGCCATGACCGGGCTGCTGTTGCTGTCCTGGCCGCTCTTCACCTATCTCGGTCACCCCGTGTTCAACGTGATGCTCGCCAGCCAGGTCTGCTTCGCCTTGCTGGTCGGGCTCTATGCCGGGCAGCTGCCCGCCATGCTGGCCGAGTCCCTGCCGCGCCAGGTACGCTGCACGGCAGCGTCGATCAGCTACAATCTGAGCGTCGGGCTGTTCGGCGGCCTCACCCCGATGACCGCCACGTGGCTGATCCATCGCACCGGCGACGAGATGATCCCGGCCATGCTGTTGCTGGGTGTGGCCGCGCTGACCCTGCTGGGACTATGGCGGGCGCCGGAAACCGCCGGCAAGCCGCTGCGCTGACTTTCGGGATGAGCGGACCTGCCCTCGTCTCGGGTCGTGGCGGCGGCAGGCCATGGTCCTGCAACCAAGGTCGAGATCGGCGGTTCGGCTAGGCATGGCATCGCGTCGTGGTGCCGAGAGCCCAGCGGAGATCCAGCCATGCAGAGACGGCACTCCGGCCCGGAATCGCGGCCGGCCGGCAGCAGCAGCGGCACGCTGGAGCTTCTGCTCGGCGGCACCGTCGCCCTGTTCACGCTTCTCGCTGCCCGTCCGACATCCGCCGCCACGCAGGCGGCACCGCGAGCCGGGCTGCGCAGCTTCGACGAGCGCCCCCAGGCCACCGATGCTAGGCCGGACGATGCGCCCGGCCGGCACGCGGATCACCCCGCGGCCATCCCGGCCCGCGGCTGGCTCGAGGTGCTGCGGCGGGTCTGGGACGAGGTCGGCAAGGACAACATGTCGATCATCGCCGCCGGCTGCGCCTTCTACGCCCTGCTCGCGCTGTTCCCGGCGATCACGGCCCTGGTCGCGATCTACGGCCTCGTCGCCGACCCGGCGACGATCGAGCAGCAGATCAGCGGCCTGAACAGCGTCGTGCCGAAGGAGGCCGTCGATCTGCTCAATGCCCAGGCGCATGCGGTCGCCGCCACCGGACCGACCAAGCTGAGCTGGGGCGCAGCGCTGGCGCTGCTGGTGGCCCTCTACAGCGCCACCTCGGGCGTCAAGACGCTCTTCGAGGCCTTGAACATCGCCTACGAGGAGCAGGAGAGGCGCAGCCTGCTGCGGCTCAATCTCACCGCGTTCGTGTTCACCGTCGTGGCCGTGATCGGCGTGGCGAGCATGATCGCGCTGATCGTCGGCCTGCCGGCGATGCTCGCCTACCTGCCGCTCGGGCCCCTCGGCGAATGGCTGGTTCGGGTCGGGTCGTGGATGTTGGCAATGGCTCTGGTGCTGCTCGGCCTCGCCCTGCTCTATCGCTTCGGACCCAGCCGGGCACCCGCACGCTGGCGCTGGATCACGCCGGGCTCGCTGGCCGCCGCCGGGCTGTGGCTCGCAGCCTCGATGGCATTCTCGTTCTACGTCGCCAAGTTCGCCAGCTACAACCAGACTTACGGCACCCTGGGCGGTGTCGTCATCCTGCTGATGTGGCTGTTCATCAGCGGCTTCGTCGTCTTGCTCGGCGCCGAGCTCAATGCCGAGGCCGAGCTGCAGACCAAGCGCGACACCACGACGGGCATGCCCAGGCCGATAGGCTCCCGGCGAGCCTATGTCGCCGATCACACGGCCACCGGGCGCCGGCGGTAAGCTCACGACCAGCGGCAATGCCGCGACAACGCGCAGGCGCCAACCGGAACATTCAGTCTCTACGCAGCCAGGACAGGCTCCGGATCAATCATCACGATATTTTGCAACCGAGACGGAACAGAACCGTCGCCTGACGTGTTATATCGATGGAGCAATTCCATTGTTCCCCGCAGTGACTGACGGCCTACCCATCGTGGGGAGGCCGTCTTTTTTTGCCCTTGCGGTCACCTTGGGGTATCGCGCGGCGCCCCCGCACGCGCTCAGGGGGCGCGGCGCTCGGTCAGGTTGCGCGCGATGCTCTGCTCCAGCTCGCGGCCGGCGGCCTCGATCAGATCGTTGCTCAGCGTGCGGGAGAAATTGTCCTTGGTCTCGACGCCCATCCGCGGCGAGATCGAGCGGGTGATCTGCACGCGCGACGAGGCGAAGCCCTGCTCGACCCCGAAGCCGTCGACGATCGCGACCTTCAGTGCCAGGGCCCCCACCATTTCCCAGCTCGGCGCGGTCGACAGGGCGCCGCCGGGATTGTCCGGTGCGCGCTCGATGATGCTGGCCTCGACCACCGTCGCCTTGGCGACGTCGGCCCCGCCCGCGGCCTCGAGGCGTGAACGCAGATAGTTCTGCGCGTTCGTGGCCAGCAGCTCGGAGCGCCGGCGGGCGATGAAGTTCATGTTGGCCGGGTACGCCGCGGTGCTGCCGACCTCGACGCTGCCGACGGTGAGGCGGATCGGCGGCGCCGCCGGCAGCGGCGGCGCCGCTGGCGGGTTGTCCGCCGTCGGCGCGCAGGCCGCCAGCAGGAACAGAAGTCCGGTCGTACGCGCCCAGCGCCCGGCCATGCTCAATGCCTCCGCGGTGCCAGGAGCACGCTCAGCCTGGCCTGATCGAAGGCGTAGACCCGGCTGCAGAACTGGCAGGTGACGGTGATCCCGCCGTCGTCCTGCCGCATGCTTTCCAGGTCGTCCAGCGGAAAGCTCGCCAGCATGTTCCACACCCGGTCCTCGTCGCAGCTGCAGCCGGCGTGCAGGGCAAGCGGCGGGAAGACGCGCACCCCGTCCTCGTGGAACAGCCGGAACAGCAGCTCGTCGGCGGGCAGGGCCGCGTCGAGCAGTTCCGCATCGCTGGCGGTGCCGAGGAGGATCATGGCGCGGCGCCAATCCTCCTCGGCCTCGGCCTCCCGCCGCGGGTCGGTGTTGGGCAGCGCCTGGATGACGATGGCCCCGGCATGCCAGCGGTCGCTGAGCGCGTCGCGGCCGACCGCGACCCGGATGCCGGTCCGCACCTGCTCCGAGCGATGGAAATAGTTGAGCATGCAGTCGGACAAGGTGGTGCCACCCAGCTCGACGATACCCTGCTGCACCTCGCCGCCATCGCCACGCTGGTCGACGGTCAGCGCCAGCAGCCCCTGCCCCAGGAGCTGCATCGCCTGTGCCCCGCTCGCCGCCACCCCGTCGGCATCGAAGCTGGCGTAGCCGCGCATCTCGCCGTCGTTGGTGCAGTCGGCCACGAGCAGCCGCACCGGCCCCTCGGCCCTGATCTGCAGGCTGAAGCGACCGGCGAACTTGAGACCGCCGGCGAGTGCGCCGGCCAGGACCAGAAGCTCGCCCAGCAGCTCGGAGACCGGCAGCGGGTAAGCGTGCGCCCGCAGCACGTAGTCGACCGTGTCGCCAAGACGCACGAACCGGCCACGCAGGTGCGAACGCTCGAGCTGGAACGGCCGCAGCAGATCGACGGTCGGCAGACTGGTCATGCCGATCCGCCGCCGTCGAGGCACCATTCGAGAATGGCCTTCTGCGCGTGCAGCCGGTTCTCGGCCTCGTCGAACACCACCGACTGCGGCCCGTCGATCACCTCGGCGGTGACCTCCTCGCCGCGGTGAGCCGGCAGGCAGTGCAGGAACAGCGCATCCTGCGCCGCATGGCCCATCAGGCCGGCATCGACACGGAACGGCTCCAGGACCCGGCGGCGATCGGCCTCCGCCTGCCCCATCGAGATCCAGGTGTCGGCGAAAACCGCATCGACGCCCCGCACCGCTGCCACGGGATCGTGGGTCAGCCGCAGCCGTCCCTGGCGCTCGGCCGCCCAGGCCAGGACCGCGGGATCCGGGGCGAGTTCCGCCGGGGTCGCGATGTTCAGCGCGCAGTCCAGCCGGACGGCCGCGTGGATCAGCGAGGTCAGCACGTTGTTGCCGTCGCCGACCCAGGCCAGCGTCTTGCCCCGGAGCGGCCCGCGATGCTCCTCGATGGTCATCACGTCGGCCACGATCTGGCACGGATGGGAATGATCGGTGAGGCCATTGACGATCGGCACCGTGGCGTGCGCCGCCAGCTCGACCAGCTTCTCGTGCGCGTCGGTGCGGATCATGATCGCGTCGACATAGCGCGAGAGCACGCGCGCGGTGTCGGCCACGCTCTCGCCGCGGCCGAGCTGCATGTCGCGCGACGTCAGCACGATCGCGTCGCCGCCGAGCTGCTTGGCCGCGACCTCGAACGATACGCGTGTCCGGGTCGAGGGCTTGTCGAAGATCATGGCCAGGATGCGGCCGGCCATCGGCTTGGCCGCATCGCCCTGCTTGAAGGCGCGGGCACGCTCGAGGATCGCCCGCAGCTCCGTGCCCTCGAGCGCATCGAGATCGAGGAAGCTGCGCGGCCTCGTCACGTCGCGAACTCCCGGCAGGCGGCCTCCAGCATGGCGCAGCCCTGCTCGAGTTCGTCCTCGGTGATGGTCAGCGGCGGCAACAGCCGTACCACCTCCTGCGCGGCCGGGATGGTCACCAGGCCGTGCCCATGCAGCGCCTTGATGAACTCCGCGCTGTGGGCGTGCAGCCGCAGGCCGGCGAGCAGGCCGAGGCCACGTACCTCGGCGATCACGCCGGGGAACGCCTCCTGCATCCCCTCCAGCCGAGCGCGCAGCCGATGCCCCAGCACCGTCACGCGCTCGAGGAAGCCCTCGGCCAGCATCACGTCCAGCACCGCGTTGGCGACGGAACATGCCAGCGGGTTGCCGCCGAAGGTCGAGCCATGTGCCCCTGCGGTCATGCCGGATGCGGCGCGCGCGGTGGCGATGCAGGCGCCGATGGGGAAGCCACCGCCGAGCCCCTTGGCGAGGCCGGCGACGTCCGGACGCACACCGGCCTGCTCGGCCGCGAGCAGCGTGCCGGTGCGGCCCATCCCCGCCTGCACCTCGTCGAACACAAGGAGGAGGCCGTGCCGGTCGCACAGCTCGCGCAGGGTCTGCAGAACCGCCGCCGGGACCGGCCGGATGCCGCCCTCGCCTTGGATCGGCTCGACCATGATCCCGGCCGTCTCGGGCCCGATCGCGGCTTCGACCGCCTCGAGATCGGCGAACGGCACGATGTCGAAGCCGGGCAGCAGGGGATCGAGCCCCTCCACCAGCTTCTTGCCGCCGGCGGCCGAGATCGCGGCGAAGGTACGGCCGTGGAAGGCGCCCTCGAAGGTGATGATCCGGTGCCGCTCGGGGCTGCCCAGCCCCCAATGGTAGCGGCGGACCAGCTTGATGCAGGCTTCGATCGCTTCCGTGCCGGAATTGCAGACGAAGACCGTGTCCGCGAACGTGTGCGCGACCAAACGGTCGGCCAAGCGCTCGAGTTCGGGGATCTGGAACAGGTTGGAGACGTGCCAGAGCTTGCCGCCCTGCTCGCACAGCGCCGCCACCAGATGCGGATGGGCATGCCCCAGGCCGGTCACGGCGATACCGGAGCCGAAATCGAGCAGACGTCGCCCGTCGGTCGTGTAGAGCCACGCCCCCTCACCGCGCGCGAAGGCGAGGTCGTACCGCTTGTAGACCGGCAACAGCGAGGGAATGGCCTTGTTGTCCATCGTCATGTCCGTTCGCAGCGAAGCGGCGCGTTTGCCGCAAGGCCACGGGCGTGTCAACGACCGCGGTCACGCTTTCAGCCTATAACCCCGCCGCATCAGCCGATAGGCCCAAACCCACAAGGCCACGTTGACCGCGGCGAGGATCACCATGCCCGTCCCGAGCGAGCCGTCGGCATGGCCGGTGAAGCCGTAGCGCGCGCCGTCGATCATGTAGAAGAACGGGTTGCCGTGGGCGAGCCAGCGCACCGCTTCGGGCAGCGCCTGCACGCTGTAGAAGGTGCCCGAAAGAAACGAGAGCGGGGTGATCCCGAAATTGGTCACGGCCGCGAGCTGGTCGAACTTCTCCGCCCACAGCCCGCCGAGAAAGCCCAGCAGGGACAGCATCAGCGATGCCATGAGCACGAAGTAGAGGATGAGCAGCGGGTGCAGGGGCGCGAGCCGGACGAACGGTAGCATGCAGGCATAGACCGCGATGCCCACGGCGATGCCGCGCGTGATGCCGGCCAGCGTGATCCCGAGCAGCAGCTCGCCGGGCCCCAGAGGCGGCATCAGGTAATCGACGATGTTGCCCTGGATCTTGGCGATCATCAGCGACGACGAGGTGTTGGCGAACGCGTTCTGCACCACGGCCATCATGATCAGGCCGGGAGCCAGGAACTCGAGGAAGGGCAGATCCCCGATCCGGGTGTCCGCCCGATGCATGGCCAGGGCAAAGATCGCGAGGAACACCAGGGTCGAGACCACCGGCGCGAGGATGGTCTGGGTCATCACCTTCCAGAACCGCCAGACCTCCTTCTTGTAGAGGGTCCAGAGGCCGATCAGGTTGACATCGAGCAGCGTGCCGAACGTGGTCCCGTCGGCGGGCAGGCTCGGGCCCGGCATGGCGGGCGGCGCGGGCGGGCTGGTCATCAATAGTCCCACTTCCATTGCAGGCCGACGCCGGTCTGCGACTGCTCGTTGACCGAGGTGCCGACGGACAGCTGCGGCGTGAGGTCGACGCGCACGCTGGCCTTGCCGCTGCCGTCGGCGACGCCGCGCTGCACCTCCACGTAGACCTTGTCGCTGATGTACTTGCCGGCGCGGGCGGTGCTTTCCTGGCTGGTCTCGCCGCTCTGCACGTCCAGCGTGTCGAGGCCGGCGGCCCGGCGCAGCGTGGTCAGCACGTCGCTGACGACACCGCCGCCCTGCAGCTGCTGAGCAGCCGCGGCGAGGCGCAGGCCCTGCATCGGGGTCACCCGTGCCACCGAGGTGCCGAAGAGCAGCCGGGACAGGATCTCGTCCTGCGGCAGCGTCGGATCGCTGGTCAGCGTGAGCTTCGGATCCGCGGCCGGTCCCTTCAGGTCGACCGTGACCGTGACGTCGACGGTCTGCGCCGTGGCCTCGAGGTCGATCATCGGCACCGGCGGGCGCGTGCCCACGAAATCGACAGCACCGCGGCCGATGGTGAAGCGCCGGTTCAAAAGATCGAAGAAGCCGCGCTGCACGTCGAGCTCGCCCAGCACCTGCGGGTCGGCCAGATCGCCCTTGAGCTGCAGGCTGCCGCCCCACTCCGAATCCAGCCCGCGCCCGCGCACGAAGAAGCGCGACGGGATCTCGATCCCGACGTCGAAGCTCAGCGCGAAGGGAGGACCCGGGTTGCGCGGAGGCGGGGCCGCGGCCGTGGCGCGATTGATCTCGGTGACCTGCATCACCGGCACACTGGGGCCACCGGTCTTGTCCGGAATCTCGAGATCGCCCCGGTCCACCGTGAGCTTGCCGCGCACCGCGGCACCGGTGAGATCGCCGCTCACGCCGACCTCCCCCGAGAGCACGATCGTCCCCAGCTCGTTCTCCAGCACCCGGGCGCGGTTCGCGTTCACGGCAACGTCGAAGCTCACACCTCCACCCGGCAGCAACCCGACATTGCCGGCGCCGGCCAGGGTGCCGCCGGTCGGATCGGTGCCGCCGAACTCCTCGAGCAGCAGGCGATCGCCGGCGCCACGCACGCGCAGCTTCATGTTGCGCAGCACGAAGCCGCTGGTCACGTCCTGCACGCTGCCGCCGGCCAGGGCCAGCGTGCCGCCGACTTGCGGCCGGTCGAGCGAGCCGGCGAGGTCGATCGCGAGCTGCAGGACACCCTGCAGCTGGATTCCCTCCAGGGCGGCGAAGCTGGCGGCACGGCCGAGATCGACGGGACCGACGACGCCACCGGTGAGGGAGGCGCCCTGATCCATGGCGAACGCGAACGGACGCAGGCCGAAGGTCACCGGCAGGGTGGCCCGTGCGGCGAGCGGAGCGCTGCCCAGACCGCTTGCCCGCAGATCCGCGTCGAGCCGGCCGTTGCCGAGCTTCGCCTCCAGCGTGGCATCGGTCTTGGCCTTGGCGGCCGGGTCCAGCGCCAGTTGCCGCACATCGACGGCGAGGGTCGCCACCGGCGCACGCGGCGACCCGGCAAGATCGAGCTTGGCCTGCACCTTGCCCGCCAGGGGCGGCACGCCGAACGGCTCCAGCGCCGCCAGCGCCAGCTCGTTCAGGGTCAGCCCGCCCGTCACCCGCTGCTCGTCCAGACGGAATTCGGCCTGCGCGCGGGCGGCGCCGAGCTGCAGGTCGATCGGCTCGACGGTGACCGCTTGCCCGGCCAGCACGACCGTCGTGGGCCGCATCAGCTGCAGCTTCTGGCCGACGAGCGTGCCGCCGAGGCTGTTCAGGCGGACGGTCTTGCGCGGGCCGAGCACGTCGAGCCCGGCTGCGGCGGCGACATCGAACGGCTGGCCGGCCTGCTTGCCCGCGGTGGCGAGCGTGACGGCGAGATCGGCGAGCGGCCCGGTCGCCCCGACCTTGACCTGATCGACGGCAAGATCGGGCGCGGCGAACCCCTCGGCCACGAGGGCGGCATCGACACTCCCGCGGCCCAACGCATCGCGCAGGCTGGCATCGAGGCTCGCCGTGCGCAGCGTGCCAAAGTCGCCGGCGATGCCGCTGGCGCCGAGCTTGGCCACGACGTCCTGGCGGCCTTCCGGTGCCACCAGGCGCAGATCGACCGTGGCGGCCCCGGCCAGCTTCTGGCCGACCCAGGGCGCCAACGCGGCCAGATCGCGGATCTCGCCCGCGAGCTGGCCGGTCGCCAATGGTCGGTCCAGGCCCAGCTCCACGTCCCCGGCCAGCCGCGTCGCCGGGCCTTCCAGCGTGATCCCGCTCAGGCGGAGCTGCCGTCCCGACAGCGCGTAGCCGGTGCTCAGCGACAGCTCCGACTTGGCCCGGCTCGCGGCCAGCCTGGCCTTGCCGGCCAGAGCGTCGACCGGGCCGCGGGCATCGGCAGCGAGACTGAGCGCATCGAAGCTCTGCCCGGCGACGGCAACACCTTCGGCCACACCGTCGAGCGTGACCTCGGGCGCGGCGATGGTGTGGCCGAGGGCCGCCCGCAGCTTCGCGGCGCCGGCGATCGGCTGGCCGATCGCACCGGCCAGCGGCCTCAGATCGGGTATCGCCAGGCGCAGCTCGCCGCCGAGTGACTGGTCGGCAAACCCGTAACGCGGCTCGCCTTCGAGACGGATACCCTGGCCCTGCAGCGTCAATCCGTCGACCACCGCCGTCCGACCGGGCTCGACCGCGGCCCGGACCTGCAATGTCGGCGCGGCGCCGATCAGCTCCTGCACCCCGGGCGGCAGGCCGGCGAGCTCGCTGGCGCCACCGTCGAGGGCGATCTCGATGCGCTCCGCGTGCGGTGCCACGGTAGCATCGGCCCCCAGACGCAGCGTGCCCACGGGCAGTTTTGCCGTGGCGGGATCGATGCCCAGCACCTCCGCCACGTCGGCAAGCCGCGGCACCGTCGCATCGAGCCGTGCGCTGCCGGCCAGGCTGTCGCGGTCGATGGCGCCGTGCGCCGTCAACTCGAGCAGCGAGGAGCGCAAGGCCAAGCGATCGAGGCGGACGGCACCGCTCGCCGGCAGCTCGCCAGCGAATGCGAGCCCCGCCCTGCCCGCGTCTCCCACCGGACGGCCGTCCCACGCGAGGCCTGCGATGGTCGCGTCGCCTTGCGCCCGGAGTGCTACCGGCCCTGCACCGAGCGGCGCGGTGAAGCCGACATCGGCAACAAGGCCCAGCGAGCCCACGGCGACGTTGGCGGCCGCGAGGTCGGTGCCGTCGACGGCGAGATGGAGATCGGGCCGCTGTGCGGCACCGGCGGCCGCGAGCCGCGCCACCATACTGCCGCCGAGAGGCGTGCCGGCCATGGCGCTCAGCGGCTGCAGGTCGGGCAGATCGAGCGCCAGCTCGCCACGCAGGCTGTCGGCGCCGAGGTCGGCGTCGCCATGACCGGTCAACGACAGGTGGCCCGCCTGCAGCCCGAGTTCCTGCAGGGCGAAGCGCTGGGGGCCGATTTCCCCTGCACGCAGCTTGAGATCGGCCCGCGTGCCGACGATCGCGGCCACTTCCTCGGGCAGGGCGCCGGGCTCGGCATCGAGCGTGCCGGCGAGGCCGATGTGCCGCTCGGCAGCATAGGCGAGCTCCACGTCGAGGCCGAGCTTGGCCAGATGCTCGGCCTCGACGTCGAGGCTGCCGCGCCAGTCAGCCAGCGGGCCGTCGCCGGCCAGCGCCAGCCGCAGCGCGCCCGCCTGCGGCCGTCCGGTGACGCTGGCGAGCAGGCCGCCGGTCTCGCTGCCCTTGGCGTCGAGGTGCAGGCGGCCCGAGGCGAGGTCGAGGCCCGCCGCCAAGTCGAGCGCGGCCGTGGCCTGATCGGTCCGGCGCAGGGCGAGATCGACTTCGGCCTGCCGCCCGTCGCTGCCGGTGCCGGCCTTGCCGCTGATGGCGAACGCCGCCGGCTGCCCGAGCTCCAACGCCTCGATGTAGAGATGCCCGATCGTGACCGGCGGCAGGCTGCGCGGCAGCGCCGGCAATTGCGGCAGGCTGAAGGGCGCCTTCGCCGCCGGCTCGGGAGCCGCCGGGGGCAGCCTCGCCAGCTCGACGCGACGAGCCCCCAGATTGTCGACCACGATCTGGGCGCGCAGCAGGGCTGACGGCCGCAGCTCGACCCGGGCGTCGTCGACTTCGAGCCAGGTGCCCTGCTCGTCACTCAGCCGGAAAGCCGCCAGACGCAGGTCGAAGGGAAGCTGCAGGCTCAAGCCACGCAGCTCGGCTCGCTGTCCGGGACCGCTCAGCTGGCTTTCCAGCAACCCAGCCAGCTGCCGCTGGCCGAACGGCGTCAGGGCATAGCCGAACCCACTGACCACCACGACAAGGATGGCGGCGAGAACGACGGCCAGGACCAGAAGGAGTTTACGCAGCATGAGGCCAAATCATGGGGCGCAGCCGTGGGTGTCGGCGGTGGCGCATCTTGGATCACTCGATTGAACGTCAGTCCTGCAGATCGGGCTTCAGAAAGCCTGTCCCAGACTGAAATAGAGCTGGAAAGGGTCGTCGACACCCGAGCGGGGATTCAACGGAAAGCCCAGGTCGACCCGCACCGGCCCGATCGGCGTGTAGTAGCGCAGGCCCGGCCCGGCGCCGAACAGCAAAGGCTCGCCGCCGGTCGGCAGGGTGCGGCTGTCGACCGTGCCGGCATCGAGAAACAGCACCGCACCTAGATTGTCGGTGAACCGGGTGCGCAGCTCGATGCTGCCTTCGATGACCGAACGCCCGCCGAGCGGCTTGTCGTCGTCGTCCAGAGGACCGGCAAGCTCGTAGCCGATGCCGCGAATCGAGCCGCCACCACCGGCATAGAAGCGCTCGTCGGCCGGCACCTCGTCGCGCTCGGCGCCGACCAAGGAACCTACCGAGCCGCGCAGCGCCACGACCAGCTCCGGCCGCTTGGCGATCTCGACGTAGCGTGTCGTCGTCAAGCGGCCCTTGAGGAAGTTCAAGGAAGGGCCGAGCACGTCCGTATAGGGCGCCCCGGCGAACTGCAGCGTGCCGCCGCGGGTCGGGTTGAAGCGATCGTCGGCGAAATTCCAATCGACGGTGGCGGGCAGCGAGAGCAGGCCGAAGCTCGTCTCCGGCTGATTGAGGTCCTTGATCCACAGATAGCGGAACGCCACGCCGAGCGATCCCTTCAGCTCCTTGCTGAACTCGTGCTCGATGCTGGCACCGGTGCCCAGCGAGTCGCTGTCGTAGGCTTCGAGCCGTTCCCGCATCGCCGTCACGTTGGTCAGCAGATTCTGCTGCGTGGCCAGGAAGTCCGGCTTGGTCAGGGTCAGGGTCGCGGACTGCTGCGGCTCGGAGACGGCGAGTTCCGCCCGCAGCCGCTCGCCGGCGCCGAAGATGTTGCGATGCTCCCAGAACACGCTGCCCCCGGGGCCGAGGTCGGTCTGGTAGTCGAGCGTGGCGCCGATCGAGCGCGGCGGGCGCTGCCGCAGCTCGTAGGCGACGTCGAGCCGGCCGTCTTGCGTCAGCTGATCGGCCGGATGGACGACGATGGTCGAGAACAGGTTGGTGTCGAACAGACGCTGCTGGCCATCGGCGACCAAGGCCGGGTTGTAGCGCTGGCCGGCCCGGAAGGGGACACGGCCGCGCAGGAAGGCCGGATCGATTCCGTCACCGCCGGTGAAGCTGACGTCGCCGAAATCCGCCAGCCGGCCCGGCTCGAGCACCAGCGTCACGTTCATCCGCCGCGTCTCGTGATCGACGACCGCATCCCGCTCCCCGAGCTTGGCCAGCGCGAACCCGGCCTTGCGGGCATCTTCCAGCAGCTTCTGCTCGGCATCGAGCACCACCTGCGTGCGTGCCGGTGCGTCCTCGACCATGCCCAGGCTCGCCGGCGTCGGCGCGACGAAGCCGGTGGACGGGTCGGCGTCGATCTGCAGCGTGCCGAACTGGTACTGCGGACCCGGGTCGATGTCGAACACGAGCACCGCCTGGGGCGGGCTTGCCAGCCGTCTGACGTCCTCGACGATGCCTTCCGGCGGGGCCGCCTTCGGGTCCTCGATGCGGAACCCGACCGTGCCGTCGAAATAGCCCTCGGCACGCAAGGCCTGCTGCAGGAGCGGCACGTCCGCCTCGGCCCGCTGCCGGACCCCGAGCCGACTGGTCGGTGGCGTGTCGACCGAGGCCGCGCTCCTGGACACCTGGGGCAGCAGCGCGGCCAGCTCGGGCGGCAGCTGGCCGGTGAAGCTGACCGCATACGGAAACGGCGGCAACCTCGCCGTTGCCGCGGTGTCGTCCGCACCGAGTGGACCCTGACCGCCTTTGCCGGCGCAGCCGCCGAGCGCCGCAAGGGCGGTCAGCGCGACCGCCATCCTTGACCAGAACGCGCGCATCACGCCTTGCCGGCAGCGTCTTTTTGGACCGCGTCGCGTCGCATCCGCTCGATCAGCACGGGCGACAGATCGCTGCTCGGGCCGCCGCCGAAGAAGACCTTCTGCTGTGGGACGGGCAGCTCGATGCCGAGCTCGTCGAAGCGCCGCTTGATGCGACGGTTGAACTCGCGCCCCACTTTCCACTGCTCACCGGCTCGTACCTTCATCCGCGACTTGACCAGCACCCCCGCTTCACGAAACCCATCAACGCCCGCGATCTCCAAAGGCTCCAGGATGAGCCGGCGATAGGGCCATTCGCGCCGCAGCTGGCTGTCGAGCTCGCGCAGCACGTCGATCACCCGGTCGACGTCCTCCTTGTAGGCCACGCACAGATCGAACACGTAGTAGGAAAACTCCTTCGTCATGTTGGTGACGACGTCGATCGAGCTGTAGGGGATGGTGTGGACATCGCCGTTGTAGGCCCGCAACGTGATCGTCCGCATCGAGATCGCCTCCACCACGCCCGCCTTGCCCGACATGTCGACCACGTCGCCGACGCGCACCGTGTCGCCGACGAGGATGAACAGGCCGGTGATGAGATCCTTCACCAGCGTCTGCGCGCCGAAGCCGATCGCCAGGCCGACCACGCCGGCACCGGCCAGCAGGGCGTTGGCATTGACCCCGAGCTCGGACAGGATCTCGATGACCCCGATGATGCTGAGCAGGGTCAGGGCAAGATTGCGCGCCATGCTGGCGAGCGTGCGGGTCCGGTTGGAGTAGAGGAGGTTGCCGCTGCTGTCGGTGGCGCCGATGTAGCTCGCGGCCCCACGCTGGACGAGCTGAGCGATGACCAGGATGGCAGCGCTGATGATGCCGATCCGCATGGCCGTGGCCATCCAGGTCCGGCCGGTGTCCTTTGCCAGCCAGCCGGCGACGTCGACGCCCCAACCCTGGAGGATCGCCAGCAACGCGGCCAAGGCGACCGCCAGTCGGGCGGTCGTGATCAGCGCGACCTTCAGGGCGGGCAGCGGCTCGGCCACCTGCTCGACGCCTTCCTCGAGCGGCTCGCTGCTGGGCTCGAGCGGGCGGAGGATGAGCCAGTCGAGCCAGATGTTGATGGCCCGCGCCGCGATCAGCGCCAGCACGGTGACCAGCATGCCACGGGTCAGCAGGCTCGCGGCGCCGGGCACCCCCACCGCCCAGGCGAGGTAGACGAGCGCCACCCAGCCGGCGAGGACGTGGTGACCGCTGGCGGCGAAGGCGCGCGACGGCAGGAACCGGGCGATCCCCTCGGCTTCGGCCGCGGTTGCACCCCACTGCTCGATGGCGACGCCGAGATAGGCGCGCAGACGGTAGATGGCACGGATCGTCAGGCCGGCCACCACCAGGAACAGCAGGTGCAGGAGGAAGCCGTGCACGGTCCACGGCAATCCCAGGCGCAGGGCGGCCTCGAGGCCGAAATAGCCGTAGAGGCCCAGCCCGAGCAGCACCGCGACCCAGCGTTCGGCCTCGACCGCGGCGGCATCGTCCATGCCGCTGAGCCGCCGCCGGCCGTTCTCCGGGGCGAGGTAGGCCTTGCTGAGCGCCGTGGCCCCGCGCACGGAGGCGATGGCGACGAGGAGTTCGCCTGCGACCCGCTGGGCCAGGAACGAGACGCTGGTGTAGCCGAGGACCAGGTCGGTGACGCCGAGAAAGGTCAGCAGCGCCGCCAGATCGACGACGAGGCAGGCCAGCGTGGCCTTGACCCGCAGCTTGGTCTTGGCGGCCACCGGCAGCGCCACGAGCCGCGCCCGCCAGCCCCGCAGCGCCATTCGCACCACGAGGCTGGCGACGAGACCGGCCAGGCCGGCTGCCCCTACCTGCTGGCCGATCGACGCCCACATCGCCCGGCTGATCGGGTCGGTGAGCTGCTGCCAGGCCCAGCTCGCCAGTATCGGCAGCTGCTGGAGCGAGTGCGCCATGTCGGTCAGGGCCTGGCTCACCTGGTCGATGCGGCTGCTGACGGCGTCGTTGACCTGGTCGAGGGCGTGGCCGAAGAAATCGCTCTCGTTGGCCGGCGCCGCGGCCGACAGCGCGCGGAGCTTGGCCACGAGCTCGGCGCGGCCGGCCTCGTCCTCCAGCGTTTTGATCAGCGCCTGCAGCTCGGCCTCGGTCGGCCCGGTGTCGGGTTTGCCGGCGGCGGTGCCGTTGAGGCCGGGGCTGCCTATCGCCGCTGGAGGCGCCGGCGTCGAGGCGGGTGGCGTGTCGGGAGCGGAGGACGGCGCCGGCTCACCGGCCGACGCCTCCGGCTCCGCCGGGACGGACGATGGCGCCGGCTGCTGCGCGAACGCCGTGGCCGCGAGCTGGCAGGCGAGCGCGGCGCCGAACAGCGCGCGTCGCAGCGTCTGTGACAGGTTCCGCGGCCCCCTTACCCACTGACGCGGATGCACTCCGCGCCGAATCTCTAGGGCAGATCCGGGAATGCGGCAATCGAGGCACCCCGTCCGGACTAGGCGACGGCGGCCGTTGTCCCGATCCCCGCCTGCAGCCGCTGCTCCCAACGCCAAGCGGTGCCGACGATGTAGTCGAGGTCGTCGTGCCGCGGCTGCCAGCCGAGCAGCGCCTTGATGTGCCGGCTGTCGGCGACCAGTTCGGCCGGATCGCCGTCGCGGCGCGGCCCCTCCTCGATCGGGAGGTCGACGCCGGTGATCCGTCGGGTGGTGTCCAGCACCTCGCGGACGCTGAAGCCGTGGCCGTAGCCGCAATTGGCCACGAGCGAAGCGCCGCCGTCGGCGAGATGGGCCAGGGCCAGAAGGTGCGCCCGGGCCAGATCGTCGACGTGCACGTAATCACGGATGCAGGTGCCGTCGGGGGTCGGGTAGTCGGTGCCGTTGATGAACATGCCACGGCGCAGGCCGAGCGCCGTCTCGCAGGCCACCTTGATCAGGTGCGCGTTGTCCGGCGTGGCCTCGCCGATCCGGGCCGTGGCGTCGGCGCCGGCGACGTTGAAGTAGCGCAATATCGCATAGCGCAGGCCCGACGCCGCGGTCACGTCGGTCAGGACCCGCTCGGCCATCATCTTCGAGGCGCCGTAGGGGTTGATCGGCGCCAGGGGCTGGCCCTCGCCGATCAGCGCGATGCCCGGCTGACCGTAGACGGCAGCGGTGGAGGAGAACACGACCTTGCCGACCCCGTGCTGGGCGCAGAGTCCGAACAGCCCGATCGCGTTGGCGGTGTTGTTGGCGTAGTACCGCGCCGGCTCGCGTACGGATTCCCCGACCCAGATGTGCGCCGCGCAGTGGATCACGGCCGCGAACCGCCGCTCGCGCAGCAGGCTGCCGAGCTTGGCCTGATCGGCGAGGTCGCCCACCACCAGCTCCGCTTCCTGCGCGCCCCAGCGGTGGCCGGAGTACAAGTTGTCGTAGACCACCGGGCGATGCCCGGCATCGAGCAGATGCCGGACGATGAAGCTGCCGATGTAGCCGGCCCCGCCGGTGACCAGCACGTCCAGACCCGTGTGTGCGCGTGGTGTCGTCAAAGGCATTTCCTCTCGAAGATGGGCATGGCGCCAAATCGGCGCTCAGGCCATGGCCGAAGCGCTCACGGCGTCGGCGGGCGGCCTGTCGTCATGAACCGTCGCTGCGTTCCTTCGAGAACGAGGCAGGTCAGCCGTCCGGTCCAACAGGCGCCGGTATCGATGCCGATCCGGTTGGTGCGGATCACCGGCGCCTCCTCGACGGTGTGGCCATGCACGATGATCTTGCCGCAATCGCCTTCCCAGCTCAGGAACGGCTCGCGAATCCAGAGCAGATCTCCTTCGGTCTGGTGCTCGAGCGGGACGTCCGGCCGGATCCCGGCATGGCAGAAGAAGTAATCGCCCAGGCCGAACGCCAGTTCCAGGCTGCGCAGGAAGGCCGCGTGCTCGGCCGGGAACCGGCGCTGCAGCTGGCCACGGGCTTCGGCGAACCGCTCGGCCTCTGGCCGGCGGAGATCCAGCTTCACGCCATAGCTCAGCAGCGTGGCATCGCCACCGAAGCGGATCCAGCTCGCGGTCTGCTCGTCGTACGAGTCGTCGCCGCCGGCGAACTCTCGCAACCACAAATCATGATTGCCCAGCAGGAGCACTTGGTTCGAGCCGACGGCCGGACCCTGGCGCAGATGCTCGATGACCTTGCGGCTCTCGAAGCCGCGGTCGACGAAATCGCCCAGGTGGATGACCACACTGTCCAACCCACGCCCGCTGTCGCGCAGATCGGATCGGATCATCTCCTCCATGGCGAGCAGCAGGTCGAGCCGGCCGTGAATGTCGCCGATCGCGTACGCCCGCACGCCACGCGGCAGTGCCGGAGCATGCCCGCGCACGTTGGGCTCGACCGCTTGGTCGGGCTTGCTGCGCCGGAACAGCCGCTTCAGCATCGGCGGTTCCGTGCGCGCTCCCGCCGGCCTGCGTGATCGTCGTGCCTCACCGGGTGGTCATTTCCCATGTTGCAACCGGGCGACATATGGCGCGGAAGTTCCCCACGCGCCAGCCTCTCCCGGCCACAGGCCACCCTCGCTGTTGTCACAGCCGTCGGCTCTCAACTATCAGAGCAACGCTGCGGTGAACGAGAGCTTGTTTCGCCGTATGGGCGAATCGAACCCGATGCTGTATCTAGTTCCACGTGCATTGGATGTCGGGTTCACGAGGGTGATTGCCCGGCATGATTTCCGGAACGGAACCGTCCGTGCAGTGCCATGAGCTCCCGTCTCGGATCGTATCGGAGGTAGTATGAACTTCAATATGCAGCGGATTGCCGCCGGCTTGACGCTGACCACCGCGCTCTGCGCACCGCACCTTGCCGGCGCGCAACAGGCTCAGAGCGACAATCCTACCCCGAACATCACGGTCCAGGACCGGCCGCGGCCGGACTACGATCCGCTCGGCATTCGCGCCGGCAGCTTCCTGATCTTCCCGTCGGTGACGCTGAGCGGCGAGTACGACAGCAATGCGTTCGCGACGAAGAACAATGCGGACTCGGACTTCGGCGCCATCCTGTCGCCCGCGGTGACCGCCAATTCCGACTGGAACCGGCACGCGCTGAACTTCTCCGCGGGCGCCACGGGTGCGGCGTTCGCGAACTACAGCCAGAACGACTATCTCGACGCGTATGCGGCCGCCGACGGTCGGCTCGACATCCGTCGCGACGATATCGTCTCGGGAACGCTCCGGTTCGACCGGCTGCACGACTCGCGTGACAATCCGGACTCGCCGGGCAGTGGCGAAGACGAACGTCCCGAAGGCAACCTGACCCGCTACTATCGTAGTTTGGCGGATACGCAATACCGGCACAATTTCAATCAGATCTACACCGTGATCGGTGCCGGCGTGCAGCGCCTGAACTATGTCGACAACGGCCAGAGCTCGACCGAAAGCCGGCGTGACCGCACCGAGTACGGCGCGCGCGCCCGTGTCGGCTACAAGATCTCGCCACGCTTCGGCACCTTCGTCCAAGGCAATTACAGCTACCGCGATTACGACGAGGACGAGGTGCTCGCCAACGGCCAGGACCTGGACCGTACCAACAGTGGCTATCGGGTCTCGCTCGGCACGGACGTCGACATCACCGGCCTGATCTTCGGCGAGCTGGCCCTGTCCTACTCCGAGCGCAACTACGACAGCAGCCAGTTCAAGGACAGCAACGGCTTCGGCGGCAATGGCAGCCTGACCTGGAACGTCACGCCGTTGACCACGATCATCTTCAACGCCAGCAGCGAGATCCTCGAGACCACGGTGACCGTCGACGGCGAGCCCGCCAGCGGCGACTTGCAGAACACCGTCGGCATCGACGTCACGCACGAGCTGCTGCGCAACGTCCTTCTGAACGCCAACGCCGGCTACATCCGCGAAGACTTCCAGGGCGTGTCTCGGACCGACAACATCTTCAATGCCGGTGTCGGCGCCAGCTACCTGCTCAATCGCAACTGGTCCCTGAACGCCACCTACGAGTTCACCACGCGCAATTCCGATGCCAATGGTGACGAGTTCACCCGCAGTCTGGTGCTGCTCGGGGTGACGGCCAAACTCTGACGGCAGGGCTTGGCAATACCCGCGTGCGGTGTCGCTGCCTTGCTCCCGTCCGGGGATCGCACTACTAGAAGGACCTATCCGGCGTGATCCACGCGGACCTGCGGCTGCTCCAAGAGCAACGGAATCGGCGGAGAACTGGCATGTTGTGGCGGAGCTTGAGACAGTGGGCTCTTTGGTTGTGCCTGGTACCCGCCCTCGTCGGCTGTGCCGCAGGGACCTCCGGCCCCACCCAGCCGCTGCCGACTCCGCCCGTCGCCGACGCCAGCAATCCCGACATGGTCGCCGCCACCTACAAGCTGGGATCGGGCGACCGGCTCAAGATCGCCGTGTTCCGGCACGACGACCTGTCGGGCGAGTTCTCGATCGACGGCGCCGGCAACTTCGCCATGCCTTTGATCGGCGGCGTCCACGCCGCCGGGCTGACCACCAACGAGCTGGAGACCGTGCTCCAGGACAAGCTGAAGGACGGCTACCTGGTCGATCCGCAGGTCAGCATCGAGGTGCTGAACTATCGCCCGTTCTACATCCTGGGCGAGGTCCAGCGGCCCGGTTCCTATCCCTACGTGAACGGGATGACCGTGCTCAACGCGGTCGCCCTGGCCGGTGGCTTCACCTACCGCGCCAAGCAGAGCAACTTCCTGTTGCAGCGCGGCGGCAGCACCGTGCAGGGCACGGATGTCGGTGGCGACGCGGCGCTGCTGCCGGGTGACGTGATCACGGTGCAGGAGCGGTTCTTCTAGACCGCGTCCAGCGCGCGCTGCACGGTGGGGAAGCCGACGAGCCGGCTGGGCGGAGGGTCGATGCAGGGCTGGCTCCAGGCCGCTCGGGTCTATCTGGAGCCCAGGGTCGTCGTGGTGCTGCTCCTGGGCTTTGCCAGCGGCCTGCCGCTGCTGCTCACGCTGTCGACCTTGACCTTCTGGCTGGCCGAGGCGCAGATCGACAAGGGCGCGATCGGCCTGTTCGCCCTGGCCGGCTTGCCCTACACGTGGAAGTTCGCGTGGTCCCCGCTCATCGACCAGTTGCCCCTGCCGCCATTCACGACCGTGCTCGGCCGACGCCGCGGCTGGCTGCTGTTCGTCCAGCTGCTGCTGGTCGCGGCGATCGTCGCGCTCGGCGCCTGCGATCCCGCGCATGATCTGGTCACCATGGCGGCCCTGGCCGTGCTGGTGGCCTTCCTCTCGGCGAGCCAGGACATCGTGATCGACGCCTATCGCGTCGAACTGCTGCACGAGCGCCAGCAGGGCGCCGGCGCCGCCGCGATCGTCGTCGGTTACCGCGTCGCCATGCTGGTGGCGGGCGCGGGCGCGCTGTTCCTGGCCGAGGTCGCAGGCTGGTTCTGGGCCTATGCGGCGATGGCGGCATGCCTGCTGGTGGGCATCTTGACCGTGCTGCTCGCACCCGAGCCGTCGTCCCCCGGGGCCTCGGCCGCTGCCGGACGCGGCGGCATCGGGCCATGGCTGCGGGTCGCCGTGGTCGAGCCGTTCACGGATTTCCTGCACCGCAACGGCACCGGCACCGCGCTGCTGATCTTGGCCTTCATCATGCTCTACAAGCTGGGCGATGCCCTGCTCGGGACGATGACCAACCCGTTCTACGTCGAGCTGGGCTTCACCAAGCCGGAAGTGGCGACGCTGGTGAAAGGCTACGGCTTGGCGGCGACCCTGCTCGGCGGCTTTCTCGGCGGCATCGTGGTCAACCGGCGCGGCATCGTTCCCGCCTTGTGGATCTGCGGGCTGATCCAGATGGCGTCCAATCTGGTCTTCGTGCTGCAGGCATGGATCGGGCACGATCTGGCGATGCTGGCGGTGACCATCTCGGTCGAGAACCTCGCCGGCGGCATGGGGACCGCGGCGTTCGTCGCCTATCTCAGCTCGCTGTGCAACGTGAGCTACACCGCCACGCAGTATGCGCTGCTGTCCTCGTTCATGGCCCAGGCGCGGACCACCTTGAGCGCTGGCGGCGGCTTCCTCGCCGACAGCCTGGGCTGGCTGCACTTCTTCCTACTGACGACTATTGCCGCGGTGCCGGGGCTGCTGCTGCTATGGTGGCTGCAGCGGCGCTTGGGCGGCGCCGCGCACGTCGACCGGGTCGTGTCGGCAAGGGCGGGAGCGGAGCACGCATGACGAGGTCGCGCCGTACCATCTGCAGCCTGTGGCAGCGCGCGCGCCTCATGCTGCTCGCGGCCGTCGGGCTCGTGGCCGTCACCGCCCCGCTCGAAGCGGCGCCGTACCGGCTGGCGATCGCGACCGGCGGCGTCACGGGGATCTACTACCAGTTCGGGGCTGCCATCTGCCGGCTGCTCCGGGACCATCCCCCGGCACGGCCGATCAACTGCATCACCGAAGGCTCGCCAGGCTCGGTGTGGAATCTGCAGCAACTGCGCGACGACCGTTATCCCCTGGCCATCACCCAGTCCGACACGCTCTACGACGCCGCCACCGGCAGCGGCAGCTTCGCCTCCCAAGGCCCGGACAAGAAGCTGCGGGCGTTGTTCTCGCCGGTGACCGAGGCGTTCATGGTCCTCACGCGGGTCCGCGACTGGGTACCCACCATCGCCGACCTGCGCGGACTGCGGATCAATATCGGCGCCCCCACCTCGGGTGCCGAGGCCACGTTCCGCGAGTTGCTGGCCGCGCGCGGCTGGTCGGCCAGCGAGTTTTCCAAGGTCGCCGGGGTGCGCACCTCCCTGCAGGCGAGCGCGCTCTGCAACGGCCAGGTCGATGCCATCTCGTTCGTGGCCGCGAACCCCGTGCCGATCATGCAGGAAGCGACCTTCACCTGCCGGTCGCGTTTCGTGCCCCTCGACCAGGCGTTCGCGCGCGCCCTGATCGAACGCTTTCCCTACTATGTGCCGGCGGAAATACCCGGGGGCCTCTACCCGAACAATCCGGACCCGGTGCCCACGATCGGCGTGCGCGCCGTGGTCGTGGCATCGTCCGACACGCCGGACGACGTCGTCTACACCATCACCAAGACCGTGTTTCGCCAACTGGCCGAGCTGCGCACCCTGCATCTGGCCTTTGCGCACGTCACGGCCGAGGACATGCTCGACCAGTGCGTGTTTGCGCCGGTGCATGCCGGCGCCGCCCGCTACTACCGGGAGGCCGGGTTGAAGATGCCGCGGCGCTGCCTGCCGAAATGATGCCGGCGGCGCGTCGCCGCTGCTGCCAAATGCCCGCTTGACGCCGACAAACACCCTCCCGTTACGGCCCGCTCGGCTGTATAGGGCGAATGGCCTCACCGACACGCGGGAGCTTGCGTGGCCAGAAGCTTGAACATCGAGCCGAGAATGCTGAATCGCACGTCGGAGCCACGATCGCTGGCGCGGCGGCTGGCGGAAATCTCGGGCTTCGGCGACGGCGCTCCGGGACGCTTGATGCTGCACACGGTCTCGCTGACCCGGTGGGTCGCCGTGATCGGGCAGCTGTTCACGATCCTGTTCGTCTACTTCTCGCTCGGGATCGCCCTGCCCCTGGCGGCGCTCCTGCCGGCGGTGGCCCTGAGCGCCTTCGTCAACCTGGCGCTGGGGCTGGGCCTCAAGGCGACGACGCGTCTGCCCGAGCGCAGCGCCGCGGCCCTGTTCGCCTTCGACATCGGCCAGCTCTGCTACCTCCTGCTGCTGACCGGCGGCGTGCAGAACCCGTTCTCGGCGTTGCTGCTCGTGCCGATCGCGCTGGCCGCCGTGACGCTGGATTTTCGCTCGACCATCGGCATCACCGCCCTTGCCCTTCTGGGCATCTCGGTGCTGGCCGTCGCCGCGGGACCGCTGCCATGGCGCGACGGCTTTCTGTCGCTGCCGACACTCTACCGGGTTGCCGGCTGGGCCGCGCTCAGCCTCGGCACGATGCTGATCGCCGTCTTCGCCTGGAGCGTCGCCGAGGAAGCCCGCCAGCGCACCGAGGCGCTCACCGCGACGCAGCTGGCCCTGGCCCGCGAGCAGCAGCTGTCCGCGCTGGGCGGCCAAGCCGCGGCGGTGGCGCATCTGCTGGGAACACCGCTCGCCACGATCAACATCATCGCCAAGGAGTTGGTGCGCGAGCTGCCCGATGGCAGCCCGCTGGCCGAGGAGGCGGCCGATCTGCTGACCCAGGCCAAGCGCTGCCGCGAGCTGCTGGCCGGCCTGGGCAAGCGCGCCGACGACGATGCGCAGCAGAACTTCACCCGTGCTCCCTTCACCAGCCTGCTGGAACACATCGCGGCGGAGTTCGCCCGTCCCGGCATCGATCTGAAGGTTCGCCTCGATGGCAGCGACGACGTCGCCGAGCCGCTGGTGGCCCTGACGCCCGAGCTGCGCCACTCCCTGGCCAACCTCATCGACAACGCGCTGCAGTTCGCACGCAGCGAGGTCGAGATCACCCTGCGGCCGACACGGGCCGAGCTGGTGCTGGTGATCCAGGACGACGGGCCTGGCTTCCCGGCCGAAGTCCTGGACTGGCTGGGCGAGCCGTTCCTGTCGACGCGCCGCGAGCAGGGCGGGCTGGGACTTGGCATCTTCATCGCCAATACCTTACTTGCTCGAACCGGCGCGAAGGTTCATTTTGACAACACGTGGCGAGGCGCGCGCGTGACCCTGAGCTGGCCGGCCCACCGGCTGGAACGGGCCTTCGGAGATTTGCATCATGATGGAAGACGGCCATGACGCGCCGGCGGCGGGTTTGCTGCCGGTCGGCGAGCGCGTGGCGGGTGATCTGCCCCTGCTCATCCTGGTCGACGACGACGCTCCCTTGCGGCGCAGCCTGCAGCGCGCGCTGGAGCGGCGCAATTTCCAGGTCTATGCGGCCGACAGCCTCAAGGCCGGGCTGAATCTCGCCCACAGCGTCAAGCCGGACTACGCGGTCGTCGATCTGCGGCTCGAGGACGGCAGCGGCATCGAGCTGGTCAAGCGCCTGCGCGAGTTGTATCCCAAGGTGCGCGTGGTCATCCTGACCGGCTACGGCAACATCGCCACGGCGGTGGCGGCCGTGAAAGCCGGCGCCGTCGACTATCTGGCCAAGCCGGCCGATGCCGACGACGTGATCAACGCGCTGCTGTCGACCGGATCGACGTTGCCGCCGCCGCCGCACAACCCGATGTCGGCCGACCGTGTCCGCTGGGAACACATCCAGCGGGTGTTCGAGCAGTGCAACCGCAACGTTTCGGAAACGGCGCGCCGCCTCAACATGCACCGGCGGACCCTGCAGCGGATCCTGAACAAGCGCGCGCCGCGGGAATAGCGCCGCCGGACGGCGAGAGGCGCATGGACGAAGGGGGGAACGGGCGGTGCAGAAAGACCAGATCGGTGCCACGCCAAGCGGACTCGGCGCCGCCAGCCGCAAGGTCCTGCTGGTCGACGACGACGCGCCGCTGCGCAAGAACCTCGTCCGTGCGTTCGAGCGCAACGGGTTCGAGGTGGCGACGGCCGGGAGCCTCAAGGAAGCCTACGAGGTCGCGGCCGACTTCTGTCCCGACTTCGCCGTGCTCGATCTCAACCTTCAGGACGGCTACGGCATGGAGCTGGTCACGGCCCTGCAGGAGCTGCGCTCCGGTGTCCGGATCGTGATCCTGACCGGCTACGACAGCATCGCGTCGAGCCTGGTCGCGCTCAAGGCCGGTGCGGTCGGCTATCTGGCCAAGCCCGTGCAGGCCGAGGAGGTCGTGGCGACGCTGCTCGGCGGTGGCAGCGACAGCGCCGAGCCGGCCGAGCGTCCGATGTCGGCCGACCGCGTCCGCTGGGAGCACATCCACCGCGTCTACGAGCAGTGCAACCGCAACGTCTCGGAAACGGCGCGCCGGCTCAGCATGCACCGGCGAACCCTGCAGCGGATCCTGTCCAAGCGGGCGCCGCGTCCGTAGCGGTCGCGGCCACGCAACGGCGTCAGGTGCGCCCCGCCAGCGTCTCGAACATCACCACGCAGCCATGCCTCGCCATCCGGCTGGCATCGGCGTTGGCCAGGGCGACGGCCGTGGCCTGCGACGCCCGCACCTTGCCGGGCGAGACATAGGTCGCGTTGAACGCGGCCCGGGGCAGGCGCCCGTCGGCCAGACCCGCCCAGAGCTCCTTCAGGTTGGGCCCGCGCAGGATCATGATGTTGTCGAGGCGCTGGCCGACCGTGGCGCGGGCGTCGACGTTCAGCCAAAGCGCGAAGGCGCGATTGAGCTGCCGCACGCCGCGGTCCGCGTCGAGCACGAGGCAAGGCAGCGGGCAGGCCTCGAGCACGCGGACCAGGTCCTGGGTGCTGCCGGCCAAGGCCAACCGATCAAGCTCGCGCTGGACGGTGTGGCTGCGCAGCTTGGCGTGCGTCAGCGCGAAGGTGCGCAGCGTCGAGGCGAGATTGGTGCGTTCGGGCGTCGCGCTGGCGACCTCGTTCACCAGCACGGAGAGCCGCACCCGCTGCGCGTCGGCGACCTCCTTCAGGTAGGCCCAGAATTCCTTCTCGAGCTTGATCGAGGTCCGGACCTCGCCGATGCGCATCGTTTTGCGGATCATGAGCCCCGCCTCTCCGATAGAAACCACGCACTGAACATCATGACCGCACGTCGCCACGAAGTTTGAACTCGCCTTAGCAATAAAACACCAATAAGTTTCATTTGGATTAATTTGCAAGCTTTGGAAGTTCACCATACCGCACGTTTGCTGTCGTCGCTTGCGGATTGCCGAGGCCGCGACCGCAAGAGGTGACGACGGCCGCGCAACGTCCCACCGCATCACGCCGAGACGGCTCTCGCTCGATCCCGGCTTGGCCAGCCGATCCGTGCTCTACGCGCTGATTGGACGCACGGGGGGCTTCGGGCCGTGCCGGGTGGTCGCCTTGTCGCCCGTTTGGGCAGGGGGTAGATAGTCGCCACGTCGGGCAGGCGGCTCGGTCGAACGTCGATGAAGGAGATGCGCGCGCATGGCTCGCAACAAGATAGCGCTGATCGGAGCCGGCCAGATCGGCGGCACGCTGGCGTTGCTGGCGGCCCAGAAGGAGCTGGGCGACGTCGTGCTGTTCGACATTGCCGAGGGCATGCCCCAGGGCAAAGCGCTGGACTTGGCGCAGAGCTCGCCGGTCGAGGACTTCAACGCCGCGCTCACCGGCGCCAACGACTACGCGGCCATCGAGGGTGCCGACGTCGTCATCGTGACCGCCGGCATCCCGCGCAAGCCCGGCATGAGTCGTGACGACCTGATCGCCACCAACGCCAACGTCGTCAAGAGCGTCGGCGAGAACATCAAGAAGTACGCGCCCGACGCCTTCGTCATCGTCATCACCAACCCGCTCGATGTGATGGTCTGGGCGATGCAGAAGGTCACCGGCTTCGCGCCGGCGAAGGTGGTGGGCATGGCCGGGGTGCTGGACAGCGCCCGTTTCCGCTACTTCCTCGCGGAAGAGTTCAAGGTCTCGGTCGAGGACGTGACGGCGTTCGTGCTCGGCGGCCACGGCGACACCATGGTGCCGCTGGTGCGCTACTCGACCGTGGCCGGCATCCCGCTGCCCGACCTGGTCAAGATGGGCTGGACCACGCAGGAGCGGCTCGACGCCATCGTGCAGCGGACCCGGGACGGCGGCGCCGAGATCGTCTCCTTGCTGAAGACCGGTTCCGCCTTCTATGCGCCGGCCGCTTCCGCCATCCAGATGGCCGAGAGCTACCTCAAGGACCAGCGCCGGCTGCTGCCCTGCGCCGCCCATCTGACCGGGCAGTACGGGGTCGACGACCTCTATGTCGGCGTGCCGGTGATCATCGGCAAAGGTGGCGTCGAGAAGATCGTCGAGATCGCGATGGACGAGGCCGAGCAGGCGATGTTCGACAAGTCGGTGGCGGCCGTGAAGTCGCTGTGCGCCGCCGTCAAGCTCTGAGCGGCGTGCGGCACGACCAAGGGCCAATACCATGAACATTCATGAATATCAGGCGAAGGCGCTGCTCAAGGAGTACGGCGTTGCCGTGCTCCGTGGCCAGGTGGCCTACACGCCCGAGGAGGCCGAGCGCGCCGGACGGGCTCTCGGCGGGCCGGTCTGGGTGGTCAAGGCGCAGATCCACGCCGGCGGGCGCGGCAAGGGCGGCGGCGTCAAGCTCGCGCGCTCGGTCGAGGAAGTGCGTCAGCTCGCCAACGACATGCTGGGCATGAACCTGGTCACGCACCAGACGGGGCCGCAGGGCCGCGTGGTGAAGCGCGTCTACATCGAGGACGGCTGCAACATCGCCCGCGAGCTCTATCTCGGCGCCGTGCTCGACCGGGCCACCTCGCAGATCACCTTCATGGCCTCGACCGAAGGGGGCGTCGAGATCGAGGAGGTGGCGGCCAAGCATCCCGAGAAGATCATCCGCGTCGCCATCGACCCGGTCAGCGGCTTCATGCCGTTCCACGGCCGCCGGCTCGCCTTCGGGCTCGGGCTGAAAGGCAAGGAGATCGGCAAGGCCGTGGCGTTCATGAAGGGCCTCTACGACTGCGTGGTCGAGCGGGACGCCTCGCTGGTCGAGATCAACCCGCTCGTCGTCACCGCCGACGGCGATCTGGTCGCGCTCGATGCGAAGATGAACTTCGACAGCAACGCGCTCTATCGGCAGTCCAAGGTGATGGAGCTGCGGGATCTCGACGAGGAGGACCCGCACGAGATCGAGGCCAGCCGCCACGAGCTCAACTACATCAAGCTCGACGGCAACATCGCCTGCATGGTCAACGGCGCCGGTCTCGCCATGGCGACGATGGACATCATCAAGCTCTATGGCGGCGAGCCGGCCAACTTCCTCGACGTCGGCGGCGGCGCCACCAAGGAGCGGGTGACGGCGGCGTTCAAGCTGCTGCTGAGCGACCCGAACGTCGAGGGCGTGCTGGTCAACATCTTCGGTGGCATCATGCGCTGTGACGTGATCGCCGAAGGTGTCGTCGCCGCCGCCCGCGAGGTGAACCTGAACGTTCCCCTGGTCGTCCGGCTCGAAGGTACCAACGTCGACCTGGGCAAGCAGATCATGCGGGAGTCCGGCCTGCCGATCATCCCGGCGGATGATCTGGCCGATGCCGCCGAGAAGATCGTCCAAGCCGTGAAGAAGGCTGCCTGATGTCCGTCCTGATCGACGCCAGCACCAAGGTCATCTGCCAGGGCTTCACCGGCGCGCAGGGGACCTTCCATTCCGAGCAGGCCATCGCCTACGGCACCAACATGGTGGGCGGGGTCACCCCGGGCAAAGGCGGTGGCAGCCATCTGGGCCTGCCGGTGTTCGACACCGTCCGGGACGCCCGCGAGGGCACCGGCTGCGACGCGTCGGTGATCTACGTTCCGGCCGCCTTCGCCGCCGACGCGATCCTCGAGGCCGTCGACGCCGAGGTCCCGCTGATCGTCTGCATCACCGAGGGTATCCCGGTGATGGACATGGTCCGGGTCAAGCGCGCGCTGGGCGGCTCCAAGTCCCGCCTGATCGGACCCAACTGCCCGGGCGTGATCACGCCGGGGCAGTGCAAGATCGGCATCATGCCCGGGCACATCCATCTGCCCGGCAAGATCGGCGTGGTGTCGCGCTCCGGAACGCTGACCTACGAGGCGGTGGCCCAGACCACGCGGCCGGGCCTTGGCCAGTCGACCTGCATCGGCATCGGCGGCGACCCGGTCAAGGGCACCGAGTTCATCGATGCGCTCGAGATGTTCATCGCCGACCCGCAGACGGAAGGCGTGATCATGATCGGCGAGATCGGCGGCTCGGCCGAGGAGGATGCCGCGGCGTTCTGGAAGGCCTCGGGCTGCAAGAAGCCGATCGTCGGCTTCATCGCCGGCCGCACGGCCCCGCCGGGACGGCGCATGGGCCATGCCGGGGCGATCATCTCCGGCGGCAAGGGCGGCGCCGAGGAGAAGATCGAGGCCATGCAGGCGGCGGGGATTCGCATCGCGAAGAGCCCTGCCCATATTGGTGAGGCCATGGTCGAGGCGATGGGTAGCCGCTAGGGCGCACGTGAGCGTAAGCTCGGAGCGTCGGCCGGCGCCGCCTCGACTATTGCTGGTTGGGGTGTTGGTGAGGGGTGGCAGATACGATGGCTAGGCGACTCGAGCTCGAGCAGACGTCCTTCCTCTATGGGGGCAACAGCTCCTTCATCGAGGAACTCTACGCACGCTACTTGGCCGATCCCGCGGCCGTGGATCCGAGCTGGCGGGCCTATTTCGACGAGCTGGAGCCCGAGAACCGGGCCCTGTTCGAGCGTGCCCGCGCCGCCCTGGTGCCCCGCCCGGCCCATCTGCGTCTGGTCGAGCCCGGGGAGCCGCAGGCCGGCGGGCACACCATCGACGATCCTGCCGTCAAAGCACTGATCCACGATCATCTGCGCGTGATCATGCTGATCCGTGCCTACCGCGTGCGTGGCCACCTGATCGCCAAGCTCGACCCGCTGGGCCTGACCCACAACGCGCACCATCCGGAGCTCGACTATCGCTCCTACGGCTTCACCGACGCCGATCTCGACCGCGAGTTCTACCTCGACTACGTGCTCGGCCTGGAGAAGGCCACGCTCCGGCAGATCATGGAGGTCTTGCAGAAGACCTACAGCGGCTCGGTCGGCATCGAGTTCATGCACATCCAGGACCCCGAGCAGAAGGCCTGGATCCAGGCGCGGATCGAGGGCACGGCCGGCATCTTCACGACCACGGCCGAGGACAAGCGCGAGATTCTCGAGCATCTGACCGAGACCGAAGGTTTCGAGCAGTTCCTGCACGTCAAGTTTCCCGGCACCAAGCGCTTCGGGCTGGACGGCGGCGAGAGCGCCATCCCGGCGCTGGAGGCGATCATCCGCGTCGCCGCCGAGCTGGGCGGCGAGGAGATCGTCATCGGCATGCCGCATCGCGGCCGGCTCAACGTGCTGGCCAACGTGATGGGCAAGCCCTACGCCGCGATCCTGTCGGAGTTCCAGGGCCGCGGCGGGGTGGACGAGGTGCTGGGCTCGGGTGACGTCAAGTACCATCTCGGCACCTCGACCGACCGCAGTCTGCCCGACGGCCGCAGCATACATCTCTCGCTGACCGCCAACCCGTCGCACCTCGAGGCCGTCAACCCGGTGGTGATGGGCAAGGTACGGGCGAAGCAGACGCAGAAGAACGATGCCGAGCGCAGCCGGATCATCGGTCTGCTGATGCATGGCGATGCCGCCTTCATCGGCCAGGGCGTGGTGCACGAATGCCTGCAGATGATGGATCTGAAGGGGTACCGCATCGGCGGGACGATCCATCTGATCATCAACAACCAGATCGGCTTCACGACGAGTCCCGCCTACTCGCGCAGCTCGCCCTACCCGTCCGACGTCGCCCGCGGCGTGCAGAGCCCGGTCATCCACGTCAATGGCGACGACCCCGTCGCGGTGACCCACGCGGCCCGGCTGGCGACGGAGTTCCGGCAGAAGTTCAAGATCGATGTCGTCATCGACATGTGGTGCTACCGGCGGCATGGGCACAATGAGGGCGACGAGCCCGCATTCACCCAGCCATTGATGTACAAGAAGATCGCCCAGCATCCGACGGTGCGCCAGACCTACGCCCGCCAGCTCGAGCAGGAGGGTGTCATCGGGCCGGGCGAGGCGCAGGCCATGTACGATGCCTTCATCCAGCGGCTGGAGGCGGCGCACGAGACCTCGCGCGACTACAAGCCGAACAAGGTCGACTGGCTCGAGGGCGCCTGGAGCGGCCTGCGCGCTGCGCCGATGGAGTACGAACGCGGCGACACGGCGGCCTCTTCGGACATTCTGCGCGAGCTCGGCCTGAAGATGACCGAGTTGCCCGGCGGGCTGAACGTGCATCCGCGCCTCAGGCGCGTGATTCAGCAGCGGCGGGCGGCGATCGAGCAGGGCAACGGCATCGATTGGGCGACGGCCGAGCATCTGGCCTTCGCCTCGTTGCTGGTCGAGGGCTTCCCCATCCGCCTCTCCGGCGAGGATGTCGGGCGCGGCACGTTCAGCCAGCGCCACGCGGTCGTCACCGACCAGCTCACCGAGGAGCGCTACATCCCGCTGCAGCATCTGCGGCCGGACCAGGCAAGCATCGAGGTCATCGACAGCATCCTCTCCGAGGAGGGCGTGCTGGGCTTCGAGTACGGCTACAGCCTGGCCGATCCGAACTGCCTGACGATGTGGGAGGCGCAGTTCGGCGACTTCGCCAACGGCGCCCAGGTCTACTTCGACCAGTTCATCAGCTCCGGCGAGAGCAAGTGGCTGCGGCTGTGCGGCTTGGTGAACCTTCTGCCGCAC
This sequence comes from Geminicoccaceae bacterium, assembly GCA_039808865.1. Lineage (GTDB taxonomy): Bacteria > Pseudomonadota > Alphaproteobacteria > Geminicoccales > Geminicoccaceae > Benzoatithermus. Next base: position 32,316 of record JBDHTW010000042.1, read on the forward strand.
GGCTACGAGGGCCAGGGGCCCGAGCACAGCTCGGCGCGCCTGGAACGGTTCCTGCAGCTCTATGCCGAGAACAACATCCAGGTCGTCTGCCCATCGACCCCGGCCAGCTACTTCCACGTCCTGCGTCGGCAGCTGCATCGGCCGTTCCGCAAGCCGCTGATCGTGATGACGCCGAAGTCGCTGCTGCGCCACAAGCGCTGCGTCAGCACGCTGGACGACCTGTCGCTGGGCTCGAGCTTCCATCGCGTGCTGTGGGAAGGGCCACCGTCGGAGGCCGACCATGCGTTCGATCGTGTCGTCCTGTGCAGCGGCAAGGTCTATTTCGATCTTCTGCAGGCACGCGAGGACCAGTGGCTGGACGGCAAGGTGGCCCTGATCCGGCTGGAGCAGCTGGCCCCGTTCCCCGAGGAGGCGGTGGCGCTGGAGCTGCGGCGCTACGCCAAGACGGCAAAATTCGTCTGGTGTCAGGAGGAGCCGCGCAACATGGGCGGCTGGTTCTTCGTCGCCCCGCGCATCGAGAATCTCATGGAGGAAGCCGGGATCGAGCAGCGGCGGCTGATCTATGCCGGACGCAAGCCGTCGGCCTCGCCGGCGACGGGTGCATACGCGCAGCACGAGCGTGAGCAGCAGCAGCTGGTGCGGGACGCCTTGACCGCTTGATTGACGACCATGGCGGCGTGGTCGCTTCGGGGAGAATGGGATGAGCATCGAGATCCGCGTACCGACCTTGGGCGAGTCGGTGACCGAGGCCACGATCGCCAAGTGGCTGAAGAAGGCCGGTGACGCGGTAAAGGCCGACGAGCCGGTGGTCGAGCTCGAGACCGACAAGGTCAGTCTCGAGGTCCCTTCGCCCAGCGGTGGCGTGCTGTCGGAAATCCTGATCGAGGCCGGCAGCGACGTCTCCGTGGGCACCGTGATCGGGCGCGTCGACGCTGCTGCCGAGGCGCCGGCCGCCACCACCCAGGCCGCCGCGCCGGCCGCCACTGCCGCACCGCCGGCTCCGGCCGCAGGCGATGGCGCCGCGCAAGCGGGACCGGCGGCACGCAAGCTCGCCGACGAGAAGGGGCTCGACCTCGGTTCCGTTGCGGCGACCGGACCCAAGGGCAACGTCACCAAGGGCGACGTCCTCGCGGCGACACCGGCTGCCCCCTCTGCGCCCGCTCCCGTGCCGGCAGCCGCGGCGGCGCCGGCCGCGACGGCGCCACGCCCGGCCGGGCGCGAGGAGCGGGTCAAGATGACCCGACTGAGAAAGCGGATCGCCGAGCGCCTGAAGGAAGCGCAGAACACCGCGGCCATGTTGACGACCTTCAACGAGGTCGACATGGGTGCGGTGATCGAGCTGCGCGCCCGCTACCAGGACCCGTTCACCAAGAAGCACGGCATCAAGCTCGGCTTCATGGGCTTCTTCGTGAAGGCCGCGGTCGAAGCGCTGAAGGCCTACCCGGCGGTGAACGCCGAGATCGACGGCGACGAGGTGGTCTACAAGCACCATTTCGACATCGGCGTCGCGGTCAGCACCGACCAGGGTCTGGTCGTCCCGGTGGTGCGCGATGCGCAGACTCTGAGCCTCGCCGACATCGAGAAGAAGATCGCCGACTTCGGCAAGCGCGCCCGCGACGGCAAGCTGACCATGGAGGAGCTGAACGGCGGCACCTTCACCATCACCAACGGTGGTGTGTTCGGCTCGATGCTGAGCACGCCGATCCTAAACCCGCCGCAGGTCGGCATCCTCGGCATGCACGCGACCAAGCAGCGGGCGATGGTCATGCCCGACGGCTCGATCCAGGCCCGGCCGGTGATGTACCTGGCGCTTTCCTACGACCACCGCATCATCGACGGCCGCGAGGCGGTGAGCTTCCTGGTCCGGGTCAAGGAATGCATCGAGAGCCCGGAGCGGATGCTGCTGGACGCCTAGGCCACCCCCGACGTTTTTTTTCGGTACGCGCGACCGACCGGCCGTGGTCGGTCGCGTTTTGTGGTGCCGGGCTCGGCTCACCCCCGTCCCGGCGGCCGTCGCGCTCCCCGCGCCCGCGGTCCGCATCGTGCCACGCCGCGTCGGGGCGGTGGCCGGCTCGTTCCCTGCCCCGCCGCGATGAAGTCGATGTTGCCGGCAGGCCCGTCGAGCCCGTCAACCTTGATGATGCCGACGGTTCGGACGACGAGCGCCGTGGTCCAGTCACGAGGACCGCCCGTGGCTTATCTGATCAAGGTCAATGGCAGCGAACACGCGGTCGCTGTCGACGGGGATACGCCTCTACTGTGGGTTTTACGAGACGTGCTCGGCATGACCGGCACGAAGTTCGGCGGTGGTATGGCGCTGTGCGGCGCCTGCACGGTCCATGTCGACGGCGTCGCGACCCGTTCTTGCATCACGACGATCGAGGCGATTGGCGACACGCCGGTCGGCAAGCGAATTCAGCGGGCTTGGCTCGACCTTGAGGTGTCCAGTGCGGCTATTGCCAGTCCGGCCAGATCATGTCGGCCACTGCCCTGCTCACGGACAATACCGATCCGAGCGATGCCGACATCGACGGGGCGATGCCAGGCAACATCTGCCGCTGCGGGACCTACCTACGCATCCATGAAGCCATCAGACGAGCCGCACGCGCCGACGCCGCCGGACGGGAGGGCTGAGCATGCTCCTCGACCGCATGGCTTCCCCGGACATGGAGCCAGCAGCGGGCGACTCCGGTCGCCGCGGCGTCTCATGACGCAGCCTCTTGCGCGTGAGCGCCGCTCTGGTCGGCGGCGTCCTGCTCAGCATCGCCCTGCCTTTGCCCACGCCACGCGCGACCGCTGCCACGGAGGACGATTGCGCACCGAACGCGTTCGTCCGCATCGGCCGGAATGGGATCGTGACCCTGACCATTGCCCGGGCCGAGATGGGCCAAGGCATCTACACGGCACTGGCGATGCTGATTGCCGAGGAACTCGAGGTCGATTTGGCACAGGTGCAGGTCGAGCACGCGCCTGCGGACCAAGCACGCTTCGCCAATCCATTGCTCGGCTTCCAGGTGACCGGCGGCTCGACCTCGGTGCAAACCTTCTTCACGCCGCTCCGCCAAGCCGGTGCCACCGCACGCGCACTGCTGGTGGCGGCCGCCGCCGGCCAATGGCAGGTCGATCCTGCCACTGGCCATGCCGAGAGCGGCAGCGTCGTCCGCGGCGACAGCGGCCGCCGCCTGAGCTACGGCGACTTGGTCGACCGCGCCGCCGGGCTGCCGACGCCAGAAGAGGTAGAGTTCAAGGTGCCGGATCAGTTCAAGCTGATCGGCACGCCCGCCAAGCGTATCGACAGCGCGCCCGAAGTGAACGGCAGCGCGGTCTTTGGCATCGACGTCGAGCTTCCGGGGATGAAGGTCGCCACGGTCGCCGCCTGTCCCGTCCTCGGCGACAGGCTCGCCTTCGTGAACGATGGCCAAGCCCTGACCATCGCCGGCGTCCGGCAGGTCGTGCGCCTCGACGACGCCGTGGCCGTCGTCGCCGACCACATGGGTGCAGCGAAAAGAGGCTTGGCAGCGCTCGAAATCGGTTGGGACGAGGGTGCCAACGCCCAGCTCTCGACCGCCGATCTCGTTCGGCAACTCGTGCAGGCCGCGGCACGCCAAGGTGTGGTCGCCAAGCAGCAGGGCGATGCTGCGACCGCTCTGCAGAGC
>JBDHTW010000043.1:0-35248 GCA_039808865.1 Geminicoccaceae bacterium
GGCCGTGCGCGCCGGGATGCGCGAGGCCTACCTCAAGGCGGTCCGCTACGAGTGGATGTTCTGGGACAGCGCCTACCGGCTGGAAGCTTGGCCGATCTGACCAGGGCGCGTCGTCGCCGCCGGCGGCGCGCCGCGGCGCCGGGCCGCCCGCGCGCGGCCCGGGCCGTGACCGGCGTCGGCCGGGTGTGCTCGCCGCCACCCACGGCGCAAGCCTGCCTCGACGCCGAGCCGACGATGGCGATGTGGGTCACGGAGCCGCCGGCATGGGCATGGTCGGTCGACCGGCCGGCCATGCCGGGGGCTCCGGTCAGGGCGTTCCGGGTCCAGGGCGCTGCGCGCGCTGCGCTGCCGCCAGCGCCTCGAGGAAGCGCACGAGGCGCTGCAGATCCGGATCCTCGACCGGGTCGGCGATCAGCAGCTCGCAATGCCTGCCGCCCTGCTCGACGGCAATCGCATATTGCCGTCGATCGGCGCCGCGTGCCGCCGCCGTTCCGCGGTCCGCCGGGCGGTCGAACAGGTGCGCCGCGTCGACCAGCGCCTGCAGCTCGCGCGCGTCCGCCTCGTCGAGCCGGGCCGCGTCGATCACCACCGGCTTGGCGAGGCCCGGGAAGAAGCCGATCCCGGTGCTCGGCATGGCGAAGGTCACCCGCATCGGCTCCGCTCCCGCCGCTGTCGCCGGCCGTGGCGCCGAGGTTGCGGCGAGCCCGACCAGGAGGCCCCGCAGCAGCCGGCGCCGTGCGCACGTGCGGCTCAACTCACCTTCACCACCCCGACCTGCGCCCAGGCGTCGGCCACCGCCCGCTGCTCCATGCTCGAGGCACCGTAGAGCAGGCCCGCCACGTCGATGGTCAGGCGGGCGAACTGCTCGAAGCTCGGCTCGGTCGTGAGGCGGTTGTCGCGCAGCGTCTCGTACCAGATCCGGCCCAGCTTCTCCCAAGTGTAGCCGCCGATCGCCATCGCCGCGAGGTGGAAGGCACGGTTCGGGATGCCGGAATTGATGTGCACGCCGCCATTGTCCTGCCAGGTGTTGACGAAATCGTCCATGTGGCCCGGCTGCGGGTCCTTGCCGAGCACCGGGTCGTCGTAGGCCGTGCCGGGCTGGCGCATCGAGCGCAGGGCCACGCCGTTGACGCCTGGGGCGAGGAGACCCGCGCCGATCAGCCAGTCGGCCTCGGCCGCGCCCTGGTTCAGCACCCGCTGCTTGATCATGACGCCGAACGCATCGGACAGATGCTCGTTCAGGGCGCCGGGCTGGAACATGTAGACCAGGCCGGCCTCGTCCTCGGTGACGCCGTGCGCCAGCTCGTGACCGATCACGTCGAGCGCGATCGTGAAGCGGTTGAACAGCTGGCCGTCGCCGTCGCCGAACACCATCTGCCGGCCGTTCCAGAACGCGTTGTCGTAGCTCTGGCCGTAATGGACCGTGGCGTTGAGCGGCATGCCCTCGTCGTCGATCGAGTTGCGGCCGAACAGATCCTGGTAGAAGTCCCAGGTATGGCCGAGGCCGTCATAGGCCTCGTCGACGGCCACGTCGCCGCTGGCGGCGGAGCCTTCGCCGCGCACCTGGCTGCCGGGCAGGGTCTCGGTGTTGCCGGCCGTGAAGATCGTCCGCTGCTTCACCGCCACCAGCCCGAGCACCCGCCGCCGCCGCTGCGCCATCGGCAGCTGGGCGGCGAGGCTCGCGCGCAGCGAGCGGAACGTCTGGTCGCTGGCGAGCGTGGTGCTGGCGGCGGCCCGTTGCGCCGGGCTGCCGTTGCGCAGGATCGCATCCAAGAGGTGCGGCGGCAGGATGCAGTAGATCGAATGCCGATGATGCTGCGTGCACATGGCGCTTCCCCTGAACTGACCTTAGATCGGCCAGGGTACACCATGCGTCGCCCGCCGGCCGTGACATTGCGCACACGGGCCGGCGGGCAGGGGCCGATCAGGCGGCGAAGCGGCCGCCCAGCTCGTCGTCGATATGCTGCTGGACGATCTCGTCCAGGCCCGCATCGGCCGCGAAGCCGAGCTTCTCGGCGCGCGGCGTGCGGAAGTGCTGCGGCCAGCCGGCGACGATGCGGCGGATGACCGGATCCGGCTCCCAGCGGATGCGGTCGACGACCCTGGCGCCGGCGACCCGCCGCAGCGATTCGACCATCTCGGCCACGGTGAAGGTCCGGCCGGGCAGCGTGAGGCTGCGCACCATGCCCAGGGCCTCGCTCGGCAGCTCCATGGCGTGCACCAGGGCGTCGACCACGCGGCGCGGCGACAGGCAGTACATGGCGGCGTCGCGGGTCACCGGGCAGACCGCCTCCTGGCCGGCCAGCGGCTCGCGGAAGATCGAGCTCGCCCAGGTCGAGGCGGCCTTGTTCGGCTTGCCGGGGCGGACGACGATCGTCGGCAGGCGCAGGGAGCGGCCGTCGAGGAAGCCCTTGCGGTGGAAGTCCGTGACCAGCAGCTCGCCCATGGCCTTCTGCGTGCCGTACGAGGTCTGTGGGGTCAGCGGCGTGCCATCGTCGAGAATCTCGGGCAGCTCGCCGCCGAAGGCCGCCACCGAACTCGCGAACACCAGGCGCGGCTTCCTGTCGAAGGCGCGGATCGCGTCCAGGAGATGGCGCGTGCCGTCGAGATTGACCGCGTAGCCGAGATCGATGTCGGCCTCGGCCGCACCGCTGACCACGGCGGCCAGATGGTAGACGGCGTCGTAGCCCGGGCGCAGCAGGTCGAACACGACTCCGGCGCGGGTGATGTCGCCGCTGACGATGCCGACCCGGGAGTCGGCGGGGATGCCCTCGGCGGCGCCGACGTCGAACAGGGTAAGCTGCTCGATCGGCTGGCCGAGCAGGCGATCCTGCTCGAGCAGGCGCAAGGCCAGCTTCTTGCCGATGAATCCGGCGCCGCCGGTGATCAGCACGCGCATGGCAGGGTCCTCCGGCTGATGGTCAAGTCTGTGCCGTAGGCCGGCATGTGGCGGCTCGCCATTGCTGCGCTCCCTCGGGCTCTCCTGGCCCTGCTCGATCACGCCGCCCGCCGATCCCGCAGGATGTCGCGGCGCGCGCCCAGATATGCCGTCACGACGGGCGAAGTCGAGGCCCGGCCGTCGGTCCGGCGTGGATCAGCACCATGCGATGACGCATGATGTAGGCAAGACTAAATTTTGCAGCTATAGGGATATTATAAAGTCGTCGCTGAACATGGAGATCGGCATGCACGTGGGTCGGTTGGAGCGGGTCGGCTTGGGGATGCTCATTGTCGTTCTCACCCTGGCCGGCTGGGCGAAGGCCGCGACGGCGGAGCGAGGTCCCGGCGCATCGTTCCGCGTGGTGACGACGTTCACGGTCATCCAGGACATCGCGCAGAACGTCGCCGGGACGGCGGCGGTCGTGGAATCGATCACGAAGCCGGGTGCCGAGATCCACGACTACCAGCCGACGCCGCTCGACATCGTCAAGGCGCAGTCGGCCGACCTCGTGCTGTGGAACGGCCTCAATCTCGAGCGCTGGTTCGAGCGCTTCTTCGAGAACGTCCGCGACGTGCCGAGCGTGGTCGTGACGACGGGCATCGTCCCCATGGGGATCACGCAGGGCCCCTACACCGGCAAGCCCAACCCGCATGCCTGGATGTCGCCCAGCAACGCGCTGATCTACATCGAGAACATCCGCCAGGCGCTGGCCCTGCACGATCCGGCCAACGCGGCGATCTACGAGCGCAATGCCCAGGCCTACGCGGCCCGGATCCGCGCGCTGGACGAGCCGTTGCGGCAGCGGCTGGCGGCCGTGCCCGAGGCCCGCCGCTGGCTGGTCACCAGCGAGGGGGCGTTCAGCTATCTCGCCCGCGACTACGGCATGCGCGAGGCCTTCCTCTGGCCGATCAACGCCGACGAGCAGGGCACGCCCAGGCAGGTGCGGCGCGTGATCGACCTCGTGCGCGAGCACCAGATCCCGGTCGTGTTCAGCGAGAGCACGATCTCCGACCGTGCCGCGCGGCAGGTGGCCAAGGAGACCGGCGCGCAATATGGGGGCGTGCTCTACGTGGATTCGCTCAGCGGCCCGGACGGGCCGGTGCCGAGCTACGTCGACCTGCTCGAGGTCACCGTCGAGACGATCGCGCAGGGGTTCAGCGCGTGACCGCCGTGCCGGGCGGGATCGGCATCGCCGTCCGCGATCTCACCGTCACCTACCGCAACGGCCATACGGCGATCGAGGACGCGTCGTTCGCGCTGGGGCTGGGCTCGATCTGCGCGCTGGTCGGCATCAACGGCAGCGGCAAGTCGACCCTGTTCAAGGCGATCATGGGCTTCGTGCGCCCCAGCCGCGGCACCGTCCGCCTGTGCGGCATGCCGGTCGCGGCCGCGCTGAAGCGCAACAGCGTCGCCTACGTGCCGCAGAGCGAGGATGTCGACTGGAACTTCCCGGTGCTGGTCCAGGACGTCGTCATGATGGGCCGCTACGGCTACATGAGCTTCCTGCGCATCCCGTCCCGGCAGGACAGGCGCAAGGTCGACGAGGCGCTCGAGCGGGTCGGCATGAGCGCCTACCGGACCCGGCAGATCGGCGAGCTCAGCGGCGGGCAGAAGAAGCGGGTGTTCCTCGCCCGCGCCCTGGCGCAGGAAGGCCGGATCATCCTGCTCGACGAGCCGTTCACCGGCGTCGACGTCAAGACCGAGGCCGCCATCGTCGATCTGCTGCGCGAGCTGCGGGCGGCCGGGCACCTGATGCTGGTCTCGACGCACAATCTGGGCAGCGTGCCCGACTTCTGCGACCAGGTGGTGCTGCTCAATCGCAAGGTGCTGGCCGCCGGCCCGACCGCCACGGTGTTCACCCGGGCCAACCTGGAGCGGGCGTTCGGCGGCGTGCTGCGGCACTTCAACCTGGGCGGCCCGACCCTGCACAGCGACGAGGATCCGCGCCGCCTCACCGTGCTGAGCGACGACGAGCGGCCACTCGTGCTCTACGGCGACGGTGCCGGCACGCGCGAGCGGACGCTGGTCGCGGAGCGGATCGAATGATCGCCGAGCTGCTGGTGCCGTTCGGTTACGACTACATGCTCAAGGCGATGTGGGTCAGCGCCCTGGTCGGCGGCGTCTGCGCCTTCCTCTCCGCCTACCTGATGCTCAAGGGCTGGTCGCTGATGGGCGACGCGCTGGCCCATTCGATCGTGCCCGGCGTCGCCGCCGCCTCGATCCTGGGGTTCCCGTTCGCCATCGGCGCCTTCTTCGCCGGCATCCTGGCCTCGCTCGCCATGGGGGCCGTGAAGCAGCACACGCGCCTGCGCGAGGATGCGGTGATCGGCCTCGTGTTCACCTCGCTGTTCGCGCTCGGGCTGCTCTTGGCCTCGCTCTGGCCGACCTCGGTCAGCGTGCAGACGATCGTGCTGGGCAACATCCTGGCCATCTCCGACGAGGACGTGGTCCAGGTGGCGAGCATCGCCGCGGTCTCGCTCGTGATCCTCGTGCTGCGCTGGAAGGACCTGATGGTCACCTTCTTCGACGAGAGCCATGCGCGCAGCGTCGGGCTGTCCACGGGCTTTCTCAAGCTCCTGTTCTTCACCCTGCTCAGCGCCTGCACCGTGGCGGCCCTGCAGACCGTGGGCGCCTGCCTCGTCATCGCCATGGTGGTGACCCCGGGGGCCACGGCCTACCTGCTGACCGACCGGTTCGACCGGCTGATCCAGATCAGCGTCGCCACGGGTGCGCTGACCAGCTTCGCCGGCGCCTATCTCAGCTATTTTTTGGATGGCGCCACCGGCGGCGTGATCGTCACCTTGCAGACCCTGGTCTTCCTCGGCGCGTTCTACCTCGCACCGCGGCACGGCGTGCTGGCGGAGCGCCGCCGGCGTCTAACCGGTGCCGGAGCGGCCGCATGATCACCACCCTCGACTGGCTCACGCTGCCGCTCAGCTACCCGTTCATGCAGCGGGCGCTGATCGTGGCCGTGCTCGTCGGCGCCGTCTGCGCCGTGCTCTCCTGCTACCTGGTGCTCAAGGGCTGGTCGCTGATGGGCGACGCGATCTCGCACGCCGTCCTGCCCGGCATCGTCGTCGCCTTCGCGCTGGGCCTGCCGCTGGCGCTGGGCGCCTTCGCTGCCGGCCTGTCCTGCGCGCTGCTGACCGGCTATCTGAAGGAGAACAGCCGGGTGAAGGAGGACACGGTGATGGGCATCGTGTTCTCCGGCATGTTCGGCCTCGGCCTCGTGCTGTTCACCAAGATCGAGACCGACCAGCACCTCACCCACATCCTGTTCGGCAACATGCTGGGGGTGAGCGTGCGCGATCTGGCCGAGACGGCGCTGATCGCGGGCGGCACGCTGCTGGTCGTGCTGCTCCGCCGCCGCGACCTGCTGCTCTACTGCTTCGATGCGAACCACGCGCGCGCCATCGGCCTGCCCGTGCGCACGCTCCACTACGGCCTGCTGATCCTGCTGGCGCTCACCATCGTCGCGGCCCTGCAGGCCGTGGGCGTGATCCTGGTGGTGGCGATGCTGGTGGCCCCGGGTGCGATCGCGCATCTCCTCACCGACCGCTTCGAGCGCATGCTGCTGATCGCCGCCGGCGTCGCCATCGGCTCCAGCGTCCTGGGCACGATCGCGAGCTTCCACCTCGACGGCGCCACCGGCGCCTGCATCGTGCTGACGCAGACGGCGGCGTTCGTCCTGGCCTTCCTGTTCGCGCCGGGGCGGGGCCTGCTCACCGCGCGTGGCCGGCAGCGGACGGTGCCGGCAGCCGATGATCAGGTGGCGTAGCTCGCGTCCTCGGCCTCGAGCAGCGCCTTGAGCTCGGCGAAATGGGCTTCGGCGAAGCCGTCATACGCCTCCCAGTCGTCGGCGACGGCGGCGGCGAGGTTCGCCGGGATGGGCTGCAGCTTCCTGCCCGTGGAGTAGGCCAGGACCAGATGCTGGCAGGCTTTCTCGAGATAGTAGAGCGCGTCGAAGGCGTGCGCCACCGAGCGGCCGGTGACGATCACGCCGTGGTTCTTGAGGAACAGGATCGGCTTGTCGCCCAGCGCCGCGGCGATGCGCTGGCCCTCGGCCTCGGCCAGCGCGAAGCCGCCATAGCCGTCGTCGTGGGCGATCCGGCCCCAGAAGCGGGCGCTGTTCTGGTCGATCGGCAGGACGCGGCTGTCCTCGAGGCTGGTCAGCACCGTGGCGTAGGGCATGTGCGTGTGCAGCACGCAGCGGATCTCCGGCCGCAGCCGGTGCAAGGCACCGTGGATGCACCAGGCGGTGGGATCGGGCGCGTCCGGGCGCTGCATCACCGCCGGGTCGTCGACGTCGAGCTGCAGCAGGTCGCTGGCCTTGATCCGCGCGAAATGCCGCCAGCGCGGGTTGATCAGGATGTGTCGCCCCGCGGCGTCGAGGGCGAGGCTGAAATGGTTGGCCACGGCCTCGTGCCAGCCGAAGCGGGCGGCCAGCCGGAACGCGGCGGCGAGATCGACGCGGGCCGCGCGCTCGTTCGGGTCGGCCACGGTCATGGCGAGCCTTGCGGGGGCGCCGTCGCGGCGGACTCGGGGGCCGGCATGCCGAACGCCACGAAGCGGGCGATCCGCCAGTGGCCGTCCGGCTGCCGGCGGAACACGTCGAGACCGGGCTCGTGCAACCGCTCCAGCAGGCTGCCATCCTGGCCGCGCACGCTCAGCGTCCAGATCAGGCGCACCACGGCGAGATCGCCGGAGACGAGGATTTCGCGCACGTCGGGCGGCGCGTAGTGGAAGGAGCGGGAGCCGTTCCGCAGGGAGCTGCGCAGAAGCTCGCAGAGCCCGGCGAAGTCCCTGTCCGGTTGGCCCTGATAGGTCGCGACGAGGTCGGGCGCGAACAGGTCGCACACCGCTTCCTGCCGGCCGGCGTTGAAGGCGTCGGTCCAGGCGCCCAGGGCCGCCCGAATGGCGGCCTGCGCGGGTGCCGCCTCGTCGGCCGTGGCCGCGCCGGCCGCCAGCAGCGACAGGGCCAGCGCACCGATCCACCGCACCGCCGTCGCCGGCATGATCCAGGCAATCCGCATCGGGCACCCCTCGGCCGTCCTGCGTGCACGAGCATAGGAGCGCCGGCTTCGCCTGGGCAACGGGCTTGCGGGGCCGCAGCCGGGTTCGTGCGCGCTTGCTAATGCATCGGCGGGCCGACAAGCTCGCGCGCCTTCCACAAGCCGGGTGCGAAAGCGAGCGATGAATCCAGCCAGACTCGACGGGCGCGACGTCCTGGTCACCGGTGCCACCGGTTTTCTCGGGCGGCACTTGGTGCGCCTGCTGGCCGAGACCAGCGATGCGCGCCTGCGCCTGCTGTCCCGCGCGGCCGAGCCGGACGAGCCGGCCGCGGCGGCGCGCGGCCGGAGCCGGTTCGTGCGTGCCGACCTCGGCACGCCCGTGGACCTCGCCGGGCTGTGCGCCGGCATCGACACCGTGTTCCATGCCGCCGCCCTGATGCCCGCGCAGCCCGGCCCGCCGCCGGGCCTGGAGGACTACCGCCGGATCAACCTCGACGCCACGCTGCGGCTGGGCTCGGCCGCCGCGGCGGCGGGGGTGCGGCGCTTCGTGTTCGTCTCCAGCACCGCCGCCATGGGCGCGCCGGCCCGGCCCGTGGTCGACGAGGCCACCCCCTGCCAGCCCGCGAGTCCCTACGAGGTGACCAAGCGCCTGGCGGAGGAGGGGCTGCTCGAGCTCGGCCAGCGGACCGGGCTCGAGGTGGTGATCGTCCGGCCGTGCCTGATCGCCGGCGAGGGGCAGCGTGGTGGCGTGCTGCTCAAGCTGTTCCGCCTTTGCCGCAAGGGTCTGTTCCCGGTTTTCGGCGGGAAGCTCGACGTGCAGAAGCCCCTGGTCGACGTCGAGGACGTGGCGCAGGCGCTGATCCTGGCAGCGACCCGCGGCCATGCCGGCGAGGTCTATCTGGTGACGTCGGGCGTGCGCCACACGCTGGGCGAGATGCTGGCCGTCGCCGGCCGGCTCACCGGCAACCCGCGGCCCTACCGGTCGATTCCGCTGCCGCTGGCCCGCCTCGCGGCGGCCGTGACCACCCCGCTGGCCAAGGCCGTCGGCCGCGAGCCGCCGCTGTCGCCCGAGCGGCTCGACCTGTTTCTCGCCGACCGCGCCATCGACATCGGCAAAGCGCGGCGCGAGCTCGGTTACGCGCCGCATCTGCGCGATCTCGCCAGCATGCTGGGGCGAACCTACGCCTGGTACGGCCTGAGCGGCCAGCTCTGAGGCCGCGCCGCAGAAGCGGCCGGGGCGCGCGGGGGCGGCCCCGGGCGACCTTGCGGCCTTGCCCCGCTCTAGGCCTTTGGGCGTCGGCAGTTTGGTGGTAAATTGGCCGCTTTGGCGCGGAACAAAGTTCACCGCCGAGCGTTGGATGCGCGATGCAAGGGGGGATGTCGCCATGTTGACAACCATCTTGGCGCCGATGATCGTGATCGGCGCCATAGTCCTTGTCTACTTGGCCGCGAAGCCGATCGGTCCGGAAGGTTGACCCGGTTGGCGCTGCCGTTCGCCGTCCGTCGGTGGCGCCATCGCGGCAGGGCAACCTAGGGTCGCTCAATTCGTCGCGTTAAGCCCGCAATACGTTGCTCTCCCCGATCGTCCAGCCTACATAGTCGAGCATCGCCGCGGCCTGAACGGGCGCGGCGGCGCCCGGAGGAAACGGAATGGCCATGGCGATCGAGCGCGGTGCGTCCGTCGACAGCGAGACCCCGCAGGCCGGCAGGTCGGAGGCCGAGGCCTGGACGGAGAGCTGGCGCCGCAACGAGTTCAGCTACCTGCGTGACCAGCTCGAGGAGCTCGAGCGCAGGTTGCGGCGGCGGACGGTCGTGTTGGGTGGTGCCCTGGCGGTGAGCCTGGGCCTGGCCGCGGCGATGGCCGCGGTGACCTTCGTCGAGACCCCGCTCGGCACCTGGACCAAGGCCTCGGCGACGACGGCACCCTGAACACCACGCGATCTCGGCGCCGGGCCGCTCGGCCGGACCTGACGTCCCGCCGAGCGGCGTGCTGCCCGGCGGTTTCCAGGTGACGCCCGCCCGGGACGGGACCAGCCTCGCGCGGCGCGCGGGTGCGCAGAACGCGCGATGTCGTCCGGATGGCGTCGCTGTCGAAGGGTTTTTCGGGTGGATGGTGGGCGCGACAGGGATTGAACCTGTGACCCCTACGATGTCAACGTAGTGCTCTACCGCTGAGCTACGCGCCCCGTGGGGCGGCTACGTAGGCAAAAACGCGGCGCCCCGCAAGCGGTTTCCTCGCGCCTGGTCGCGCCGGCCGCCGGCTCGCTTGCGGGGGCGGCCCGGCTGTGGTCTGGTCTTGCCGTACCCGACGAAGCAGGCGATGCAGCAAAGCCCCACCGCGCCCTACGTGACCGTAGCCCCACGCGGCGAGCTTCTGCCGCTGGTGCTGTCGTCGCCGCACAGCGGCCGCACCTACCCGGCCACGCTTCTGGCCCAGTGCCGGATGACGCCGCGGCAGCTCCGTGCCCTCGACGACGGCCCGGTCGACGAGCTGCTGGCACAGGCCTGCGGCGCCGGGGCGACGCTGATCGCCGCCACCTACCCACGTGCGCTCGTCGACCTGAACCGCGATGCGCTGGAGCTGGACCCGGACTGGCTCACCGACCCGGCCGAGATGCCGGGCCTGCGGACGACGGCGAAGGCCCGGGCCGGGCTCGGCGTCGTGCCGACGCGGCTCTTGGGCGAGCCCATCTATGCCGACCGGCTCAGCGCGATCGAGCTGCAACGCCGCCTGGACGAGGCCTATCGGCCCTACCATGCCCGGCTCGCCGCGCTGATGGCCGAGCGGCGGCAGCGTTTCGGCGTCGCCATGCTGCTGGACTGCCACTCCATGCCGACCATGCTGCACGGCCGCGGCGAGCGGGCGATCGACGTGGCGCTGGGCGATCGGTTCGGGCGCAGCTGCCATCCGCTGCTGCTCGCGGTGGCCGAGCGGGTGCTGGCCGCGGCTGGCCTGCGCGTCGCCCGCAACCGTCCTTATGCGGGTGGGCACATCACCGAACGGCACGGGCGTCCCGAGACCGGCAGCCATGCGCTGCAGCTCGAGCTGCGCCGGGGGCTGTTCATGCACGAGAGCACGCACGAGCCGAACGACGGGTTCGCCGGCATGCAGGCGCTGCTCGGCGAGCTCGTGCGCATGCTGGCCGTGGCCACGACGGAGCTCGGCGCACCCGTGGCCATGCCGGCGCACCCGGCCCTGAGCCTGGCCTAGGGCTCAGCACGACCGGGCGCCGACGCGACGCCGCTTCAGGGCACGTAGATCGTGAACGCGACCAGGTCGGAGAGATCGAAGCTGCCGTCCTCGCCGGAGAAGGTCAGCACCGAGATCTGACCCGCCGGGCAGCCGAAGCCGGTCGACCGGTACTGCACCAGGCTGGCGTCGCCGAGCGACAGGGACCAGTCGACGCTGACGACCGGGACGATCCTGGCGACGTTGACGGCAAAGCTGGGCTGGATGCAGAACTGGCCGAGGCTCGGGTGGCTGACCGAGGCGACCCCCTTGCTGCGCACGACACCGCCGCCCTGCTCGATGAGCGCCGCCAGGCGCGCATTGGGAGCCGAGACCCCGCCCAGTGCCTGCGCGCCGACCCCGTGCGGATCGTTGACGCTGCCTGCCCGGGCCGTGTCGGTGGCGATGCCGGCCAAGAGAATCGCGACGGCCAAGCCAAGTGCGTGCTTCACGCCCTGTCTCCCGATTGCTGCGCAATATATATCCGTCACTCGATCGACTGATGGAGTGAATAGTCAACTTACGCCTTCTGAGAAGAAATGTCCGCAAATATTTCAAATTTACTTATAGGATACTTTCGATTGTAGGTTGTCGCGATGAGGTCGGGTCGATGCGGCATGGCCATGCCGGCACCGCATCGGCATCGGCCCCGATCTCGACCGCGCGCAGGCAGGGGATAGGGGAATCCCACGGCCGTTAAGCTTGATGCAAGCCGCGCCGGCCCATTCTCACCGGCAGTGTCGGCGGGTACCGGGAGGAAAGGTGCATTCGCTGCTGCGGCTCCTGGTCCTGCCCCTGCTGCTCGCGTCCGGCCCGGCCACGGCCGATATCCCGGAGGGCAACCCGTGTGCTGCCGCGATCCGGCGAATCGAGGCCGGCGCGGCGCTGCCGCCCGGGCTGCTGACGGCCGTGGCCGCCAGCGAGTCGGGCCGCTACGACGCCGACCGGCACGGCGTCGTGCCATGGCCGTGGACGGTGAACAGCCAGGGCGACGGCCGCTACTTCGCGACCGCGGCCGAGGCGATCGCGCATGTCGACGCGCTGCGGCGGAGCGGACGCCGCAACATCGATGTCGGCTGCATGCAGATCAACCTGATGCATCATCCGGACGCGTTCGCGAGCCTCGAGGAGGCGTTCGAGCCGGCCCGCAACGTCGCCTACGGCGCCGGCTTCCTGCAGCAGCTGCGCGACGAGACCCAGTCCTGGAGCCGCGCCGTCGAGCGCTACCACACGGCCGACCCCGAGCGCGGGCGGGCCTACCGCGAGAAGGTCTATGCCCGCTGGCAGGCAGCGCCGCCCGAGCCGGATCCGGCGCCGGCACCGCCGCTGGCGACAAGGCTGGCGCGCCTGCTGCCCGAGACGGTGGCCCCGGCGCGGGCGATGCCCGCGGTGCCGTCGCCGTCATCCGAGCGGCGCCGGCTGCAACCGCTGTCGCCACGATTCGGGGCCGGCCTGCCGCTGCCACCCGGCCGTATCGCCGTGCCGCAGCCGGCGGCGGCCCGGCAGCTCAGGCCGATCGTGCGCCAGGCACGGCCGGCGCCCGGCCGCTTGGTCAGGCTGCAGCCGTTGCCGCGGCGCCTAGCCGCCCTCGCGCCCTGAGCGGCCCTGGCGGAAGCCTGCGGCATCACGGCAAATATCGCCGGCGGCGCATTGTCAGCGCCCCGTGCCGGTCCTAGAACTGCGCCGTCCGCAGAGCCGGGAGCCCATCGGTGTCGATCCTGTCCTCGAGCCTCGCCCGCATCAAGCCATCGCCGACCATCGCGGTCACCAACCTCGCCCGCGAGCTGCAGGCACAGGGTCGCGACGTGATCGGGCTCGGCGCCGGCGAGCCCGACTTCGACACGCCCGAGCACATCAAGGAGGCGGCCATCGCCGCGATCCGGCAGGGCCAGACCAAGTACACCGCGGTCGACGGCACCCCGGCCCTGAAGCAGGCGATCGTCGCCAAGTTCGAGCGCGAGAACGGGCTCACCTACCGCGCCGACGAGATCAGCGTCGGCACCGGCGGCAAGCAGGTGCTCTACAACGCGCTGATGGCGACCTTGAACCCCGGCGACGAGGTGGTGATCCCGGCGCCCTACTGGGTGTCCTACCCGGACATGACCCTGCTCGCCGGCGGCACGCCGGTGTTCGTGTCCTGCCCGGAGCAGACCGGGTTCAAGCTGCGGCCCGAGGATCTGGAGGCGGCGATCGGGCCCAAGACCAAGTGGGTGCTGCTGAACTCGCCCAACAACCCGACCGGGGCCGCCTACACCGAGGCCGAGCTCAAGGCGCTGACCGACGTGCTCGTCCGGCATCCGCATGTCTGGCTGATGACCGACGACATGTACGAGCACCTCGTCTACGACGACTTCCGCTTCACCACCCCGGCGCAGGTCGAGCCGGCGCTCCGCGAGCGCACGCTGACCGTCAACGGCGTCTCCAAGGCCTACGCGATGACCGGCTGGCGCATCGGCTACGCCGGCGGGCCCAAGGAGCTGATCCGCGCCATGGGCATCATCCAGTCGCAGTCGACCTCCAACCCGTGCTCGATCAGCCAGGCCGCCGCCGTGGCGGCGCTGAACGGCGACCTGTCGTTCCTGCCGGAGCGCAACGCCGTCTACCGGCAGCGCCGCGACCTGGTCGTCGACATGCTGAACAAGGCGCCCGGCCTGCGCTGCCACCGCCCCGAAGGCGCGTTCTACGTCTACCCGAGCTGTGCCGGCGCCATCGGCAAGCGGACGGCGCAGGGCGTCCTTCTGGAGACCAGCGCCGACTTCGCCGCCCGGCTGCTCGAGGACGAGGGCGTGGCCGTCGTGCACGGCACCGCCTTCGGTCTCGACCCCTATTTCCGCATCTCCTACGCGACCGGCACAGCACTCCTCGAGGATGCCTGCACCCGCATCATCCGCTTCTGCGAGGGCCTCACCGACTGACGGCGGGTGCTGCCTCGGCGGTGCCCGTGCCGGGCAGGACGAGATCGGCGATCACCGGCAGATGGTCGGAATGCACGTAGGGTCCGAGCCCGAACCGGTTGACGCCGATGTCGGGCGAGACCAGCACGTGGTCGACCGGCGCGCCGAGCCAGGCCAGATGCGGCGGCAGCACCATCGGCTGGCGCGTCGGCCGGCGCAGCCCGCCGCCGGCGTCGCGCAGCGCCGCGGTCGCCGCGACGTCGCGGAACAGGAAGGACCAGGGCGGGGTATTGAAGTCGCCCAGCATGATCCGCGGCCGGTCGCCGTCGCGCGCCTCGGCCATGGCCGCGACCCAGGCGAGCTGGGCGTTCCGCGTCTGCCACTGGGCCAGCGAGCGCGGGGTCGGCGGGTGCACGGCGTAGACCGCGACCGTCCGGCCGTTCACCTCCAGCTCCGCGCGTAGCGGACCGTCGACCGCGTTGTTGAATCCGGCCTTGGGCGGGACCAGGACCTCGGCATCCGCGATCGGGTAGCGGCTGAGCAGGACGGTCTCGTTCAGGGGCCGCTTGCCATAGGCCGGGAGGCGATAGGGGTAGAGGTCGCCAAGGGGCTTGAGCTGTCGCTGCCAGTGGTCGCTGACCTCCTGCAGCGCGATCACGTCGGCGTCGCTCTGGCGCAGGAACTCGAGCAGGCTGCGCCCGCGGCGGTTGTCGGCCAGCACGTTGAGACTGACGACGCGCAGAGGCTGGCCGCCGGCCTCCGCCGGGGCCACAGCCTGCGGTACGCCGGCGGGCGTCGTGATCGCGACGAGATTGGTCAGGGCCGCCGCCAAGGCGAGCCCGGCGGCGAGGCGCTGGCGGCCGGCCCAGCCGATGCCGCCAAGGAGCGCGCCGGCGACGAGCAGGTGTGGGCGCCAGAAGGTCAGCAGATCCGGCCACCAGGCCCAGCGGCCGCAGAACGACAGGACGGTCGCGGCCAGGAGCACGGCCACCGTGACCCACAAGGTCTGCGCACCGAGCCACCGCCAGACGGCGGGGCCTGGCACCGTCACGCGCAAAGGTAGAAGTGCCCGTGACACCAAACGTTCGCTGCTCAAGCCGGATCATCCTGCACCGTCACGTCTTGTGCATCGCAGCAATTCGATTGCGGTGCAAGCCGCGCGTCGGTTACGTCTGCGTCACGATCGAAGGAGGCAACTTCAAGTTGCTCTCAGGTCACCGTCACCACCACCTCGCCCAGCCCCTCGACCGTGATCCGGTAGGTCGCCGGCCGGTCCACCCACTGCACCTGGGTGATGGTGCCGAGGCTGACGAAGCTGCCGGCGCCGAGGCCCAGCCCGAGCGCGGAGCGATGGTTGGCGAGCCAGGCCAGCGCGTCGAGCGGATGACCGAGCAGCAGGTCGCTGGTTCCGGTGCCGACCAGCTCGCCGTCCTTGAACGTCCGCGCCGTCAACGCGCCCAGCTCGAGCCCGCGCCAGCCGGCGACCGGCGCACCGAGCACGCTGCCGGCATCGAACGCGTTGTCGGCGACCAGCGTGGCGGCGCCGACCGTCGTGAAGTCGGCGTAGCGGTCGTCGACCAGCTCGATCGCCGCCATCATCGCGCCGACCGCGGCCGCCACGTCGGCGCGGCCGTAGGCCCAGCCGCGGGGCGGCAGGGCCTCGGCCAGACGCACCGCGATCTCGGTCTCGATGCCGAGCCGGACGTAGCCGCGGCCGGCGACGCTGGCGCCGTCGGGATGGACCTGCCCGGCGAAGATCTCCCCGGCCAGGGGCTCCGGGGCGTGGATGTAGCGCCGCATGGCCGCGGTGGTGCCGCCGATCTTGTGGCCGACCCGCGGGCCGAGCTGCGGCTCGAGGAGCGCGTTCGCCTGCTGCTGCACGGCGTAGCCGTCGGCGAGGCTGGCCAGGGCCTCGAGGCGCGCCAGGCGGCCGCCGCCCAGCCGGTTCGTCACCACGCGCGCCGCGGCGGCGGTGCGGGCATTCTCGTCCATGTCGTCCTCCCTGCTTTGCCCGAGTTTGACAGCTCGCGGCCACGGCTCCTAGCCTGCCGCAGGCGAGCGGAGGGGCGATGAACGGGCGAGTGGCGGCGCGGCTCGAGGCGAAGCGGGCGGAGATCGTGGCCCTGACCCAGGCTCTGGTCCGCATCCCGACCGTCAACCCGCCCGGCGACGCCTACGCCGCCTGCGCCGCCCTGATCGGCGAACGGCTGCAGCGGCGCGGCTTCGCCGTGACCTATGTCCGGGCCGAGGGCACCCCCGGCGACAGCGACCGGCTGCCCCGGCTGAACGTCGTCGCCCGCCACACCAGCGGCCGGCCCGGTCCGTGCGTGCACTTCAACGGGCATATCGACGTCGTGCCGCCCGGCCATGGCTGGACCGTGGACCCCTGGGCGGGCGAGGTCCGCGACGGCCGGGTCTACGGCCGCGGCACCTGCGACATGAAGGGCGGCCTGGCCGCCGCGATCGTGGCCGTGGAGACGTTGCTCGAGAGCGGCCTCGACCTGCCGGGGGCGCTCGAGATTTCCGGCACGGTCGACGAGGAATCGGGCGGCTTCGGCGGCGTCGCCTACCTGGCGCGGCAGGGCTACTTCTCGCCGCCGCGGGTCGACCACGTGATCATCCCCGAGCCGTTGAACGTCGATCGCGTCTGCATCGGCCATCGCGGCGTGTGGTGGGCGGAGCTCGAGACCTTCGGCCGGATCGCGCACGGCTCGATGCCGTTCCTCGGCGACTGTGCCGTGCGCCACATGGGTGCGGTGCTCGACGCGTTCGAGCGCGAGCTGTGGCCCCGCCTGGCGCAGCGGCGCACGGTGATGCCGGTGGTGCCGCCGGGCGCGCAGGCATCCACCCTGAACCTCAACTCGATCCATGGCGGCCAGGCCGAGGAGCATGCCGGGCTGCCGAGCCCGTGCGTGCCGGACGGCTGCCGGCTGGTGCTCGACCGGCGGTTCCTGATCGAGGAGGATCTGGCCCAGGTGAAGGGCGAGGTGCAGGCGATCCTCGACCGGCTCGCCCACGACCGACCCGGCTTCCGCTACCGCATGCGCGATCTGATGGAGGTGCACCCGGTCCTGGCCGACCGCGACCTGCCGGTGCCCAGCGCCGTCGGCCAGGCGATCCGGGCGGTGCTGGGGCGCGAGCCGGCTTACATCTGCTCGCCCGGCACCTACGACCAGAAGCACATCGCCCGCATCGGCCATCTGCACGACTGCGTCGCCTACGGCCCGGGCATTCTCGACCTCGCGCACCAGCCGGACGAGTTCGTGGCGATCGACGATCTGGTCGCCTCGGCCAAGGTGATGGCGCTGGCGACGCTGCGGCTCCTGGGCGTGGCGCAGTGATCCGGCCGGGGCCGCGCAACAGCCTCGCCGACGTCGCGGGCCTGGTGGTCGGCAGTGCCGAGGATCACGTGGCCCGGACCGGGGTCACCGTGGTGCTGGCGGCGCCGGCGGCGCTGGCCGCGGTCGACGTGCGCGGCGGCGCCCCCGGCACGATCAACACCGACGCCCTGCGCCACGGCGGGCTGATCCAGCACGTCGACGCCGTGGTGCTGTCCGGCGGCTCGGTGTTCGGCCTCGAGGCCGCGACCGGGCTGACCGGCTGGCTGGCCGAGCAGGGCCGCGGATTCGCCGGCTGGGGGCCGTGCCTGCCGATCGTCGCCGGCGCCATCCTGTTCGACCTGCTCAACGGCGGCGACAAGGGCTGGGGTGTCCTGCCGCCCTACCGCGACCTCGCCCGCGCCGCCGCCGCGGCGGCCGGATCGGAGGTCGCCCAGGGCAATGCCGGCGCCGGCCTGGGGGCCGTGGCCGGCGGCCTGAAGGGCGGGCTCGGTACCGCCTCCGCGGTCGACCCGCTCTCCGGCAGCACCGTGGCGGCGCTGGTCGCGGTGAACGCGGTGGGCTCGGTGACGATGCCGGGCAGCCGCACCATGTGGGCGTGGCATCTGGAGCAGGCGGGCGAGCTCGGTGGCCAGAGCGCGCCGCGGGCCGCGACCGGGCACGCGTTCGAGACCAAGGGCGGCATCGGCATGAACACGACGATCGGCGTCGTGGCGACCGACGCCGCGCTCGACCATGGCGCTCTCCAGCGCCTCGCCGCCATGGCGCAGGGCGGCTACGCCTATGCCATCCGGCCGATCCACACCCCGCTCGACGGCGACACCGTCTTTGCTCTCGCGACCGGCGCCGTGCCGCTGCCGCCGAGGCGCGATGCCCTGCTGCGCCTCGGCACGATTGCCGCGGACGTGGTGGCACGCGCCGTCATGCGCGGGGTCTACGAGGCCGCGGGCCTCGGTGCGGCGCCGGGCTATCGTGACCTGCCCGTCGTCCCGGGCGCATAGCGCCGCTCACGCCGCGAGGCGGAGCAGGTGCGCGTCGTGCCGGACCAGAAAGGCGCGCAGCCGATCGGCATAGTCCGCGCCGACCGCCTGCCGCACGCTCGGCCGCTGCGCCAGGGCCAGCCGCCAGGCGCGGACCTTGGGCGTTTCGGTGAACAGCCGGGTCGCGGCGATCGTGTCGAACACGTCGAAGTAGCGGAAGATCGGCCCGAACGCCGCATCGACCAGGCTGAACCGCTCGCCGGCGAACCAGGGCCCGCTGCCGAGCGCCGCCTCGACGCGCGCGAACTTGGCGGCCAGCGCCGCCCGCTTGGCGGCGAAGACGCCCTCGTCCGGCGTGGTCTCCAGACCCCAGATGTCGGCGAGGATCGCCGAGCCGAACTCCATCCAGCCGCGGTGCTCGGCGCGCACGATCGGGTCCTCGGGATGCAGCCGCGGGCCTGGCTGCGTCTCCTCGATGTACTCGCAGATGGCCGAGCTCTCGAACAGCACCGCGGCCGCGCCGCCCGTGCGCTGGATCTGCAGCAGCGGCACCTTGCCCAGGGGCGAGATGGCGGTGAACCAGGCCGGCTTCGCGGCGAGGTCGATGATCTCGCGCCGGAAGGGGACGCCCTTTTCCCGCAGGGCTATCGCGGCGCGCTGCACGTAGGGGCAGAGATGATGGCTGACCAGGGTGAGCTGTGGCACGGCGGGACTCCGGCTGACGGTGGTCGCGCATGATTTCCTTTTTGCCCGGCGCAAGACCATCTATCCATTCGGCAAGATGAGTTTGCATTCAGAGCAAGGTCGGTTCCGGTTCGACGATCTGCGCCTGCTCGCGGCGCTGGCCGAGGCCGGCTCGCTCGCGGGCGCCGCCCGGCGGCTGCGCCTCAACCATGCCAGCGCCTGGCGGCGGCTCGGCGCGCTGGAGGATAGGCTCGGCGTGCGGCTGTTCGAGCGCCGCCGCGACGGCTACGCGCCGACCCCGGCCGGCGAGGAGGCCATCGCCACCGCCGTCCGGACCCTGCAAGGGCTCGCGGAGCTCGAGCGTCGACTGGCCGGCCAGGATGTGCGGCCGACCGGGACCGTTCGCCTGACCACGACCGACACGCTGGTCGAGCTGCTGACGCCGGCGCTGCTCGAGCTGCGCGCCACCCATCCGGGCATCCTCGTCGAGCTGGTCACCGACAACGCGTTCTTCACCCTGACCCGGCGGGATGCCGACATCGCGCTGCGTCCGGCCGCGGCCGCGCCGGAAGGACTGGTCGCGCGCCGGCTGGCCGCGCTGGCGACCGCCGTCTATGCCGGCCATGCCTACCTGCGCGAGCGCTCCGCCGCCGATCCGTTCGGCCTCGACTGGGTCGTGCCCGACGACAGCCTGGCGCATCTGGGCTCGGCCCGCTGGCTCGCCGCGCATGTGCCGGGCGACAGGATCGCGCTGCGCGCAAGCTCGCTCCTCACCCTGCGCACGGCGGTGCGGGCGGGGCTGGGGCTGGCGGCTCTGCCGTGCTGCGTCGCCGATGGCGATCCGACGCTCGTGCGGGTGCTGCCGCCGCAGCCGGACATGGCATCGGCCCTGTGGCTGCTGACCCACCCGGATCTGCGCCATACCGCACGCGTCCGTGCCGTGCTGGACCTGCTGGCCCGCTACCTGAACGCGCGCCGGGCGCTCTTCGAGGGCCAGGGCCGACCGCCGCCGGCCATGGGCCTCAATCCCGCTTCAGCCAGGCCTGGAACCGGTCCTGCCAATCCTTGTGCCAGCGCGACAGAGGCGGGCGGTTCTCGGTGATGTCCTGGGCCGCCCACAGGATGCGGCGCTCGTCGAGGCTGCGCGGCACGTCGTTGTCCGGGCAGAGGATGTAGAAGTCGCCGCGCTCGAGCGAGTCGAGCATGAACTCGACCGTCTGCTCCGGCGTCCACGCCCCGGCCGGCTTCTCGGTCCGCCCGCGCGCGGTGAGTGCGGTGAACACGAAGCCCGGGATCAGCAGGTGGGCCGTGATCCGGCAGCCCTCGATGCCGCGCAGCTCGTGCTGCAACGCCTCGGTGACGACCTTCACGCCGGCCTTGGCGACGTTGTAGGCGGGGTCCCCCGGCGGCGTGGTGATGCCCTGCTTGGAGCCGGTGTTGATGATCAGCCCGGGCTCACCGGCCTCGACCATCGCCGGCGCGAACACCTGGGTGCCATGGATCACCCCCCACAGATTCACGCCGAGCACCTGCTCCCAGGTGGCGAGGGGTCCGAACAGCTCGCTGCCGGGCTGCACCGCGGCGTTGTTCATCAGCACGTGCACGGCGCCGAACCGGTCGAGGACGGCTGCCTGCAGCCGCACCACGTCCTCGCGGCGGCTGACGTCGGTCGGAACGGCCAGGACCTCCGCCCCCGCCGCCGCCAGGGCTGCCGCCGCCTGGTCCAGCCGCTCGCCGGCGCGGTCGGCCAGGCAGACCTTGAGGCCCATGGCCGCGAATCGGCGCGCGGCGGCGAGGCCGATGCCGGAGGCGCCGCCGGTGACGACGGCGACGTGCGCGGGGGTGAGGGCGGCGACGGGCATGGGCGGGCCTCCGGTTGTTCGAACTCGGTCGTGCCCCAGCAAGTTGGTGGCGGGCCCGACCGCCGCAACCCGTCGCCACGGGCCTAGCTGTTCGCGGTGGTCCACTGCTTGAAGGCGCGCGCGCCGCAACGGTTGTTGTCGCCGGGCGGGCTGCGCGTGCAGCTCGTGCTCGGCTCGTCGATGCCGGTCCACGGCATCATCAGATGCTGCGGCAGGCTGGTCGAGGCGATGCTGTCGATGTTGAAGTAGGCGACGAAGCCGATGTCGGCGGCATTGGTCTTGCAGAAATCGAGCAGCTTGGTGATGAAGAGCGGATTGTCCCAGCCCTCCTCGGCCGGGCGGCCGCCGCTCGAGGTCATCGAGCTGCTCATCAGCCCGATCTCGCCCAGGCACAAGGGCCGGCCGATCGAGCGGGCCCAGTCCAGCCAGGCGCCGAGCCCGAACGGGCCACCGGTCTTGGTCTTGGCGTAGAGCTGGCTGTTCCACTCGGCGTCCGTCAGCAGCGCCGGCCAGAAATTGTAGTAATCGGGGCCGACCAGCTTCGCGTTGCTGGGGCAGGTCAGGATGACGTTGACCGGACCCTTGTGCCCTGGCCCGGTGTTCCAGTAGGGCCAGAGCTGGTCCTCGGCATAGGCGAAGTCGCCCGGAATGCTCGACTGCACATTGCCGAACACGTCGAGGAACACCGCCATGTAGCGGCGCAGCGCTTCCTGCACGAGCTGGTAGTCGGCGGTCGAGTTCAGCAGGAGCATGCCGTAGCTGCGCCGGTAGCCACGATCGCCCCACTTGGTCGCGGTGTTGAGCTCGTGCGCGACACGCAGGATGATGCGGATGTTGCGCAGGTTGTTCTTGACGAAGTAGCCGCTCTTGAAGGTCAGCATCTTCTGCCGCCAGACCGGGTCGAGCCAGCCATTGGCGGCGATCTCCCAGACCTTGCGCTGCTTCGCGGTCTGCTCGCTGGTGGATTCGCTGCCGGTGAAGGTGGGCGGTCGCGAGCAGTTCAGATGCACGTTGGCGTTCACGGCGGCGGCGCTGCTCGGCCAGGCGCTCGGCACGACGAAGTTCTTGCCACTGCAGAAGGGCGAGCTGCTCCACTGCAGCGCCGTGGCCGTGCCGGCGGCCAAGCGCTGGTGGGGGAGCTGGTTGGCCCAGGCCTTGGCGTCGGCGGCGGCGAATTCGAGATAGTGGCCGTCACGCTCCCACGCATACACCACGTCGACGGTGCGGCCCGCCGGCATCAGCCCTTCGAGTTCGACCAGTCCTTTGTGGCAGCCGAGCCAGAACGGCATTCCGGAGTTGGGGCCGGGCCCCCAGCCGACACCGGCCCGGGCCGGCTTGCTGCCGGCGATCCCGGTCGCCAACCCTGCCAATGATGCGGCACCGAGGCCGAGCAATATCTGCCGCCTTGAGGTCGTATTCACCACGTCAGGCTTCCCTACCGTTATGTGCCGAGCTTCTAGGAAGAAATTCCTTAGAGTGGCAATACCGACCGGAGCGGCGGCGGCCGTCTAACCGTTCGAGGGCATCACGACGCCGTCGAGGACGAGCGATGCCACAATCTAAAGTTATTTCTTCACCGCAATTCTAAACGTCCAAAGCTAACATTTGTAAATCGCTCCTGAACGTATTTGCGCTTGGATAGTGGACAATGTCCTCTTACAGGTTGTGCCTACGACCCAGCGAATCCGCGGCTGCGCGCGTCGCCACGACCATGCGCAACCCTTCCGCTAGCGGCTCATGCGCTGATTTGCCGCATGCTTCGGCCGCGTCGGCCGGCATCGATTGCAGCGCCGAAAACCACGTTCACCACGGCAGAAGGCGGGCCGCGATCCGTGCTACACGGGTCGCGACGCCCGTGGCGACCGGCCGACGATGATCTGGGAGTTCGCAGCCTTGACCCTGACCATGCACCAAGCCTCCGCACCCCTGTTCCGACAGGGACTGACCAGCCTCGCGGCGATCCTCGCCAAGGTGGCGGACCAGAGCGCGGCGCGCAGCGTTGCGCCTGCCACGCTGCTGGCCGACCGGCTGGCCGCGGACATGTTCCCGCTCGTCCGGCAGGTGCAGCTGAGCTGCGACTTCGCGAAGAACACCATGGCGCGGCTCGCCGGTCGCGAGCCGCCACGGTTCGAGGACGTCGAGGGCACGCTGCCGGAGTTGCAGGAGCGCATCGCGCGCACGCTGGCGTTCGTCGACGCCGTGCCGGCCGCAGCCGTCGACGGCTCGGAAGGGCGCACCATCACCCTCGCCGTCGCTGGAAACAGCCTGACCTTCACCGGGCAGGACTACCTGCTCCACTTCGCGCTGCCGAACTTCTTCTTCCACGTCACCACGGCCTACGCGATCCTGCGCAAGAACGGCTTCGAGATCGGCAAGCGCGATTTCATCGGGCCGATCCCGGGCCTGGCGTAGGCGGGGAGGGCGCGATGGGCTCGGGTCCGTTCGGCGATGCGCCGCTGCAGCGCGTGCCCACCGGCACCACCGAGATCGCCGTGCGCCGGCTGGGGGCCGGGCCGCCGCTGCTGCTGCTGCACGGCTATCCGCAGACGCACATGCTCTGGCACCGGATCGCACCGGCGCTGGCGGAACGGTTCACCCTCGTCTGCGCCGACCTGCGCGGCTACGGCGACAGCGGCAAGCCACCGGCCGATGCGACGCACTGGGCCTACAGCAAGCGGGCGATGGCCCAGGACATGGTCGAGGTCATGGCGGCACTCGGCTACGACCGGTTCATGGTCGCGGGGCACGATCGCGGCGGCCGGGTCACGCACCGGATGTGCCTCGACCATCCGGCTCGGGTGCAGCGCGCGGCGGTGCTCGACATCGTGCCGACGCGCACCGTGTTCGCGGCGACGAACCAGGCGCTGGCCACCGGGTATTACCACTGGTTCTTCTTGAGCCAGCCGGAGCCGCTGCCGGAGCGGATGATCGGCGCCGAGCCGATCTTCTACCTGCAGCAGAAGCTCGCCCGCTGGTCGAAGACGCAGGACACCAGCTGGGTGGCGCCCGCGGCGCTGGCCGAGTACGCGCGCTGCTTTGCCGACCCGGCGACGATCCATGCGACCTGCGAGGACTACCGCGCCGCCGCCACGATCGACCTCGAGCACGACGCAGCCGACGCGGCGCAGCGGATCGCCTGCCCGCTGCTGGTGCTGTGGGGCGAGCACGGCCTGATGCACCGGCAGTTCGACGTGCTGGCGACCTGGCGCGCGAAGGCCGCGGGCGAGGTCACGGGTCGGGCGCTGCCGTGCGGCCATTTCCTGCCCGAGGAGGCGCCGGCGCCGACCGCCGCGGCGCTGCTGCGGTTCTTCGCCGCCTAGGTATCAGGCATCGCCGGCGTCGAGCTCGTCGCGCCGGCCGACCTCGGCCAGGATGGCCTGATGCAGCTTGGGATGCGCCGCCACCAGGCGATGGAACTCGCCGGCCCGCAGCTCGAGCAGCTTGCAGGCGGTCAGGGTGATGATGCTGGCCTGGCGCGGCCGGCCTTCGAGCAGCGCCAGCTCGCCGAAGAACGAGCCGGGACCCAGCACCAGGCGACGCTCCTGGCTGCGGACCACCACCCGGCCTTCGTCGATGAAGTACATCGCGTCGGCATGCTCGCCGCGCCGGATGACCGTGTAGCGCGCCGGCAGCAGGCGCGGCTTGAGCAGGGCGGCGAGCTCGGCGAGCTGGGCCGGCCCCAGATGGCGGAACAGCGGCACCCGCGCGATCATCGCGGCCGTGGCGGCGAAGTTGCGCTTTTGCAGCTCGCTCGCGAAGCCGGCGCCGAGGATCGCCGTGGGCAGGGCGAACATGCCGATGCCGATCACGGCGCACAAGCCGGCGACGATCCTGCCGGCGGGAGTGACCGGAACCACGTCGCCGTAGCCCACGGTGGTCAGCGTGGCGATCGCCCACCACATCGAGGCCGGGATCGAGCCGAACGCCTCGGGCTGGGCCTCGCCCTCGAGATGGTGCAGGGCGCCCGCCGCCAGCAGCAGCGCCACGGCGAGGATCGTGGCCGCCGCCGCCAGCGAGCGCCGCTCGTTGACCAGCACGACCTCGAAGGTGGCGAGCGCCGGCGAGTAGCGGGTGATCTTGAGGATGCGCAGGATGCGCAAGGTGCGCAGCAGGAGAAAGTCGCCGGGCACGACCAGGGCGAGGTAGGTCGGCAGGATGGCGAGAAGGTCGACGATCGCCAGCGGCGTCGCCATGTAGCGCAGCCGGCCCCACAGCGGATGCTCGTAGCGCCCGGCCCGGTCGTCGACCGCGACCCAGACCCGGACGACGTACTCGATCGTGAACAGGCCGACGCAGACGATCTCCACGGTCTGCAGCCATGCCTGCCAGCGCTCGCGGATGCCGGCCTCGGTCTCGAGCACGGCGGCGACGACGCTGAGCACGATCAGGAAGGCGAGGCCGCGGTAGAGCCAGAGGCCGACCGGATGCGGCTCCTCGTCGTCGAGGAGCTGATAGACGGTCTGCCGCAGCGTCAGCGGCTGCTCGTGCATGCTCGCGGGTCTCCGGCCGCCGGGCCTCCGGCCGGGATCGGCCGGGTCAGCTGCGTGTCAGGACGACCTGCCGGTGGCATGGCGAGCCGGATTCGACCAGCGTGATCTGGTCGGCGGTCATGGTGCCGCGCCAGACGGCATAGGGTCGGGCGCGGAAATAGATGGGCCGCTGCAGCCGGGTCTCGAACTCGACGAAGTTGGCCGGGGTCATGTAGCCCTCGATCCACCACGTGCTCACCGGGCTCGAGGCGCGCGGGAAGGCCCGCCCGTTGATCGTCTCGAACGTGAACAGCCGCTCCTGGAACAGGTCGACCTGCAGGTCGAACGGCTGGCATTCGGCGAGATCGGCGGTGCCGGCGGTGGTCAGCCCGGTCCAGCGGGTCGTCGCCGGCGGCTGGGCCGGCGTGAACATGTCGACGCAGCCGCCCAGCGCCAACATGGCGGCGACGGCCGCCGCCGGGAGAAAGCGCGCGCTCGATCGTGGCATCGGGATCCCTCGTCCAACCGCGCCCACACCTAGAATCGCCGGCGCCTCCAGGCAAGCCGCACCAGCCATGACGGCGCGCCGGCCGGGGCGCCTATGGTAGCGATGCCACGAGCCTCAAGGCCCGCTCGGCAGGCAGGCCGGCTCGCGCCCGGCAAGGTCGTTGCAGCAGCCGACGCTGCAATAGTCGAGCCGGCCGCTGGCGCTGTCGATCCGCCAGACCCACAAGGTGCCGACCGGCCCGGAATTCTCGGCGTTGATCGCGAACGGGCCGCCCATGCTCATCGGCGCCGACCAGGCCGAGCAGGTCAGCGATTCGGTTCCCAGCCGCAGGCACACCGACACCCGGCCGTCGCGGCGGTCCAGCCGCCAGGCGGCGAAGCGGCCGCCCTGCTGGGCGGCGCTCAGGGCATAGCGGCCGTCGTCGGCACCCGGTCGCTCGTCGCGCTCGGATGCGGCGGCAGCGACGGCCATCGTCAGCAGGCCGGCGGCAAGGTATGCTCGCCGGCTCCCGAGCCACAACCAGCGGGACAGGTGCATCATGTCGACCTACGTGGCCCTCGCCAACTACACCGAGCGCGGCATCCAGCACATCCGCGAGTCGCCCAAGCGCCTCGATGCGGTGCGCCGGCAGCTCGAGGAGATGGGCGGCTCGATGCGGTCGTTCTATCTGACGCTCGGCGAGTACGACATCGTCTTCGTCTACGATGCGCCGGACGACGCCGTCTCCAGCCGTTTCCTGCTCCTGCTCGGCGCGTCGGGCTACGTGCGGACGAAGACGATGAAGGCGTTCCCGGAGAACGCCTACCGGGAGATCATCGCCTCGCTCGGCTGACCGCGCCGGCTCAGGCGACCTTCAGCGGCTTGTACTTGATCCGATGCGGCTGGTCGGCGTCGGTGCCCAGGCGCTTGTGCCGGTCGGCCTCGTAGTCCTGGTAGTTGCCCTCGAACCAGACGGCCTGGGAATCGCCCTCGAAGGCCAGGATGTGCGTGCAGATGCGGTCGAGGAACCAGCGATCGTGGCTGATGATCAGGGCGCAGCCGGCGAAGTCGAGCAGCGCGTCCTCGAGCGCCCTGAGCGTGTCGACGTCGAGGTCGTTGGTCGGCTCGTCGAGCAGGATGACGTTCGCCCCGGACTTCAGCAGCTTGGCGAGATGGACGCGGTTGCGCTCGCCGCCGGAGAGCTGGCCCACCTTCTTCTGCTGGTCGGAGCCTTTGAAGTTGAAGGCGCCGACATAGGCCCGCGCCGGCAGCGAGCGCTTGCCGACCTCGATCACCTCGGAGCCCTCGGAGATCTCCTCGTAGACGGTCTTGTTGGCGGCCAGCGCGTCGCGGCTCTGGTCGACGTAGCCGAGCTTGACCGTGTCGCCGATGCGGATCGTGCCGCTGTCCGGCTGCTCCAGGCCCATGAGCATGCGGAACAGGGTGGTCTTGCCGGCGCCGTTGGGGCCGATGATGCCGACGATGCCGCCCGGCGGCAGCAGAAAGCTCAGATCCTCGATCAGGAGACGATCGCCGAAGCCCTTGGTCAGGTGCTGGGCATCGATGACGAGTTCGCCCAGGCGCGGGCCGGGCGGGATGACGATCTGGCCGGCTTCCGGCGCCCGCTCGCGCGACTGGACGAGGAGATCCTCGTAGGCCGAGATGCGCGCCTTGGACTTGGCGCGACGCGCCTGCGGGCTCTGCCCGATCCACTCGGCCTCGCGCTCGAGGGTGCGCTGGCGCGACTTCTCCTCGCGCTCCTCCTGCGCCAGCCGCTTCTTCTTCTGCTCGAGCCAGCCGGTGTAGTTGCCCTCGTAGGGGATGCCGCGGCCGCGATCGAGCTCGAGGATCCAGCCGGCGACGTTGTCGAGGAAGTAGCGGTCGTGGGTCACCGCCACGACCGTGCCCTTGTAGTCGGCGAGGAAGCGCTCGAGCCAGGCCACCGATTCGGCGTCGAGATGGTTGGTGGGCTCGTCCAGGAGCAGCATGTCCGGATTGGACAGCAGCAGCCGGCACAGGGCCACGCGGCGGCGCTCGCCGCCCGAGAGCTTGCCGACCTCGGCGTCGCCCGGCGGGCAGCGCAGCGCGTCCATCGCGATCTCGAGCGTGCGCTCGAGCTCCCAGCCGTTGCAGGCGTCGATCTGCTCCTGCAGCTCGGCCTGCTCGACCAGCAGCGCGTCCATGTCCGCGTCGGGATCGCTGAACTGCATCGACACCTCGTTGAAGCGGTCGAGCAGCGCCTTGGTCCCGGCGACGCCTTCCATCACGTT
This sequence comes from Geminicoccaceae bacterium, assembly GCA_039808865.1. Classification (GTDB taxonomy): domain Bacteria; phylum Pseudomonadota; class Alphaproteobacteria; order Geminicoccales; family Geminicoccaceae; genus Benzoatithermus. Next base: position 28,167 of record JBDHTW010000043.1, read on the forward strand.
GCCCAGCACGTCCTTTTCGGCGTCGAGCTGCGGCTCCTGCGGCAGGTAGCCGACCTGGACGCCGTTGGCGGCACGGGCCTCGCCGCCGATGTCCTGGTCGAGCCCGGCCATGATCTTGAGCAGCGTCGACTTGCCGGCGCCGTTGATGCCGAGCACGCCGATCTTGGCCCCGGGCAGGAACGCCAGCGTGATGTTCTTCATGATCTCCCGGCCACCCGGGAAGATCTTGGAGACATTCTTCATCGTGTAGATGTACTGATAAGCGGCCATGCTCGATCGTCTCAGGTGCCGCCGGCGGCGACGCCCTGCTCCTGCGCGATGTTGGGGTGATTCTCGCTGCGGCGCTGCCTAGCATGGGCGCCGCGCCGATGCCACCGCTGAAGCCGCCGCGGCTTCAGGCGCCGCCGATGATGGCGCCGGATGCGGTCTTGGCGCCGGGAGGCGCGACCGGGAACTCGACCGTGGCGGCAAAGCCCGGCCCGTCGCCGGTCGTGAGCTTGCCGTGGATGCGCCGGACCAGACCGAGGATCAGCTGCAGCCCCAGGCCCTGCTGCAGCACGGCCGTGCCGTCCGCCCCGGCAGCCGCGCCCTCGCTCCAGAGCCGCAGGCGATAATGCCCGTCGACGCGGCGGAAGCGGACCTCGACCGAGCCCGATGCGCTGCCGTGGAAGCCGTGCTTGGCGGCGTTGCTGACCAGTTCGTTGACGATCAGGCCGAGCGGCACCGCGCGGTCGAGGTCGACCGGCGCCGCATCGGCCTCGACGTTGATCTGCCGCCCGATGGCCGGAGCGCCGAGCAGCGATGCCTCGAGCCGGTGGCAGAGCTCGTGCAGGTAGGTGCCGAAGTCCAGCGTGCCGACCTGGACGCCGCGGAACATGCTCGCGTGCAGCTCGGTGATGGTGCTGACGCGGCCGCAGGCCTCGTCGAAGGCTTCGCGGACCTCCTCGCTGACACCGCGGCTGGCCTGCAGCCGCAGCAGGCTGGTGATGACCTGCAGGTTGTTCTTCACCCGGTGATTGATCTCGCGCAGCATCGTCTCCCGCTCGGCCAGACCGCGCTCGCGCTCCTTCTCGATCGCCTTCCACGCGGTGACGTCGCGGCAGATCCCGCCGGCGCGGATGATGGTGCCGGTCTCGTCGCGGATCGGAAAGCCGCTGTCGCGCACCCAGCGCAGCTCGCCGTCGGGGCGCTCCACGCGGTAGGTGGTGACCACCTGCTCGCCGGCGAGCACGGCGGGCAGGGCAGCGGCGGCCCGCTCGCGGTCCTGCGGCGCGATCGTGGCCAGGAAGTCCACGGTGCCGTGCACGACCGGCTCGGGCGGTCGCCCCCAGATCTCGGCGAAGGCGGGGCTCAGATACTCGTAGCGGGCGGCGCTGCGATCGTAGATCCAGAGCACGTCGTGGCTGTTCTCGGCGAACTGCCGGAACCGTGCCTCGCTCGCCCGCAGCGCCTCGGTGGTCGCCTGCATGTCCCGCTCGTGCGCCTGGAAGCTCGAGGCCATGTCGTCGAACGCGGCGCCGAGGCGGCCGAGTTCGGAGCGCTGGGGGGCGAGGTGCGTGCGCGCGGAGAGATCGCCGGCGCGCCAGCGGGCGGCCGAGCGCAACAGCGCGTTCACCGGCTGCAGGATGAAGACGCGCCCGGCGAGCCGAGCCGCCACCAGCGCCAGCAGCAGACCGGCGCCGATCAGGAGCAGGCCGCGCTGCTGGGCCGCGGCGATGCCGGCGATCGCCGTCTGCGCGGACAGGCCGACGCTGACCGCCAGCGATTGCCCGATCGTCGCCGCCGGCGGCACGAAGCCGATGATCCGCTCGACGCCGTCCCGCCCGGCACCGACCAGCGAGCCCGGTTGCTGGGCCGACAGGATCCAGCGGTCCGCCTCGCGCATGGGCTGGCCGATCAGCTCCGCGTCCGGTATCCGGACGATCAGCGTGCCCAGGCGGTCGAGCACGCTGATCGTGGCGCCGGACGGCATCGGCCGCCGCAGGAACTGCAGCTGCAGGCGCGTGAGGTCGAGGCCGATCCCGACGAAGCCGGTGACCTGTCCGGCGGCGTCGGTCACCGGCAGCGTGACCGGCAGGAACGCCGGGCGAGTGCCGCCGCCGTGCACGTAGGAGCCGACATAGAGACGCGGCGCTTCGCCGGCCGCGGTCGGCGCCACGTCGTCCGCCTGCGCCTGGCCGTGCCATGCCGGCAGGCCGCCGCGGGCGCAGTACCAGGTGCCGTCCTTGTCGGCGGCACCCATGGCGGCGAACTGCGGCAGGCGGGGCGCCAGCTCGGCGAGCAGCGCCTCGCAGGCCTTGGCGTCGTGCGTCCTGATCGCGGCCGTGCTGGTCAGCGAGATCAAGAAAGTCCGCGCGCCGGCCAGCATGCCGTTCAGCTCGCTGGCCGTGAACTCGGCCAGGCGCAGGGCCTCGTCGTGCACCTGGGCCTCGCGATGCTGGCGGAGCGTCAGCTCGTTGTAGAGCTGGATCGCGATCGCCGGCAGGACCGCCAGGGCCACGAGCAGGTAGAGTCGCGCTACCAAACTCAAGCTGTGTCGCTCCACGTGGTCGGACGACAAGGACGACCGTACGCCCGCTGCGGTTGGAACGCGGGTGTGCCGGGTGCAAGCCTCCGTGCGGGCCGAGCCCGTGTCATGGAGTATCCGCCCTCGCTGTGAGACAAAAGGTATATTGGGCCGGTGCAGTTCCTTGTTTTAAGCTCGGCACGAAAAGTGTCGCCGGAGAACAGCCGCGTCCGGCGTCGATGAGGAGGCCGGGATGAGCAAGCGTGTGCTGGTGGTCGACGACGAGCCGAACATCGTGATGTCGCTCGAGTTTCTGATGCGGCGCGCCGGTTTCGCCGTCGACGTCGCGCGCAACGGCCGCGAGGCCCTCGAGGCCTTGAACGGCTCGCCCCCCGACTTGCTGCTGCTCGACGTGATGATGCCGGAGTTCGACGGCTACGAGGTCTGCGAGCGCGTGCGCAGCCGGCCCGAGTGGAATCGGACCAAGATCATCATGCTGACCGCGCGTGGCCGCGACGTCGAGCGCGAGCGCGGGCTGGCCCTGGGGGCCGACGCCTACGTGACCAAGCCGTTCTCGACCCGCGACCTCGTCGAGCAGGCCAAGCGCATGCTCGACGCCGGTTGAGGCCGGCGCGGATGACCGATCCCCGGCGCCGCCAGCGCCAGCTGGCACTGTTCATGGGCAGCCTCGTGCTGCTGAACTTTCCCGTGCTCGCGGTCGTCGACCAGCTGCGCCTGCCCGGCGGCATGCCGCTGACACCGATCTACCTGTTCGTCGTCTGGATCGGCATGATCGTGTGCAGCGCCCTGTGCATGGTCAGGCTGCGGGGCTGAGCCCGTGTTGACCGCGGGCTCGGTCCTGCTCGTCTCGCTGCTCTATCTGGGCATCCTGTTCGCGATCGCCTCGTTCGGCGACCGCTGGGCCGACCGCGGCCGCAGCCTGCTGCGCAGCCCCTACGTCTACACCCTGTCGCTGGGTGTCTACTGCACCGCCTGGACGTTCTACGGCAGCGTCGGCCTCGCCTCGCGGCACGGCCTCGCCTTTCTGCCGATCTACCTGGGCCCGACCATGGCCGCGCTGCTGTTCGGCTTCCTCGTGCTGAAGATGCTGCGCATCACCAAGGCGCAAGGCATCACCTCGATCGCCGATTTCGTCGCCGCCCGCTACGGCAAGAGCGCCAAGCTCGCGGGGCTCGTCACCATCGTCGCCATCCTCGGCGCCATTCCCTACATCGCGCTGCAGATCAAGGCGGTCGACGCCAGCGTCACGGCGCTGATCGGCGGCGGTGGCGGGCCGGCGTCCGGCGGCGACGGCACGGCGCTGATGGTCCTGCTGCTGCTGGCGCTGTTCAGCATGCTGTTCGGCACCCGCCACATCGACGCGACCGAGCATCACCAGGGCATGGTGCTGGCCATCGCGTTCGAGAGCATCGTCAAGCTGCTGACCTTCCTGATCGTCGGCGCCTACGTCACCTACGTGATGTACGACGGCATGGGCGACGTGCTGACCCGCGCGGCGGCGGCGCCGAACGGCCCGCCCTTGACCGTGGCCGGCGGCGGGGGCGGCTATGTCGACTGGCTCCTGATCACCGGCGTCTCGGCGCTGGCGTTCCTGTTCCTCGACCGCCAGTTCCAGGTGGCGGTGATCGAGAACGTCGACGAGGCGCATCTGCGCACCGCGAGCTGGCTGCTGCCCTGCTACCTGCTGGCCATCAACCTGTTCGTCCTACCGATCGCCGCCGCCGGCGTCCTGCGCCAGGTCGGCGACGGCGACCTGTTCGTGCTCCTGCTGCCCATCGCCTCCGGCCAGGGCTGGCTCGCGCTCATCGCCTACCTGGGCGGCCTGTCGGCGGCGACGGCGATGATCATCGTCGCCACCGTGGCGCTCAGCACGATGATCTCGAACGATCTGGTCATGCCGGTGCTGCTGCGCCTGGCCTTTTTGCGTCTGGCCCAGCGCCGCAATCTCGCGGTGCTCATCCTGACCGTCCGCCGCGTCGGCATCTTCCTGCTGCTGCTGCTGGGCTACGTGTTCTTCCGCGTCGTCGGCGGCAACGCGACGCTGGTCGGCATCGGCCTGATCTCGTTCTGCGGCGTGGCGCAGTTCGCGCCGCCGATCGTGCTCGGGCTGTACTGGAAGCAGGCCAACCTGACCGGGGCCATGGCCGGCCTGCTCGGTGGGGTCGCGGTCTGGTTCTACACCCTGGTCCTGCCGACGCTGGCCGAGGCCGGCGCGCTCGATGCGGCCTTCCTGCATGCCGGGCCGTTCGGCATCGGGCTGCTGCGGCCGCAGGCGCTGTTCGGGCTCGGCGGCCTCAGCCCGGTGAGCCATGCGGCGGTGTGGAGCCTCGGGCTGAACACGCTTTTGGTCCTGTTCTGCGGCTTGGTCGGGCGGCAGGGCAGCGTCGAGCGCCTGCAGGCGGTGCTGTTCGTCGACGGGGGCGCGCGGGAGGGCCTGTCCGAGCTGTGGCGCGGCGAGGCCAAGGTCGCCGCCTTGCGCGGGCTGCTCATCCGCTTCCTCGGCGCGGAGCGCGCCGACCGGGTGTTCGCCGCCGACCTGCGCCGGCGTGGCATGGTGCTCTCGCCCGACGCGCCGGCCGACGCCGCGTTCGTGCAGCTCGCCGAGCGCCAGCTCGCGCGCGCCATCGGCTCGGCCAGCGCGCGGGTGATGATCGGCTCGGTGGCCCGTGGCGAGGTGGTCGGCCCCGACGGCCTGATGCGGATCCTGGACGAGACCTCGCAGGTCATCGAGTACAGCAAGCGGCTCGAGCAGAAGTCGGCGGCGCTGGAGCAGGCCACGGCCGAGCTGCGCGACGCCAACGAGCGGCTGCGGCAGCTCGACCAGCTCAAGGACGATTTTCTCGCCACGGTCAGCCACGAGCTGCGCACGCCGCTGACCTCGATCCGCTCCTTCTCCGAGATCCTGCGCGACAACCCCGATCTCGAGCCCGACGAGCGCGCGCAGTTCTTGCGGATCATCGTGCGCGAATCCGAGCGGCTGACCCGCCTGATCAACGACTTCCTCGACCTGTCGAAGATCGAATCCGGCAAGATGGAGTGGCAGATGACGGTGTGCGAGCTCGCCGCCGTCCTCGATGAGGCGATCGGGGCCACGCACGGCCTGTTCGCCGAGCGCGGGGTCCAGCTCAGCCGGGAGCTGCAGCCGGGTGCCGCGCACGCGTTCTGCGACCGCGACCGGCTGGTCCAGGTCCTGATCAACCTGCTCTCCAACGCGGCCAAGTTCGTGCCCGACGGCAAGGGCCGGGTACGGGTCGTCCTGAGCTGCAACGCCGATGGCTGCCTGATCCGGGTCGAGGACAACGGGCCCGGCGTGCCGGTGCCCTACCGCGAGGCCATCTTCGAGAAGTTCCGGCAGGTCTCGAGCAGCGGCAGCCTGCTCAAGGACAAGCCCAAGGGGACCGGCCTCGGGCTCGCCATCTGCCGGCAGATCGTCGAGCATTTCGGCGGCCGCATCTGGGTCGAGGATGCCGAGCTCGGCGGCGCCGCGATCTGCTTCACGCTGCCGGCCCTGGCGGCGTCGCGCGAAGCGGCGTAGCGCCGGCCGCAGTTTTGGGCTATCCAGCAGGGTCCCGCCCTGGTAACCCGCCGCTCGCTCCGGTACCGGCCGGGGACCATCCCGAGGAATACCGTCGATGCACGATCTGACCCCCGAAGGCCGCAAGGCCGTCGATGACCTCGCACAACGCTACGGCGTCAGCAGCGATGCGGTGAGCACCTTGCTGCGCGCGCTCGTCGCCGGCCACGGCACCATGGCGCAGTTCAGCCATCCCGAGCTGGGCGGCATGGGCCAGTGGTCGCAGGGCGGCATGATCATGGTCGGCGACATGTTCAACCAGGCCCTGAAGGCGAAGGTCGACGGGCTCTGCTCCGAGCTGGCCGGCCTGCTGCGCGGCCAGCTGCCGGTCTTCGCCGCCGCTGCGCAGACCCAGAGCCAGGGCGGGCAGGGGGGAGCGAGCCTGTTCGTGCCGGGCGGTGGCATGGGTTCGGCCAACTGGTGGCCCGACGAGCTGGGTGTGCCGGCGGCGGCCGGCGCTCAGAACGACGTCCGCTACGCCTGGTTCCCGGGAACGCGGCGGCTGGCCATCGAGACCGGCGGCAAGCTCACCGTCTACGACACCCAGGATCATCAGGTGGGCGGGGTGTCGCAGCAGCAGGGCGGCGGCAGCTCGCTGACCTTCACCAGCCAGCGGGGCACGGTCCGCGTGGCCGATCTGCCCGTGGTGCGTCCCGGCGGCGCCGAGGCGCCGAGCGCGCCGGTCCAGGCGGCGGAAGCCCCGCCGGCTCCCCGCGCGGCTTCGCCGGCTGCCGCGGCGTCGCCGGCCCCGGCCGCGCCACCCAGCGCGCCGGCCCAGGCGGCGGAAGCCCCGCCGGCTCCCCGCGCGGCATCGCCGGCTGCCGCGGCATCGCCGGCCGCGGCCGAGGACGACGTGCTGTCCAAGATCGAGCGCTTGGCCGGCCTGCGCAAGAAGGGCATCATCAGCGACGAGGAGTTCGCCGCCAAGAAGGCCGAGCTGCTGGCTCGGCTCTGAGGCCTGCGCGGCGCCGTCCGGCCTAG
>JBDHTW010000044.1:0-34062 GCA_039808865.1 Geminicoccaceae bacterium
GAACGGAAGGCCGATGCTCCTCCCCTCACCGCTCGCGATTTTGCCCGACGAGCGTGAACCGGCCATAGTCCAGATAGGTGCCTGCCGTCCTCGTGTCGACGTTGATAGTGGCACCCATATCGAAGTCGCCGGCCAGGTTCCTGACCGAGCCCGCGGCGTAACCGCCACCGGCGAGCAGCTCCATGCCGGCGCGCACCGCCAGGGTGAGCGTGGGTGGCACGACGCATTGATGCAGCACCCACGCCTGCAGCGCATTCCGATCCGCGAGCTTCGTGCCCAGGATTCCGTTCCCCACCGTGTCTTGGGCGAAAACCAGCGTAACGGCAGTCGGTCGAAGCACCGCCGCCCAGACATCCATGTCGGCACGCACGTCGGCCTGTGACAGGGTTTCAGCCGGATAATGGTAGGCTCCCCCGTAGCCCGAGCGTGCATTGTAGCCGGCTATCAACGTGCAGCTGTATATCGGCGAGGTGCAGACGCGCAGATCGCCATTCGCCACGATGCCTTGCCCCATTTCGATGAAGAACAGTGGCATCGTCGATCTCCGTTGGACGACATCACAGCGCCCGAACGTGCCGGTCACATCGCCGTCGACAGACATCCGCCGCATGAACGGCCCGCGTGGTCAGTGTGCGCGCATCGAGCGCACCGGGCAATCGGTGATCGCGGACCACCGCGGCGCAGAGGCGGATGCCGCAACGAAAAAGGGCCGGCGTGAGCCGGCCCCTTTCCCGATCTTGGCGAGTAGCCGCGCGGGTCAGCGCTTGCTGAACTGGAAGCTGCGGCGGGCCTTGGCCTTCCCGTACTTCTTGCGCTCGACCTCGCGATCGTCACGGGTGAGGAAGCCACCGGACTTGAGGACCGGGCGCAGCGCCGGATCGAGGGCGATGAGCGCACGACTGAGGCCGTGCCGGACCGCACCGGCCTGACCGGACAGGCCGCCACCGCTGACCGTGCACATCACGTCGTACTGGCCGAGCCGGTTCAGCACGTCGAACGGCTGACCGATGATCATCTGCAGGGTCGGGCGGGCGAAGTAGGTGCCCATGATCTTGCCGTTGACCGTGAACTTGCCGGTGCCGCTCTTGAGCCAGACGCGGGCCACGGCGTCCTTGCGCCGGCCGGTGGCGTAGGCACGGCCCTGCGCGTCGATCTTGGGCTTGGCGACGGGAGCCTGGGTCTCGGCCGCCACCAGCGGGCGCAGGCGGGCGAACGGGGACGGGTTGTCGCGAAGCTCAGCCATGGGCGGCCTCCAGCGTCGAGTTCTTGCGGTTCATGGCGGCGATGTCGAGAGCGGCGGGCTGCTGGCCGGCATGCGGATGCTCGCCGCCCTTGTAGACGTGCAGCTTGCGCAGCACGTCGCGCCCCAGCGGGCCACGCGGCACCATGCGCTTGACCGCGGCCTCGATCACCCGCTCGGGATAGCGGCCGTCGAGCACCTTGTCGGCGCGCCGCTCCTTGATCCCGCCCGGATGGCCGGTGTGGTGGTAGTAGACCTTCTGCGTCCGCTTCTTGCCGGTCAGCACCACCTTCTCGGCGTTGACGACCACGATGTGGTCGCCGCAGTCCATATGTGGCGTGAAGGTCGGCTTGTGCTTGCCGCGCAGCCGGTTGGCGAGGATCGCGGCCAGACGGCCGAGAACGAGCCCTTCGGCGTCGATCAGGTACCAGCCCCGCTGAATCTCGCTGGGCCGTGCGGTGTAGGTCTTCATGCGGATAACTGCCCGATCGTTGCGCCGGCTAACCGAGCCGAAGCGCGGCTCGGCCCAAGAACAACAGACAACAGGATATCGCTGCGAAGGGTCACCCCTCGCCCGTGACGCGGCTGTCTAGGCGGTTCCCGGGCGCTTGTCAACGCCCGCCCACATCGCGTCCCGGCGGGATGGCGTAGGTGCCGGTTGCGTGCGCGATCGGTCCGGTGCCGTCCACGCCACGGATGGTGACCTCGCCCACCGCCAGCACCCGGCCCAGGCGCAGGATGCGGCCCTGCGCCACGAGATCGCCCGGCCGCGGCTTGGCCAGGAAGTGGATGGTGAGGTCGGTGGTGACGGCGAGCTCGACCCGGCCGATCAGCGACAGGACGACGCCGTAGAGGGCGATGTCGGCCAGCGCCATCATCGCCGGGCCGCAGATCGTCCCGCCCGGGCGCAGCAGGGCCGGGGCGTAGGGCAGGCGGATGTCGACGCTGCCGGGCTCGAACCGCTCGACGGTGCAGCCGAGCTGGCCGACATAGGGCACGCCGTCCGTGGCCAGGCGCGCGAACTCGGCCGCGGTCAAGGCGTTGCCATGCCCGTCCGCCGGTCCGCCGCGTCCCTGGACACCGCTCACTTGGCCGGCGCCATCGCGGTGGCGACGTTGCCGGTACCGGTGCGCTCGAAGGTCAGGCGGACCTTATCGCCGACCTTGACGTCGTCGAACGCCAGCGGCGTCGAATCGGCCTCGATCTGGTAGGCGACGCCGCCGATCCAGATCGAGCGGCTGTTCGCATCGAGCTTCTCGACCGTGCCGACCAGGTCGTCGGCGGCCGCGGCACCGGCGCCGAGTCCCATCAGGAGAGCGAGCACCAGACCAGGAAGCCCGTTCGTCATCGTTCCCTCGCATGCCCGCACGGCCACGCCCCGCCTACCCGCCGGACGCAGCCTGCCCGTTGCCCGTCGCATTCGCCGCGAGCGCCCGCACCATGGCCTTCAACAGCGCCAGCGGCACCGTCGGGGCCGCCGCCTCGACCCGCCGCACGCCCGCATGCAGCGCAGCATAGGGAAGAACGCCCGTCGCGTTCCAGCCGAGATGCCAACCCCAGTCCGGCAGCAGCGCATGGACGAGGTCGATGGTGCGGTCCACGGACGCGGTATAGTCGGGAACCGCTTCGGGCGCACGTGGCCCGAGCAGGCGGCCGATCTCGGCGTCCAGTGCACGATCGCTGCCGGTGGCAGCGTCGAGCCGCGCAAGGAGCATCCGCAACCCGTCCACCATCACCGTCTCCCTCTGCGTAGCAGCCACCGGCAGGTTGCCCGGATTCACGCCGATGTGACATCGCGCCGTGCTGACCCGGCCTCCGTCCGACCTACCATCGGGGCGGTCTCCAGCATCCGGTGTTCCATGCGCCTGTTGCCGCTGCTCCTCGCCCTGATCGGCCTGGCACTCCCCGCCATGGCCGATACCCCGGCCGACCTCGCCGCCCGCGCCAAAGGGCAGACGGTCTACTTCAACGCCTGGGGCGGCTCGCGGCAGATCAACGACTACATCCTCTGGGCCGCCGAGGCGATGCGGCAGCGGTTCGGCGTCGAGCTGGTGCACGTGAAGCTGACCGACACCGCCGAGGCCGTCGCCCGCGTCCAGGCCGAGAAGGCCGCGGGCCGGACCGAGGGCGGCACGATCGACCTGATCTGGATCAACGGCGAGAATTTCAGGACGATGAAGGAGCAGGGCCTGCTTTACGGCCCGTTCGCCGGACGCCTGCCCAACTTCGCCCTGGTCGACACGGCGGGCCAGCCGACCACGCTCGTCGACTTCACGGTTCCGACCGAGGGCTTCGAAAGCCCCTGGGGCATGGCGAAGTTCGTCCTGTTCTACGACACGGCGCGTGTGGCCGCCCCGCCCGATACCGTTGACGCGCTCCTCGCCTGGGCGGAGGCCCATCCCGGCCGGTTCACCTACCCCGCCCCGCCCGACTTCATCGGCTCGACCTTCCTCAAGCACGTGCTCTACGCGAGCGTGCCGGACCCCGCGCGCCTGCAGCAATCGGTGGATGCGACCGAGTTCGACCGGCTCACGGCACCGATGTGGACGCGGCTCGACCAAGTGCGGCCGGCCTTGTGGCGGAACGGGACCAGCTACCCGGCCTCGGGCCCGGCGCTGCACCAGCTGCTCGACGACGGCGAGGTCGACTTCTCGCTGGCCTTCAACCCGGCCGAGGCCTCGAGCCTGATCCTCGACCACCGGCTGCCGGACACCGTGCGCAGCTTCGTCTTTGCCGACGGCACCATCGCCAACACGCATTTTCTGGCGATCCCGTTCAATGCCGCGCACAAGGAGGGCGCCATGCTGGTGGCGGATTTTCTGCTGTCGCCGGAGGCCCAGGCGCACAAGCAGGACATCGCGGTGTGGGGCGATCCCACGGTGCTGCGCCTAGCCGCCCTCGCCCCGGCCGATCGGGCAAGGTTCGACGACCTGCCACTGGGCCCGGCGACGCTGCCGCCGGACCGGCTCGGCAAGGCGCTGCCCGAGCCGCACCCGAGCTGGATGGAGCTGATCGAGCGCCGCTGGCAGGAGCGCTACGCGCGGTGAGACGCTGAGCATCATCCTGCGCGCGGTCGCACCGCTCGGCCTTGGCCTGTTCCTGGTCCCGGTCGCGTGCGGGCTCGCCGGCACGGTGCTCGCGGCCTTCAGCCCGGCCGACGTCCCGGAGGCGAGCGCCTGGCTCGGGCTGGTCCGTGCGCCGGGCCTCGCCAGCAGCGTGGCCCTGACCCTCGGCAGCGGCCTCGGCGCCACCCTGCTGGCGCTCGGCGGCGCGATCGTGCTCGTTGCGGCGAGCCACGGGCGGCGCAGCCGCGGCCTGCATCTGCTGCTGCCGCCGCTGCTGGCGGTGCCACACCTCGCCAGCGCCGTCGGCTTCGCCTTTCTCGCAGCGCCGTCCGGCTGGCTCGTGCGGGCCCTCTCGCCCTGGCTCACCGGCTGGCAGCGGCCACCGGACCTGCTGACGGTCAACGACCCGTGGGGGCTCGCCTTGACGCTGGGCCTGGCACTCCGCGAGTGCCCGTTCCTGCTGCTGGCGATCCTGGCGGCGCAGGGCCAGATCGACGTCGAGCGCCCGCTGGCGATCGCCCGCTGCGCGGGCTACGGCCCCCGTGAGGCATGGCTGAAGCTGATCCTGCCGGTCCTCTATGGCCGCCTGCGGCTGCCGCTCTACGCCGTGCTCGCCTTCGCGCTCTCGGTGGTCGACATGGCGCTGGTGCTGGGGCCGTCGGCGCCGCCGGTCCTGGCCGTGCGGCTGCTGCACTGGCTGCAGGATCCGGAGCCGGCCTGGAACCGGGTCGGCGCCGCCGGTGCCCTCGTCCAGCTCGGGCTGATCGGCGCCGCTGTCGCGGTCTGGCGTCTGGCCGAGGCCGGTGCCCGGCGGCTCGGCCGCCGCTGGCTGGTCGCCGGCCCGTCGCCGCGGCTGGAGCGGAGCATCGCGACAGTGGGGGCCGCGGCATCGATTCTCGTCTACGGCCTGGGTGTGCTCGGCCTCGTCGTGCTGCTGCTGTGGTCGATCGCTGGAGAATGGCGCTATCCGGCCGCCCTGCCCCAGGCCTTGACCCTGGCCAGCTGGGACTGGGTGGCCCGGGATCTGGTCACGCCGTGCCGGAACACCTTGCTGGTCGGGATCGCGGCCACCCTGCTTGCCCTCGTGGCCGCGCTCGCCTGCCTCGAGCAGGAGAGCCGCGCTGCGGCCCGACACGCATCGGCAATCCCGGCGCTCGTCTACCTGCCCTTGCTGGTGCCGCAGATCACCTTCCTGTTCGGGCTGCAGACGGCTTTCGTGCGGATCGGGCTCGATGCGACGCCGACAGGCCTGGTCTGGTCGCATCTGGTGTTCGTGCTGCCCTATGTGCTGCTGATGCTGCGCGAGCCTTATCTGGCGCTCGACGCCCGCTACGTCGCGACCAGCCGCGCGCTCGGCGCATCGCCCGCGCGCACGTTCTGGCGGGTGCGCCTGCCGCTGCTGCGTCGGCCACTGCTCGTCGCCGCGGCCTTGGGCTTCACGGTCAGCGTCGCCCAGTACTTGCCCACCCTGTTCGTCGGCGCCGGCCGCTTCCCGACGCTCACCACCGAAACCTTGGGCTTGGCGCTGGGCGGCGACCGCCGACTCGCCGCCGCGGCCTCGCTGCTGCTGGCGGCGCTGCCGCTGCTGGCTCTCGCCGGAGCCCTGGCGGCGCCCTCACCCCGCCTTGGACGCGACCATCGGCAGGGCTACCGGACCTAGCTCCTCGCGCTGCAGCCGACGCAGGAACCAGCTGGCGAGCCGATGCCACACCGCGTCGCGCTCGGCCGCGTCCTCGACGTCGTGGACCAGATTCGGGTTGTCGTTGACCTCGATCACGTAGACGCCGCGCTCGGAGCTCTTGATGTCGACGCCGTACAGGCCACGGCCGATCAGGCGCGCCGCGCGCACGCCGGTCTCGACGATCTCGCGCGGTACCGCCGCCACCGCCATCGTCTTGAACGCACCTTCGATCGGGCGCCCGCCCTCGGTGTGGCGAATGATCTGCCAATGCTTGCGCGCCATCATGTACTGCGAGACGAACAGCGGCTCGCCGTCGAGCACGCCGACGCGCCAATCGTACTCCGTGTACATGAACTCCTGCGCCAGGATCAGGTCGCTGTCCTCGAGCATGCCGCGGACCATCCGCTCGAGCTCGGACCGGTCGCCGACCTTGGCCACGCCGCGCGAGAACGAGCCGTCCGGGATCTTCAGCACCATCGGGTAGCTGAGCCGCGCCTCGAGGCCCGGCAGATCCTTGACCGAGGAGATGATCACCGTCTTCGGCGTCGGCACGCCGTTCGCCTGCAGCAGCTCGGCCAGATACACCTTGTTGGTGCAGCGGATGATCGAGTTGGAATCGTCGATCACCGGCATGCCTTCCTGCTCGGCGCGCTTGGCGAAGCGGAAGGTATAGTGGTCGATGTTGGTGTTCTCGCGGATCCACAGCGCATCGAATTCGGGGATCCGGTCGAAATCGTTCTTGGTGATCACCTCGACACCGAGGCCCATGCCTTCGGCGATGCGCTCGAAATGCCGGATGGTCGGCAGATCCGAGGGCGGCAGCTCCGCCTTGGGATCGAACAGCACGGCCAGCGTGAAGCGTGGCGCCGCCTTGGCGCGCGGCGATTTCCATGGCTGGCGGAAATGGGCCTCGATCGCGCTGGCGAGCAGCGTCTTGCCGGCATCGCCGAGTTCGGCGATCGACACCGGCGCTAGCTTGCGGATGCGCCAAGTCTCGCCCGCCTTGACGAACACCTCGAGAATCGGGCAGCGGAACGCGTCGAAGAGCTGGCGGCCGAGGCGAGCGAAGCGCGGATCGTCGGCATGGCCCAGACAGATGAGCAACCGGAACGAAGCGGTCGGCGGATCGGCCAGCCGGCGTATGGTCCGGTTGAGCGTATCGTCGAGTTCGGCCAGGGCGTAGACATAGGATGCGCGCCTAGTCAGCTCGAGCACCGTCGTTACCGTCGGCACCACCTTGTGCCCGCGCGCCTCGGCCAGCAGCGAGCAGTAATAGCCCAATGTCTGGTAGCCGTAGGAGCGCGACAGGTTCAAAATCTTCGGCACGCTGCGTCGCGTCGCACGCGGCTGCATGATGTAGTCGCGTGCCGTCATCGCCGGATAGCCGGCGACGGCGGTCGGCAGGTCGCTCAACCGATCGACCACGATCAGCCAACCGCTCATCGGGCGATCTCACTCAGGTGAGTACGCATGTGCTGACAGCTGCCCGGCTCCGCAGGTCCATGACAAGGCCATGATCCGATAAACCTTTTGCCCCTGCGGATGCAAGTGACGTGAAGGCCAACTCGAATCATCGCCAGGATTGTTGCAGAGCGAGCAACCCGCGCAGGTCCGAAGAGTTCCGCGCCGAGCCGGCTCGAAGACGCAGCCAGTTAGCGGAAGATGGCCAAAGCCTCGTTTTGGTCACGATACAGTTGTAATGGAGCCCGGGCGCAGTCCATGGCCGCCGACGCAGGGTCGTGCGGCCGTGCAACGAAATAGGCTTCTCTCCGACAGCAGACGAGGCCCGGCAACGGCGCACCTATTCGGGCGTTGCCGGGTCCTGCATCATGGACGGCGAGCGAATGTCCTGGCTTGCCGCTCGGCCATCCCTCGCCTGGACAGTCACAGCCTAGTTCGAGATGTCGCCCGGGCCGTCGCCACCAGTCTTGATCGGATCCATATGACCCGCGTCACAGGCAGTGAGGCCCGATAGGGCAACGAAGACCGTCAGCAGCACCATGAGCATCCTGGACATGCTCTTCTCCCGTTGTTAGCCGTCGCGGAAAATCCGAAGAAGCAGCCATATCGAGATGAAACTTCTTCAATTCCACCTCGTCTCCGCACGATCTGACCTCAGATCGTCGGTTGGTTCCAATGAAAATATGCCATACACTCTATGCACGACGTTCATCAGGCTCAGAAGTATTCATGGATAAGACCCGTCACCATGAGATGGCGCCGATCATTTCTACGTGTAGACACAATGTTTCCATTGTTTCACAAAGTTAATATTTATGGATTTCGGTAACATCTTCGAGATCGGCGCCGTCCGTCTTCATACGTTGCCATCGCGATCCGTTTGTCGATGCCCGGCCAAGCCGGCGCACCGTCGCAATCGTGAACTGCCGATTGGCGCACACCGTGCCATCGTCCTGGCCACGAAAGCAGCCGGAACTGATGCCGCAGACTCATTTCAACTCGCTGGATCTCAACCTCCTACGTGTGCTCGACGCCCTGCTCGACGAGCGGAACGTGACCCGCGCCGGCGAGCGGTTGGGGCTCAGCCAGTCGGCCGTCAGCCATGCGTTGAACCGGCTGCGTCACGCCCTCAAGGACGAGTTGCTGGTGCGGGGGCCGGACGGCATGCAGCCGACGGCGCGCGCGTTGGAGCTCGCACCACGCCTGCGCGCGGGTCTGCACCAGCTGCAGGTGAGCCTGGAGAAGGTCGAGTTCGCGCCCGAGCAGAGCAATCGGCAGTTCACCATTGCGTGCAACGATCACGCCTGCGCCGCAATCGTCCCCGGGCTGATGGCGCGCCTGCGGACCCAGGCGCCGGCGACGAAC
The DNA here is from genome assembly GCA_039808865.1 of Geminicoccaceae bacterium. Classification (GTDB taxonomy): domain Bacteria; phylum Pseudomonadota; class Alphaproteobacteria; order Geminicoccales; family Geminicoccaceae; genus Benzoatithermus. Next base: position 8,813 of record JBDHTW010000044.1, read on the forward strand.
CTACGGGTGGTGCCCAGCCAGATGGGGGTGGCCGAGGGACTGCTGACCGGCCGCATCGATCTGGCCATCGGTGGCTTCGGCCGGATCCTCGATCGGTTCGTGTTCGAGACCCTGTACCAGGAAACCCTGGTCTGGGTGGTGAGCTCGGACAACCCGGCCAGCCGTGAGCCGCTGACCCTGGAGCGGCTCGCGGCCCTGCCTCACCTGATCATCGCACTGACCGGCGACGACGCGCGCGCGGTCGACGGCGTCGTGCTCGACCACGGCCTGGAATGGCGCGTGATGCGGGATGACGCCGGCGCGTTCCAGGATGCGCTGGCGGCCCGTGGCCTGCGCCGGCAGGTCGGACTGACCGTGCCCCACATCCTGGCAGCGCCACGGATCGTCGCCCGGTCCGACATGGCGGCGCTGATTCCGCGCCGGCTCGCCGTCGCCTATGCCGAGCGCTACCGGCTCAAGCTGCTGGAGCCGCCTTACCCCTCGCCGCCCTATTCGGTGACGGCGCTGTGGGAGCGCGGCTACGGCGAGCAGCCCGCGGTGCGCTGGCTGCGGGCGCAGCTGCGGGCGGCAGCCCAGGAGATCTCCGGCCCCAACGTTCCCAACCAGTTCACCATCTACCCGCAGAAGCTCGCCTGAACGGGACGGCCGGCATCTGCGACCGCGTCGGTCGACCACTCGGAGGATGGCTCGAGCGCCACCGATCGGCTAGACGGACGAACCAGGCGCAGCTCCGCCTATCAGAACCAAGGCGCCAAGCCTCCGCATGTCGACCGCAGCTTTAAATACCCGCGCGGCCTTGCTGGTGACGGCCGCCATGGCCGCATTCTGCGTCAACGACGCGGTGATCAAGTCCCTGAGCGTACGGGTGCCGATCGGCGAGCTGATGGCCGTCCGCGGCCTGATGGCGATCTTGCTCATGCTCGCGGTCCTGCCCTGGCTCGGTCTGCGCGTCGGCCCCGCCGAACGGTTCACCTGGCTGCGGGCGGCCGGCGAGGTCGGCGTGACGTTCGCTTTTCTCGCCGCGCTCACCCGTCTGCCGCTCGGCGAGACCTACACGCTCTACTTCGTCGGTCCGATCCTGCTCACGGCCGGTGCCGCCCTGGTCTTCGGCGAAACGGTCGGGCCGCGTCGCTGGCTCGCGGTGATCGTTGGCTTCTTGGGCGTGCTGGTCGTGCTGGGCCTGCCGTCGAGCTGGCAGATGGCGTCCGGGCTGGCGCTGGGGGCGGCCTTGCTCAGTGCCATCCGCGACCTCGCCACCCGCCGGATCCCGGCCAATGTCGGCTCGGGCACGGTGGCGATCGTCACCGGCGTCGCCGTTGCCCTGTCCGGCGCGCTGACCGTCGTCGACGGCAGCTGGGTGGCGCTCGGCGGGACCGATCTGGGTCTTTGCGCCCTGGCGGCTCTGGGCGTGGCCGGCGGCTACACCGCGTTCGTCATGGGCCTGCGCCTCGGCGAGCTGTCCTTCGTCGCCACCTTGCGCTACAGCGGCATCCCGATCGCGATGCTCCTGGGCCTGATCGGCTGGGGCGAGATGCCGGGCCAGCGCATGCTGGCCGGTGCAGCGCTGATCGTCGCTTCGGGCCTGTTCATCGTCTGGCGCGGACGCTAGGGCCGAACGCGGTTTCCGGCTTTCCTTGCCGCCCGTCGCACGCCAACATCGGCCGCGACAACGGAGGGAACGAGGATGCGCAATCGGCTGACTCGGCGCGTGGTCCTGACCGCCACGGCGCTGGCCTGCTCCATGGTCTGGACGGTCGGGGCCATGGCGGCGGACAAGCTCAAGGTGGCGGCGATCTACACCGTGCCGGTCGAGCAGCAGTGGGTCAGCCGCATCCACGAGGTCCTCAAGGCGGCCAACCTGCGCGGCGAGATCACCTACAACTGGGCCGAGAACGTCGCCAACACCGACTACGAGCGGGTGATGCGCGAGTACGCCGAGGCCGGCAACCAGCTCATCGTCGGCGAGGCGTTCGGCGTCGAGCGGGGCGCCCGCGAGGTCGCCAAGGACTATCCGGACACGGCCTTTCTGCTCGGTTCGAGCTTCGGCCCGCAGGAGCCCAACTTCTCCGTGTTCGACAACTACATCCAGGAATGCTCCTACCTGACCGGGCTGGTCGCGGGCTCGCTGACCAAGTCCAAGCTGATCGGCATGGTCGGCGGCTACCCGATTCCGGAGGTGAACCGGCTGATGCACGCGTTCATGGCGGGAGCGAGCAAGGCCAACCCGGACGTCAAGTTCACCGTGTCGTTCATCGGCTCGTGGTACGACCCGCCGAAGGCCAAGGAATCCGCCTTCGCGATGATCGACCAGGGTGCCGACGTGCTCTACGCGGAGCGCTTCGGCGTCTCCGACGCCGCCAAGGAGCGCGGCGTGAAGGCCATCGGCAACGTCATCGACACCCAGGACCAGTACCCGGGCACGGTCGTCGCCAGTGCGCTGTGGCACATGGGCCCGTCGCTCGACAAGGCGATGACGGCGGTCAAGGCCGGCAGCTTCAAGGCCGAGAATTACGGCCCGCTCAGCAACCTCGCCCCCGGCGGCTGCTCGGTAGCACCCCTGAACGCCGCTTACGTGCCGGCCCCGGTGGTCGAGATGGTCCAAGAGCAGGAGCAGGCGATCCGCTCGGGCAGCCTCAAGGTCGAGATCGACGATACCGAGCCCAAGTCGACCAAGTGAGCCTCGCCGAGGGCACGATGCCGGCGCAGGCGGTGCTGCGCCTGGCGGGGATCACCAAGCGGTTCGGCACGCTGGTCGCCAACGAGGCGATCGACCTCGAATTGCGCCGAGGCGAGATCCTGGCGCTGCTCGGTGAGAATGGTGCCGGCAAGACGACGCTGATGAGCATCCTGTTCGGGCACTATGTCGCCGACGACGGCCGGGTGCTGGTGGCCGACGCTGCCGGGGTGCTCCAGGCCCTGCCGCCGGGCTCGCCGCATGCCGCCCTGGCCGCTGGCATCGGCATGGTGCACCAGCATTTCGCCCTCGCGAACAATCTCACCGTGCTCGACAACATCGTCTTGGGCACCGAGCCCTTGTGGCGCTGGCGCCGCCGCCGCCGCGACGCTCTGAACCGGCTCGAGGGGCTGATGCGCACCGCCGGGCTCGAGGTGCCGCTCGAGGCACAGCTCGGCGGCCTTTCCGTCGGCGAGCGGCAGCGGGTCGAGATCCTGAAGGCGCTCTACCGCGACGTGCGCGTGCTGATCCTGGACGAACCCACGGCCGTGCTGACGCCGCAGGAGGCCGAGCGCCTGGGGGCGACCCTGACCAGGCTCGCCACCGGCGGCCTCGCCATCCTGTTCATCAGCCACAAGCTCGACGAGGTGATGAAGCTGTGCCAGCGCGTCGCGGTGCTACGTGCCGGACGCAAGGTGGCCGAATTCGCGGTGCACGGCTCGAGCCCGGCGGCCATGGCCGAGGCCATGGTCGGCAAGGCCGTGGCGCTGCCGCGGCGCGACGATCAGCAGTCGGGACCGCCGGTGCTGGAGCTCGCGGGCATCGAGGTCGACGGCCCGTCCGGGCGCAGCATGGCCGGCGTCGATCTCAAGGTGCATGCGCACGAGATCGTGGGCATCGCCGGCATCGCCGGCAACGGCCAGCGGGCCTTGGCAGGGTTGCTCGCCGGTCTTCTGCCGCCGGCTCGCGGCAGCCTGAGCCTGGACGGCGCACCTTGGCCCGCCGGCGGCCCACGCGCCGCCACCGCGGCCGGCGTGGGCCGGATCCCCGAGGACCGGCTCGTCGACGGCGTGGTCGGCGACATGTCGATCGCGGAGAACCTGGTGCTGGAGACCTACCGCGCCCCGGCCTTCCAGCGCCTGGGCCTGCTCCGCAGCGCGGCCAGGTCGGCGCATGCGCGCACGCTCATCAAGGACTACGATGTCCGCTGCGAGGGGCCGCAGCAGCGGATCGGCCTGCTCTCCGGCGGCAACATGCAAAAGCTGCTGCTGGCCCGCGTGCTCGAGCTCGGGCCGCGGCTGCTGCTCGCGGACCAGCCGACACGCGGGCTGGACGTGGGTGCGGTGGCGTTCGTGCACGCGCGCCTCCTGGCCGCGCGGCGGCAGGGCGCCGGCATCGTCCTGATCTCCGAGGACCTGGACGAGCTGCTGCGGCTGTCGGACCGGGTCGCGGTGATGCATCGCGGCCGGCTCAGCCCGGCCATGCCGGCGGCGGGCGTCACCACGCGCGAGCTGGGGCTGCTGATGGCCGGGCAGGCGCGCCATGCGGCTTGAGCCACGCGCGCATCCGCCCCGCTGGCTGATCGTCGGCGCGCCGGTGGCGGCCGTGGCGCTGGCCCTGCTGCTGGCCTCCCTGCCCTTGCGGCTGGCCGGGGCCGACATCGGGGCCGCCTACCGGCAGATGGCCGTGGCCAGCTTCGGCTCGTGGTTCGCGCTCAGCGAGACGCTGACCCGGGCGACGCCGCTGATCCTGACCGGGCTCGCGGTCGCGGTGGCGTTCCGTGCCCGGCTCTGGAACATCGGCGCCGAAGGCCAGCTCTACATCGGCGCCGTCACCGCCGTGATCCTCGGCACGGGCGCCGTCCCGGCCCCGCCGCCACTGCTGATCCCGCTCGTGCTCGGCGCAGGCGCCCTCGCCGGCGCGCTCCTCATGCTGGGCCCGGCCTGGCTCAAGCTGCGCCTGGGCGTCGACGAGGTGGTGACCACGCTCCTGCTCAACTTCGTGGCCCTGCTGCTGGTGAGCCTGCTGCTCGAAGGGCCGCTGCGCGACCCGATGAGCCTGGGCTGGCCGCAGTCGGCACCGATCGTGGCCGATGCCACCCTGCCGCGACTCGTCGCGAGGACGCGCGTGCATGCCGGCCTGCTCGTGGCGCTGGCCGCCGCTGCCCTGGTCTGGCTCTATCTCGAGCGGACGATCTGGGGCTTCGAGACCCGGGCCGTCGGCAGCAATGCCCAGGCCGCGGGCTTCGCCGGCATGCCGGTGGCCCGGGTGCTGCTGCGCGCCGGCTTCCTGTCCGGGGCGCTGGCGGGTCTCGCCGGCGCCGGCGAGGTCATCGGCCTGAAGGGCTACCTGACCCAGGATCTGTCGCCGGGCTTCGGCTACACCGGCATCGTCGTCGCCATGCTGGCGCAGCTCCATCCCTTGGGCGTGGTGCTGGCCGCGGTCTTCGTGGCCGCGGTGTTCGTCGGCGCCGACAGCATGAGCCGCACGGTCGGCGTGCCGAGCTACATCGCCGATCTCGTGGTGGCCCTGTCGTTGCTGACCATGCTGCTGGCCGGCCTGATCACCCGCTACCGGTTGCGCCGATGAGCGACGCGCTCGACATCCTGCTGCAGGCGAGCTTCTGGGCCGCTACGCTGCGCATCGCGACGCCACTGATCTTCGCCACGCTCGGCGAGCTCGTGTGCGAGCGGGCGGGCGTGCTCAATCTCGGCATCGAGGGGATCATGACGCTGGGCGCCATGGTCGGCTGGCTCGCGGTCTACCAGGGCGCCGATCTATGGGTCGGCGTGGCGCTGGCGGTGCTGGCCGGGATGATCATGGGGCTGCTGCTCGGCGTGCTGACCGTGCCGCTGGGCCTGTCGCAGCACGTCACCGGCATCGGCATCACGCTGCTCTGCACCAGCCTCGCCTACTTCACCTACCGCGTGCTGCTGCCCAACGTGGCGACGCCGCCGCGCATCGAGCCGTTCCCGACCCTGGCCGGCACCTGGGTCGCGGATCTGCCCTGGCTCGGCCCGGTACTGGCCCAGCAGACGGTGCTGACGATGCTCGCGCTGGCGGTGGTGCCGGTGCTCGCCTGGATCCTGTACCGCACGCCGCTCGGTCTCGCCTTGCGCGCGGTCGGCGAGAACCCGGCCGCGGTCGAGGCGCAAGGCCTCAGCGTCTATGCGCTGCGCCTGGGCGCGCTCATGGCCGGCAGCGGCCTGATGGCGCTGGGCGGCGCCTTCCTGACCCTGTCGGCGTTCAACGCGTTCTTCTTCGGCATGGTCAATGGTCGTGGCTGGATCAGCATCGCCCTCGTCGTGTTCGCGTCGTGGCGGCCCGGCAAGGCCCTGTTCGGCGCCATCCTGTTCGGCGCCTTCGACGCCTTCCAGATCAGGCTGCAGCAGATCGTGGGCGGCGTCGTGCCCTACCAGCTCTTTTTGATGCTGCCCTATCTGCTGAGCATCCTGGCCCTGATACTGGTGGCCCGGCATGCGAGCTACCCGCAGGCGCTGATGCGGCCCTATCTCAAGGGCCAGCGCTGAGCGGCCGACCGCTCGACCATCGATCCGCCCGAGTCCGGAGGAGGCCCGAACGATGCAGCCCGATCTGATCCTGCGGGGTGCCAACCTGCCCGACGGCCGCCAGGGGCAGGACATCCTGATCACCGACGGCACGATCCAGGCCGTCGGACCGGCGATCGACGCGCGCGGCCGCGACGAGCTCGATGTGTCTGGACGTCTGGTCACGCCGCCGTTCGTCGACAGCCATTTCCACATGGACGCCACGCTGTCCCTGGGTCTGCCCCGCCTGAACCGCTCGGGCACGCTGCTCGAAGGCATCCAGCTGTGGAACGAGCTCAAGGAGATCCTGACCGTCGAGGCGGTGATCGAGCGGGCGCTGGCCTATTGCGACATGGCGGTCGCCCAGGGAATCGGCGCCATCCGCAGCCACGTCGACGTCTGCGACGACCGCCTAACCGGCGTGCAGGGCCTGCTCGAAGTCAGGCGGCGCGTGGCTCCCTATCTGACCCTGCAGCTCGTGGCCTTCCCGCAGGACGGGCTCTACCGCGCTGCCGGCGCGCGGGCGAACCTGCTGCGCGCGCTGGAGATGGGCGTCGACGTGGTCGGCGGCATCCCGCATTTCGAGCGGACCATGGAGGATGGCCGGCGCTCGGTCGTCGAGCTGTGCGAGCTCGCCGCCGATCGCGGGCTGATGGTCGACATGCATTGCGACGAGACCGACGATCCTTTGTCGCGGCACGTCGAGACGCTGGCCGCGGAGACCCAGCGGCTGGGCATGGGCGGGCGCGTCGCCGGCTCGCACCTGACCTCGATGCACAGCATGGACAACTACTACGTCAGCAAGCTGATCCCGCTGATGGCCGAGTCCGGGCTGGCGGCCATCGCCAACCCGCTGATCAACATCACCCTGCAAGGCCGCCACGACACCTACCCGAAGCGGCGCGGCCTGACCCGGGTGGCCGAGCTGCGCGCCGCCGGCGTCCCTGTCGCCTTCGGGCACGACTGCGTCATGGACCCCTGGTACTCGCTGGGCTCGGGCGACATGCTCGAGGTCGCGCACATGGCCGTGCATGTCGGCCAGCTCACCAGCCTGGATTCGATGCGCGCCTGCTTCCAGGCGGTGACGACGCAGCCGGCGACGATCCTGGGGCTCGAGGGCTACGGGCTCGAGCCCGGCTGCAACGCCGACCTCGTCGTGCTCGAGGCCGGGGATCCGGTCGAGGCGATCAGGCTCAAGGCGGCACGGCTGTTCGTGCTGCGCGCCGGCCGCGTCGTGGCGCAGGCGGCTCCACGCGTGTCGCGGCTGAACCTGCCGGGACGCCCGCCGGCCGTGGCCTTCCTGCACACGCCGCAGGTGGCATGAGCCACCTCAAACCTCGGTGAACGATGCCACCGGGGCCACCGCGGCCCGTTGATCGTGGCGCAGACCATGCCACATGGACGCCATGATGCAGCAACCTTCCTCCTTCGGCTCCAGCCCCGAGGGCACCTCCGCGGTCGGGGCCGCGCTCACGCGGTTGGCGTGGCTGATCGGCTTGTCGCTCACCTTGGCGCTGGTCGGGCCGCAGCCCCTGTTCGCGGCCACGTTCAGCGCCTTCCTCGCGATCGCCGCGATGGCGCTCGCCCTGAGCGCGGCACTGCGTCGTGAGTCCCTGTGGGCGGCCTATGTCACCCGATGGGATCTCGCCGCCATCCTCTACTTGCTCAGCGGAGCATTCAGCTGGTTCGTCGACCACGATTTCGTGCGCGAGTTCTTGCAGATGCAGGCTGCCGGCGGCTGATCATTGCCCGTCGGCCTGCGATCACGGGCCGCTGCTGCGGACTAAACCTTAGTCGGGACGCGGGCCGGCCCACGAAGCGGCATGGCGCGCACGATGGTTGGGGTGCGTGCACGCGTGCCGGCGACGATCGGTTCAGCGGGCATTCAGGTTCAATCCGGGATATTGTCCGGTTGGGTCCATCCAGCCGTGGGATCGTTCGCTCGTGTCGATGCTGCTGTGGCGTCTGCTCCTTCCGGCTTTGCTCGCCGCGTCGCCGGCACTGGCCGAGCCGAGCCAGGATCGCGCCCGCGCGGCGTTGCAATGGGACCAGATCGCGCCGCTCGAGGAGATACTCGCCGCCGCTCGGGCATCGGGCATCGGGCAAGTGCTGGAGATCGAGCTCGAGCTGGTCGACGGCCGCTGGGTGTACGAGATCGAGGAGCTGAGCCGGGACGGGATGCTCGCCAACCATTATTTCGACGCCGCCACGAAGGAGCGGCTGCCCGACGATCTGGATACGGACGAGTCGGAGCACTGAGCGGTGCGCATTCTGCTGGCCGAGGACGAACCCGGCATCGCCGGGCACCTGCAGCAGCAGCTCTGTGCGGCCGGCTATGTCGTCGACCACGCGGCCGACGGCGAAGAGATCCAGTTCCTCGGCGAGACCGAGCCGTACGATGCGGTCATTCTCGATCTCGGTCTGCCCGGCCGCAACGGGCTCGCCGTGCTGCGCGCCTGGCGGTCGGCCGGGCGCCAGTTCCCGGTGCTGATCCTCACCGCCCGGGGCAGCTGGCGGGAGAAGGTCGAGGGCATCGATGCCGGCGCCGACGATTATCTGGCCAAGCCGTTCGTCACCGAGGAGCTGCTGGCCCGGCTCCGCGCGCTGCTGCGCCGGGCCAGCGGGCATGCGACCCCGGTGCTGCGCCATGGCGCGCTGGAGGTCGACACGCGCTGCGTGCGTGCGACGCTGGCGGGCGTCCCGGTCATCCTGACCGCCCTCGAATACCGAATCCTCGCCTATTTCATGCATCGGCCGGGCCATCTGATCTCGCAGAGCGAGCTGATCGAGCATGTCTACGCACAGGATTTCGACCGCGATTCCAACACGATCGAGGTGATGATCGGCCGGCTGCGCAAGAAGCTCGGCCGCACGTCCATCGAGACCGTCCGCGGCTTGGGCTACCGGCTGGGCCCGGCCGCATGAGCCAAGGCCGCTCGCTGCGGCTGCGCCTGCTGCTCGGCGCCGCGGTGCTGATCGTCGTGGCCGTCGCCGTCACCGGTGCGATCCTTTCGGCACTGTTCCGCGATCAGGTCCGCTCCCAGTACGATACCGAGCTGCTCAACCATCTTAATCACCTGACCGCCTTGCTGGAGCTGGACGGCCGGGGCGAGGTGAGGCTGCGGGAGCTGCCGAGCGATCCCCGTTTCCAGGCCGCGTACGGCGGGCGCTATTGGCAGGTCGAGCCGGCCGGCCAGCCGACGCTGCGATCCCGCTCGCTCTGGGACCGGGCCCTCAGCCTCGACGAGCACGCACCGCCACCGGGGCAGGTGCAGCAGCAGGTTGCCGAGCTGCCGGGGCTCGGGCAGCTGCTCGTCGTCGAACGGCTCGTCCGCTTCCGCGATGCGCCCGACAAGACCATTCGCATGGCCGTGGCCCTGCCGGCGAGCGAGGTTGCGGCGGTGACCAGCCGCTTCGACCATCTGCTGGTGCTGGCGTTGTCGGTGCTGGCGGCAGGGCTGATCGCCGCCTCCATGCTGCAGGTGACCATCGGCCTGATGCCGCTGGCCCGCCTGGGCCGGGCCCTCGCGCAGGTACGCTCCGGCGCCGCGGCCCGGCTGCGCGGCAATTTCCCCACCGAAGTGCGTCCACTGGTCGAGGAGCTGAACGGCCTGCTCGAGCACCAGGAGCAGCTGGTGCAGCGGGCGCAGGCGCAGACCGGCGACTTGGCGCACGGGCTGACGACGTCCCTGCAACTGCTGCTGCTGGAGGCGGATCGGCTGCAAGAGGACGGTCCGCTGCCGGGCCAGCGCATCCGTGAGCCAGTGCTGCGGATGCAGCGTCTGATCGACCATCAGCTGGCGCGGGCGCGGGCGGAGAGCCATGCTCAGGCCCGCGGCCGCGGCGTGGAGGTGGCGCACAGCGTCGACGCCCTGCTGCGCGTTCTCGGGCCGCTGGCCGCGGAGCGCGGCATCGCGATCGACGTCGCGGTGCCGCGCGGCCCCTGCTTTGCCGGCGACGCCGCCGATCTGGAGGAGATGCTGGGCAATCTCCTCGACAATGCGCGCAAATGGGCGCGCTCGCGCGTGCGGATCGCGCTCGGCATCCATGGGCAGCGGATCGCGATCCTGGTCGAGGACGATGGGCCCGGGCTCGCCGCAGCGCGGGCGGACGCCTTGTTCCAGCGCGGCACACGGCTGGATGAGCGCGTGCCCGGCAACGGCCTCGGCCTCGCGATCACCCGTGATCTGGCCGACATCTATGGCGGCAAGATCCAGCTCGGACGCTCGGCCTGGGGTGGGCTGGCCGCGAGCCTCGATCTGCCGAAAGCCGACGCGCCGGCTGGTTCCCCTTCGGGCATGTGACGTATTGACGCATTCATCCCGCGCAAGAGTGAATATCGGTAATGTAGGCCCTTTTTGTCCGCCATGTTGTAACGTTGGTAGTTGCCAACGTCCGCGCTTTGTCGTGTATCCGTTTTAGTTTGTCCTTTCGATGCCGCGGATGGTGGCCATTGCGGTGAACGGGAAGGGCACATGGCAACCTAGAGCTTAGCATCCTGCGGCCATTGGTCTCTATCTCGGCTTGGCCTACGGACATTGAGTTCTTGCTGCCAGAAAATAAACAACTGACGAAGTAAAACTGAGCCCTATGCTTGCCTTCACGCGGTCAGATCTTGAGCGTCTGTTTCCCCCAACGACTTGGCAGCGCGCCGAGTCGTTGCGGGAGCAGAGCGCTGTCGTGGAGATCAACGTAGAGCGCGACGGCCGCTCGATCACCGGCCGCGTGCGCGGTGAACGTCGCACGCCGTTCCTGACCCGTGTCAACATCGTGAACGGGCGCGGTGGGCGCATCCGCCTGTCCAGCACCTGCACCTGCCTCGTCTACAGCGAATGCGAGCACGCCGCGGCCACGCTACTGGCGGCGCTGGACGAGACCTCCGCGCCGGACGTCGACGAGGTGGGGGCCGCGATCGAGCCTGAGCTCGAGGCCTGGATCGCGTCGGTCAATCAGAGCGCGCGTGCCCTGCCCAATGGCCATGCCGGCGACGGCGCCGACTGCGTGCTCTACATTCTCGAGCCGGCCCAACGCGTCTGGCGGGATTCGGCCTCGATCCAACCCGTCGCGGTGAGCACCTTCCGTGCCCGGCGCCTGCGCGGCGGCGTCTACGGCCGCGAGCACCCGCTGGCGATGTCCAATCTGGTCGCCGACGATCCCGCAAGCTTCGTCGGCATCGACGATCAGGTGATCGGCCGCCTGCTCGGTGGACCCAATGCCCAGACCAAGCGCCTGGGCGCGGTCGGCGACGGCGACACCCTGCGCCGGATGCTGGAGACCGGCCGCTGCCACTGGCGCAACGGGCAGGGCCCGCCCTTGACCCACGAGGTGCCGCGCGCCGGCAGATTCGACTGGAACTTCGACAGCGAAGGCCAGCAGCACGTGGTCTGCGAGCTGGAGCCGGCCGGCCGCGACACGATCGTCGTCGGTATCGGCGAGCCCTGGTACATCGACCTCAAGAACAATACCTGCGGCCGGGTCGAGACCAGCGTGCCGCACCGGGTAGCCCGTCTGTTGCTGAAGGCGCCGGCGGTGCCGGCGGCGGTGGCGAGCCTGGTCCGGCAGAAGCTGCAGCCGAGCGGCAGCGTGCTGCCGCTGCCGGAGCCGTTGCGCAAGCGCGAGCGGCTGGAGATGCGGCCGGTGCCGATCCTGCACCTGCACTGCCCGCGGGTGACGATCTCGCGTGGCATGGGCTGGAAGCGCGAGGAGCAGGAGGTCGACCTGCCACTGGCCCGGGTGCTGTTCGACTATGCCGGGGCCGAGGTCGGCTGGCAGGATGGCCGGACCGAGCTGAACCACGTCAAGGACAACCGCCTCCTCGTCCTGCCCCGCGACACGCTGTTCGAGGTGCAGATGATCGAGCGGCTCAACGCCATGGGCCTGCAGCCGCTGGGACCGACCGGGCTCGGCCGCTTCGCCGGCGAGAGCTGCCGGCAGGACTTCACGTTCGAGGAGGACGAGGACGACGACGTCTCGATGCGGTGGGTGGAATTCAACCACCAGGAGCTGCCCAAGCTCAGCCGCGAAGGATGGACCATCACCTTTGGCGACGACTACCCGTATCAGGTCGTCGACGTGGACGATGCCTGGAAGGTCGACATCAACGATTCCGGCATCGACTGGTTCGATCTGGACCTCGGCATCGAGATCGACGGCGAGCGCGTGGCGCTGCTGCCGATCCTGCTCGACCTGTTCGAGCGCGCGCCCGAGGACCTGGCGCCGAGCCAGCTCGAGGAGTTCGGCGAGGACCACGTGTTCGGCACGCTGCCCGACGGCCGGCTGCTGCCGATCCCGGCTGCCCGCCTGAAGGCGATGCTGGAAGCGCTCTACGAGCTGTTCGCCAGCCGCAAGATCGGCCAGGACGGCCGCCTGCGCCTGTCGCGGGCCGAGATGACCCGCCTCACCGCGATCGAGACCGCGCTTCCCAACGGATCGCTGCAGTGGACCGGCGGCGAGATGCTGCGTGACATGGCGCGCCGCCTCGCGACGACGAGCGAGATCCCGGGCGTCAAGCCGCCGCAGGGCCTCAAGGCGACGTTGCGGCACTACCAGGAGGACGGCTTCGCCTGGCTGCAGTTCCTCTCCAGCCTCGGTCTGTCCGGCGTGCTGGCCGACGACATGGGCCTCGGCAAGACGGTGCAGACGCTGGCGCACATCCTGGCCGAGAAGGAGGCCGGGCGGCTCATCAAGCCGTGCCTGATCGTCTGCCCGACCAGCCTCGTGCCGACCTGGCGCAACGAGGCGCGCAAGTTCGCGCCCGATCTCGAGGTGCTGGTCCTGCACGGCAACCAGCGCAGCGAGCTGTTCGACGAGATCGAGGACCACGACGTGGTGCTCACCAGCTATGCGCTCCTGCTGCGCGACAAGGACCTGCTGCTCGGGCACCAGTTCCGCATGGTCGTCCTGGACGAGGCGCAGGCGATCAAGAACCCGGCCACCAAGCTCGCCCGCATCGCCTGCCAGCTGCGGGCCGAGCACCGGATCGCCCTCTCGGGCACACCGATCGAGAATCACCTGGGCGAGCTGTGGTCGGTCTTTCATTTCCTGATGCCGGGCTTCCTCGGCGACCGCGAGATGTTCCGCCGGGTGTTCCGCAACCAGATCGAGAAGGAAGGCGACGTCGCGCGGCAGCAGCTCCTGGCCGGCCGGGTCCGGCCGTTCCTGCTCCGCCGCACCAAGGAACAGGTGGCCGCCGAGCTGCCGCCCAAGCAGGAGGTCGTGCGGGATATCGATCTCAGCGAGGGCCAGCGCGATCTCTACGAGAGCGTCCGGCTCTCCATGCACAAGCGCGTGCGCGACGAGATCGAGCAGCGCGGCCTCGCCCGCAGCAACATCGCGATCCTCGAAGCGCTGCTCAAGCTGCGCCAGGTCTGCTGCGATCCGCGCCTGCTCAAGTCCGGCGCCGGTTCGGTGCCCAGCGCCAAGTTCGAGCTGCTGATGGACATGCTCTCCAGCATGGTCGAGGCGGGCCGCAGCGTCATCGTGTTCTCGCAGTTCGTCGAGATGCTGGATCTGATCGACGGTGCGCTGACCGCGGAGCAGATTCCGTTCGTCAAGCTGACCGGCCAGACCAAGGACCGCGAGACGCCGGTCAACCGCTTCCAGTCCGGCGAGGTCCCGGTATTCCTGATCAGTCTCAAGGCCGGCGGCACCGGGCTCACGCTCACCAGGGCCGACACGGTGATCCACTACGACCCGTGGTGGAACCCCGCGGTCGAGAATCAGGCGACCGACCGCGCGCACCGTATCGGCCAGGACAAGACGGTGTTCGTCTACAAGCTGATCGCTTCCGGCACCGTCGAAGAGAAGATGGTCGAGCTGCAGGGCAAGAAGCAGGCTCTGGTCGATGGCGTGCTCTCGGGTACGGCTGCCGGCCTGAGCTTCACCGAGGACGACATCGAGGCCCTGTTCGCCCCGCTGCCGGAATGAGCCAGCCGGAACTTCGTCGATGCAGGCTCTCTGGGCGCGGCTGATGCCGGGATTGTTCGTTCTCTTGTGGAGCACCGGCTTCATCGGCGCCCGCATGGGCATGCCCCATGCGGAGCCGCTGACCTTCTTGAGCCTGCGCTTTGCGCTGACCGCCCTGTTGCTCGGGAGCGCCGCGATCCTGTGGCGGGCCCCGTGGCCGGCACGCCGCGCCGACTGGGGCCATCTGGCCGTGTCGGGCATCCTGATGCACGGCGTCTATCTGGGCGGCGTGTTCGTGGCGATCCGCCTGGGGCTGGAGGCCGGCCTCGCGGCGTTGATCGTCGGGTTGCAGCCGCTGCTGGTGGCCGCGACCTCGCCATGGCTCCTGCACGAGCGGGTGGGCCCGCGCGGTTGGGTCGGCCTCTGCGCGGGCCTGGTCGGTGTCTTCCTGATCCTGGCACGCAAGCTCGGGACGGGCAGCGGGCAGGTGCTGGGGGTCGGCGCATGCGTGGCCGCCCTCGCCGGCATCACGATCGGGACGCTGTACCAGAAGCGGTTCTGCACCGCGCAGGATCTGCGCTCCGGCAACTTCGTCCAGTTCGCCGCTGCCGCCGCCGCGTGCTGGGCCGGCGCGTTGCTGGTCGAGACCCGCCACATCGACTGGACGCCCGAACTGGTCTTCGCGCTGCTCTGGCTCGTCCTCGTGCTGTCGGTGGGGGCGATCACCCTGCTCTACCTGCTGCTCCGGCGCGGGGCGGCTGCGCATGTGGCCAGCCTGTTCTTCCTGGTACCGCCGACCACGGCGCTGATCGCCTGGTTCCTGTTCGGGGAGCGGCTGGGTCCGGTCGAGATCACGGGCATGCTCGTCGCCGTCGCCGGCGTTGCGATCGCCCGGCAGGACCAGGCAGGCAGGCGGCATCGGTAGCGGGCGTCCCCCCATGCGCGGGAAGGTCGGCGATGCGTCTCAGTCGCCCGCCTCGGGGCTCGGGTCGATCGCGACGATCTCCATTAATCCGCCCGGCAGTCTGCGCACTTCACCGGGCTCGCCGCCGAGCAGGGCGCGTGCGACGGGAGCGGTCCAGGCGATGCGGCCCTGCTCCGGCTCGGCCTCGTCCTCGCCGACCAGCCGCCAGCGCAGCACGGTCCCGTCCTCGCGCCGCGCGGTGACGCCGACACCGAACACCACCGTCTCGGTATCCGGCGATGGATCGGCGAGACGGGCGCTTGCCAGACGCGCGGACCAATAGCGCAGCTCACGACCGGCCCGGGCCGTAGCCTCGTCCCGGCCGGCGCGGGCCGCCTCCGCCAGCTCGCGGCGCGCCTCGTCGATCCGCTGCTCGATGCGCCGCAGGCCACGCGCCGTGACCAAATTCGGGTGCGGGCTGATCGGACGCTCGGGCAGGTGCGCCGCACCGCCAGTCGGATCGTCATCCTTGACGAAGGCCCTGCTCATGCACCACTCCCGACACGCCTGGGCTCGGCCATCGGGGAGACTAGGCTGACTTCCACGGACAGGCCAGCCTCGTGCGACGCCGCGGTCCGACCGAGTGCGCAGGGAATGGGGCGATGTTCGAATCGGCGCTGATCGAGCACAAGATCGACAAGGACACCTACCGGCGCGAGGAACCGGCCCTGCGGACGGCGCTGCTCGAGGCCCAGTTCGCCCTCGTCGACAAGAAGCCCTTTTCGGTCGTGATCCTGGTCACGGGCATGGACGGCGCCGGCAAGGGCGCCGTGATCCAGCACCTCCTGGAGTGGTTCGACCCCAGGCACGTGCGCGTCGAGGCTTACGGCGATCCCGACGATGCCGAACGGTCGCGCCCGCCGATGTGGCGCTACTGGCGCGATCTTCCCCCGAAGGGGCGGATCAATATCGTCTTCGGCTCGTGGTACACGGAACCGCTGCGCCGACGCGTCGAAGGCAAGAACGGCAAGGGCCGGTTCGAGCGCGACATGGCGACGATCAACCGGTTCGAGGAGATGCTGGCCAGCGAAGGCACCGTCCTGCTGAAGTTCCTTCTCGTGCTGTCGGCCAAGGAACAGAAGCGACGGCTGGAAGCGTTCGCCAAGCGTACCGGCGGCGTGAGCCGCGCCATGGAGGAATGGGCCGACGTTCGGCAGCGCAATGCCGTGGGCCCGATCGTCGAGGAGCTGGTCCGTCGCACCAGCACCGACGTGGCGCCCTGGACGGTGATCCCCTGCGACGACCCCGAATATCGCGATCTCACCTTCGGCCGGACCATCCTGGAGACGCTGCGCCGCTTGCTCGCCGGCCCGCACGGCGCCTCGCTCACCCCCGCACCGGCGGTGATCCCGAACATCGACAACCGCAACGCGCTGGACGGGCTCGATCTCGCCTTGCGGCTCGACGACCAGAGCTACAAGGACAGGCGCGACGCCGCGCAGAGCCGGTTGTTCGAGCTCGTCGAGAGCAAGGCGTTCCGCGATCGTGGCCTGGTCGTGGCCTTCGAGGGCCACGATGCGGCCGGCAAGGGCGGCGCCATCCGCCGGATCTCGGCCGCCCTCGATCCGCGGATGTACCGCGCCTACCCGATCGCGGCGCCGAGCGACGAGGAGAAGGCGCGCCCCTATCTCTGGCGCTTCTGGCGCCACGTTCCACGGCACGGTCACGTGGCCCTGTTCGACCGCTCCTGGTACGGCCGCGTGCTGGTCGAGCGGGTCGAGGGCTTCGCCAGCGAAGCCGAGTGGCGGCGCGCCTATGGCGAGATCAACGACTTCGAGGAGGATCTGACCGGCCACGGCATCATCGTCGTGAAGTTCTGGCTGGCGATCAGCCAGGAGGAACAGCTGCGCCGGTTCGAGGCTCGCGAGGAGATCGAGTACAAGCGGTTCAAGATCACCGACGAGGATTGGCGCAACCGAGCAAAGTGGGACCAGTACCACGAGGCGATCGGCCAGATGATCGACCGGACCAGCACGGCCTACGCCCCCTGGAGCCTGGTCGAGGCCGAGGACAAGCAATGGGCGCGGGTGAAGGTGCTGGAGACCGTGTGCGAGCGCCTCGAGGCCGAACTGTAGCCGTCGGGGCGCCGAGCCGGTGCCGCGAATGGCTCCGCCGACCCTGCGTCACGTGCCACCAAATTGCCACGATCGACCACGGATTTGCGCTCCGGCGCGAATACGCGGTTTCCCTTGACACATCGTGGCAGTAG
Source organism: Geminicoccaceae bacterium (assembly GCA_039808865.1). Taxonomy (GTDB): domain Bacteria; phylum Pseudomonadota; class Alphaproteobacteria; order Geminicoccales; family Geminicoccaceae; genus Benzoatithermus. Next base: position 26,113 of record JBDHTW010000044.1, read on the forward strand.
GCTAATCTCCACGTGATAGATAGGTAAAATGTATGCTATCGCAGAAAGCCAAGTACGCGCTTCGTGCCCTGCTGATGCTGGCCGAGGCGCCAGCGGATGAGCTGGTCTTGATCCAGGACGTGGCGGATCGTCAGAACGTGCCGAAGAAGTTCCTCGAGCTGATTCTCGTGGAGCTCAAGCGGCACGGTTTCGCGCACAGCCAGCGTGGACGGAGCGGTGGCTACTGCTTGGCGCGACCGGCCGATTCGATCACGTTCGGCCAGGTGATTCGGGCGATGGACGGGCCGATCGCGCCTCTGCCATGTGCCAGCCTCACCGCCTATCGCCGTTGTGCCGATTGTGGCGACGAGAAGAGCTGTGCGATCCGCAAGGTGATGCGCAGCGTGCGTGACGCGATGTCCGAGATCCTCGATCGGACGACGCTTGCCGATGCCCTGAGCGGGCGTCTCGAGGATCACCTTCTGGCGACGGTGGCGTAAGCCATCGTTGTTATAGAAAAGTCTATAAAGTCTATAGACTATAGAACTTTCGTGGGAACCCGAAGGGAGACGACCATGTCGCGATTGGATCGCCGAACTGCGTTGGCCGCCTCGATGCTGGCGACGCTGCTGTGGGCCGCGCCCGCGTCCGCCGACACGACCCTGTTGAACGTGTCCTACGACCCGACGCGTGAGTTCTATCAGGAGTACAACAAGGTTTTCGCCGAGCACTGGAAGCAGCAGACCGGCGAGACCGTGAACATCCAGATGTCGCACGGCGGTTCGGGCAAGCAGGCCCGGGCGGTGATCGACGGCCTCGACGCCGACATCGTGACCTTGGCCCTGGCCGCCGACATCGATGCGATCGCCGACAAGACCGGCAAGCTGCCCAAGGACTGGCAGTCCCGCTTCCCGGACAGCAGCTCGCCCTACACCTCGACCATCGTGTTCGTCGTGCACAAGGGCAACCCCAAGGGCGTCAAGGATTGGGGCGATCTCGTGAAGCCCGGTGTCGCCGTGATCACGCCGAACCCGAAGACCTCGGGCGGCGCCCGCTGGAACTACCTTGCCGCCTACGGCTACGCGCTCGACCAGTTCGGTGGTGACGAGGCCAAGGCCAAGGCGTGGCTGGGCGAGCTGTTCCGCAACGTGCCGGTGCTCGATACCGGCGCGCGCGGCTCGACCACGACCTTCGCCCAGCGTGGCCTCGGCGACGTGCTGATCACCTGGGAGAACGAGGCGTTCCTGACGCTGAACGAGTTCGGCACCGACAAGTTCGAGATCGTGGTGCCACCGAAGAGCATCCTGGCCGAGCCGCCCGTCGCCCTCGTCGACGAGAACGTCGACGCCAAGGGCACGCGCACGGTGGCCAAGGAGTATCTGGCCTATCTCTACTCGCCCAACGGCCAGGCGATTGCCGCCAAGCATTACTACCGGCCGGTCGACCCGCAGTACGCCGCGGCCGAGGACATCGCTCGCTTCCCGAAGATCGAGCTGTTCGGCATCGACCGCTTCGGCGGCTGGAAGCAGGTCCAGACGACGCACTTCGCCGACGGCGGCGTGTTCGACCAGATCTACAAGCCGGGCAACTGACCATGGCCGTGGCCCTCGCCAAGGGCATTCGGTTCAGGCGGCCGAGCGTCGTGCCGGGTTTCGGCCCGACGCTCGGTCTGACGCTGACCTACCTCAGCCTGATCGTCCTGATCCCGCTGGGAGCGATGTTTCTCCGGACCGCGTCCCTGACCTGGCCGGAGTTCTGGCACATCCTGACCGATGCGCGCGTCGTGGCGGCCCTGCGGCTCAGCTTCGGCGCCGCCTTCTTCGCCGCCATGCTCAACCTGATCATGGGCACCCTGGTGGCCTGGGTGCTGGTGCGCTACGATTTTCCGTTCAAGCGGATTCTCGACGCCACGGTCGACCTGCCGTTCGCCCTGCCGACGGCCGTGGCCGGCATCGCCCTGGCCTCGATCTATGCCCCCAACGGCTGGGTGGGGCAGTTCCTCGATCCCTTGGGCATCAAGGTCGCCTTCTCGCCGATCGGCGTCGTGGTCGCCCTCACCTTCGTCGGGCTGCCGTTCGTGGTCCGGACGGTGCAGCCGGTCATGCAGGACCTCAATCTCGACGTCGAGGAGGCGGCCGCCACCCTGGGTGCCACCCGCACCCAGACCCTGCTCCGGGTCGTCCTGCCGTCCCTGGCACCGGCGATGCTGACCGGCGTCGCCATGGCGTTCGCGCGGGCGGTCGGCGAGTACGGTTCGGTGATCTTCATCGCCGGCAATCTCCCCTACGTTTCGGAGATCGCGCCGCTGCTGATCATCATCAAGCTCGAGGAGTTCGACTACGCCGGCGCCACGGCCATCGGCACGATCATGCTCGCGGCCGCGTTCGTCCTGCTCCTGATCATCAACGTGCTGCAGTCCTGGGCACGTCGGCGCATGTCGGCCTGAGGAGCAACCGACCATGGCAACGACCCTCGTCTTCACGCGTCAGTCGCCGACGACCGAGACCCCGTTCGTACGGGTGCTGGTGACCGGCATCGTCATCGTCTGGCTCGGGCTGTTCCTGCTCCTGCCACTGCTCTCCGTGTTCGTCGAGGCGCTGCGGCAGGGCGTCGGCGCCTATCTGAGCGCCGTCGTCGATCCCGACGCCATGGCCGCGATCAGGCTCACGCTGCTGGTGGCGGCGATCGCCGTGCCCGCCAACCTGATCTTCGGGCTCTGCGCCGCTTGGTGCATCGCCAAGTTCGAGTTCAAGGGCAAGAGCTTCCTGATCACCCTGATCGACCTGCCGTTCTCGGTGAGCCCGGTGATCTCGGGCCTGATCTACGTCCTCCTGTTCGGCGCCCAGGGCTGGCTCGGGCCTTATCTCAAGGCGCACCACATCCAGATCATCTTCGCCGTGCCCGGCATCGTGCTGGCGACGATCTTCGTGACCTTCCCGTTCATCGCCCGCGAGCTCATCCCCTTGATGACCGAGCAGGGCACTGAGGACGAGGAAGCGGCGCTGTCGCTGGGCGCCTCCGGCTGGCAGACCTTCTGGCGGGTGACCTTGCCCAACGTGAAATGGGGCCTGCTCTACGGCGTGCTGTTGTGCAACGCCCGCGCCATGGGCGAGTTCGGCGCGGTCTCGGTGGTCTCCGGCCACATTCGCGGCTTGACCAACACCATGCCGTTGCACGTCGAAATATTGTACAATGAGTACAATTTCGTCGCGTCGTTCGCCGTGGCTTCGCTTCTGGCCCTCCTGGCCCTGGTCACGCTCGTCCTCAAGTCCCTGCTCGAGTGGCGCTACGGCGACGAGCTCGCCGCCTCGCGACGCCACTAGAAGCCCTCGCGGAGAAACGCCATGAGCATCAAGGTCAAGGAAGTGGTGAAGCAGTTCGACGGCTTCACCGCGTTGAGCGGGGTGTCGCTGAACATCAAGGAAGGTGAGCTGGTGGCGCTGCTCGGGCCGTCGGGCTCGGGCAAGACGACACTCTTGCGCATCATCGCCGGCCTCGACTTTCCGACCGCCGGCAAGATCAAGATGGACGGGATCGACGCCAGCGCGAAGCATGTCGGCGCGCGCAATGTCGGCTTCGTCTTCCAGCATTACGCCCTGTTCCGCCACATGACGGTGTTCGAGAACGTGGCGTTCGGGCTGCGCGTCAAGCCGCGCCGGGTTCGTCCGGCCGAGGCCGAGATCCGCGAACGGGTGATGCGCCTGCTGAAGCTCGTCCAGCTCGAAGGCTTCGCCAGCCGCTACCCGTCGCAGCTTTCAGGTGGCCAGCGGCAGCGTGTCGCCCTGGCCCGGGCCCTGGCGATCGAGCCGCGGGTGCTGCTGCTCGACGAACCGTTCGGCGCGCTCGACGCCAAGGTCAGGAAGGAGCTGCGCCGCTGGCTGCGCCGGCTGCACGAGGAGATGGGCCTGACCTCGGTCTTCGTCACCCACGACCAGGAAGAGGCCTTGGAACTGGCCGATCGGGTCGTGGTGATGAGCAACGGCAAGATCGAGCAGGTCGGCACTCCCGACGAGGTCTACGACACGCCGGCGACGCCGTTCGTCTATGAATTCCTCGGTCACGTGAACCGCCTGCCCTGCACGGTCGCCCGCGGCCGGGCGCGGGTATGGCACCAGGAGTTCGGGGTCGAGAACGAACCTTCGAAGACCGTGGAGCTGCTCGGCCGCGGTCTGGCCTATGTCCGCCCGGAGGACATCGAGATCGTCGGCAAGGCTTCCGGCGAGGACGGCACCAAGGCGCGGGTCGCGCACATCAGCACGCTGGGGCCGATCGTGCGGGTCGACCTCGAGGTCCAGGGCCTGAACGAGCCGGTCGAGGCCGAGATCGCCCGCATCCGGCATCGCGAGCTGGGGCTGCGCATCGGCCAGGAGGTCCTGGTGCGCGCCCGGGCGGCCCGGGTGTTCACCGACGCCGCCTAGCGCGGGCCGGTCACGGCAAGCTCGGGGAGGAGCACCAGGATGGCACGCGAAGGCTGCCGGATCGCCGTCATCGGCGCCGGGTTCAGTGGCGTCATGACCGCGATCCATCTGCTCTGGCGCTGCGCGCCCGGCGAGCGGGTCTATCTCGTCGAGCGTGGCGGCCGGCTCGGCCCCGGCTTGGCCTACGGCACGAGCAACCGTCGGCATCTGGTCAACGTGCGGGCCGAGAACATGAGCGCGTTCGCCGACGAGCCCGAGCATTTCGTGCGCTGGCTCGAGCGGCTGCCGCCGGCGCAGCGGGCGGAGGCGGCCGAACGGACCATCGCCGGCACCTTCGCCCAGCGCTCGGTGTTCGGCGCCTATGTCCAGGAGCTGCTGCGCGAGGCGATCGCGCGGCAGGACGGCGCCGACAATCTCTATCTCGTCACCGACGAGGCGACCGCCGTCCGGCCCGTCGGTGGCGGCTTCATGCTCGAGACCGGCAGCGGCCGCAGCTACCCGGTGGATGCCGCGGTCCTGGCGTTGGGCAACCTCGTCGAGGCCAAGCCGCGCCTTCCCGGTTACGTCGCCAATCCCTGGAGCATCACCGCGACGGCGCCGCTCGAGGCGCAGCGGCCCGTGGTGCTGATCGGCACCGGCCTGACCATGGTCGACATCTGCCTCGCTCTGGTCGAGCAGGGCTTTACGGGACCGATCCACGCCATCTCGCGCCGTGGTCTGCTGCCCCAGGGGCACGCCCCCTCGACGCCGTGGGACGATCTGCAGCTCGACGGCCGCGACCGCCGCTCGCTGCTGGCGCTGTTCCGTGCCGTCCGTCGCGAGATCCGGCGGGCGGGCGAGCAGGGGATCGGCTGGCGCGCGGTCATCGATGCCGTCCGCCCGCATGTGCAGAGCCTGTGGGCCGGCCTCACCCTGGCCGACAAGGCACGCTTCGTCCGGCACGTCCGCCCGTGGTGGGACGTGCACCGGCATCGGATGGCACCACCCGTCGCCGCCACGATCGCCGCGCTTTGCGCCGCCGGCACGATCCGCACCCATGCCGGACGGATCGTCGCCATCGCGGCAGCCGACGAGGGCGGCCTGCGGGTGCGCTGGCGCCCCAAGGGCGAGGGCGGAGAATCCGAGATCGTGGCACAGCGTGTGATCGACTGCACCGGCACGATCGGCGACCACTGCCGCAGCGGCGATCCCCTGGTCGAGCGGCTGCTCGCCGACGGGCTGGCGCGGCCGGCACCGCTCGGGCTCGGGGTCGACTGCACGACCTACGGCGCCCTGATCGGCGCCCAGGGCCAGCCGGCCCAGCAGCTGTTCGCCGTCGGACCGGTGACCCGCGGGGCGCTGTGGGAGATCATCGCCGTGCCGGAGATCCGCGCGCAGGCCGAGCAGGTGGCCGAGCGCGTGCTCGCCGCCGCGCGCTCGCGCTTCGCCGCCGCCGCCTGAGCGGCGCCGGCACGCTCAGTCGATGATGCTGTAGCCGCCGTCGATGTAGATCGTCTGGCCGGTGATCAGCTTGGCGGCGTCGGTGGCGAGATAGGCGGTGGCCAGCCCGACATCGTCGATCGAGACCAGCCGGTGCAGCGGCGCCTTGGCCTGCGCCCGGTCGAGCAGCTCATCGAACTCGGCGATGCCCGAGGCCGCCCGGGTCTTGAGCGGGCCGGGCGAGATCGCATGGACGCGAATGCCCTTGGGGCCGAGTTCGGCCGCCATGTAGCGGGTGGCGCTCTCCAGGGCGGCCTTGACCGGACCCATGAGGTTGTAGTTCTCGACCACCATCTGCGAACCGTAATAGCTCATGCAGAACAGGGCGCCGCCGTCGACCATCAGCGGTTCGGCGAGCTTGGCCATGCGCAGGAACGACCAGCAGGAAATGTCCATCGCCTGCAAAAAGCCCTCGCGGGAACAGTCGACCACCCGTCCATGCAGATCGTCCCGCGGCGCGAACGCGATCGAGTGCAGGACGAAGTCGAGCCTGCCCCAGCTCTGCGCGATCCGGGCGAAAACCGCCTCGAGCTGGCCCTGCTCGCGCAGGTCGAGCGGGGCCAGCAGCGTCGCCTCGAGCTGCTGCGCCAGCGGCTCGACGTGCGGCCGGGCACGCTCGTTGAGGTAGGTGACGGCGAGGTCGGCACCGAGAAAGCGGAATGCCTTGGCACACCCCCAGGCGATCGAATCGGCGTTGGCGATCCCGGTGATCAGACCCTTGCGACCCTGCAGTGAAACCAGGCTCGAATCGTACATCGAGGCCTCCTACGGCTTGATCGTGCGGCGGCAGCATAGCGGACGGCGGCCCGACCGGCCCGCGACAAGCAGCGAGCCGCGACCGTACGTACCTGCGGCAATCTGCCGGCAACTTCCCGGGTGCGGGGCGGAGCGGGCGAGCTATCTAATGCATGACGACGACTTATCGAGCCTCTCCGACACAGACCTCGTGCGGGCTTGGACCTCGTGCGGGAGCCGCCGGAGGCGTTGATCGCCACGTCCGATCGAGCGACCACGATGATGCTGCGCCATTCGCCGCCCATGCTGCTGCTCCTGAGCCCCCTGCTCGTGGTGGGCATCATCACGGTCTTGCTGGCGCTCCGCTTCGCCCCGGAAGGCCCCGTGCAGACGATCGAGCTCGGCCCGAACGCCGTGCAGACGCACGGCCCGGCCTGACACGGGCGGACTTCAGCCGGCGCGTCGGCGCCGCCTGCCGCCGCCCGTATCGGCGCTCGCGCTCGGTGGCGGCAGCGTCATCGCCTCGCGCAGATGGAGGTAGGGGGCGGTCTTGTGCGGGATCGCCATCGCCGCCACGAAATGCTCCTGGAAGCGCGGCTCGATCGCGGTCTCGACCTTCTCGATCCGCTCGACCACGTCCTCGATCTCGGCCCGGGCCTTGCGGTTCAGGAGGGCGATCCGCGCGCCGGTGCCGGCCGCGTTGCCGGCGGAGCCCACCCTATCCAGCGGGCAGTCCGGGATCATGCCCAGGACCATGGCGTAGACGGGATCGATGTGGCTGCCGAAGGCGCCGGCCAGCGTCACGCGACCGACGCTGTCCACGCCCAGCCGGTCCATGAGCAGCCTTGCCCCGGCATAGAGCGCAGCCTTGGCGAGCTGGATGGCGCGGATGTCGTTCTGCGAGATCACGATCTCCGGCTCGCCTTCGTGCAGGCGATAGCCGAAGGTGCGGCCGGTCGGCCGGATGCGTGGACTGCGCTCGGCCGCGGTTCCATCGACCACGCCGTCCTGGGTGATGATGCCGGCCAGGTACATCTCGGCCAGCGCTTCGATGATGCCCGAGCCGCAGATGCCGGTGACGCCGGTCCTGCGGGTGGCCTCGGCGAAGGCGGGATCGTCCGACCACAGCTCGCAGCCGATCACCTTGAAGCGCGGCTCCAGGGTCGTGCGGTCGATCCGCACCCGCTCGATGGCACCGGGCGCCGCGCGCTGGCCGTTGCCGATCTGGGCCCCCTCGAAGGCTGGCCCGGTCGGCGAGGAGCAGGCCAGCAGCTTGTCCTTGTTGCCCAGGACGATCTCGGCGTTCGTGCCGACGTCCACGAGCAGCGTGATCTCCTCG
>JBDHTW010000045.1:0-32787 GCA_039808865.1 Geminicoccaceae bacterium
CGGGGTGCCGCTGGACGTGGCTGCGCTCGTCGAGCAGACCTTCATCCGCGCCCGGCAGCAGTTCGGTGGCGGGGCATGGTCGACGGCGGTGGTCCGCCTGCTCGAGGACAGTCTGGGTGAACCGCTGCGCGCGGAAGGCTTCCCGACGCAGCTTGAGCCGGCCTGAGGCCGACAAAACGGCCGGCTCCGGTAGCGCAGCGTCCCCGCGAGACGGCATCGTCGCCGCCATCGAGCGGCGATGGCGGCCATCGTTCGCTCAGCCATCGGCATCACGGCTGCGCTGGCCATCATTGGCGTAAGCCATGATATCGGGGCCCTTATGCAGTTTGATGGACAACTTGCGCGGCCTGGCGGTGACGGACCCTACGATGCAACATGACCAGGAAGTTCTCCTGGCAAGATCCCACGATTTTCTGGCGAAAGCTTGGGCTTGACCATCTGGCCCACCAAGATGTCGGACGTAGCGAGGAATATCCTGGCTCGTCGCGCGCCGACGACCATCCGGGGGATGCGAGGTCCAAGCGAGCCGCGAATCGCTCTTGACAGGCAACTTGGTTCGGCAGACTACTAAACTCAATTAAACTAAACTCGACGATCGGCGCCATGACGCCGATCATGCAATCTATGCCGCAAAGCTGGGAGGCTGATGATGCGGGCATTGAGTGCGTTGCTGGCGGGGTGCGCCGCGGCGGTGGCGTTGGCAGGCGCCGCTCCGGCACAGGCGCAGGACAAGTCGCTCACCTTGTGCTGGGCCGCGTGGGACCCGGCGAATGCGCTGGTCGAGCTCAGCAAGGATTTCACGGCCAAGACCGGCATCGAGATGAAGTACGAGTTCGTGCCGTGGCCGAACTATGCCGATCGGATGCTCAACGAGCTGAATTCCAAGGGCAAGCTGTGCGATCTGCTCATCGGCGACAGCCAATGGATCGGAGGCTCGGCGACCAACGGGCATTACATCAAGCTCAACGATTTCTTCGACAAGAACAACATCAAGATGAGCGATTTTCTTGATGCCACGGTCTACGCCTACTCGACCTGGCCGAAGGGCTCGCCGAACTACTGGGCGCTGCCGGCCATGGGCGACGCGCTGGGCTGGGTCTACCGCAAGGACTGGTTCGCCCGGCCGGAGCTGCAGGCCGCGTTCAAGCAGAAGTACGGCCGCGACCTCGCACCGCCGGCCACCTGGACCGAGCTCAAGCAGGTCGCCGAGTTCTTCCAGGGCCGCGAGATCGACGGCAAGAAGGTCTATGGCGCTGCCATCTTCACCGAGCGCGGCTCGGAAGGCATCACCATGGGCGTCACCGCGGCCCTCTATTCCTGGGGCTTCCAGTACGAAAACCCCGACAAGCCCTACGACATGGAAGGTTTCGTCAACTCGAAGGCCGCGGTCGAGGCGCTCGAGTTCTACAAGGCGCTCTACGACTGCTGCACGCCGCCCGGCTATTCCAACAGCTACATGCAGGAGAACCTCGACGCGTTCAAGTCGGGCCAAGTCGCGCTGATGATGAACTGGTTCGCCTTCTTCCCGGGCCTCTACAAGGACCCGGTAGTCGGAGGTGACAAGATCGGCTTCTTCGTCAACCCGAAGCAGAACGTCGAGGCCAGTACGCTGGGTGGCCAGGGCATCTCGGTCGTAGCCTATTCCGACAAGCAGGACGAGGCGCTCGAATACATCAAATGGTTCGCGCAGCCGGACGTGCAGAAGAAATGGTGGTCGCTCGGCGGCTACTCCTGCGCCAAGGCCGTGCTGCTCGACCCGGGCTTTCCGGCCACCGCGCCGTTCGCCGGGGACTTCCTGAAGGCCATGTCCGGTGTCAAGGACTTCTGGCAGGAGCCGGCCTACGCGCAGTTGCTGCTGTCCATGCAAAAGCGGGTCCACGACTACGTCGTCGCCAATCAGGGCACGGCGCAGCAGGCGGTCGACGCGCTGCTCAAGGATTGGACCGAGGTCTTCGAGGACGAGGGCAAGCTCTAGTCGGAAGACCGGTCCTCGGCACTACCTCCCCGGCATTTCCCCCCAGGCCGGGGAGGTAACCATCGACATACGAGAAGCAGAGCCTCGAGTACGTGATGAACGAAGCCCGCAGCATCTCCAGGCTCGCCGAGCGTGCCGCGAGCGGAACGCCCGCCGCGATGGCGACACGGCTGCGCGGCCTGTCGGACCGGGCGATCGCGTGGCTGTTCATCACGCCGACGATTGCGCTGCTGCTCGCGATCAACATCTTCCCGCTGATCTGGACGATCCGGCTCTCGTTCACCAACTACCGCGCCAACCGGCTGAACGAGCCGGTGCAATGGCTGGGCCTGCGCAACTACGAGCGGGTGCTGACCGATCCGGACATCTGGCACAACATGCAGGTCACGGCGCATTTCGTGCTGTGGACCATCGCCATCCAGACCATCATCGGCTTCACGCTCGCCTACCTCATCAACCAGCGCTTCCGCGGGCACGGCTTCTGGACGACGGCCATCCTGCTGCCGATGATGCTGTCGCCGGCGGTGGTGGGAAATTTCTGGACGTTCCTCTACCAGCCGCAGATCGGCCTGTTCAATTACTTCGTCTCGTTCTTCACCGGCATCGACCCGTCCTCGTTCCAGATGATCGGCGACGTCAATTTGGCGCCCTGGTCGATCATCATCGTCGATACCTGGATGTGGGCACCCTACGTCATGCTGATCTGCCTGGCGGGGCTGCGCTCGATTCCCGACTACATCTACGAGGCGGCCGAGGTCGACCGCGCCTCGCCCTGGCGCCAGTTCTGGTCGATCACGCTGCCGATGGTACTGCCGTTCATCATGCTGGCGGTGCTGTTCCGCGCGATCGAGAACTTCAAGATGTTCGATCTCGTGGTCCAGCTCACCTCGGGCGGTCCGGGCTCGGTCACGGAGCTGAGCTCGATCAACCTGAAGCGCGAGGCGTTCGAGAAGTGGCGCACCGGCTATGCCAGTGCCTTCGCGATCATCCTGTTCGTGACGGTGTTCGCCGCCGCCAACATCTACGTCAAGGCGCTCAACGCGGTGAAGAATCGATGAGTGCGTCCACGGCCGCCCATTCCGTCGTCGAGCCGACGCCCCGTGCGCGCCGGTTCGCCGGCATCGTCGTCGTCATCTACGCGCTGCTGTCGCTGATCCCGCTCTTGTGGATCTTCGCCACCGGCTTCAAGAGCCCGCAGGACTCGATCTCCTACCCGCCCAAGCTCGTCTTCACGCCGACCTTGGAAGGCTACGTCAACGTCTTCACCACGCGCACGCGCCAGACGCCCGAGTACATGGCCTCGCTGCCGCCGGCCGAGACCTGGTACGACCGGCTGGTCCGCTCGCGCAACATGGTCATCGCCGGACCGTCCAAGTTCGGCCAGCGCTTCGTGAACTCCATGGTCGTGGGCTTCGGCTCGACCTTCCTGTCGGTGTTCTTGGGCGTGCTCGCGGCCTACGCCTTCTCGCGCTTCCGGGTGCCGCTGAAGGACGATCTGCTGTTCTTCATCCTGTCGACGCGGTTCATGCCGCCGATCGCGGTGGCGATCCCGATCTTCCTCATGTACCGCGCGCTCGGCCTGTCCGACACCTGGCTCGGGCTGATCCTGCTCTACACCGCGGTCAACGTCAGCCTCGCCGTCTGGCTGCTCAAGGGCTTCATCGACGAGATCCCGCGCGAGTACGAGGAGGCGGCGATGATCGACGGCTACACGCGCCTGCAGGCGTTCGTGAAGGTCGTCCTGCCCCAGGCCACGACCGGCATCGCCGCCACCGCGATCTTCTGCCTGATCTTCGCCTGGAACGAGTACGCCTTCGCCGTGCTGCTGACCTCGGGCAACGCGCAGACGGCACCACCGTTCATCCCGACCATCATCGGCGAGGGCGGGCTCGACTGGCCGGCCGTGGGCGCGGGCACCACCCTGTTCCTGCTGCCGATCCTCGTCTTCACCGTGCTGCTGCGCAAGCACCTGCTCCGCGGCATCACCTTCGGCGCGGTGCGCAAATGACCCGTCGCCTGCTTCGCCGCGGCCCATGGGAGAACGTGGCCACCGCGATCATCGGGCTCGGCATCGTGATGCTGATGCAGCCTTTGCTGCTGGCGCTGTTCACCTGGAGCTTCCTCGTGATCCTGTTCGGCACGGTCATGTTCATCATCGTCAGCCACTTCCCGGACTGAGCGGCGATGGCGCAGATCGGGCTCAGGAACCTGCACAAGGCGTTCGGCGACTTCATCGCCGTGCGCGACAGCAATCTCGTCATCGACGACGGCGCCTTCTTCGTGCTGCTCGGACCCTCGGGTTGCGGCAAGACCACGACCTTGCGCATGATCGCCGGGCTCGAGCTGCCGACCTCGGGCGAGATCCGGCTGGACGGCGAGGACGTCACCTTCCGTCGGGCGCGCGAGCGCGACATCGCCTTCGTGTTCCAGCTGTTCGCGCTCTACCCGCACATGAACGTGCGCAAGAACATCGGCTTCCCGCTCGCGGCGCAGGGGGCGCCCCGCGCCGAGATCCGCCAGCGCGTCGAGGAGACGGCGAAGCTCCTGCGCATCGACCATTTGCTCGACCGGCCGGTGGGCGGGCTCGCCGGCGGCGACCGGCAGCGCGTGGCCCTGGGGCGCGCCATCGTCCGCCGGCCCAAGGCGTTCTTGATGGACGAGCCGTTGGGCACGCTGGATGCCGCCTTTCGCGAGCTGATGTGCGAGGAGCTGCGCGGCCTGCACGACCGGATCGGCGCCACCACGGTCTACGTCACGCACGACCAGATCGAGGCCATGGCGATGGCCGACGTGATCGCGGTCATGAACAAGGGCGAGGTGCTGCAGGCGGGCACGCCGTTCGAGATCTACCATCGCCCGCGCAGCATGTTCGTGGCCCGGTTCATCGGCAGCCCGTCCATGAACTTCCTGCCCTGCCAGCCCGCGGGACGCGACGCCGTGCGCCTGTGCGGCCAGCCCGTCGCCGTCCCGACCCTGCTCGCCGAGGCACCGCCCGGGCTCGTCTTCGGCGTCCGCCCCGAGCATGTCCGGCTCGCCGACGCTGCCGGCATCCGCGGCGAGGTGTTCGGCGTCGAGTACATGGGGGCGAGGCAGGTCGTCACCGTCGACACCGAGGCCGGACGGCTGCGCGTGCGCACGACCAACACCCAGCGGGCCACGGTCGGCGAGCGGGTCGGCCTCGCCTTCGATCCGGAGCAGATCGTGCTGTTCGACCCGGCGAGCGAGCGCGCCCTGCCCTCGACCCTGTTCGAGCGCGAGGTGCTGCATGGCTGAGGTGCTGCTGCAAGCCGTCCGCAAGAGCTTCGGCGAGCATGTCGCCGTCGACGGGCTGCAGCTCGACGTGCGCGACGGCGAGTTCGTCGTGCTGCTGGGCCCGACGGGCGCCGGCAAGACCACGACCCTGCGCCTGATCGCCGGGCTCGAGCAGCCGGACGCGGGCCGGATCGCGATCGGCGGCGCCGACGTCACCAGGAGCCCGCCGGCGGCGCGCGACGTCGCCATGGTGTTCCAGCAGTTCTCGCTCTACCCGCACTACACCGTGTTCGACAATCTGGCCTTTCCGTTGCGCTCGCCGCTGCGGCGCGAGAGCGAGGAGCGGATCAGGGCCAGGGTGCAGGAGATCGCGGCGCTCCTGCGCATCGACGGCAAGCTCGCCAACCGGGCGACGCGGCTCTCGGGCGGCGAGATGCAGCGCGTGGCGATCGGCCGGGCGCTGGTCCGCAAGCCGCGCGTCTACCTGATGGACGAGCCACTCTCCTCGCTCGATGCCAAGCTGCGCGAGGATCTGCGCATCGAGCTCAAGCGCATCCAGCGCGAGCTCGGGGCCACGATCCTCTACGTCACGCACGACCAGATCGAGGCCATGACCATGGCCGACCGGATCGGCGTGATCGAGCACGGCAGGCTGCTGCAGCTGGCCTCGCCACGCGAGATCTACACCCGGCCGGCGAGCACGACCGTGGCCCGCCGCCTGGGCTCGCCGCCGATCAACCTTTTGCCGATGGGCGCGCTGCCCGCGCCACGGGCGCCGCAGTCGGCCGCGACCCTGGGCGTGCGGCCGGAGGACGTGCTCCTGGGCAGCGAGGGCATGGAGGGGCGGATCGAGCAGGTCGAGCCCCTGGGGGCCGAGACCGTGGTCCTGGTCCAGCTCGAGCAGGCTCGGCTGCATGTCCTGCTGCCCGGTCTCGCCCGGATCGCGCCGGGCAGTACCACGCGGATCGCGGTGCCGCCCGAGGCGCTGCTGTACTTCGCCGCCGACGGCCGTCGGCTGGCTGCCTGAGGAAACCGGAGCATGCCTTCTGCGCTCACCCTGGCCCTGATCGACGCGACCGCGGCGACGATCAGCACCCATGCCGACGAGCTGACCAGCCTCGATCGGGCGATCGGCGACGGTGATCACGGCAGCAACATGCAGCGTGGCTTCCAGGCGATTGCCGCCCAGCGCGAGGCTTTGGCCGAGCTCGAGCTTGGCGACGCGCTGCAGAAGGCCGGCATGATCCTGGTGACCACCGTCGGCGGTGCCTCGGGGCCCCTCTACGGCTCCCTGCTCATGGGCATCGGCAAGGCGCTCAAGGCCGGCAAGAACCCGGCCGATGCCTGCGCCGAAGGGGTCGAGAGCGTCAAGAAGCGCGGCAAGTCCGATGTCGGCGCCAAGACCATGCTCGACGTGCTGGTCCCGACGCTGGACGCGCTGCGCGCGGGCGCGGTGCCGGACGCGCTGCGGCAGACCGCCACCGCCAGCCGCGAGGCGACCAAGCCGATGCAGGCCACACGCGGCCGCGCCTCGTTTCTCGGCGAACGGTCGATCGGGCATTACGACCCCGGCGCCACCTCGTCCTGCCTGCTGATCCATGCGGTCTGCGACGCGCTGGAGAGCCGCGCATGAGCGGTATCGTCGGCATCGTGATCGTGTCCCACTCGCCGAAGGTGGCCGAGGGAGCTGCCGACATGGTCCGGCAGATGGTGGGCGACGAGGTCCCCTGCGCCTGGACCGGCGGCAACCCGGCAGGCGAGCTCGGCACCGATCCGACCAGGATTCGTGCCGCGATCGAGCAAGTCTGGAACGATGCCGGCGTGGCCGTGCTGGTCGATCTCGGCGGGGCCGAGATGAACGCCGAGATGGCGATCGAGATGCTGGAGGCCGGCCGATCGGGACGGGTGCGGATCTGCAACGCGCCCATCGTCGAGGGTGCGGTGATCGCGGCCACCGAAGCCTCGGGCGGCGCCACCCTGGACACGGTCTGTGCCGCGGCGGAGGAGCTGAGCCCATGAATGCCCCGCGCACCGAGGTCGAGATCACCCATCCCACGGGCCTGCATGCGCGCCCTGCGGTCAAGTTCACCAAGCTCGCCAAGAGCTTCCCGGCCGCGATCCGCCTGCGCCGGGCGCCGGACGGCGACTGGGTCGACGCGAAGAGCGTCGTCAAGGTCATGGGCCTCAAGTTCCGCACCGGCACGGTCATCGAGCTCGAGGCCGAGGGCGAGGGCGCCGACGCGGCCGTGGCCGAGCTCGCCGCCCTGGTCCGCCGCAACTTCGACGAGACCCATGGCTGAACGCATCCTCCGCGGCCGGCCGGCCTCGCCGGGGCTGGCGATCGGACCGCTGGTGCGGCTGCCTCCGGTCACCGTGCGGCCGGCCGATGCCGTACTGGAGCGGCAGGGCGACCATCTCGTCCTGCGTGAACAGGTCGACACTCCAACCGAGCGCGCCCGCCTCGAGGCCGCGATCGAGCGCGCCCGCGAGGAGCTGGCCCATCTGGCTGCGACCAGCGACGACATGGGCGCCGACATCCTGGAGTTCCAGCAGGCCTTGCTGGAGGACGACACCTTCCGCGAGGAGACGGTGGCCGCAATCGACAACGGCGAGTCCGCGCCCTCGGCCTGGAACCACGTCCTCTGGCGCCATACCCTGACCTACGAGGATTCGGACGACGAGTATTTCCGCGCGCGGGCGAGCGACCTGCGCGACGTGTCCGCCCGCGTGCTGCGGGCTATGGGCGGCGCGGAGGACCGGCCCCTGCCGATGCTGCCGGGCGGGGTGGTCGTCGGCGAGGATCTGGCGCCGTCGAGCTTCCTGGCGCTCGACTGGTCGGTGATGGGCGGAGTGGCCCTGGAGCGTGGCAGCCCGTCCTCGCACGTGGCGATGTTGGCCCGCGCCCGCGGCGTGCCCATGGCGACCAATCTCGGCGAGGTGCCGGAATCGGGCGACGCCGTGCTCGATGCCGAGGACGGCCTGCTCGTGCTGCGTCCGGCCGCGGCGACCCGCGCCGCCTATCTCGCCCGGCTCGACCGGCGGCGGCGCGACGAGGCCGAGGCCACCGCCCTGCTGACCCGACCTGCCACGACCGCGACCGGCGAGCGGGTCGAGGTGATGCTCAACATCGACGACCCGGCGGCCGTCGGCGACGATCTGCTGAACGCCGCCGACGGCGTCGGCCTGTTCCGCACCGAGTTCCTGTTCATCGGCAAGGCCCGGCTCCCGGACGAGGGCGAGCAGCTCGAAGCCTACGCCAGACTGCTCGACCGCCTGCGCGGCAAGCCCTGCATCGTCCGCACCCTCGACATCGGCGGCGACAAGCCCTTGCCCGGCCTCGACCTGCCGGCCGAGACCAACCCCTTCCTCGGCCTGCGCGGACTGCGCTTGTGCCTCGACCGGCCCGACCTGTTCCAGCCCCAGGTCCGTGCCCTGCTCCGCGCCGCCATCTATGGCCCGCTCAAGGTCATGCTGCCGATGGTGGCCACCGCCGCCGAGCTCGTCGAGGCGCGGGCCTTTTTCGCCCGCTGCCTGGCCGAGCTGCACGCGGCCGGCGCCGAGGCCAGGATGCCGCCGCTCGGCATCATGGTGGAGACGCCGGCGGCCGCCGTCACGGTCGACCTGCTCGAGGCCGACTTCTTCTCCATCGGCAGCAACGATCTCACCCAGTATGTCATGGCCGCCTCGCGCGACGGTGAGGGCCGGGTCGGCGCGCTCAACGACCCCCTGCAGCCGGCGGTGCTGCGCCTGATCGACCAGGTGGTGCGGCACGGCCTGACCAGCGGGATCCCGGTCAGCCTGTGTGGCGACATGGCTTCCGATGCGGCCGGCGCCGCGGCCCTGCTGGGGCTGGGCCTGCGCCGGCTGTCGGTGGCGCCTGCGGCGCTGGGCCGGGTCAAGCAGGCGGTGGCGCGCTTCGGCTCCGGCAATGGCTGAGGACGGCCCCGTGGAGCGGGCTGAGGCCATCGCGGGTTACAAGTCGCTGCTGCGCTCGTTCCTCGAGCGGCGGCCATCGGGCCTGCGCGGCCGGCTGGCCATGGCGCTGGGCAAGCACAAGAGCTTCGTCTCGCAGATCGCGAATCCGGCCTACACGGTGCCGATCCCGGCCGGCGACCTGCCGATCATCTTCGAGATCTGCCACCTGTCGGCGCAGGAGCGCGAGAGTTTCCTGGAACTGTACCGGCGCGCCCATCCCGAGCGGTCGCGCCGCCTGCCGGCACCCGGTCCGCAGGCGCACGAGCTGCGCATCACCGTGCCCGAGTTCCGCTCCGCCGGCACGGCCCGCGAGGTCGAGGCCCTGATCCTCGACTTCTCCGCCCGCATCATCCGGCTGGCCCAGCATGCCGAAGCCACGCACGACGAAGGAGGCCAAACCCATGAAGAAGCTGATCAACGACGTCGACGACGTGCTGGCGCAGGCGCTTAGCGGCTTCGGTGCCGCCCATGCCGATCTCGTCCGCGTCCACACCGGCCCGTCCTACGTCACCCGGGCGGCAGCCACGGCGCCGGGCAAGGTGGCGCTGATCTCCGGCGGCGGCTCCGGCCACGAGCCGATGCACGCGGGCCTCGTCGGCACCGGCATGCTGCACGCGGCCTGTCCCGGCCAGGTGTTCACCTCCCCCACCCCGGACCAGATGCTGGCCGCGGCGCAGGCGGTCGATTCCGGCGCCGGCGTGCTGTTCATCGTCAAGAACTACGAAGGCGACGCCATGAACTTCGAGATGGCGGCCGAGATGTACGAAGGCCGCCATGCCTCGGTGCTGATCAACGACGACGTCGCGGTCGAGGACTCGACCTGGACCACCGGGCGGCGCGGCGTCGCCGGCACGGTGGTGGTCGAGAAGATGGTCGGGGCCGCCGCCGAGGCCGGCGCCGACCTCGAGGCGCTGCAGGCGCTCGGCGGCCGCGTCAACGGCCGCACCCGCTCGATGGGCGTGGCGCTGACCTCCTGCACCGTCCCGGCGGCCGGCAAGCCCACCTTCGAGCTGCCCGAGGACGAGATGGAGATGGGCGTGGGCATTCATGGCGAGCCCGGCCGCCGCCGCGTCAAGCTGCAGCCGGCCGACGCCATCGCCGAGGAGATGCTGAACGCGATCCTGGCCGACCTCGCCCCGGCGGCCGGCAGCGACGTCCTGCTCCTGGTCAACGGCTTCGGCGGCACACCGTCGATGGAGCTCTATCTCATGTACGACCGCGCGCGGCGCCAGCTCGCGGCCAAGGGCCTGAAGGTGAGCCGCTCGCTGGTCGGCAACTACTGCACCTCGCTCGACATGGCCGGCTGCTCGCTGACCCTGACCGCGCTCGACGACGAGCTGCGCGACCTGTGGGACGCGCCGGTGCATACCGCTGCCCTGCGCTGGTGAGACCGGGCAGCGGGGCAGCCCATTACAGGTCACACCGGCTCGGGCCAAGGCATCGATGCGCCAAGAAGCTTCGTTGACGTGCCTTTACTAATTAATTCTATCGATATACTAGATTATTTCCGCATTTGGCGAAGGCCCGCTGTACCAGGGCAGCGCCATGTTCACGACGCTGGAGAACGAGATGGACCGCTCGTGGTGCCGTGGTGTCGTCCGGCACAGGATCACCGATAAGATGGGCGAGCGATGTTCCGGGTCGGCCACTTCGACGAACGGCCGCTGAGCAGCCGATTCCCCTCGACGCTGGAGACACGACCATGCTGACACGACGCTCGACCCTGCTCGGTGCGGCGCTCGGTCTCGCGACACCCCTGCTGCCGGCCAAGGCCGCCGACCGCACCGTGACGATCGCCTACCAGACCGGTGCCATTCCTTATGCCGTGGGCATCCAGGACGGTGCGCTGGCCGCGCGGACCGGCTGGAACATCGACTTTCGCCGCTTCAATTCCGGCGCGGAGATCTTTGCCGCGATCGCCGGCGGCGCCGTCGACATCGGTGATGTCGGCTCAAGCCCGCTCGCAGCCTCGGTCAGCAACGGACTCGGGGTGAAGGCCGTCTACATCACGGCCGGTGCCGGTCGCGACGAGCAGCTGATCGTGCGCAACGGCTCCGGCATCAAATCCCTGGCCGATCTGCGTGGCAAACGCCTGGCGGCGGCCCCGGTCTCGACCGATCACTACATGCTGCTGACGTTGCTCCAACAGGAAGGTATCCCGGAGAGCGAGGTCAAGCTGTTCACCATTCCGCAGCCGCAGATCGTGGCCGGCTGGAAGCGCGGCGACATCGACGCCGCATTTGTTTGGAATCCGGCACGCGACGAGTTGCTGAAGGATGGAACGTCGCTGCTCACGGCGGCGCAGGCAGCCGAGCGCGGCGCGGCGACGTTCACCGCCCTCGTGGTCACCGACAAGTTCGCCGCGACGGCACCCGATTTCGTCCGTAGCTACGTGGCCGCCATCGACGCCTATTCCGAGTCGTTCGCGGCCGATCCCACGGCCTGGACCGGCACGTCGGACAATGTGAGAAAGATCGCGGCACTTCTGGGTGGCGAGCCTGCGGCACTGGCCGAGCAGCTCAAGGATTTGCGGTACGTACCGCTCACCGAGCAGCTGAGCACCGCGTGGCTGCAGGGCGGTTCACAGAGCGGCGTCGCGCAGGCGCTAGCGTCGACGGCCGAGTTCTTGAAGTCGCAGCAGAAGATCAGCCGCGTGCTGTCCGAGTACGGCTCATTCGTCACCCCCGACTTCGCCCGTCCCGGCAATGCCAGCAAGTGACACGCCAGCGACCATCTGGCGCGAGGTGATCCCGCCATGACGCTCGCCGTCCGCCATGTCAGCATTCAGTATGCGACGACGACCGGCGAACAGGTGCACGCGCTCGACGACGTCTCGCTGGACATCGCCGACGACGAGTTCGTCGTCGGCCTCGGTGCGTCCGGCTGCGGGAAATCCACCCTCCTCAACGCCATCGCCGGCTTCGTGCCACTGACGTCGGGCAGCATCGACGTCGACGGCGTACCGGTCAGCGGCCCCGGCGCCGATCGGGGCATGGTGTTCCAGAAGGACACATTGCTGCCTTGGGCCAGCACACTCGACAACGTGGCCTTCGGCCTGCGGCTGCAAGGTGTGGGAAGGCGGGAACGGCGCGAGCGCGCCATGGATTGGCTGCGCCTCGTCGGTCTCGACGCGTTCGCGGACTCACCACCCTACCGGCTTTCGGGCGGCATGCGCCAGCGCGTCGGCCTCGCCCGCGCGCTGCTGGCGGACCCCAAGATCCTGCTCATGGACGAGCCGCTGGGCGCCCTGGACAGCATGACCCGTGAGACGATGCAGGAGCTGATTGCCCGCCTCTGGGCGAGAACCCGCAAGCGGATGCTGTTCATCACCCACTCGGTCGAAGAGGCGCTCTTCCTCGGAACCAAGATCGTCCTGTTCTCGCGGCGGCCCGGCCGGATCGTCGCCCGCATCGATGCCCATCACGTGCGCGCGTTCCTCGCCGGGGAGGACGCCTCGGCCATCAAGGCCGCGCCAGCTTTCGTCGCCCAGCGCCACGAACTCCGGCAGCTCCTCCACGAACATGCGACACCAGCATGAGCACGAGCCTCGCCCGCCCCATCGCCGCGCCACGCGCCGCTGCGTCCGCAGCGCACGGCGGCCGCCCGATCTCGAAAAAAGTGATCAGCACGGTGGTGGTCTTGGCGCTCCTTGCCCTCTGGGCCGTGCCCACGACCTATGGCTTGGTCTCGCCTTTGTTCCTGCCCTCGCCGCAGCAGGTGATCGAGCAGACCTTTGTCGTCATGCGCGAGGGCTACGCCGGTGCTACCTTGTGGGAGCATGCCAGCGCCAGCCTGTTCCGAGTGCTGCTTGCATTCGTCATCGCTGCCAGCCTCGCCATCCCGCTGGGCGTCGGCATGGGACTCAGCCGTTGGCTGGACGGGATCGTCGCCCCGGTGATCGAGTTCTACTGGCCGCTGCCACCTCTGGCCTACCTGCCGCTGGTAATCATCTGGCTCGGCATCGGCGAGACTTCGAAGATCGTCCTCTTGACCGCGGCCATGCTGCCGCCGATCTGCCTCGCCGCGCAAGCCGGGGTCCGCTCGGGCCCGGTCGAGCGGGCTCAGGCCGCCCTCTCCCTCGGTGCCACGCCACGGCAGCTGTTCCGCCTGATCGCCCTGCCCTCGGCGCTGCCCGAGATCTTCACCGGTCTGCGCATCGCCATGGGTGTCGGCTGGAGCACGCTCGTCGCGGCGGAACTCGTCGCCGCCACCAAGGGCGTCGGCTTCATGATCCTCTCCGCCTCGAACTTCCTCGCCACCGACATCGTTTTCATCGGCATCGGTGTGATTGCCATGCTGGCAATCGGCTGCGGCACCGTCATCCGTCTGCTCGAGCGGGCCTTCGTCCCATGGCGGGGCCACGGCTGAGGCCCTGGCCGGGACCGCCGGCTGGAGCCGAGGCGCTAGTGCGAGGCCGGCACCACGGTCTCGAACCAGTCGAGGGCCATCGTCGCCCAGCCGTCGGGTACCTCGTGGCCACCGGGATGAAGGACCAGGGTCAGCGCCGCGCCGGGGGTGCAGTCGCTCCAGGAGCGCGCCCAGAACGTGCCGCCGGTGGCGAAGCCGTCGGCATGAGCATCAGCGCAGCCGTTGAGCCGGCGCCAGAGCTGCATCCCGCCCATCAGGTCGCCCTGCACGTGGCCGTCGCTCCGCTCCCAGCCCTCGATCGGCACGGCATCGTCGCGCCAGCCATGGGTATGCAGCATCTTGACCGGTCCGCCGCAGTCGGTCGGCAGCCCGTACCAAAAGCCCCCAGCGATCGGGCCGAACGCGGCGAAGTCCGTCGGGCCGTGGCAGGCGAGCTGCCAGACCAGCCCGCCGCCCATCGAGAAGCCGGTGACGAACACACGGCTGCGATCGAGATGGAAGCGGGGCGCGGCGTCGTCGAGGACCTGCTGGAGGAACGCGCGCTCGTCGCGGATGGGCGGGCGGCGGCCCGTCGACCAGTAGTCGCCGTCATGACCGGGCCGCTTCTGCCCCGTCGGCGCCAGCAGCACGTAACCACGCTCGACGATCGGGTCGGCCAGCGCAGGATCGGCGACGGCGGTTGCCCCCGACCCGCCGGAGCCGTGCAGGAAGATCACGGCCGGGCGGGGCGGATCCCCGTCGTGCCAAGCCGGGGCCACGCCGAAATAGCGGCCGAGCGGCACGGTGCAGGCCGCATCCGGCGCGCCGCACGCCAGCGCCACGCCGACATGCCCCGCAACGAGCAGGCCGCTCAGCCCCATCCACAGCCGCAACGTCATGCCGGCTCCGCCTTCCGCGCCGTCACTCGGGATTGTCCGCAACAGGGACATTGCTAGCGCGGTCCGAAGGGCCGGCAAGTTACGGAATGTTCAAGCTGATGGCATCGACGCCGGGGTCACGCCAGCAGCCAGTGCATCCCGTCGAACACCAGCTTGCCGCCCAGGAGCAGCAACAGCACGTAGATGATGTCGTAGAACCGTTCCCCGGAGACACGGCGGACGAGCCAGACGCCGGCCCAGGTCGATGCGGCCGCGAGCGGGAACATCACCACCGAGGTCAGCAGATTGTCGCGCGTGAACTGCCCGAGGGCGAGATAGGGTGGAATCTTGCTCAGGTTGACCAGCGCGAAGAACACCACGCCGGTGCCGACGAAGATGTCCCGCGGCAGCTGCTGCGGGATGACGTAGATCTGGAACGGCGGCCCGCCGGCATGGGCCACCATGCTGGTGAAGCCGGCGACGGCGCCCCAGAACCAGCCGACGGGGTGGTTCGGCGCCGCGACCGGCATCGAGCCCGAGCCGCTGCGGCGGGCGAGGAAGCGGCGCAGGGCGAACACGATCGAGATCAGCCCGAGCACGAGCGCCACGGCCGCATCGGGCATCCTGGCCGCGAACAGGAAGGCCAGCAGAATGCCGACGAGCGCCCCCGGCAGCAGAATCTTGAGATTCGTCCGATCCCAGCTCCGCCGGTAGACCCAGACGCTGAACGCATCCTGCACGATCAGGATCGGCAGCGTGATCGCCGCGGCCTGCACGGGCGGAATGGTCAGCGACATCAGCGGCATGCCGAGCACGCCGAGTCCGGCGAAACCACCCTTGGAGAGACCGAGCAGGATGACCGCAGGAATGGCCGCAGCATAGAAGCTC
Organism: Geminicoccaceae bacterium; assembly: GCA_039808865.1. Lineage (GTDB taxonomy): Bacteria > Pseudomonadota > Alphaproteobacteria > Geminicoccales > Geminicoccaceae > Benzoatithermus. The sequence continues at coordinate 15,316 of JBDHTW010000045.1, forward strand.
GGCTGGGTGACCATGGGCTAAGGCTTTCGTGGCCGGGCGATGCAGACGCCGGTAGTGCGGCAGGCGTGGGTCACAGGTCAACCCTGGAGAGAACGCATGCCCGGGGGGCGATCGCCGGCTGCTGCGGCGATGCGACCCGATCCAGGCGCGAACGGAAGCCGGTATGGCCTGTAGGCAGGTCGGCAGGCCTGGATTAACATGGAGTTGGATAGCATTGGGGGAGTTTGCCGTGGCCGCTGCCAAGAAGACGCCTGGTCTTTTCGATCCCGAGGCACTGCTCGAGGCGCAGCGCCGGAACATTGCTGCGTTCACCAATGCCGGCAACATCGTCGCCACCGGCATGCGCACCTACGCCGAGCGTCAGGTCACGCTCGTGCAGGAATCCATGAAGCAACTGTGGAGCGTGCTGCAGGCTTCCGCCGCGAAGCCGACCACCGAGGGCTCGCCGACGGCGCAGCTCGAGCATCTTCGCGGTGCCTTCGAGAAGGTGCTGGCGCAGGTCAACGACCTGGGCAACCACCTGCTCAAGGTTCAGTCCGAAGCCATGGCGGTGCTCAACGAGTGCGCCACCAAGAACTTCGAGGCGCTGGGTGCGGCCGCGCCCGAGTTCGCGGCGCTGCAGCAGAAGGCCAAGGACGCGTTCGCCTCGGCGAGCCAGCAGACCAGCGCCGTCATCGACGAGATGAAGAAGCGGATGGCCTCGCTGGAGGAAGAGACGCAGAAGGCCATCGTGGAAGCGCCGGCGGCGGCAGCCGCGTCGGAAGCGGCCGCCGAGACGCCCTCTGCCCCGGCGCCGCGAGCCCGGGCCAGCCGCGCCGGTGGCGCGCGCAAGCCCAAGGCCGCTCCCAACTCAGACGACGCCGGCGCCTAGCAGGCCCAGCATCAGGACGCCCGCCACGATCCGGTACCACCCGAACGGGGTGAAGTCGTGGCGGGCGATGAAGGCGACGAACGCCCGCACGACGAGGATCGCGGTGACGAACGAGGCCAGCGAGGCCACGGCGATGTCGACCGCGAGCGAGCCGTCGATCAGGCTCCAGCCCTTGTAGAGGTCGAGCGCCCCCGCACCCAGCATGGTCGGGATGGCGAGGAAGAACGAGAACTCGGCCGCGGCCTTGCGGTCGAGGCCGAACAGCAGGCCGCCCATGATGGTGGCGCCCGAGCGCGACACGCCGGGGATCATCGACACCGTCTGGCAGAAACCGATGGCCAGCGCCGTGCCCGGCGGCACCTCGGCGGTGTCGTGGAACCGTGGCCGATGCGCGATCCGCTCGATCACCAGGATCGCGATGCCGCCGACCAGCAGAGCCGTGGCCACGACCCACGGTGTGAACAGATGCTCCTTCATGAACTTCTCGAGCATCAGGCCCAGCACCACCGAGGGAACGAACGCGATGCTGACCGCGAGCACGAAACGGCGCGCCTCGGGCCGGCTCGGCAGATCGAGCACGACCCGGATCAGCCGGCCGGCATAGAGCAGGCAGATGGCCAGGATGGCGGCCAGCTGGATGACGAACACCAGCACGTCGAAGCGCTCGATCGGATAACCCAACAAGTCGCGGGCGAGGATCAGATGGCCGGTCGACGAGACCGGGATGAATTCCGTCACACCCTCGACCACGCCGAGAATCAGCGCGTCGAGCAGATTGCTGTCGAACAAGGATCCGTTCTCCGGACGGCGATCGCAGGTCGGTGCCGCAGGCCGCCGAGTCCTGTGCGGCGCCACTTGGATGGGCGGTCGTCCAGCTTGCTGTCAATCTTCAGGACTGCGGCGCCGGCCCGCAGGACCGCGCAAATCCCGAGGGCAGTGGCCGTCCGTCGATCCAGCTCAGGATGTCCTCGTACACCCGCCCGCGCTGATGGTCGCGCAGCAGCAGATGCCAGCCGTCGGGATAGGTGGCGACCTCGCAGGTTTCGGCCGGCAGCGTCGTCACGAAGCGCTGCGCCGCCTCCGGCGGCACGATCTGGTCCTTCGCGCCCAGCAGCACCAGCATCGGCATGCGGACCGCCGGGGCCACGCGCTGCGCGGCGAGCATGAGATCGACCAGCCCGGCCAGCCCCTCGATCCGCGTCTCGCGCAGGTAGAGCGGATCCTGGCCGAGCGCCTTCAGCATCTCGATGTTGTCGGAGGCCATCCGCTTCAGATGCCGGCCGTTGACCCGCAGGGACGGCACCACCGCCGCGAGCGCGCGCAGCACGACGAGGTAGGCGGTCGGCAGGTCGCGCCCGTTCCAGACCGCCGGTGCCACCAGGATCAGCCCCGCCACCGGCGGCATGTCCGGGTGCGCCTGCGCCAGCAGCGCCACCGCCGCCCCCATGCTTTCGCCCAGCACGTAGACCGGGATGCCGGGATGCCGCGCGTGCGCCGAGCGGACCGCGTCGAGCAGCGCCGCCACCAGCGTCGGCGTTCCCGGCCAATGGCCGCGATCGGGCTGGGCGCCAAAGCCCGGCTGATCGTAGGCCTCGACCAGCAACCCGTGTGCGGTCGCGAAGCCGGCGAACTCGCTGAACGCCCCCTTGAAGTCGTTGAACCCGTGCACCGCGACGATCACCGCGCGCGGCGCCTGCGGCGGCGCCCAGCTCGTCGCCGTCGGTCGCGCGTTGTGCACGGGGCCGCCCGGCACGGCACAGGCGGCCAGCAGAAGACACATGACCGCGGCCCAGCGCGCGAGCAATCAACGCGCCTTCGGATTCGCCTCGGCGCTGAGCCCGATCATCCGCCACACGTCGTCGGGCGTACGGCGGCAGTCGCGCAGATGGCGCAGGGTGATGGCGCGGTTACGTTTGGCCAAGCGCTGGCCGCTGCTGTCGGCGATCAGATTGTGGTGGTAGTAGCGTGGCGTGCGCAGGCCGAGCAGCGCCTGCAGCAGGCGGTGCATGTGCGTGGCATGGAACAGATCCTCGCCACGCGTGACCAGGGTGATGCCCTGCAGGTGATCGTCGATGGTGACGGCCAGATGGTAGCTGGTCGGCACGTCCTTGCGCGCGAGCACCACGTCGCCGAGGCTCAACGGGTCGGCGGCGACGATGCCGGCGCGGCAGTCCTCCCAGGTCAGCGGGCCGGTCAAGGCCAAGCCCTTGGCGACGTCGAGGCGCAGCGCATAGGGCTCGCCGTTCCTGATCCGCCTCGCCCCCTCCGTCGGATCGAGATCACGGCAGATGCCGGGATAGTGCGGCTCGCCGGACGGGCCGTGCGGCGCCCGGCCCGCCTGCTCGACCTCGAGCCGGATCTGGCGGCGCGAGCAGAAGCACGGGTAGACCACGCCGAGCCGGCGCAACTCGTCCAGGGTGGCGCGGTAGACGTCGAGATGCTCGGACTGCCGTCGCACCTTGCCGTCCCACTCGATCCCGAGCCAGCGGAGATCCTCGTAGATGCCGTGCTCGAACTCCGGCCGCGAGCGCTGCTGGTCGATGTCCTCGATGCGCAGCAGGAAGCGCCCGCCCGAGACGCGCGCCGCCTCGAAGCCGAACAGGGCCGAGTAAGCGTGCCCCAGATGCAGGTACCCGCTCGGACTCGGCGCGAAACGGGTGACCTGCGGTGGCTCGCCTGGCCCCGGCAAGGGGAGAAAATCGGTGCCCTTGATCATGCCAACGCCGCGAATCCCTGGCTGGTGGGCGACAGCCAATCCGGTTGAGCGCCGCCAGCGGACGGATCATGATGGTCGCGGCGCACCGGCGCAATGCCCCGATTACCACAAGTCCGGATCCACATGGCAAAGCTCTACGGGCCGTCCCTCGCGCCGCAGGCCGGCGGGCCGCCGCGGCAGCTCGTCGTGCTCCTGCATGGCGTGGGGGCCGATGGCAACGACCTGATCGGCTTGGCGCCCATGCTGGCGCAGCGGTTGCCGCACGCCCAGTTCGTCGCCCCCGATGCGCCGGAGCCGTGCGACATGGCCCCCTACGGCCGGCAATGGTTCAGCCTGCAGGACCGCAGGCCGGCGGTCATGCTCGCCGGCGCCCGGCGCACGGCCCCGGTGCTCGACGCCTATCTCGACGAGCTGCTGCAGCATCACGGGCTCGACGACGGCCGTCTGGCCCTGGTCGGCTTCTCGCAGGGCACGATGATGTCGCTGTTCGTCGGGCCACGGCGGCGGCGACCGGTGGCGGCGATCCTCGGCTTCTCCGGCGCCCTGCTCGGCGCGGCGGAACTCGCCGGCGAGCTCCGCAGCCGGCCGCCGGTGATGCTGATCCACGGCGACGCCGACGACGTCGTGCCGGTGCAGGCGCTGTTCATGGCCGTCGAAGGGCTGCAAGCCGCCGAGATCCCGGTGCAGTGGATCGTCCGTCCCCACCTGCCGCACAGCATCGATCCCGCCGGCATCGACGCCGGTGGCCGGTTCCTCCGGGACATGCTCGCCGCCGGCATCACGACCTGACCGGCCGTCAGCGCCCACCTGCCAAACGGGCAGCCTCGAGGCGGCCGACGATCCGTTCGCGCTCGGCCCGGCTCGGAGCCAGACGCTCGCGCGCCGCCATCACCACCTCGGCGGTGGCCGTGTCGGGATCGCCGGCGGTGAACGGCGGTGCAGGCGCGTATTCGAGGCTGAGCTGGATGGCTTCGGCCTGCGGGCGGCCCAAGAGCTCGGCCACCAGCGTGAGCGCCATGTCGATCCCGGCCGTGACGCCGCCGCCGCTGATGACCTTGCCGTCCACGACCACGCGCGCCCGTTCCGGCACCGCCCCCAGCCGGGACAGGAAATCGTGGCTGGCCCAGTGCGTCGTCGCCCGCCTACCGTCCAGAAGTCCGGCCGCGGCCAGCACGAGCGCACCCGTGCACACCGAGGTCACGTAGCGCGCGCCCTCGCTCTGCCGCCGCAGGAACGCCAGCACGGCCGCATCCTCGAGGAGCGGGTTGATCCCGACCCCGCCGGGGACGCACAGCACGTCGAGCGGCGGGCAGGCCGCAATCGTCGTGTCGGGCAGCAGCACGAGCCCGGTCGCCGAGACGATCGGGTCGAGATCCTTCCAGATCAGCCGGACCTCGGCGCCGGGAATCGAGGCGAAGACCTCGTAGGGGCCGGTCAGGTCGAGCTGCTGGACCTTGGGAAACACCAAAATGCCGATGGCCGGGCCGGGCATGGGACCGTCTCCTTGCTTGACGGCGCCATCCTAGACGCAGCAGGTTTGGCGACCATGCCAAAGAACCCTCGTTTTCCGCCAGAAGGCCAGCCGCTCGGCGTGGCGATCCTGACCTTCGCCGACGGGCAGCTGCTCGACGTCGCCGGCCCGCTGCAGGTGTTCGCCTCCTGCAACGACCTGCTGGCGGAACTGGGCCGCCCGCCGGCCTACCTGCCGCAGGTCATCGCCAAGCATGGCGGCACCGTCGCCATGTCGGCCGGCTTGGCCCTGGCGACGAGCGATCTCGTCGCCTGCGATCCGGGCCCGGACACGCTGATCGTCGCCGGCGGCCGTGGCGTCGACGCCGCCGCGGCGGACGCCGAGCTGGTGGCGTGGCTCCGGCAGCGGGCCTCGCGCGTCCGCCGTCTGGCCTCGGTCTGCACCGGCGCGTTCCTGCTGGCGGCGGCAGGGCTGCTCGACGAGCGTCGGGCGGTCACGCACTGGGCGCATTGCGCCCGTCTGGCCGAGGCGCATCCGCGGATCCGGGTGGAAAGCGACCCGATCTTCATCACCGACGGCCGCCTGTGGACGTCGGCCGGGGTCACCGCCGGAATCGACCTGGCGCTGGCGATGGTCGAGCAGGATCTCGGTCGCGACGTGGCACTGGCCGTGGCCCGCCGTCTCGTCGTCTTCCTCAAGCGGCCGGGCGGCCAAGCGCAGTTCAGCACTGCCCTGGCGCTGCAGGAGAACCGGCGCTTCGCGGCACTGCACCGCTGGATGGTGGCCAACCTCGCCGGCGACCTGAGCCTGCCGCGCCTCGCCGCCCAGGCGGGGATGAGCGAGCGCAGCCTGCTCCGCCACTATGCCGCCGCCATCGGCACGACGCCGGCGCGCACGGTCGAACGGCTGCGCGTCGAAGCGGCGCGTCTGCGGCTCAGCGACGGCGACCAGCCGATCAAGGATGTCGCCCGGCAGTGTGGCTTCGGCTCGGAGGAGACCATGCGGCGCAGCTTCCTGCGCCTGCTCGAGGTCAACCCGCAGACCTACCGCGAGCGGTTCGCGACGAGCCGCCGCGCGGATGCGGCCGGCTGCGAGCCCCACGACGACGGCGCGACGGCCGTCCAGCCTCAGCCCGAGACGGCGCTCCGGCCCCCGTCGACATGAACGACCTCGCCGGTGATGAACCGGCCGTCCGGGCCGAGCAGCATGGCCGCGACCCCGGCCACGTCCTCGGGCTCGCCCAGGCGGGCCAGCGGGTGCTGGCGGGCGATTCCCTCGGCCAGCAGCGGATTGCCGGTGAGCGTCGCCGCCAGCGGCGTGCGGGTGAGCGTGGGCGCGACGCAGTTGACGCGGACGCTCGGTGCCAGCTCGGCCGCGAGTGCCCGAGTGAGTCCTTCCACCGCCGCCTTCACGGTGCCGGTGATGGCATGGTTGCGAAAGCCGCTGCCGGCGGCCACGCTGGAGAACAGCACGACCGCGCCGCGCCCCGCACTCAGCGCCGGCTGGGCGGCCCGGATCGCCAGCGCCGGGGCGGTGACGTTGAGCGTGAACGCCTCGGTGAGCTGCGCCGCGGTCAATCGCTTGAGCGGGCCGAGATCGATCGAGCCCACGGCGAAGGCGAGGCCGGCAAGCGTGTCGCCCGCGGCCGCGACGACGTGCTCGATCTGCGCCGGATCGCGCACGTCGCCGGACGTGCAGGCGGCCCCAAGCTCGCCCGCCAGCTGTTCCAGGCGTGCCGTACCGCGCGCCGACAGATGCAGCCGGTAGCCGGCCGCGGCCAGACGGCGCGCCAGGCAGGCGCCGATGCCACCCGTCGCGCCGAAGACGAGAATCGTTTGGCCCATCGCCATGCCACCGCTCGTTATGCACCACGATGGTACGGCCGGTTGCGGCCAGCGGATCAGTCCCGGCTCACTTCGAGCCGCCCTCGCGCATCATGGCGACGATGCCGGCGCCGACCGCGAGCAGGAAGGCCGAGGCCAGGCCGGTGGTCACCGCGGAGACGAAGCGCAGCTTGGCCGCCTCCCAGCCACGGGCGAGGCGGATCGCCATGCGCAGGCCCTCCTCGTCGCCCAGACCCAGCCGGTCGAGCAATTCCTCGATCGCCTGCGACACGGCGGCATCGGCGGCCTGGCGGGTGACGCGGTCGATCTCGGCGATGGTCTCGATCCGGTAGGCCATCTGCGACTGCGCGACGCCGTGCTGCATCAGCACGTTGCGCGGGCCCGGCACGCCGCCGAGCCGGTCCGGCAGGGCCGCTGCGCTCAATGCGTCGAGTTGCCGGCGCACCGCCTCGGTGACGACGCCGGCGGTGACGACGACCGGCGTGCCGCCGGCCGCATCCTGCAGCGCGTGCAGCGTGGCGAGACCCTCGGAGTCCGGCAGGCTCGCGCTGGCCAGCACCACGTCGGCACGCCAGCCGGGCTGGGCCAGCTGCTGCAGCGCCTCGGCCAGCGTACCGACCGTCCGCACCTCGAACCGCGGGCCGAGCTCGCGCTGCATCGCCCGCGCCTCGACCGGATCGTCCTCGACCAGCAACACCCGCACGGCTGGGTCTCCTAGAGCTTCGCCCCGAGCAGGATGCTCGACATTCTAGGAAACTACACCGTTAACGTTGATGCAGTAAAGAACAAAATCCTAGCCAACATCCAGGCGCAGCACGTCGAAGCCGCCCGCCTGCAGCGCGGCGCCGATCTCGCCCGCATGGTCGGCGGTGCGCGTCTCGACCGTCAGGTCGACGTCGGCCTGCTTGACCGACAGCTTGGAGAACGCGCGCTGGTGGATGACGTCGACGATGTTGCCGCCCTGCTCGGCGATGATCGTGGCGATCCGCACGAGGCTGCCCGGGCTGTCCGGCACGCCGACGCGCAGCCGCACCAGCCGCTGCGTGCGCACGAGGCCGCGCAGGATGACGGCGGACAGCAGCCGGCTGTCGATGTTGCCGCCGCTGATGACCAGGCCGACCCGCCGGCCGCGGAAGCGCTCCGGGTTGCTGGTCACGGCGGCGAGGCCGACCGCCCCCGCACCCTCGGCCACCGTCTTTTCGATCTCGAGCAGTTGCAGCACCGCGGCCTCGATCGCCGCCTCCTCGACCAGCACGACATCGTCGACCAGCCGCTCGATGATCGGAAAGGTGACGTCGCCGGGCTCCTTGACCGCGATGCCCTCGGCGATCGTGGGGCCACCGGCCCTGGCGGGCAGACCGCGCAGCCGGCGATAGACCGACGGGTAGAGCGCCGCCTCGACCCCGATCACCTCGATCTTGGGCTTGAGCGCCTTGGCCGCGGTGGCGATGCCGCCGATCAGCCCGCCACCACCGATCGGCACGACCAGCATGTCGAGAGCCGGTGCGGCCTCCAGCATCTCCAGCGCCACCGTGCCCTGGCCGGCGATCACCCCCGGATCGTCGAACGGGTGGACGAAGGTGAGCCCGTGCGCCTCGGCGAGCTGCCAAGCGTGCCGCGCCGCCTCCTCGACCCCCTCGCCATCGAGCACCACCTTCGCCCCGAAGCGGCGCGTGTTCTCGACCTTCACGAACGGCGTCGACCGGGGCATCACGATGGTGGCCGGGATGCCCAGCCGCCGGGCGTGGAAGGCCACGCCCTGGGCGTGGTTGCCGGCCGACATGGCGATCACCCCGGCCGCGGCCTGCGTCGGGGTGAGCTGGGACAGCCGGTTCAGGGCGCCGCGCTCCTTGAACGACGCGGTATATTGCAGGTTCTCGAACTTGAGCCACAGCTCGGCGCCGGTGATCTCGGAGAGCGTGCGCGACGGCGAGCACGGCGTGACGGCGATCTGACCGGCGAGCCGGTCTCGTGCCGCGCGCACGTCGGCGATGGCGACGCTCACGGGAACAGCGGGCGCTGGCCGAGACCCAGGCGCTCGTCGAGCCCGAGCATCAGGTTCATGTTCTGCACCGCCTGCCCCGAGGCCCCCTTGACCAGGTTGTCGATGGCGCTGATCAGGATCGCCTCGCCGGGGATGCGGCTCGGGTGCACGCCGATCAGGCACAGGTTGGTGCCGCGAACGTGCCGTGTCGCCGGCATGGTCTTGAACGGCAGCACGTGCACGAACGGCTCGTCCGCATAAGACCGCGCCAGCGCCGCGTGCAGGTCGGCGGGCGAGGCGGCGCCGGCCAAGCGGACATAGATCGTCGCCAGGATGCCGCGGCTCATCGGCATCAGATGCGGGGTGAAGGTCACCCGCATCGGCTGGCCGGCGAAGTCGGCGAGGCACTGCTCGATCTCGGGCGTGTGCCGGTGGGTGGCCACCCCGTAGGCGTGGATGCCCTCGGCGACCTCGGTGAACAGGCTGCCCTGCTTGGCGTCGCGCCCGGCGCCGCTCACGCCCGACTTGGCGTCGATGATGATGCCGTCGGTCCGGATCAGCCGCCCTTGCAACAGCGGCACCAGCGGCAGCTCCGAGGCCGTGGTGAAGCAGCCGGGATTGGCCACGAGCCAGCTCGCGCGGACGGCGTCGCGATAGTGCTCGGTCAGCCCGTAGACGGCCTGCTCCTGCAGCTCCAGCGCCTGATGCGGGTGGCCGTAGGTGTGCTCGTAGAGCTGCGGGTCGCGCAGGCGGAAGTCGGCCGAGAGATCCACGACCTTGGGGCCGCGCGGCAGCGCCTTGACGATCGCCTGCGTGGTGGCGTGCGGCAGGCAGCAGAACACGACGTCCAGCGCGCCGACGTCGACGTCGTCGACCTTGACCAGGGTCGGCAGGTCGTAGATCGCGAGCTGCGGGAACACCTCGCCGATCGGCCGGCCCGCCTGCCGCTCGGCCGTGAGGGCACGGATCTCGGCACGCGGATGCTCACCCAGCAGGCGCAGCAGCTCCGCGCCCGTGTAGCCGCTGGCACCGAGGATGCCGATCCGCACCGCCGCTTCCGTCATCGCATGCACTCCATCGCATCGGCGCCGTTGTACGGGACCGGCCGGCCATTCGACAACGGCCATAGCCGCATCGTATCGCAACCATCGGCAGCGCGAACTTCCGCCGGCCGGCCCGAACGCGGATCCTGGCGGTCAGCTGCAACCAGCCGGGAGTACCCGCGCATGTCGACCAAGAAGCCACGCGTGGCCATCGTCGGCGCCGGCTTCGGCGGCCTCGCCGCCGCCACGGCCCTGGCCCGGGCGCCGGCCGAGGTGCTGGTGCTCGACCGCCGCAACTATCATCTGTTCCAGCCGCTCCTTTACCAGGTGGCGACCGCGGCCCTCTCGCCGGCCGACATCGCCTGGCCGATCCGCGCCATCCTCGGCCGTCAGGCCAATGCCCGGGTACAGCTGGGCAAGGTCGCCGGCGTCGATACCGACCGACGCGAGCTGATCCTCGAGGACCGCCGCATGAGCTTCGACTATCTCGTCCTCGCCACCGGGGCGCGCCATTCCTATTTCGGCAACGATCATTGGGAGACCGCGGCCCCGGGGCTGAAGAAGATCGCCGACGCGACGCACATCCGCGAGCGGGTGCTGCTCGCCTTCGAGCGCGCCGAGGTCACCGGCGACGTGGACGAACGACGGCGGCTGCTGACCTTCGTCATCGTCGGCGCCGGGCCAACCGGCGTCGAGATGGCCGGCGCCATCGCGGAGCTCGCGCGCATGGCACTGGCCGCCGATTTCCGCGCCATCGATCCCAAGGACGCCCGCGTCGTGCTGGTCGAGGGCGGTCCGCGCGTGCTGCCGACGTTTCCCGCATCCCTGTCGCTGCAGGCGCAAAAGCAGCTCCTGCGGCTGGGCGTCGAGGTCCGCCTCGACGCCGCGGTCACCGCCTGCGACGAGGCAGGCGTGATCGCCGCCGGCGAGCCGATCGAGAGCCGCACGGTGATCTGGGCCGCCGGTGTGATCGCCTCGCCGGCGGCCAGATGGCTCGGGGCGGCGCACGACCGGGCCGGCCGCGTGCTGGTGGCGGCCGACCTGTCCGTGCCCGGGCTGCCGGATGTGTTCGTCGTGGGCGACACCGCGGCGGTGGCGGGCGTGCCCGGCATCGCGCCGGCGGCGAAGCAGATGGGCGCCTATGTCGGCCACCTGCTCGACGCGCGCCTGCGCGGCCGGCCGGCGCCGGGCCCCTTCCGCTACCGCCATCGCGGCAACCTCGCCACCATCGGCCGTAAGGCGGCCGTGGCCGACTTCGGGCACGTCCGCCTGTCGGGCTTCCCGGCTTGGTTCCTGTGGGCGGTGGCGCACGTCTGGTTCCTGATCGGCTGGCGCAACCGGTTCGTCGTCGGCTTGAACTGGCTGTGGAACTACGTCACCTTCGAGCGCGGCGCCCGCCTGATCACCGCCCCGGGCCAGGAGAGCCAGCCGGCGCCGGCCACGGCAACGCGCACGGCGGCATGATGCGGCCCGGAGGAGCGCAGGTGGACGACAGCGATCGGCAGGGCGACGGCGGCGCGCGGGACCAGGATCGAGCCGCGCCCCTGTCGCCCGTCCTGCACGGCACCGACGACTATGACCGGCTCGTGCGCTGGGTCGGCACGACGCTGACCCAGCTCGAGGATCGCCTCGAGCGGGTCCGGGCGGAGCTGCGCGCGGCGCTGAGCCCGGCCGACCGGGCGGCGCTGGCGGCCGCGATCGAGCGGCTGCGGATGCTGCAGATCGTCGAGAGCGGGCTCGCGGTCGGCGAGGTGCTGCCCGAGTTCGCGCTGCCGGACACGGATGGCCGGATCGTCAGCAGCGAGTCCCTGCTGGGCAAGGGGCCGCTGGTCCTGTCCTTCGTCCGCGGCACCTGGTGCCCCTACTGCAGCCTCGCCCTGCAGGCGCTGGATGCGGCCAGAGCACCGATCGAGGCCATGGGCGGCTCGCTCGCCGTCGTCTCGCCGTTGCGCGCCGACGAGCTCGCCAATGCCGCCGGCGCGCGCGGGCTGTCGCTGCCGCTCCTGTGCGACGCCGAGGGCAGCTACGCCCACCTGTGTGGCGTGCACTACATGATGAGCGTGGAGCACGCGGCGCTCTACCGACGCTTCGGGCTCGATCTCGACCGGATGAACGCCGGCGGCGGCTGGGCGCTGCCGATCCCCGCCACCTATGTCGTCGGCCGCGACGGGGTGATCACCTTCGTCCATGCCGAGGTCGACTGGGCCCGCCGCGCCGAGCCCAGCGACATCCTGGCCGCCATCGGGCGCCTCGATGCCCCGGCGGCGCACCGCTGAGCGGCATGGCCGAAGGATCGACCGACATGACTCTGCGCGACCAGCTCGACGCCTGCAAGGCCCAGCTCCTCGAGGTCCTGGACCCCGCCGACCGCGAGGCGCTGGAGGCGGCGATCGACCGGTTGCGGATGCTGCAGATCGTCGAGCACGGACCCGCCGTCGGCGACCTGCTGCCCGAGTTCGCGCTGCCGGACGCCGACGGCCGCCTCGTCACCAGCGAGGCGCTGCTGGAGCGCGGCCCGCTCGTCCTCGCCTTCTTCCGCGGCCCGTGGTGCCCCTACTGCAGCATGGCGCTGCAGGCGCTGAACCAAGCCCGGCCGGCCATCGAGGCGCTCGGCGCCAGCTTGGTCACGGTGGCGCCGCTGCCGCCCGGCGAGCTGCGCGAGATGGCGGCCGAACGCGGCCTCGGGCTCACCCTGCTCAGCGACCGCGACGGCCGCTACGCCAGGATCTGCGGCCTCGGCTTCGAGATGTCCGATGGCGGCAAGGCGCTCTACCAGCGGCTGGCCGCCCGATTCGGGGCGAGCATCCCGCGTCTGGCACCCGATCGGGCCTGGGAGCTGCCGATCCCGGCCACGTTCGTGGCCGGACGCGACGGGGTGATCGGCTTCGCGTTCGGCGACGCGGACTGGGCACGGCGGGCCGAGCCCGCGGAGATCGTGGCCGCGGTCCGGCAGCTCGCTCAGGCGGCGACGACGGCGGGCTGAGCGCGTGGACGCGGCTTGAGCGCGAGGTCGACGAACGCCTTGACCGGCGGCGAATAGAGCCGCCCGCGCTTGGTGGTGAGGTTGATCTCGTGAATCAGCGCCGCCCCGTCGACCGGCAGCGTCACCAGGTCGGCCGGCACGTCGACGTGCCGCGCCGCCACCCCGATCCCGACGCCGGCCTGGACCAGCGCGAACAGCCATTCCGCGCGCGTGGCCACCGCCTTGGGGGTCACGTTCAGCCCCAGCTCGCGGAACGACCGGTCGGCCGCCTCCCAGAACGGGCAGCCGTCGCCGCACACCAGCGCCAGCTCGGCCAGGGCCGGCAGCGGCACCGACGCCTGCGCCGCGAGCGGATGCGCCTGCGGCAGGATCGCGAACAGCCGGTCCTCGCCGACCGGGTAATAGTGCAGGTCGTCGAGGTCGTGCGAGCGCTGCGGCAGCAGGACGACCTCGAGATCGCCACGGCGCAGGGCCTCGCGCAGCTCGACCGGCCGATCGTCGTGCAGGGCGAGCTCGGTGTCCGGGTGGGCGGTGACGAACTGGCGCAGGGTGTCGTCGAGCACGGCGAGCGACACGCCGCGCGCGACGCCCAGCTTCAGCTTGGCCGAGCGCAACGCGAAGAAGCTGCTGGCCCGGGCACGCGCGGTGCGGGCCTGGTCGAGCAGCTCGCGCAGATGCGGCTCCATCAGCCGGCCGAGCTCGGTCGGGTGCGTCTGGTTGCGCTCGCGATTGAACAGCGGCCCGCCCAGCTCGTCTTCGAGCAGCTTGATCGCGCGGGTCAGCGACGGCTGCGTGACGTTGCACTTCTCGGCGGCGCGCGTGAAGTTCAACGTCTCGCACAGCGCCACGAAGTAACGCACCTGATGCATTTCCATGAGCGGCGCTCTCCGCCAGTCCTGCCCGTGCGTAGCATGGCCGGGTTTGACGGAAAACGGCCATAGCCAGGACGTATCAAGATCGTTCACGACTGGCATTTCGATCGGGCGCAGCTTTTTTGCATCCTCCGCCGTGCGCCATCAGCACCGACGGAGGGAGCAGCGTCATGGACATCGCCATCATCGAACGCCCGGCGGACCGTAACCGGTCCCGCCCGCTGACCGGCCGCGCGGCCGTCGTCACCGGCTCGACCAGCGGGATCGGCCTCGGCATCGCCCGGTCGCTCGCCGCCGCCGGGGCCGACGTCATGCTCAACGGCTTCGGCGATGCGGCGACGATCGCCAGGGTCTGCGACGAGATCGAATCCCGGCATGGGGTGACGGCGGCGCATCATCCGGCCGACATGAGCCGGCCCGAGCAGATCGAGGACATGGTGGCGGCAGCCGTCGGCAAGCTCGGCTGGGTCGACATCCTGGTCAACAATGCCGGCATCCAGCACGTGGCCCCGCTCGACGAGTTCCCCCCGGCGAAATGGGATGCGATCCTGGCGATCAATCTGTCGGCGGCGTTCCATGCCATGCGCGCGGCGATCCCGGGCATGCGCGCGCGCGGCTGGGGCCGCGTCGTCAACATCGCCTCGGCGCACGGTCTGGTGGCCTCGCCGTTCAAATCGGCCTACGTCGCCGCCAAACATGGTATGGTCGGCCTGACCAAGGTCGCGGCGATCGAACTCGCGGAAACCGGCGTCACCTGCAACACGATCTGCCCCGGCTATGTCTGGACGCCGCTGGTCGAGCAGCAGATCGATGGCCAGGCCAAGGCGCACGGCATCCCGCGCGAGCAGGTGATCCGTGAGGTGCTCCTGGCGAACCAGCCCAACAAGCGCTTCGCCACCGTCGAGGAGCTGGGGGCGCTGACGGTGTTCCTGTGCTCGGAAGGCGCGGCCTCGATCACCGGCGCCGCCTTGCCGGTCGACGGCGGCTGGACCGCGCACTGACCGCGCCCGAGGGGAGCAATGCCATGAACGCGCCCACACTCGCGCGGCGGGCCATGCCTGCCGCCACCGGCACCGACACCATGATCACCAAGACGGTCAATCTGGCGCTGCAGGGAGGCGGCGCGCACGGCGCCTTCGCCTGGGGCGTGCTCGATCGGCTGCTCGAGGACGAGCGGATCGCTTTCGAGGGCGTTTCCGCCACCAGCGCCGGGGCGATGAACGCGGTCGTGCTGGCCTATGGCCTGGCCGAGGGTGGGCGCGAGGGCGCGCGCAAGGCGCTGCACCAGTTCTGGCTGCGCATCAGCCATGCCGCGGCGCTGAGCCCGCTGCAGCCGTCCGTGCTCGACCGCCTGCTGCACAACCATGCGCTCGAATATTCGCCGGCGTTCGTCATGCTGGACCTGATGAGCCGGCTGCTGTCGCCCTACCAGCTCAATCCCGGCAACTACAACCCGCTGCAGCAGGTCCTGGAGCAGACGGTCGATTTCGCCCGGCTGCGGCGGCAGGCGCCGGTCAAGCTGTTCCTGTCGGCGACCAACGTCCGCACCGGCAAGGTCCGCATCTTCGGCAACGACGAGATCGACGCGGCGGCGGTGATGGCCTCGGCCTGCCTGCCGTTCATGTTCCAGGCGGTCGAGATCGACGGCGAGGCCTACTGGGACGGCGGCTACATGGGCAACCCCGCCATCTACCCGCTGATCTACGACTGCGCCAGCGCCGACGTCGTCGTCGTGCACATCAACCCCTTGCAGCGGCCGACGGTCCCGCGCACCGCCACCGAGATCATGAACCGGATCAACGAGATCTCGTTCAACTCGTCCTTGATGCGCGAGATGCGGGCGATCGCCTTCGTCACCCGGCTGATCGAGGCCGGCAGCGTCGCCGATCCGTCCTTGAAGCGGATGTACATCCACGCGATCGCCGCCGACGAGGTGATGCAGAAGCTCTCGGTGATGAGCAAGCTCAACGCCGACTGGGAGTTCCTGACCCATCTGCGCGACGATGGCCGCACCTTCGCCAAGCAATGGCTCGATGCGAATTTCGACCGGCTGGGGCGCGAATCCACGGTCGACGTGGCGACCCGCTACCTGTGAGCGTGCACGGCACCCCGAAGGATGCCAGGATGGGGCCTGCAGGGCGTGCCCGCGCCGCTGCCGGAGATCCTGGATGCATCTCGTCCGCCGCCGGCTCGTCGTGCCGCTGCTGTCGCTGGTCGCCGCCTGCGCCATGCTCACGGGTCGCGAACCGGTGACCGTCGACGTGGCCGGCGTCGAGCCCTTGCCGAGCGAGGGCATGGAGGGCCGTTTCCTGGTCAGGCTGCGCGCGCAGAATCCGAATTCGGAGCCGGTTCCCTTCGACGGGGTCGCGATCACGCTCTACGTGCAGGGCGAACGCCTCGCCAGCGGCGTCAGCGACGTGCGCGGCACGATCCCGCGCTTCGGCGAGACGGTGCTGGCGGTACCGGTCACGATCCCCCTGTCGGCGATGCTGGCGCAGGCCGTGGGCCTCGCCACCGGCCATCGGACCGGCCTCGACTACGAGCTGCGCGGCCGCCTCGCCGGACCGGGCTTCGGCGGGGTCAGTTTCCGCTCCACGGGCCAGCTGGTGCCGTCGTGAAACGACGGGCCCGCCGCCACCAAGCTGGCGATGGCGAGCCGATACTTCCCACCGTACCGCTCGGCGCATCGGCCGGCAGGGCATCGATCCACCCCATGGCCGAGCCCGGAAGTGGCGCACCTTCGAAGTGGACCGCCGCTCCTCTAACACCTCGACGACTGCCGCGAAGCCGCCGATGCTCATGCGCCGGCCGTCGAACGGCATCCGGCTGCCCAACGCCTGCACGCGCGGATCGGCCATGAGCCTGCCGTCGGGCACGTCGTCGCCTCGACACTGACGCCCCACCGACACGAGCGGACCCGCGCCGGATTGGATGGTGACACCATCACGTGACCGACGGCGCAGGGAAGCGCTGGGAAAGGCGCCGAAGCCGCACTGGCGCTGCCCTTGAGGCAGATCAATGCCGCCGACATGCGCCACCCCTAGCCTCGCGGCATTGAGGATCCTCAGGAGCTTCCGATGACCGACAGCGTCGCCGATCGTCTCTACGCCTTGTGCAGCGATACCCGGACTGCCGATCGCGTCACCGCGGACATGAGCCGGATGCTGCAGCGCCAGGGCCCGTCGGCCGCCGCGTTGCGCGACGACCCGCTCGCGTGGCTGACCGCCCGGACCCGTTGCGCCGCCTGCGGCGAGGTCGAGCGCTGCCACCGTTATCTCGCGGGGGGCGAGGACGACCCGGCCGAGTTCTGCGCGAACCTAAGGCCATGGCCGGAGCCGCGGGATTGCTGAAGCGCGCCAGCAATTCAGCAGGCATCGGCCGCGTGCCCAGGCGTGGTGGCTTGGGGACGGATTGAGGGTGCAAGGCTGCGCTGGGGTCCACCCGCCCGGAGCGGTGCGGGATTATGCTCGGGGCTTGGCTGGGTTCTCCCGCGGTTTGCGTGCTGGCCAGTGGTCAGGCGGCCTGCAGCACCCGCTGGCGCAGGAGCTTGCAGCGGGCGCGACCCTCCATCGACCGCTCGATCGTCTTGAGCCGGTTCGGCTGGCCCTCGACCGGGCTCGTCGTCCACGGCAGCTCGAGCGCCGCCTGTAGCGCCTCGATCTCCCGGCGCAGGCCGGCTGCGAAGCCG
>JBDHTW010000046.1:0-32767 GCA_039808865.1 Geminicoccaceae bacterium
AAAAATCATTCCCACTCGATCGTGCCGGGCGGCTTGCTGGTGAAGTCGTAGACGACGCGGTTGATGCCCTTGACCTCGTTGACGATGCGGGTGGCGACGCGGCCGAGGAAGGCGGGCTCGAACGGGTAGAAGTCGGCGGTCATGCCGTCGACGGAAGTGACGGCGCGGAGCGCGCAGACGTCCTCGTAGGTGCGCAGGTCACCCATCACGCCCACGGTCTTGACCGGCAGGAGCACGGCGAAGGCCTGCCAGATGGCGTCGTAGAGGCCGGCGGCGCGGATCTCCTCGAGGTAGATGCGGTCGGCCTGCTGCAGGGTCAGGACGCGCTCGGGCGTGATCGGCCCCGGCATGCGCACCGCGAGGCCGGGGCCGGGGAACGGGTGGCGGCGCACGAAGGGCTCGGGCAGGCCGAGCTCGCGCCCCAGCTCGCGCACCTCGTCCTTGAACAGCTCGCGCAACGGCTCGACCAAAGCGAGGTTCATGCGCGCCGGCAGGCCACCCACGTTGTGGTGCGACTTGATGGTGACCGAGGGCCCCTTGAAGGAGACGCTCTCGATCACGTCGGGGTAGAGCGTGCCCTGGGCGAGAAAGCGGATGTCCGCGAGCTTCTTGGCCTCGGCGTCGAACACGTCGATGAAGGTGGCGCCGATCGTCTTGCGCTTGGCCTCGGGGTCGGCGACACCCGCGAGCTTGGCGAGGAACAAGGGCCCGGCCTCGGCATGGATCAGCGGGATGTTGAAGTGGCCGCGGAACAGGTCGACCACCTCCTGCGCCTCGCCGTAGCGCAGGAGGCCGGTGTCGACGAAGACGCAGGTGAGCTGAGGACCGATCGCCTCGTGCAGGAGCAGCGCCGCCACCGCGGAATCGACGCCGCCGGACAGGCCGCAGATCACCCCTGCCCCGCCGACCTGGGCACGGATCTTCTCGATCGCCTGCTCGCGGTAGGCGTGCATCGACCAGTCGCCGGCGACGGCGCAGATGCGGAACAGGAAGTTCTGCAGCAGGCCGGCGCCGATCGCGGTGTGCACGACCTCGGGGTGGAACTGCACGCCGTAGAAGCGGCGGGCCTCGTCGGCGATGGCGGCGAACGGCGAGGTGTCGCTTTGGCCGACGACGGCGAAGCCCGGCGGGATCGCCGCCACCTTGTCGCCGTGGCTCATCCACACGGTCGAGCGCTGGCCGGGGGCGAGCAGGCCGTCGAACAGGGGCGAGGTCCGGTCGAGGCGGATCTCGGCGCGGCCGTACTCGCGGTGGCTGGACGGCTCGACGCGGCCGCCGAGCTGCGCGCACATGGTCTGCTCGCCGTAGCAGACGCCGAGTACCGGCACGCCCAGCCCGAACACGGCCTCGGGCGCGCGCGGGCTCGCCGCCTCGTGGGTCGAGGCCGGGCCGCCGGAGAGGATGACGCCGCGCGGCGCGAAGTCCCGGACGAACGCATCGTCCACGGTGCAGGGGTGGATCTCGCAATAGACCCGGTGCTCGCGCACGCGGCGCGCGATGAGCTGGGTGTACTGCGAGCCGAAATCGAGAATGAGGACGCGTTCGGTCATCGGCCCCGCCGGCGGTTGGTCGTGGCGCGGCTCTTACGGCAAAATCGCCAGCGCCGACAGGGGCTCAGCCGGCAAGCCAGTTCAGGAGCTGGGCGGTCACCGCCCGCGGCCGCTCGAGCGGGGCCAGATGGCCACAGGCCGGCAGGAGGACCAGCGTGGCCCCGGGAATCGCCTGCGCCATCTCGAGCTGCGCCTCGAGCGGCGTCACCGCGTCCTCGCGCCCGGCCAGGACCAGGGTCGGGCAGGCGATCGCGGCGAGGCCGGGCCGGCTGTCGACACGGCCGAGGATGGCCGTCTGCTGGCGCAGGAAGGCCGCCTTGCCGACGCTCTCGGCCATGGCCTGCACGGTGCCGGTGAGGCTCGTGTCGACCAGCCGGTCGGGATGGACCAGGACGGCGAGCAGGCGCGGCGTGACGCCCCGGAACTCGCCCTTCTCGGCGAGCTGCATGAGCCCGCGCCGGCGCAGAGCGGCCGTCTCGGTGTCGGGCCGGGCCTGGGTGTCGAGCAGGGCGAGCCGGCTCACCCGTTCCGGCGCGCGGCGCAGGATCTCGAACGCGACGTAGCCGCCCATCGACAAGGCCGCGAGCGCGAACCGCGGCGGCGCCGCGGCGAGCACGCCCGTGGCCATCGCCGCGATCGAATCCTCCCGGGTCAGATCCATGACGACGGGCTCCGCCACCGTGGCCAGGGCGGGGAGCTGCGGCGCGTACAGGCGGTGGTCGCACAAGAGGCCGGGCAGCAGCACCAGAGGCTCGCGCATGTCAGCGGATCAGCCGGCTGAGGTCGCGGAAGGCGGGATGCGCGGCGTCGCCCAGCCACTCGAACACCACCATCTCGCTGTCGACGATCTCGACCCCGTGCGCGCGCATCCGCGCCAGGCCGCGCTCGCGCCGCTCGGGCAGCCGCGAGCCGGCCGCATCGGCCACGACGGCCACCGCATGGCCGTCCGCCTTCAGACCCAGCGCCGTCTGCAACACGCAGACATGCGCCTCCATGCCGGCGAGGACGACCTGCCGCCGGCCGAGCGCGGCCAGATGGCGGCGCAGGCCCGGATCGGCCGCGGCCGAGAACGCGGTCTTGGGCAGCACCACGGCGCCCTCCGGCAACGGCAGCAGACGCTCGTCGGTGTGTCCCAGCCCTTGCGGGTACTGCTCGCTGACCAGCACCGGGATGCCGAGCCTGGCCGCCGCGGCGGTCAGGATCCGCGTCCGGGCGATGATCGTCTCCGCGTCCGCCACGGCCGCCGCCAGGCGCGTCTGGATGTCCACGATGAACAGAACGGCATGACCAGCATCGAGCAGCATCGTGGAAAGAACCCTCCCTCGTGGTATTTTGACGACCTTTGGCAAGTTTTGCGCGTCGGGCCCGCCTTTTCCAAGACTTTACAAGCGGCTGGAGCCGACACGTCGTTGACAATGGCGGCCGAGCCACTACATGCACAGGCGTTGTCAACATGTGATTGGTACGGTTTTTCCTTGAACCAAACCGCAGTGGAACTGCCCGGCTTTGCAGACTTAGGTCTGGATGAGCCGATTTTGAAGGCCATCGCCGACGCAGGCTACACCGCCCCCACGGCCATCCAGGCCGGCGCCATCCCGGAAGTTCTGGCCGGCCGTGACGTGATCGGGATCGCGCAGACCGGCACCGGCAAGACCGCGTCGTTCGTTCTGCCCATGCTGCACGTGCTGGCCAACGGCCGGGCGCGCGCGCGCATGCCGCGTTCGCTGATCCTCTCGCCGACCCGCGAGCTGGCGACGCAGACGGCCGACAACTTCGAGATCTACGGCAAGCACCTGAACCTCTCCATGGCGCTGCTGATCGGCGGCGTCGGAATGGGCGACCAGGAAAAGGCGCTCGAAAAGGGCGTCGACGTGCTGATCGCCACGCCCGGCCGGCTGCTCGACTGGTTCGAGCGCGGCAAGGTGCTGCTCGGCGGCGTCAACATCCTGGTCATCGACGAGGCCGACCGCATGCTCGACATGGGCTTCATGCCCGACGTCGAGCGCATCTTGAGCCTGCTCACCGGCCGGCGCCAGACGCTGCTGTTCTCGGCGACCATGCCCTCCGGCGTGCGCCAGATCATCGAGCGCTTCTTGAACGATCCCGCACGCATCGAGGTCAGCCGGCCGGCGACGACGAACGAGGCGGTCGACGCGGTGCTCGTCCCGGTTCCGGGCGGGGACCTCAAACGGCGTGCGCTCGTGCGCCTGATCGCGCAGCAGGCGGTCGAGAAGGCGATCATCTTCGCCAACCGCAAGCGCGAGGTGTCGAGCCTCAACCGGTTCCTCCAGGGCGTCGGTCTCAATGCGCGCGACATCCACGGCGATCTCGAGCAGGTGCATCGCCAGGCGACGCTCGACGCGTTCAAGGCCGATCAGGTCGATTTCCTGGTCGCCACCGATGTCGCGGCGCGCGGCCTCGACATCTCCGACATGCCGGTGGTGATCAACTTCGACGTTCCATTCAACCCCGACGATTACGTGCACCGCATCGGGCGGACCGGCCGGGCCGGCA
Source organism: Geminicoccaceae bacterium (assembly GCA_039808865.1). Lineage (GTDB taxonomy): Bacteria > Pseudomonadota > Alphaproteobacteria > Geminicoccales > Geminicoccaceae > Benzoatithermus. Next base: position 4,065 of record JBDHTW010000046.1, read on the forward strand.
AGACCGGGCGCGCGTTCACGCTGTCGACGACGGCCGAAGGCAAGTCGGTGGCAGCGATCGAGCGGCTGATCGGCAAGCCCATCCGCCGCCTGGATGTGCCCGGCGTCGAGCCCGAAGCCCCGGTGGAGACGGCCCCGGCGGCGGAGGAGCGGCCGGGGCGGCGTCGGCGCGTGCCGCGCGAGGCTCGCCCCGAGGCCGAGGCGGCGCCGTCGGCCGTCATCGAGCGCTCGCGGTCGACGCCGGCGCGTCGTCCGGGACCGGTGGCGCGGCCCGCGGCGGCACGACCGGCACCCCGCCGCGCCGTGGCCAAGCCGGAGGTCAACGAGGGGCCGATCATCGCCTTCGGCGATCACACGCCACGCTTCCTGCTGCGCCCGGTGCCGCTGGCGGCACTCGGCAAGGCGCGGGCGAGCGAGGTCGACGATCGTCGCGATGGCCAGCTCTAGGATCGGCGGGTTCGGGAACTGAGGGCCGGGTGATGACCAAAGGCGTCTCGGGATCGCCCGGCCGGCAGGTCGAAATTCTCGATCGGCAAAGAGTCTACGACGCTTTCTTCAAGCTCGACGTCCTCCAGCTGCGCCATCAGCGGTTCGCTGGCGATTGGACGCCCGTGCTCAAGCGCGAGCTGTTCGTGCAGCGTCCGGCGGTCGCGGTCCTGCCCTACGACGCGGTGCAGGACGTGGTCGTGCTGGTGGAGCAGTTCCGGACGGGCTGCCTCGACCTGCCGGGTGATCCCTGGCTGGTCGAGGCGGTGGCCGGGATCGTCGAGACCGGCGAGACGCCCGAGGCGGTGGCGATCCGCGAAACCCGCGAGGAGACCGGGCTCGAGCTCGGCCGGCTGGTGCTGGCCTGCAGCTACCATGCGAGCCCCGGCGGCACCTCGGAGCGGGTGCACGTGTTCGTGGGCGAGATCGCCGCACCGCCGAGTGGTGGCACCTACGGCATGGCGCACGAGGGCGAGGACATCCGCACCCACGTGGTGCCGGCGCTCACCGCGTTCGAGATGGTCGCCGACGGCCGCGTCGTCGCCGCCAACGGCGTCGTGCCGCTGTTGTGGCTGCAGGCCAACCGCGACCGCCTGCGCCGGGAGTGGCAGCGCGCCGCGGCCTAGCGGGGCTTGCGGTGGCCCGCGGCCGGGCTTAGCTCCTACTGTCGTCGACCGTACGCCAGCCGACACGCAAGGGAGCCAGTGCTGCCGCCATGGATGCTCGCATCTACAAGCCCGCCAAGCCCGCCACACAGTCGGGCCGCTTCAAGACGAGGTACTGGGTGGTCGAGCACGAGCCGAGCAGCCGGCAGGAGCCCGACCGGCTGATCGGCTGGATCGGGTCCGACGACACCGAGAACCAGGTATCGTTGCGCTTTCCCACCCGCGACGCCGCGATAGCCTATTGCGAGCGCAACGGGCTGACCTACACGGTCAGCGAGCCGCATGCGCGCATCGTGCGTCCCAAGGCGTACGCCGAGAACTTCATCCGCCGGGTCTGAGCCGCGACGAGCCTAGCCATCGGCGGGCACCAGCACCGCCACCGGCAGGTCGACGAGCAGCGGGCCCACGGCCACGGTAGAATCGTCCCGGCGCACGGTCCGGCCGCTGAGCAGATCCCGCCAGCATGAGCCGGCTCCTGGCATGGCTGGCCAGGCCAGCTCGGTGCCGTCCCAGACGCCGGGCGTCTCCGACCGGGTCGGAAAGCGGCTGGCGACGACGATCATCGCGTCGCCCGCATGCTGGCGGGCGAAGGCGCAGATCCGCTCCGCCTCGGCACCGTCGACGGCCAGCGGCTGGTAGTCGCCTTGCGCGAACAGGCCGGGCTTGCGGGTCCGGTGCGCCAGCAGCGCCGCGGTCACCGCCAGCTTGATCGCCCCATTGTGCCAGTTCGCCAGCATCGCGCGCATCGCGGCGGCACGGTCGCGCTCGAGTGGTGCCGCCATCTCCTCCAGCAGCCCGGCGCGCGCCGCATAGTCGACCGGGCGACGGTTGTCCGGATCGACCAGGCTAAGGTCCCACAGCTCGGCGCCCTGGTAGATGTCGGGCATTCCAGGCAGCGTCAGCTTCAGCGCGGTCTGCACGAGGCTGTTGTGGACGCCGAGCCTCGCCACCCGCTCCTGGAACGGCAGGAAGGCATCGAGGAACGCATTGGGGCGGGAGACGTCGAGCGCATCTTGGACGAAGGCCGCGACCGCCTCCTCGTAGGCCGTGTCGGGTGCGGCCCAGGTCGAGCGCAGCTTGGCCTCGCGCACCGCCTTGATCATCGCCCCTTCGAGGCGCTGGGCAAACGCGCCGAGCGCCGTCCGGTCCCGGTCGCTGCCGGTGAGCTCGGCCGGCCAGGCGCCGAGGAGAAGCTGGTAGAGCAGGTACTCGTCGTCACGCGCCGGCGGCGCCGTCCCCTCGACGTCGCCGCGCCGCGCGCGCAACGTCCTGCTCCAGATCTGCACCTGCCGCGCCCACTCGTCGGGCAGCTCCGACAGGACGGCCAAGCGCGCGCGCACGTCCTCGCCGCGCTTGGTATCGTGGGTCGAGGTGCCGAGCATGGTGTGCGGCCAGCGCGCCGCGCGCTGCGCGTTGGCCTTGTGGAACGCGGCCAGCGACAGCCCGAAATGCTCGGGGTGGCCGCCGACCTCGTTCAGGGCGACGAAGCGCTGGTAGCGGTAGAAGGCGGTGTCCTCGAGTCCCTTGGCCATCACCGGGCCGCTATATTGCTGCAGCCGCATCGCGCAGCGGATGGCGGCCTCCCGGCTGAACCCGCTGCGCGGGCCGGCGACGAGGTCCGTCGTCAGCAGGCGATGGACGAAGTCGAAGACGCTCGGATCCAGGTCGGACGCGAAACGCCGCGCCTGGCCCACGGCCCAGTCGATGTCGCGTCGGTCGATCTCGGACGGCGTGCCGGTGCCGTCGACATAGGTGCGATAGACCGGGAAGCAGGCGATGACCTCCTTGAGCGCACGCTGCAGGATATTGCGGGTGAAGTCGGCCGTACGCGGGTTCTGCCGGGCGACGCGGGCCGCGTCGCGGGCGAGGACGTGCAGCTCGCTCGCCATCTCGTGCACCATGATCCGCAGCTTGCATGCGCGGACCACGGCCTCGAACGGACGCGCGTCACCGGTGAACTCCGCGTAGGTGCGGGTGAAGCCGGCCTCGCCCACGGGGTCGACCATGAGCCCGAGCACGAGATTGGTGAACTCGTAGCCGGTCGTGCCCTCGACCGGCCAGTCGTCGCGCAGCGATTCGTGGCGCGCCAGGATCTTCTCGACCACCAGATAGAACGGCTTCGGTGCCTGCTCGCGCAGCCGGACCAGATAGGCCTTCGGATCGAGCAGACCGTCGACATGGTCGATGCGCAGCCCGGCCAGCACGTTCGTGCGCAGCAGGTCGAACACCAGCCCATGCGCATGCTCGAACAGCTCGGGCAGTTCCATGCGCAGCCCGGCCAGCTCGTTGATATTGAAGAAGCGACGATAGTTGATGTCGTCCGCCGCGACGCGGAAATGGGCGATACGCCAATTCTGCTCCTTGATCAGCGCGTCGAGTCTACTCCAGCTCGCGAGCGAGCCGGGCTCGCCGTTGACGTGGTCGACCGCCGCGAACAGCGCATCGCGCACGTCCTGCCGTTCCCTGGCCAGGCGGCCCAGCTCGGCCTGCAGATCCTTGGCCCGCTGACCGATGCGCGGGCGCCAGCTCGGCAGGCCCGAGAACGCGTCGCCGAGCCGCTCCAGCTCCGGATGCTCGCAGCCGAGGATGCGGGCATAGTGCAACGGGCAGATCGGCAGCTTGTGCGTCGCATAGGCCCAGACCGCGAAGCTGCCGGTCTCGGGCTCGAAGCGCAGCTCGAGGCCGCCCTCCTCGAGCACGGCTCCGTACTGGTCGCCCAGAAAAGGGATCAGCAGCTTGCCGCGCAGGTACTGCACGCTGGGCTCCCAATCGATGTCGAACCAGCGCGCGTAGTCGGAGTCCTGGCCCCATTCGAGCACGTCGAGCCACCAGGGGTTGTCGGCGCCGCCGACACCCATGTGGTTGGGCACGAAGTCCAGGATCTGCCCGAGGCCCTCGTTCTGGAACGCCTGCACCATCGCCTGGAACGCGGTCTCGTCGCCGAGTTCCGGGTTCAGCCGGTGATGATCGACGATGTCGTAGCCATGGGTGCTGCCCGGCCGTGCCTTCAGGTAGGGTGAGGCATAGACGTGGCTGATGCCCAGACGGCGCAGATAGGGCGCCAGCGCCGCCGCGTCCGCGAAACCGAAGCCGGCATGGAACTGCAGACGGTAGGTGGCCCGGATCAGCGGGGTCTCGGATTCAGCCATGATCGCGGGCTCCTTCGGGGCGCAGGCCGGAAGCGTCGTCGCGGTGCCAGGACCAGCGCACCGCCCAAGGACCGAAATCGCCGTCGTCGCCGGCTTCGCCCTCGCGCCACAGGAGCTGGCCCGTGGCAGGCGGAAAGCCCGTGGCCGGCGCGTCGCGGAGATTGGCCGCGAGCCTCAGCTCGCCCGCGGCATCGGCCGGCCAGCGCACGGCGACCGCGCCCGGCGCCAGCACGACGTAGCTGCCGGCCGTCCTGATCGCGGCGAGGTGCGGGACGAGCGCGCGGTGCCGGACCGCGAGGATGCGCCGGTACCAGCCCAGCCAGGATGCGTGCGGCTCCCGATCGAGATCGGCCCAGTCGAGCTTCGCCGCGGCGAACGTCGTCCCGGCCATGGGGTCGGGGATGCGCTCGCGCGCCGCCGGATCACGGAACTCGGGGAAATGCCGGAACTCGGCCCGCCTGCCCTCGCGCACGGCATCGGCCAGTTCTTCGCCGAACTCGCAGAAGAACGGGAACGGCTGTGCCGCCGCCCATTCCTCTCCCATGAACAGCATCGGCACCTGCGGCAGCAACAGGTAGACGGCGGCCACCGCGCGCACCGCCGGAAGCGGCGTCGCGGCGGTCAGGCGATCGCCGAACGCACGGTTGCCGATCTGGTCGTGGTTCTGGATGAAGGCGATGAAGGCCGTGGGCGGCAGCTCCGCGCTGGGCTCGCCGCGGGCGTGGCCGCTGTAGGGCATGACCTCGCCCTGGAACGCGAAGCCCTCGGCCAGCGCCCGGCCGAGCCTGCCGGTGTCGCCGGCATAGTCGGCGTAGTAGGCCATGCGCTCGCCGGTGGCGGCCGTGTGCAGCGCATGGTGGACATCGTCGTTCCACTGCGCGCTGTACCGTCGAGGCCGGCCGGCGTGGTCGCGCCCGAGCCGGCTCGCCTGGTTGGCCTCGTTCTCCAGGACCAGATGCACCCGACGCGGCGGCGACGCCAAGGCGCGCGCCCGCTGGGCCAGCTCGTCCAGGAAATGGACCGGTGAGTCGTCGATGATCGCGTGCACCGCATCCAGGCGCAGCCCGTCGAGATGGAACTCTTCGAGCCAGTAGAGCGCGTTGTGGATGAAGAACGCCCGGACCGGCCCCGCTTTCGGGCCGTCGACGTTGATCGCCGCTCCCCAGGGGGTGTGGTGCCGCTCGGTGAATATCTCGGGCGTGACCAGATGATGGTAGGCGCCTTCGGGACCGAAATGGTTGTAGACGACGTCGAGCAGGATCATCAGGCCACGGGCGTGGCAGGCATCGACCAGCGCCTTCAGCTCCTCCGGCCGGCCATAGGCGGCGGCGGGCGCATAGGGCAGGACGCCGTCGTAGCCCCAGTTGCGCGTGCCCGGGAAGGCCGCGATCGGCATCAGCTCGACGGCGGTGACGCCGAGCGCGCGCAGATGATCGAGCCTGTCGATCGCGGCGCGAAACGTCCCTTCCTGCGTGAACGTGCCGACGTGCAGCTCGTAGAGGACGGCTTCCTCCCACGGCCGGCCGACCCAGTCGGCGTCGCGCCATGTGTAGGTGGCCGGATCGATGACCTCGCTCGGGCCATGCACGCCATCCGGCTGAAAACGCGATGCCGGGTCCGCCACGCGCGTGCCGTCGGGAAGCACGAAACGGTAGCGTGTACCCGCTTCCACCCGATCGCTCACAAACTCGTGCCAGCCCTCGCCGACGGGTTCGAGCGGCACCGATCCATGGCCGTCCAGCTCGAGGCCGATTTCGGGATGCGAAGGTGCCCACAGCCGGAAGCGGACGCCACCATCGGCTCGCAACTCGGTGCCGAACGGCATCCTATGCGCACGCACGGTCATCGAAGCAGACCGTGCGGCAGCGGTTTCGCGCGCAGATTCATGCTGGCGTGGATCCCATTTGTTCCTACCCGCAGGGCCATTGCGTCTGGCCGACTGCAGGTTGAACGTCCTGTCCGGACGAGAGTTCCACGCCCCGGCCGGGGGGCGGCGTTCAGACCCGCTCGGCTACGCCGGCTACGAAGTCGTAGCTGCCTTCGAGCATGTAGAGCGAACCCTCCGGTCGAAGCTGGCTCGAGTACAGTCCGAAGCTGCTGACCGGGAAACGCTGGGTGCGGAACAGGTTGCGGCTGAACAGATAGGAGGCCAGGCGCGGTTCCGGGGGCGGGCTGCGAAACCGGCCGAGCGTGACGTGCGGCGCGAACTTGCGCCGTTCAGGCTCGATGCCGACATCGTCCAGCACCCGCTCGACCCGCCGGCGGAGGGTCGGCAGGGCACCTTGCGGATCTTCGACCCCGACCCAGAGCGTATGCGGCGCGCCGCGCGGCGGGAACTGGCCCAACCCCTTGAGCGCCAGCTCGAACGGCGGATGGCTCACCCGCGCCAGGGCCTCGCCGATCTCGTAGAACATCCCCTGCCCGACCTCGCCGATGAAGCGCAAGGTCAGATGGAACTGATCCGGGTCGGCCCAGCGCACGCCGGGCAGGCCCTCGCACAGCCGGTCCAGCGCCGCAGTCACCTCTTCCGGGAGATCGAGAGCTATGAAGAGACGCGGCATGATCTCCTCCCGGGTCAGGTCCGGACCCAAGCTAGCCGATGCGCGCAGCCTTGCCAAAGGGGAGCACACCCCATACCTAGTCGCGCTCGGCTGTGGCAGCGAACGCAATCGCGCATTAGCTGTATCAGATCATAAGCTGATCTACCGTTAAGGGATCAGACGTGAAATCGGAAGAGTTTTTCCGCGAGGTCGACGAGGACCTGCGTCGTGACCAGTTCAAGAAGCTCTGGCTCCGCTATGGCGGGCTGGTGGTCGGGCTGGTCGTCCTGCTGGTGGCGGGCACCGCCGGCAAGGTTGCCTGGGACCACTGGCAGCTGCAGCAGCGTGCGGCCGAGTCCTTGCGCTTCACGGCAGCGGACGATGCACTGGTCGCCGGCCGGGACGCCGAGGCGGCGGACCAGTTCGCGGCGCTGGCGGCCGACGGCAACACCGGCTTTGCCGCTCTCGCGCTGCTCAAGGAGGCCCAGGCCAAGCTGGCGCAGAAGGACGATCCTGGTGCCGTGGCGGCCCTGGACCGGCTCGGCAGCGGCGGCAGCGACACCCCGATCCTGCGCCAGCTCGGCACGCTGCTGGCGGCCGAGCGCGAACTCGGCACGGCCGATCCAGCGGCGCTGACCCAGGCCCTGGAGCCGCTCACGGCGGCCGACGCGCCCTGGCGCAACCAAGCGCGCGAGCTTCTGGCGCTGGTCGCGATCCGCACCGGCGATCTCGACAAGGCACGGCCGCTGCTCGAGGAGCTGAGCAAGGAGGTCGGGGTGCCACCGTCCCAGCAGCGCCGCGCCGACGAGCTGCTGCAGGCGATCGGCAAGCCTCCCGCGCAGGCCGCCGGCTCGTGATGCGGCGCCTGCAGCGGCGGAGCCTGCTTGCCACGGCGGCCGCCGGGCTCTTGGCCGGGTGCGGCGAGGGAACCTGGCTCGGCGAGAACTCGGCACCGCCTTTGCCCGGCGAGCGCAAGGCGGTGCTGCTGATCGAGGATCCGCTCAGCGCCGATCCGCGCATCGCCGATCTGAACGTCACCCTGCCCCCACCCGAGCGCAACGTCGCCTGGCCGCAGTCGGGCGGCAACCCGACCCATGCGATGCAGCACGTCGCCGCGGCCGAGACCATCAACGAGATCTGGCGGACGGGGATCGGTGCCGCGACGGGCGGCCGGTCGTGGATCCTGGCCGGGCCGGTGGTCAGCGGCGGTGTCGTCTACGCGGTCGATGCCGATGGGGTAGCCGTTGCCGTGCAGGCGGCGGACGGCAGCCAGCTATGGCGGTTCGAGGCCGAGAACGTCGAGGCGATCGACCGGCTGCTCAGCGGCGCGGTCTCGGTCGCCGACGGCCGGGCCTACGTCGTCGCCGGCAACGGCATGATCTTCGGCCTCGACGCGTCGACCGGCAAGGAGATCTGGCGACGGCAGCTGCAGACGCCGGTGCGCACGGCACCGACGCTGATCGCCGGCAAGGTGCTGGTGCCGACCGACGACAGCCAGCTTCTCGCCCTGGACGGCGCCACGGGCGAGATCCTGTGGCAGCATGCCGGGCTGTTCGAGCAGGCCGGCATGCTGGGCGGCGCCTCGCCGGCGGCCACCGACGAGCTGGTGATCGCCGCCTACCCGTCGGGCGAGGTCGTGGCGCTGTCGTTGGCCAGCGGCCAGCCCTTGTGGAACGAGACCGTGCTGCGGCCACGCCGCACGCTGGCGATCGGCGCCATCTCCGACATCGTCGCCGACCCGGTGATCGCGGACGGGCGGGTCATCGTCGCCGGCGCCAGTGGCGAGATGGCGGCCTTCGATCTGGCCCGCGGCGACCGGTTGTGGACGGCCGAGGTCACCTCGACCCAGACGCCGTGGGTCGCCGGCAACTTCATCTACGTGCTGACCGAACGCAGCGAGCTGGTCTGCATGCTGCAGCAGGGTGGCCGCATCCGCTGGGTCAGCCCGCTGCCGACCCTGGTCGACCCCAAGAACAACGACTCCCGCCGGATCCGCTGGACCGGGCCGATCCTGGTCAACGACCGGCTCCTGGTCGGGAGCTCGGAGGGCGACATCATGAGCGTCTCGCCCTATACTGGTGAAATTCTGGGCAAGGTCTCCGCCGGCGGGCCGGTCACGGTGCCGATGGCGGTAGCCGACGGCACGGTGTTCGTCCTCACCGACGGGGCCAAGCTGATCGCCCTCAGGTGAAGCCGTGACCCTCCCGACCGTCGCCATTCTCGGCCGGCCCAATGTGGGCAAGTCGACGCTGTTCAACCGGCTGATCGGCCGCAGGCGGGCCATCGTCGACGACACCCCCGGGGTGACCCGCGACCGGATCGAGGGCATCTGCCGGCTGGGTCCGACCGAGTTCCGGGTGATCGACACCGCCGGCCTCGAGGCCGGGGCGGCCGAGAGCCTTGCCGGGCGGCTGCGCCGGCAGGCGATGGAAGGCTTGGCCGCAGCCGATGTCGGGCTGTTCGTCGTCGACGCGCGCAGCGGCATCACCACGGCCGACCAGGAGATCGCGGACGAGCTGCGCCGGCAGGAGAAGCCTATCCTGCTCTTGACCAACAAGTGCGAAGGGCAGGCCGCAGCGGCGCAGGCTCTCGAGGCCTGGTCCCTCGGCCTGGGCGACCCGCTGCCGGTGTCGGGCGAGCACGGCGACGGCATACCGGATCTGCTGGCGGCCCTGGAGCCCCATCTAAGCCCCCTCTCGGCCGAGCGGGCGGAGCCGCCGGACGAGCCCGAGGCCACGGCGACGGACGACGCGACCGCCGAGCGGGCGGACCGGCCGCTGCGCCTTGCGATCATCGGCCGGCCGAATGCCGGCAAGTCGTCCCTGGTCAACCGACTCGTGGCCGAGGAACGCATGCTCACCGGGCCGGAGCCCGGCCTGACGCGCGACAGCATCGCCCTGCGCCTGACCTGGAACGGCCGGCCGATCGAACTCGTCGACACGGCCGGGCTGCGCAAGCGGGCACGGGTCGAGGCCAAGCTCGAGAAGCTGTCGACCTCGGCCACCTTGCGATCGCTCAAGTTCGCCGACGTCGTGGCCCTGGTCGTGGATGCCACCATGCCGCTGGAGCGGCAGGATCTGACCATCGCCCGACTGGTCGCGCAGGAAGGCCGCGCCCTGGTCGTGGTCTTGAACAAATGGGACCTGATCGAGGACCCGAACGCCGCCATGGCCGCGGTGCGCGACCGGCTGACCAGCGAGCTTGCCGACGTCCGCGGCGTGCCGTGCATCGCCCTCTCGGCGCTGACCGGACGCAAGGTCGACCTGCTGCTGCCGGCCGTGACCGCGGCCTATGCGCGCTGGAACAGCCGGGTGCCGACGGCGGCCTTGAACCGCTGGCTCGCCACCGCCCTCGAGCAGCATCCACCACCCTTGGCCCAGGGACGCCGGGTCAAGATTCGCTACGCGACGCAGACCACGGCCCGCCCGCCGACCTTCGTGCTGTTCGCCAACAAGCCGGCGGAAGCCCTACCCGAGAGCTACCTCCGCTTCCTCGCCGCCGGCCTGCGCGACAATTTCGATCTCTGGGGCGTGCCGATCCGCTTCCACGTCCGGCACGGCGAGAACCCTTACGCCACCGGCTGAGGCTGTCGGACGATCTGCCCCTGCGCGGTGCAAGCCGCGGTCAGCAGCTCGACGAGCGCCGGCGCCACGCTGGCCGGCGACGGCACGCTCGATGGCCGCTCGCCCGGATAGGCCTGCGCGCGCAGCTTGGTGGCCATCGGCCCCGGATCGAACAGGTTGACGCGCACGTTGGTGAGCCGCAGCTCGGCCGCGTAGGCCCGCACCAGCGCCTCCAGCGCCGCCTTGCTCGCAGCATAGCCGCCCCAATAGGCCCGGCCCGGCCCGGCGGCCCCGTCGGTGACGAACACCGCACGGGCGGACGGGGCCAGCCGCAGCAGCGGGTCGAGGCTGCGGATCAGGCGGTGGTTGGCCAGCGCGTTGACCGCCATCACCCGCTCGAACACCTTGCCCTCGAGATGGCTCGCCGGCGTGATCGGGCCCAGCTCGGCCGCGGCGCCGACCAGCCCGTCGAGCCGGCCGAAGCGCTCGAACAGCGCGCGCCCCAGCGTGTCGACGAGCTTGCCGTCGGTCACGTCGAGCGCGACGAGCGTCGCCTCCGAGCCGTGGCGGCGAACCCGGTCGTCGACCTCCTCGAGCCCGCCGCGGGTGCGGGCGACCAGCACGAGCTTCGCGCCCTCCGCGGCGCAGGCCTCGGCCACGGCGGCCCCGAGGCCGCGCGAGGCGCCGGTCACGAGCACCACGCGCCCGTCGAGACGACCCGTCGCGGCCATGCTCAAGCGTCCTCGAGCATGAGGCTGAGCTGCCGGCTGGCGAGATCGCCTTCCATGTCGGTGAGCCGGGTCGGGTAGTCGCCGGTGAAGCAGGCGTCGCAATATTGCGGCAGGAGGTTGTCGCGCCGGGCTTCGCCCACGGCGCGGTAGAGGCCGTCGATGGACAGGAAGGCCAGGCTGTCGACGCCGATGATCCGTGCCATCTCGGCCACCGAGTGCCGCGCCGCCATGAGCTGGCTGCGCTCGGGCGTGTCGACGCCGTAGAAGCAGCTGTGCGTCGTGGGCGGACTCGCGATGCGCATGTGCACCTCGCTTGCCCCGGCCGCGCGCACCATGCTGACGATCTTGGTCGAGGTGGTGCCGCGGACGATGCTGTCGTCGACCAGGACGACCCGCTTGCCGGCGAGCGACACCCGGTTGGCGTTGTGCTTCAGCTTCACGCCAAGATTGCGGATGTGGTCCGTGGGCTCGATGAAGGTGCGGCCGACATAGTGGTTGCGGATGATGCCGAGCTCGAAGCCGATGCCCGATTCCTGCGCGTAGCCGATCGCGGCGGGCACGCCGCTGTCCGGCACCGGCACCACGACGTCGGCGGGCACCCCGCTCTCGCGCGCGAGTTCGGCGCCGATGCGCTTGCGCACGTCGTAAACCCCGAGCCCGTCCATGACGCTGTCGGGCCGGGCGAAGTAGACATATTCGAATATGCAGAAACGGCGCGGCTCGGGCGCGAACGGGCGCAGGCTGTGCACCCCTTCGGCATCGATCACCACCACCTCGCCGGGCTCGACGTCGCGCACGAACTCGGCATTGAGGATGTCCAAGGCGCAGGTCTCGGAAGCGAGGATCCAGGCCCCGTCGAGCCGGCCCAGCACCAGCGGACGCACCCCCAGCGCATCGCGGCCGCCGATGATCCCGTCGTCGAACAGCCCGACCAGCGACCAGGCGCCCTCGACCTCGCGCAGCGACTCGACGACGCGGCCGATGATGTCCTGCCGCGAGCTGCGGGCGATCAGATGGATGATCACCTCGGTGTCGCTGGTCGACTGGAACAGCGAGCCTTCGGCGACCAGACGGCGGCGCAGCTGCAGCGCGTTGGTCAGGTTGCCATTGTGCCCGACCGCAAGCCCGCCGAACGCGAAATCCGCGAACAGCGGCTGCACGTTGCGCAGCATGCTGGCACCGGTGGTCGAGTAGCGGGTATGGCCGATCGCGGCATGGCCGGGCAGGCCCTCGATCACCGAACGGCGGCTGAAGGTGTCGCCGATCAGCCCGACCGCACGGTGGCTGTGGAAATGCGTGCCGTCGAAGCTGACGATCCCGGCGGCTTCCTGGCCGCGGTGCTGGAGCGCGTGCAGGCCGAGCGCCGCGTGCGGCGCCGCGTCCTGATGGCCATAGATCGCGAAGATGCCGCACTCGTCCTTCGGCTTGTCGTCGTCGAACGCCGCGCCCACTGGTTCGTCCGTCAAGTCGGCCAACCTCATGGTTTCTTGCTCAAAAGATTGTCGACCGCCTGCCGCTGCTGGTCGGTGTAGCCCTTGCCGTCGGTCGGAGCTTCGACTTCCGTCGGCAGAGGCCGGTCGAACTCGCCGTGGCGATAGCGCTCCGGCAGCAGGCTCTCGAGCATGGCCGAGCCGGTCCGCACCGGATCGAGCAGATAGGCGTTGCGCACCCAGTCGGGCTGCACCTCGGGCTTCACGAGGTAGCTGAAGATCAGATAGACCGCGCAGACCAGCGCCATGCCGCGCACGGCGCCGAACGCGAGGCCGAGAAGCTTGTCGAGCGGCCCGAGCGGGCTGTCCGACACCACGGCCGCGACGATCCCGGTGACGAGCTTGAGCGCGAGCAGCGCGACGAGGAACACACCGCCCAGGGCCACGAGATCGGCCAGCGTCTCGCCGGCGATCACCGGCCTGACCAGCGGCGCCACGTACGGCACTGCCAGGAAGGCCACGATGGCGGCGCCGATCCAGCTGGCGAGGCCCAGAATTTCCGCGATGGCACCGCGGACCAGAGCCGCCAGGGCCGAGATGGCGACGATCGCGATGACGATCACGTCGAACAGGGTGAGCTGGAAGCCGCCCACGATTCAGCTCGCCAGCCGGCGGGCGCGTGGCGGCGCCCCACCCATCACGCGCAGGAGATCGGCCAGCCTCGGCAGCTCGTCGAGCGTCAGCCCCAACGGCCAATCCTTGCCGCTGCCCGGCATGATCGCACGCGAAAAGCCCAACTTGCCTGCTTCCTTGAGCCGCGCCTCGACGTGGCCCACGGCCCGCACCTCGCCGGCCAGCCCGACCTCGCCGAAGAACACCGTCGAGGGCGGCGCCGCACGACCCAGCTCCGAAGAGATGATCGCGGCCGCCACCGCAAGATCCGCGGCCGGCTCCTGCACCCGCAGCCCGCCCGCGACGTTGAGATAGACATCGCGCGTGCTCATCACAAGCCCGCACCTGGCCTCGAGCACGGCGAGCAGCATGGCAAGGCGGCCGGAGTCCCAGCCGACCACCGCCCGGCGCGGCGTGGCGAGGCCGCTCGGCGCCACCAGCGCCTGGATCTCGACCAGCAGCGGCCGCGTGCCCTCCATGCCGGCGAACACCGCAGCCCCGGCGATTCCGTCCTCGCGATCGCCGAGGAACAGCGCCGACGGATTCGGCACCGGCACGAGGCCGGCCTCGGCCATCTCGAACACGCCGATCTCGTTGGCCGGCCCGTAGCGGTTCTTCACCGCGCGCAGGATGCGGAACTGATGGCCGCGATCGCCCTCGAAGTAGAGCACGGCGTCGACCATGTGCTCGAGCACCCGCGGCCCGGCGATCTGCCCGTCCTTGGTGACGTGACCGATCAGGAGCACGGCGCTGCCGCGCTGCTTGGCGAAACGGATCAGCGCCTGCGCCGCGCCGCGCAGCTGCGTGACCGTGCCGGGCGCCTGCTCGAGCCCGTCGACCCACATCGTCTGGATCGAATCGATCACGACGAGCGCCGGCGCGCGCGGATGGTCGACCGTGGCCAGGATGTCGCCGACCGAGGTGGCGCTGGCGAGCCGCACCGGCGCGCCGCTCAATCCCAGGCGCGCGGCGCGCAGCCGGATCTGGTCGACCGACTCCTCGCCACTGACATAGACCACCTCGCGGCCGGGCGCGGCGATCGCGGCCGTCGCCTGCAACATCAAGGTGCTCTTGCCGATGCCGGGATCGCCGCCGATCAGCAGCGCGGCACCGGGAACGATGCCGCCGCCGAGCACGCGGTCGAGCTCGTCGATGCCGCTCGGCACGCGTGGCGGCGGGTCGGCGGTGCCGGCGAGCGGCACCAGATCCAGGCGTCGGCCCTGCTGCCTGCCGCCGGCCGCCGGTGCCGGACTGGCGGTGGCCTCCTCGACGACGCTGTTCCAGGCACCGCAATCCTCGCAGCGCCCCGCCCAGCGCGGGTGCGCCGCACCGCAGCTCTGGCAGACGAAGGAACGCTGAGGTTTGGCCATGGGCTCGCGCGAGACAGGAAGAGGTGGGCCTAAAGTGCGGTGTCCGTCGCGCGAACACAAGCCACAGGGTCAGGCCTGGATGGTGCCGGCCCCGACCTTGATCGGCCCTTCGGACCGGCCGTGGATGAACTGATCGACATAGGGATTGCCGCTGGCGTCGATCCGCTCGACCGGCCCTTCCCAGACGATCCTGCCGCCGTAGAGCATGGCCACGCGGTCGGCGATCTTGCGCACGCTCGCCATGTCGTGGGTGATGGACAAGGCGGTGGCGCCGAGCTGCCGCACGCAGCGCACGATGAGCTCGTTGATCACGTCGGCCATGATCGGGTCGAGGCCCGTGGTCGGCTCGTCGAAGAACAGGATCTCGGGCTCGTGCGCGATCGCCCGCGCCAGGCCGACCCGCTTCTGCATGCCGCCCGACAGCTCGGCCGGCATCAGGCGGGCGACCTCGGGCGCCAAGCCCACCAGGCCCAGCGTCTCGACCGCCTTGGCCTGCGCCTCCGCCCGGCTCACCCGGTTGGTCGCGAGCAGGCCGAAGGCGACGTTCTCCCAGACCGGGAGGCTGTCGAACAGGGCCCCGCCCTGGAACAGCATGCCGAACTTGCGGCGCAGCCCGTCCATCGTGGCGCGGTCGGCACCGACGACCTCGACGCCGTCGACCTTGATCGAGCCGCCGTCGGGCGTCATCAGGCCGAGCACGCACTTGATCAGCACGGACTTGCCGGTGCCCGAGCCACCGATCACGACCAGAGAGCGGCCGGCAGGCAGGTCGAGATCCACCCCCTGCAGCACCTTCTTGGCGCCGAAGCTCTTGGTCAGGCCGCGAATCGCGATCTTGGGTGCGGGCGTGCTCATCGGCTGAAGAACAGCTCGGTGACGATGTAGTTCGAGGTCAGGATCAGGATCGAGGCCGAGACCACGGCCTTGGTGGTGGCGGCGCCCACCCCTTGCGCGCCGCCCTTCGAGAAGTAGCCCTGATAGCAGCCCATCAGCGCCACGATGAAGCCGAACACCGCCGCCTTGACCAGACCGGAGACCACGTCCTGGGTCTCCAGATACTGCAGCGTGCGGTTGATGTACTCGACCGAGGCGAAGCCCAGCTTGTAGACGCTGACCAGGTAGCCGCCCATCACCCCGATCACGTCGGCGACCAGCACGAGCAGCGGCAGCATCAGCAGGCCGGCCAGGACGCGCGGGAAGACCAGGTAGCGCAAGGGATCGGTCGAGAGCGTGGTCAGCGCATCGATCTGCTCGGTCACCCGCATCGTGCCGAGCTCGGCCGCGATCGCGGCGCCGACCCGGCCCGCCACCATCAGCCCGGCCAGCACCGGCCCGAGCTCGCGGGTCATCGACAGGACGACGATGGTCGGGATCGCGCTCGAGGCCTCGAAGCGCGAGAAGCCGGTGTAGCTCTGCAGCGCCAGCACCATGCCGGTGAAGATCGCGGTCAGGCCGACGACCGGCAGCGAGAAGAAGCCGATCTCCACCATCTGCCGCACGAGCTGGCGCGGGTAGAACGGGCCGCGCAGGCCACCGGCGATCGCGGCGAGCGTGAACAGGAGCAGCTCGCCAACCGCCGCACAGATGGCGAGGACGGCGCGGCCGACGGCGGCGAGCGGATTCATGCCTGAGGTCGGTCCAACCGGATGCGGGCGGAAGCGCCGTGGCGCCGGCGGACGACCCGGCGGCACGCAGGCGCCGTAGCCGAGCCTCGGCCGTGCGTCAACCTCGCCACCCGCGCGGAGCCCATCGGTCAGCCGTACAGATGTTCGGGATAGTGGCCGGGCTCGAGGTCGTTGAACTGGCCGAGATTGGCGTCGAACTGCACCTGGATGTTGCCGATCGGGCCGTGGCGCTGCTTGGCGATGATGATCTCGGCCTTGTTGTGGACCGCCTGGCAGCGCTGGAACCAGTCCTGGTAGCGCAGGTCGAACTTGTCCTTGCCCTCGCCCTCCCGCTGGGTCGGGATGGCGCGGGACAGATAGTATTCCTCGCGGAATACGAACATCACGACGTCGGCATCCTGCTCGATCGAGCCGGATTCGCGCAGGTCCGACAGCATCGGCCGCTTGTCCTCCCGCGATTCGACCGCGCGCGAGAGCTGCGATAGGGCCAGCACCGGCACGTTCAGCTCCTTGGCCATGGCCTTGAGGCCCTGCGTGATCTCGGTGATCTCCTGCACCCGGTTGGACTGGCTGTTCTGCCCGGAGCCGCGCAGAAGCTGCAGGTAGTCGACCACGAGCAGATGCAGCCCCTGGGTCCGCTGCAGCCGGCGGGCGCGGGTTCTGAGCGCGCCGATCGACAGAGCCGGCGTGTCGTCGATGAACAAGGGCATCGAGCCCAGATCCTGGCTCGCGCGGACCAGGGTCGGCCACTCCGCCTCGCTGATGTCGCCGCGCCGCAGCCGATCGGATTCGATCCGCCCCTTGCCGGACAGGAGTCGCGTGGCGAGCTGCTCGGCCGACATCTCCAGCGAGAACACGCCGACGACGAAGTTGCGGTGCTTCGCCGTATGGGCATCGTCGTGGACGTTCTCGGCCGCGGCGGCGTTGGCGGCGATGGTCACCGCCATCGCCGTCTTGCCCATGCTCGGCCGCCCGGCCAGGATGACGAGATCGGACGGCTGCAGCCCGCCCAGCTTCTCGTCGAGGCCGGTGAGCTTGGTCGGCACGCCCGACACCTTGCCGACCTTGTGCCAGGCGCTCTCGATGTGCCGGATCGCGGCCGAGAGAACTTGTGGGAACGCCTGGAACTCGCCGCGGGATTCCCCCTCCTGCGCCAGCGCGAACAGGTCGCGCTCGGCCATCTCGATCTGGTCGCGGCCGCTCTCCGGCAGCACGCGATCGTAGGCGCGGTTGACCAGGTCCTCGCCCACCTTGATCAGCCCGCGCTTGAGCGCGAGATCGTGGACGATCTGGCCGTACTCGGCGGCGTTGATGATGGTCTCGGCGGCATGCGCGAGGCGGGTGAGGTAACGCGCGCCGTCCAGCTCGCGCAGCGCCTCGTCCTCCTCGAACAGCAGCTTCAGCGTGACCGGGTCCGCTCGCTGGCCGCGACCGATGCGCTGCGCGCAGCACTCGTAGATCCGCCCGTGCACCGGCTCGAAGAAATGCTCCGGGCGCAATAGCTCGCTGACCCGGTGGAAGGCCTCGTTGTTGACCAGGATGGCACCGAGAATCGCCTGCTCGGCCTCGATATTGTGCGGCTGGACGCGGAAGGTGCCGGCGTCGTCGGCTGCCACGGCGGCCACTCCTCGATGCTGCGCGGTGAACCGTTTTCTAGCACGCGCGCCATCCTTGTGCAGACGTGCCGGCATCGATCCTGTGGACGAGGCTGGGGATGGAAGGCGCACAAGCTGTGGAACGGCGGTGTAAAGCCGGAACTGGAACACTCTGGCAACAGTGCCGCCGACCGATTATGGAAAAGGGCGCAAGCCACCGGGGCACCGTCCAGCATGACCTCTCCGGCCGCGGCCGCGATCTTGCGCGGGACCATGCGCCTTCTGCTCGACCTCGACCTCACCGCCCTGCCCGAGTTCACGCTGGGCTCCGGGCGGCGGGTCGATCTGATGGCGCTCGGCCGCGACGGCAGGCTCGTCGCGGTCGAGGTCAAATCCTGCCGCACGGACTTCCTGACCGACCGGAAGTGGCCGGAATATCTGGACTTCGCGGATCAGTTCTATTTCGCGGTCGGCCCCGAGTTCCCGCACGAGATCCTGCCGGCGGACGAAGGCCTGATCGTCGCCGACCGCTACGCCGCGAGCCTGATCCGCCCGGCGCGGCAGCGGACGGTCGCACCGGCGCGACGCCGGGCGGTGCTGCTGCGCTTCGCGCGGACCGCCTCCTTCCGGCTCCAGGGCATCGTCGATCCGGACGCCGCCGCCGAACCGGCCTGAATGCCCTCTGGAATCATGCCCCTTCGGCCAGCCATTCCTCGATCAGGAAGCGGGCGATGCTGTCGGCATTGGGCAGGCGGACCGGGCGCTGCGCCTCGTCCGCGAGTTCGGCACGGCTGAACCACGCTGCAGCCTCGATCTCGTCCGGATCGAGCTTCAGCGTCGTGTCCAGCGCCCGGGCCCGGAAGCCCAGCATCAGCGATTGTGGGAAGGGCCAGGGCTGCGAGGCACGGTAGGCGATGCCGTCGATGGCGACGCCGACCTCCTCGAACACCTCGCGCAGCAGGGTCTGCTCCAGCGATTCGCCGGGCTCCACGAAGCCGGCCAGGGTCGAGTACATCCCGGGCGGAAAGCGCGGCGAGCGGCCGAGCAGGCACTGGTCGCCATGGGTGACGAGGACGATCACCGCGGGGTCGGTGCGCGGGAAGTGGGAGCGCAGGCACCCCGGGCAGTGCCGGGCGTGGCCCGCGTGCACGAGTTGGGTCAGCGTGCCGCACCAGCCGCAGAACTGATGGCCGCGATGCCAGTGGGCGAGTCCGCGCGCGTAGGCCAGCAGCCCGGCCTCGCCCGCGGGCAGGAGCAGGCTCACCGTACGCAGCTCGACCAAACGGCGATCGGGGAGCGGATCGTCGCCGAGGTCGAGCGCGAACCAGGCGACCCCGTCGACCTCGCCCAGAAAGAAGCTGTGCTCCGGCAGGGGAGCCCCGAGCTCGCCCACGCTCGGCGCATCGACTTGCGGTGCATCGTCCCTGCCCAGCATCGGGATCTTCAGCTCGACCAGACGCACGACGCGGCTCGTGGGATCGGCCCGGCGGGCCGCGAGCCAGGCTTCGTCGCGACGGCGGTGGGCTGCGCGATCGAGTGTGGGGGCGGCATAGACGAGCAGCGGCGGCAGGGTGGGCATCGGCGGCGTGCGTCCGAGCAAATGGGCGGTTCGTGGCTGAGCAGGCCTATAGCGCGCCGCCCTGCCGCCTGCACTCTTGCGCATCGCGCTGCGAGCACCGATATTCGTCCGCGGAAGGCTGGCGGTGGACGATACCCTCGCCAATCCGGTCAGGTCCGGAAGGAAGCAGCCGTAACGAGTTTCGTGTCGGGTCGCTGTCCAGCCTTCTGCCTCATTTCCCCTCTCCCGTCTCCCGGCCGATGGAGCCGCAGCTGCAGCGCCCCGAAGCCTACCGGGTCCTAGCCCGCGCCTATCGCCCGACGCGGCTATCGGCGCTGATCGGCCAGGAAGCCCTGGTCCGCACGCTGAAGAACGCGTTCGCGTCCGGACGCGTGGCCCATGCCTTCCTGCTCTCGGGCATCCGCGGCGTCGGCAAGACCACGACCGCGCGGATCATCGCGCGCGGCCTGAACTGCACCGGCCCGGACGGCGGCGGCGGTCCTACCCCCGAGCCCTGCGGCACGTGCTCGAGCTGCATCGCCATCGATCAGGATCGGGCGCTCGACGTGATCGAGATGGACGCGGCCTCGCAGACCGGCAAGGACGACGTGCTGGAGCTGCTCGAGGGCATCCAGTTCGTCCCGGCCGCCTCCCGCTACAAGATCTACATCCTCGACGAGGTTCACATGCTCTCGGCCAAGGCGTGGAACGCCTTGCTGAAGACGGTCGAGGAGCCACCGCCGCACGCCAAGTTCATCTTCGCGACCACCGAGATCCGCAAGGTACCGATCACGGTGCTGTCGCGGTGCCAGCGCTTCGAGCTGCGCCGTGTCGACGTGCCGACGCTGGCCACGCATCTGAGCGGGATCTGCACCACCGAAGGTGTCGAGGCGACGGCCGACGCGCTGGCGCTGATCGCCCGGGCAGCCGAGGGCTCGGTGCGCGATTCGCTCTCGCTGCTCGACCAGGCGATCGCCACGAGCGAAGGTCCGATCGAGGTCGGGCTGGTGCAGGCGATGCTGGGCCTGGGCGATCGGCTGCAGCTGCTCGAACTGTTCGACGCGGTGATGCGCGGCGAGGCCGCCCTGGCCCTCGAGCGGTTCGCCGAACTCTACGCGCTGGGTGCGGAGCCGGTGGCCGTGGCCCAGGATCTGCTCGAGATCAGCCATTGGCTGTCACGGCTGAAGGTGGCGCCCGACGCCGCCTCGAGCCTCGGGCTCGCCGCGCAGGCCGCCGAGCGCGCCGCGACGATGGCCAAGGCGCTGTCGCTGCCGGTCCTGGCCCGTGCCTGGCAGATGCTGCTGAAGGGCATCGACGAGGTGCGAACCGCGCCCGATGCCGCGGCCGCCGCCGAGATGCTGCTCTTGCGGCTGGCCTGCGTCAGCGACCTGCCTTCGCCCGCCGATCTGGCGCGGCTCCTGCACGAGGCCGGGGGTGGCGCGCCGGCCGCAGTGCCGGCGGGCGGCCGGCGGACCGACCCGCCGACCGGCCCGTGGCAATCGGCGGCCACGGCGCTCGCGCCCGTCACGACCGCCCGGCCGAGCGCGGCATCGCCGCCCGAACCGATGCCGGCGGCATCGATGGGGATGCCCGAGCCGCGCAGCTACCGCGAGCTGGTCGCCTGCCTGCGCGAGGGCGGCGCGGCTCCGCTCGCGGCATGGCTCTACGCCAGCGCCTATCTGCTCCGCTTCGAGCCCGGCAGGCTCGAGCTCCGCTTCGCGGCCGGGGTGCCGACCGACGTCGCCGGCCGCGTGAGCGAGGCCGCGACGCGGCTGACCGGCCGCCGCTGGGTCATCGTCGTCGGCAGCGGCGCCGGCGAGCCCACGCTGGCCGAGCAGGACGCCAGCGCCAAGCGCGCTCGGCTCGACGAGGTCGCCGCCGACCCGTCGCTGCAGGAGGTGCTGGCGACCTTCCCGGGTGCGACGCTGGTCGACATCAGGAAGCGCAGCGAGTAGCCGAGCGGCTGCCGCCGAATCCTAGCAAAGGACGAGAGATGAAGAATCTGGGCAACATGCTCAAGGAAGCGCAGAAGCTGCAGTCGCGGATGGCCGAGATGCAGCAGAAGCTGGCCGAGACGGAGATGAGCGGCAGCGCCGGCGGCGGCCTCGTCAACGTCACGCTCAACGGCCGTGGCGAGATGCGCAAGATCAAGATCGACCCGTCCCTGGCCGATCCCAACGAGGTCGAGGTGCTCGAGGATCTGATCGTCGCCGCCTGCAACGATGCCAAGGCCAAGACCGAGGCCTACGTGCAGGAGGAGATGGGCAAGCTCACCGGCGGCTTGCCGCTGCCGCCGGGATTCAAGATGCCGTTCTGATGGCGACGCTCGAGATCGAGCGTCTGGTCCGGCTGCTGGCCCGCCTGCCGGGGCTCGGGCCACGCTCGGCACGGCGCGCGGCTCTGGCGATGCTGAAGCGGCGCGACACGCTGATGCTGCCGCTGGCCGACGCGCTGCGGGACTGCGCCGTTGCCGTGCAGACCTGCGAGCGCTGCGGCAATCTCGACAGCGCGCAGCCCTGCTCGATCTGCCGCGACCCCGAGCGCGACCGGCAGACCTTGTGCGTCGTCGCCGACGTCGAGGATCTGTGGGCCATGGAGCGGGCGGGCATCTTCACCGGCCGCTACCACGTCCTCGGTGGGACGCTGCGGGCGCTGGACGGCATCGGCCCCGAGGAGCTGGGCATCGACCGCCTGCTGCAACGGGTCCAAGACGAGGCCGTCGGCGAGGTCATCCTCGCCCTCGGCGCCACCGTCGACGGCCAGACGACGGGCCACTACCTGGCCGAGCGGCTCAAACCGCTGGGCCGTGCGGTGAGCCGGCTCGGCCATGGCGTCCCGGTCGGCGGCGAGCTCACCTACCTGGACGACGGCACGCTCGACGCCGCCCTGCGCGGCCGGCAGCGGGTCGCTTGACCGGCGGGGCGCGCAACCTTACCTGACGGCGTCGTCGTCCCATCCGGAAGCCGCTGACCCACCATGGCGCTGCTCGAGATCCTGCAGGCCCCGCACCCGCTGCTGAAGGCCAGGGCCCAGCCCGTGCAAGCCATCGACGATGCGCTGCGCGAGCTCGTGGCCGACATGTTCGAGACCATGTACAAAGCGCCGGGCATCGGCCTCGCCGCCCCCCAGGTCGGGGTCACGCTGCGGCTGGTCGTGATCGACGTCGCCGAAGGCGACGAGCGCCGCCCGATGGTGCTGATCAACCCGGAGATCGAATGGCACTCGGCCGTGCGCGCCACCGCCGAGGAGGGCTGCCTCAGCCTGCCGGGTCAGTATGCCGAGGTCACGCGGCCGGAGGCCGTCCGGGTCCGCTTCCTCGACGAGCACGGCACGCAGCGCGAGCTGGCGGCGGACGGGCTGCTCGCGCGCTGCGTGCAGCACGAGATCGATCATCTCGACGGCGTGCTGTTCGTCGACCACCTGTCCGCCCTGCGGCGGAACATGATCATGCGCAAGCTGGGCAAGACGAGGCGCGGGCGTGGCTGAGCCGGGGGGCTTGCGGCTGGCGGTGATGGGCACGACCGCGTTCGTGCTGCCCAGCCTGCAGGCCTTGCTGGCGGCGGGCCACAGCGTGGCTGCGGTCTACACCCAGCCGCCACGGCCGGCCGGCCGTGGCCAGCGGCTGCGGTCGACGCCGGTGCACGAGGCGGCGCTGCGGCTCGGCCTGCCGGTCCACACGCCGCGAACGCTGAAGGATCCCGCGGCCCAGGACGAGTTCGAGGCCCTGGGCGTCGAGCTGGCCGTCGTCGGCGCCTACGGGCTGTTGCTGCCGCAGCCCGTGCTGGATGCGCCGAGGCTCGGCTGCATCAACCTGCATGCCTCGCTGCTGCCCCGCTGGCGTGGCGCCGCCCCGATCGAGCGCGCGATCCTGGCCGGCGATGCCGAGACCGGTGTCAGCATCTTCCAGATGGAGGCCGGGCTCGATACCGGCCCGGTCTACGCGATGCGCGCCCTGCCGATCGGCGCGGCGACGACGGCGCCCGAGCTGCACGAGCGGCTGGCCGAGCTCGCTGCGGCCATGCTGCCGGCCGTGGTCAGCGGTATCGCGGCCGGTACGCTCGCCGCGATGCCGCAGCCGGCGGAGGGCGTAATCTATGCCGCCAAGATCGCGCGCGCGGAAGGCCGGCTCGACTTCAGCGAGCCGGCCGCGCAGATCGAGCGCCGGCTGCGCGCGCTCAACCCGCAGCCGGGCTGCTGGTGCGAGGCGCGAGGCGAGCGCCTAACCCTGCTGCGTGGCACCGTCGTGCCCGGGACGGGCGCGCCCGGCACGGTGATCGAGGCGCCGCTGACGGTCGCCTGTGGGGACGGCGCGCTGCGGGTCACGCTGGTCCAGCGCGCCGGGCGGCGGGCCATGGGGCCGGAGGAGCTGCAGCGCGGCTTCGCGCTGCCGCCGGGCACGCGGCTGGGCTGAGCATGCCGCGCTACCGGCTGCTGCTGGAGTATGACGGCGGGGCGTTCCAGGGCTGGCAGCGGCAGGCCGGCGGGCCGTCGGTGCAGGCGGCGGTCGAGGATGCCATCCGGGCCAGCACCGGCGAAACCGTAACGGTCGTGGCCGCCGGCCGTACCGATGCCGGCGTGCATGCGCTGGGCCAGGTGGCGCATCTCGATCTCGAACGCCGCTGGCAGCCCGAGCGGCTCGCCGGGGCGCTCAACTTCCATCTTCGTCCGGCCCCGGTCACGGTGCGGCAGGCGCGCGAGGCGCCGGACGAGTTTCACGCCCGCTTCTCGTGCACGTCTCGCCGCTACCTCTACCGCATCCTCAACCGCCGCGGCCCGCCGGCGCTGGAGCGTGGCCGGGTGTGGCACGTGCCGGTACGGCTCGACGCCGAGCACATGCACGTCGCCGCCCAGGCGCTGGTCGGCCGCCACGACTTCACCAGCTTCCGCGCCAGCGAATGCCAGGCGGCCTCGCCGGTGAAGACGTTGGCCGGGATCCACGTGCTCCGCCGGGACGACATGATCGAATGCCGGCTCTGGGCCCGGTCGTTCCTCCATCACCAGGTCCGCAACATCGTCGGCACGCTGAAGACGGTCGGTGAGGGCAAGGCGCCGATCGGGCACGTGCAGGCGGTGCTGGCCGCCTGCGACCGCAGCGCCGCCGGCCAGACCGCGCCGGCCGCGGGTCTTTACCTGGAAGAGGCGGAGTTCAAGCGCCGGCACGCTTGATGCCACCGGGTCCGGCATGCTGCCCTTGCCGCCATCGGCTCGCTGCTCCTGCCGCTCGCCGCAGCCATTGCTGCTGGCGGCGCATCGCGTCGCCGGCACGATCGCAAGCTGAGCTGGGCAGGCCGCGGGCCCATTCCATCGCACCGTCGTGGATGCCGATACCCGCGGTGGGCCGATGTCCGGACCGACCACAGATGCCGCCGCCCTCAGACCACCAGCACGGCCCGAAAGTCGTTGACGTTGGTCAGGGTCGGGCCGGTGATGACCTGGTCGCCCAGGGTCTCGAACAGCGTGTGCGCGTCGTTGCGCGCCAGCACCTCGTGCGGGTCGAGGCCGGCGGCGCGGGCGCGGGCCAGGGTGTCCGGGACGACGATCGCACCCGCCACCTCCTCGGCGCCGTCGATGCCATCGGTGTCCCCGGCGATGGCCCAGACATCGGGCAACCCGTCCAGGGCGACGGCCAGGCCCAGCAGGTACTCGACGTTGCGGCCGCCCCGGCCACCGCCGCGCACCGTGACCGTGGTCTCGCCACCCGACAGCAGCACCGCAGGCGCGGCCGCCGGCTGACCGTGGCGGCGCACCGAACGGGCGATGCCGGCCATGACCTGGCCGACCTCGCGGGCCTCGCCCTCGATCGCGTCGCCGAGCAGCACGGGCGTGATCCCGGCGGCGCGCGCCGCCGCCGCTGCCGCCTCGAGGCTGAGCTGCGGCGCGGCGATCAGCCGGACGTCGCCACCGGCGAGCCGGGGGTCGCCGGGCTTGGGCGTCTCCGCCGCCGGACCGGCCAGGTGGTGGCGCACCTGTGCCGCCACCTCGATGCCGTAGCGCTCCAGGATCGCCAGGGCGTCGGCGGCGGTGGTGGCGTCGGGCACGGTCGGGCCGCTGGCGATCACCGCCGGATCGTCGCCCGGCACGTCGGAGATCAGCAGCGTCACCACCCGAGCCGGATGCGCCGCCGCGGCGAGCCTGCCGCCCTTGATCGCCGAGAGATGCTTGCGCACGCAGTTCATCTCGTCGATCGAGGCGCCGGAGCGCAGCAGCGCCCGGTTGACCGCCTGCTTGTCGGCCAGCGTCAGCCCGGGCGGCGGCAGGGTCAGGAGCGACGAGCCGCCGCCGGAGATCAGCGCCACGACCAGATCGTCGGCGGACAGGCCCCGCACGAGCTCGAGCATGCGCGCGGCCGCGGCACGGCCGGCCTCGTCGGGCACCGGGTGCGCCGCCTCCACCACCTCGAGCCGCTGGCACGGCGCGCCATGGCCGTAGCGGGTGACGATCAGGCCGGCGAGCGCGCCCGGCCAGTGCCGCTCGAACGCCAGCCCCATCGCCGCCGACGCCTTGCCGGCGCCGACGACGACGGTGCGCCCCTTGGGCGGGTCGGGCAGATGGGCCGGCACGGCCACGGCCGGATCGGCCGCCGCCACCGCGGCGTCGAACAAGGAGCGCAGGAGCTGGCGCGGGTCCATGGTCGGGCTCAGTCGCCGGCGACGGGATGGTTGGCCATCAGCTCGAGGGCCCGGACCATGCCGGAATGGTCCCAGCCCTTGCCGCCGTTGGCGGCGCAGGCGTTGAACAGCTCCATGGCGGTCGCGGTGTTGGGCAGGCTCACGCCCAGCGCGCGCGCGCCGGCCAGAGCCAGCGCCAGATCCTTCTGGTGCAGCTCGATGCGGAATCCTGGCGCGAAGGTGCGCTTGATCATCCGCTCGCCGTGGACCTCGAGGATGCGCGAGCTGGCGAAGCCGCCCATCAGCGCCTGGCGGACCTTGGCCGGGTCGGCGCCGGCCTTGGCGGCGAACACCAGCGCCTCGGCCACCGCCTCGATGTTCAAGGCGACGATGATCTGGTTCGCCACCTTGGTCGTCTGGCCGTCGCCGTTGCCACCGATGAGCGTGATGTTCTTGCCCATCAGCTCGAACAGCGGCTTGACCTTGTCGAAGGCGGCCTGCGGGCCGCCGACCATGATGGTCAGCGAGGCCGCCTTGGCGCCGACCTCGCCGCCGGAGACCGGGGCATCGAGGTAGTCGCAGCCGAGCTCGTTGATCTTCCGCGCGAACTCCTTGGTCGCGATCGGCGAGATCGAGCTCATGTCGACCACGGTCTTGCCGGCGGACAGGCCGGCGGCGACGCCCTGCTCGGCGAACAGCACCTCCTCGACCTGCGGCGTGTCCGGCACCATGGTGATGATCACCTCGGCGGCTCGCGCCACCTCCGCCGGCGAGGCGCAGGCCTGCCCGCCCGCCTCGGTCAGCTCGGCCGGCACGCCGCTGCGCGAATGGAGGAACAGCTCGTGGCCACCCTTCGCGAGGTTGAGCGCCATGGGTCGGCCCATGATGCCGAGGCCGATGAATCCGACTTTCATGCGACGAACTCCTGCTGTGCCACGCTCAGACGGCGCGCTTGGCGTAGGGCTGGAACCAGCCGAGGCCGGCCGAGGTGGCGGCCGCCGGCTTGTACTCGCAGCCGACCCAGCCGTCGTAGCCTTCGGCGTCCAGCATCTTGAAGATGAACGGATAGTTGATCTCGCCGGTGCCCGGCTCGTTGCGGCCCGGGTTGTCGGCGATCTGCACGTGCGCGATCCGGTCCTTGAGCCGGCGGAAGGTGGTGGTGAGATCGCCTTCCATGATCTGCGTGTGGTAGAAGTCGTACTGCAGGTAGAGATTGTCCGAGCCGACCTCGTCCATGATCGAGATCGCCTGCGCCGACCGGTTCAGGTAGAAGCCCGGAATGTCGCGGTTGTTGACCGGCTCGGCCAGGAGCCTGATCCCCGCCTTGGCCAGCTCCGCGGCGGCATGGCGCAGATTGCCCACGAAGGTCTGCCGCAGCTCGGCCTCGGGCACGCCGTCCGGCGCCTTGCCGGCCAGGCAGTTCAGCTGCCTGCAGCCCAGTGCGGTTGCGTACTCGATCCCGCGCGCGACTCCCTCGCGGAACTCGTCGACCCGATCGGGATGGCAGGCGATGCCGCGCTCGCCGCCGGCCCAGTCGCCGGCCGGCAGGTTGTGCAGCGCCTGGGTCAGCCCGTGCTCGCGCAGCCGTCCCGCCAGCTCGTCCTTGGCGTAGGCGTAGGGGAACAGGAACTCGACGCCGGCAAAGCCATCCTTGGCCGCGGCCGCGAAGCGGTCGAGGAAGTCGACCTCGTTGTAGAGCATGGTCAGATTGGCCGCGAACTTCGGCATGGATGGCCCTCCCGTGTTGGAGCAAGACTAGGCGCCCGCCGCGGCGCGGGCAACGCGCCAGCGCTCATGCCGGCGCAGGATCCTTGAACTTGGCGGCGAGCTGCTCGGAGCCGCGGGCGAGGATGCCGGAATCCGCGCCGACCGCGGTGAACAGGCAGCCGAGCTCGATGCAGCGCCGCGCCAGCGCCTCGTCGCCGGTGAGGATTCCCGGCGCGTTGCCACAGGCCTTGATGCGCCGGACGGCGTCCTCGACGATGCCGCGGAAGGTGGGGTTGCCCTGATCGCCGAGATAGCCGAGGCCGGCGGAGAGGTCGCCCGGCCCGATGAACACGCCGTCGACGCCCTCGACCCCGGCGATCGCCTCGAGATTGTCGAGGCCCTGCCTGGTCTCGATCTGCACCAGGACGCAGATCTCCGCCTCGCACCGCGTGTGGTAGTCCTTGACCCGGCCGAAGCGCGAGGAGCGCGACGCGGACGCGAAGCCGCGCACGCCGCGCGGCGGGTAGCGGGTGTAGGCCACGGCCTGTGCCGCCTCCTCGGCGGTCTGGATGGTCGGGATCAGCAGCGTCTGCACGCCGGCGTCGAGGAAGCGCTTGATCATGACCATGTCGTTCCAGGCCGGACGCACGATCGGATGGGTCCGGTTCTCCATCACCGCCTGGAGCTGGCAGTAGACCATCGGCAGCTCGTTGGGCGCGTGCTCGGTGTCGAGCAGCAGCCAGTCGAAGCCCGAGCCGGCGACGATCTCGACCGAGACGTGGCTGGCGAGGCTGCACCACAGGCCGATCTGCGAGCGCCCGGCCTTGATCGCGCGCTTGAAGTGGTTGGCGGGCACGTCCATGGCGGCTTCCCTTTGTCGTTGGCTCAATGGATTTCGGGTTCGGGGAGGGGTTGGTTGCCGAGGAGGAAGTCGAAGTCGCAGCCGTCGTGGGCCTGCTGGATGTGGGTGGCGAAGAGGCGGCCGTAGCCGCGCGGGGGCAAGGG
>JBDHTW010000047.1:0-31912 GCA_039808865.1 Geminicoccaceae bacterium
CACGACCCAGGTCAGCCCGAGCGCCAGGGCGGCACCGGCCAGCACCGGCGAGACCAGCAGGCCGTAGATGTCGATCTCGCGGATCATGTCGGCTCCGGCTCCACCCCGGCCAGCGGCTGCGCCATCAGCCCGTGCCACAACAGCGCATTGCGGATACCGGCCAGGGTCAAGAGCGCCTGCGTCGTGGCGGAGGTCGCAGGCGCGGCCGCGATCACCGCGAGCGCACGATCGACCGTGGCCAGAGTCTCGGCAAGGTGCCGCCCGAGCCCGCGCCCGCTCGCCGGCGCGTCGCGGACCACGCGCAGCATCGCGGCCACCGCGCGCCGGCCGTCCGCCGGCAAGGCGGCGGTCGCATCGCGCAGCAGCAGCAGATTGATCCCGACCCGCAGCGCCACCAGCACGTCGCTGAGCCGCGCGGACAGCGGCGGCTCGGCCCCGGCCAGACGCGGGAACAGCATGGCCACGCGGTCGTGCATCCGGCTCTCGAATGCCGCCCGGCCAAGGGTGGGATCGCCGGCGGCGAGTCGGGCGAGATCGCGCCGGACCGCCTGCATCACCCGCTCGACCTCCCATTCCACCCCCAGCGAGCGCCCGAAGCGGAGCACGATCACCGCCACCCCGATCCCGATGTTCAGCGCGACGGCGCCGTTGACGAATCCGGCGATGTCGGCCGTGAAGGTCTGGTCGAGGCCGATCAGGGCCAGGCTGTTCAGGGCCAGGGGCATCACCCTGGCCGCGCGCGGCGGCTGCTGCAGGCACATAGCCAGGGGCAGGTAGACCGGTGCCAGCACCAGCGTCAGCGGCACGAACCCGTCGACGCGCGGCAGCACGACGAACAGGTAGACCATCGCCAGCACGCTGCCGGCGATCGACATCACGAGAAACTGCTGCGCCGGCCGCACCGGCTCGTCGCGGATCCCGATCAACGCGCAGATGGTCGCGGCCATCATGGTGGCGGTCGATCCCTGCGGCCACGCGGTGGCCATCCAGATGGCGCTGCAGGCCAGCACGGCGACGAAGGCGCTGGCACCGACCATCGCCGCCAGCAGATGGTCACGATGCCGCGCCAGGGATTCGGCCGGCTCGTCGACGTCGCGCTCTTCGGTCAACCCGCGGCGCAACCCGTCCACCTCGACCCAGAGCCGGACGAGGTCGTCCAGCCGATCGAGCAACGTCCGCAACAGCAGCTTGTCGGCGTCGGCTCGGATGGCGGCATCGTCCGGCCGCTGCGCGGCGATCGCGCCGCGCAGCGCCGCCACCTCGAGCGGATCGGGCGGAGCACCGGGGTCGGCGTTGATCCAGGCGGTCAGGCGCCGCAGCAGCGGGTCAAGCTCGACAGTCGGATCGACCGGCCGATCGCGGAACGTCGCCAGCCGGTGCCCGATCGCGACCAGCACCGACAACAGCACCTGCGAGCGATGCCGGATCACGTGCAGGATGCGCTCGGCGCGGCGCAGGACCGGGGTATCGTGCACGGCATAGCCGCGCAGTTCGTCGAGGGCCGCCGCCGACGCGATCAGCCGGCGCATGTCCGTCCGTGCCTTGGCGCGCTCCGTGCTGCCGGAGAGCACGTCGCCGGCCCAGCGACGCGTGTCGCGCAACCAGAGGTCGAGCCGCTGCAGCAGCACCGATCCGGCAGTCTGAGGCAGGACCACGGCATCGATGACGGTCATGCACAGGGTGCCCAGCGCGATCTCCTCGACCCGAGCCAGAGCGATGTCGAAGATGGCGCCCGGGGTCTCGACCGAAGGCAGGCCGATCAGGCTCGCGGTGTAGCCGGCGAGAACGAAGGCGTAGGCGCGGGCCGTGCGATCGATGGCGGCAAGATAGGCGCAGCCGCCGAGCCACGTGGCGAAGCCGAGCGCCTGGAGTTCCGGGGCGCCTTGGAACAGCATCAGGTTGACGACCGCCCAGCTCGCGCCGACGAGCGTTCCGGAAAGCCGATAGACGCCCTTCGCGACCGCCATGCCGGTCAGCGGCTGCGCCACGATGAACGCGGTCAGCATCGACCAGAAGGGGCGCTCGAGGCCCAGGGCGAGGCCGATATAGAGCGCCGTCATGGCGGCCCCGAACACCTTCAGGCCGAACAGCGGCGCCTGCAGCACCGACCAGCGAATCCGCAAGCCGTCGGCGGCCCGTCGCCACGGCGCCGCGGGCGCCGCCCCGGCTGCCGTCACGGCTCGACCAGGGCCCGGCGCATCAGCCGCCGCAGCAGCTCGTCGCAGCCTTCGAGCTGCTCCAGGGCGATCCACTCGTCCGGCTTGTGCGCGACACCGATGTCGCCCGGGCCGCAGACCAGGGACGGGATGCCGCGGGCGGCGAAGCAGCCGCCGTCGGTACCGAACGATGCCCTGCCGGGCGTGGGCGTGCCGGTGAGCTCGCGGCACATGGCGACGAAAGGCGCCTCGGGTGCCGGAGGCAAGGCGGGATAGGCCAGGATCTCCTCGAACGTGATCGTGGCCTCCGGCGCCGTCGCCTGCAGGCCCGGCAACACCCGATCACGAGCGAAGCCCTGCACCGCGCCGACGAGTTGCAGCGGATCGCTCCCCGGCAGCGTGCGGAACTCGAACTCGAAGCCGCAATGCCGCGGGATGATGTTGAGCTGCGCGCCGCCTTCGATCCGGCCGACGCTCGACGTGTGATGCGGCGGCCCGAAGCCGTCGGCGAACGGGCCATGCACCGCGAAGCGTTCGCCCATGGCGGCGACCTCGCCGATGATCCTGGCGGCGGCGACCACGGCATTGGCGCCGAGTGCGGGCAGCGCCGAGTGGCCCTCGCGACCGGTGACGGTGCAGCGATAGCCGGCCTTACCCTTGTGCCCATCGATCAGCCGCAGCAGCGTAGGCTCGCCGACGAGGCAGCCTTCGGGCAGCGGCAATGCCGCCAGCAGCGCATCGATCAGCCCGGGCGCCCCCTTGCAACCCAGCTCCTCGTCGTAGGAGAAGGCCAGGATGGCTGGTCTGCGCAACCGAGCCGCGACGAGATCCGGTACCAGCCGCAGCACGCAGGCGAGAAAGCCCTTCATGTCGGCCGCGCCGCGGCCATGGAGCCGCCCGTCGGCGACCCGGGCCCGGAACGGGTCGCTCGTCCATGCCTGCCCCTCGACCGGCACCACGTCGGTATGACCGGAGAGGACGATTCCGGGCACGTCGGCGGGACCGATGACCGCCCAGAGATTGGCCTTGCTGCCGGTTTCGTCGTGCACCAGCCGGCTCTCGACCCCGTGCCCGGCCAGGTAGGCCTGGACGAAGGCCACGAGCTCGAGATTCGAGCGAAAGCTCTGCGTGTCGAAGGCGATCAGCTGTTCCAGCAGGTCGCGCGAGGTGATGGCGGTGGGCATGCGCCGAGCATAGGTCGGCCGGCCCGAGGTGTCACCGGCATGTCCCTCGGGTTCAGGCCAGCCGGGCGAGCAGGTGGCGAAGGACCGGCGCCAGGGTCCGCTGAGCCACGCCGACCACCACGACGCCGCCCACGATTCCGGTCAGCCGGTCCAGGGCCGGAATCAGGCTGGTCGACGGTCCGCTGCCCTGGATCATGGCCAGGATCAGCGCGACCCCGGCTTGCTGACCGGCATACCAGCCATCGCTGCCGCCATGGCGGACATGGGCGCAGACGAACAGGCCGGCGAAGACGGCAACCAGCCAAGCCCCCGTCAGATCGCCGACCAGCGGCAGAAGCGCGAGACCCAGAGCACCACCGAGAAGGCAGCCGACCGCGCGGTTCACCGACTTCAGGCCGGCATCGCCGCGCACCGCGGTCATGACGACGAAGGCGGTGATCGGCGTCTGGCCCAGACCGGGCAGTTGCAGGCTCTCCCAGATGAAGGGAATCGCCGCGACGGCGATCCCACCGGTGAGCGCCACCGCCAGCAGGTCCAGATCGACCGGCAACGCCCACACGCCCGGCTTCGGCGCCGCGCTGGGGCCGTCGGCGAGATCGCCGGCACAAGCATAGTCGACGACACAGGCGACCACGACGCCCAGGCAGATCTCGAGCGCCCGGTCGACCGCGAGGTCCAGGCTGCGGGTCGGCGTGATCAACGAGCCGAACAGCACGAGAACCACCGTCACCCCGCCGAGCAGCGCCGCATAGCCGTGCTGCATCCGCTCCTGGGCGTAGAGCGCGAACGCCACCGAGCCGCAGACCAGCACGGAGAACGTCGCGTGGTCGGCGACGACAGCCGCCATCAGGTAGCCGAGAGCGGCGCCGGCGAGCGTACCGAGGACACGATCGATGCTCTTGGCGAGGGTGGCGTTGGCGTCGTGGTCGACGATGACGAATGCCGTCAGCGCCGCCCACCACGGATTGTCCAGCTGCAGGAGCAGCGCGGCGATCAGCGCCAGCACCGCGGCCGACGCCGTTCGGCATGCCATCGCCGCGCGAGGGCCGGTCAGTGCCAGCGCACGGACGTCCTCGCCCAAGGCCCGGCCCACGCGGCTCCATGCTCCGGGCACGGTCAGCGCCAGAAGACGACGCGGGCGTCGGCGCCCATGAACAGGCCGCCCGGCGGCATGGGTGGATCGAGCAGGATCGTCACCGGCAGCCGTCGCCGCAGCCTGATCCAGTCGGTGGTCGGTGCCACGTAGGGCAGCAGCTGTGCCGGGCCCTGGTCGCGTGCGATCGCCCGGCCGACACCCTGGACGCGGCCGGGGAACAGGCGCCACGGATGGCTGTCGAGCCAGACCCAGACGCGGGTTCCCGGCTGCGTCGCCGCCGCCACGTCCTCCTTGAAGTTCGCGACGACCCGCCATTGCGACGCATCGACGATGCCCACCACGGGCTGACCGACGGCGACGTAGGCGCCGGGGCGCAAGGTCAGGTTGTTGACCGCGCCGGCGACCGGCGCGGTCAGCCGGGTGCGCGACAGGGAGTACTGGGCGATCGCCAGCCGGGCCCGCGCCCGGGACGCCGCCACCCGGGCGGCGTCGGCCTCGCGGGTGCTGATCTGCGCCTTCGCCAGGGCTGCCGCCAGGGCCGCCTGCGACGTGCTCTGCAGGTCGGTCGCCTTGTCCAGCGCCGCTTCGGAGATGGCCCCGTCCGTGGTCAGCGCCTTGGCACGCTGGAAGTCGCGCTGCCCGAGCACCTGCCCCGCCTGCGCGGCCGCGACGTCGGCCGCGGCCGCGGCCTCGGCGCCGGCCTTGATCGCGACCTCGGCATCGGCCGCGGCGACACCCTGATTCTCGAGCGCCACCGCCAGTTCGTAGGGCTCGGGATCGACGACGGCCAGAAGGTCCCCGGCGGCAACCTTCTGGTTGTCGGCGACCGCGACCGATTCGACCACGCCGGCGACCTCGGGCGCCACCGCGACGAGATCGGAACGCACGTAGGCATCGGAGGTGTAGGCGACGATCCAATCGATCAGCGCATAGAGGAGGGCCAGCGCCATGCCGGCACCGATCAGCCACCGGCGGCGACGGGTGGAAGCGCGCGTGCCTGCGTGGGGGGCGGACATCTGGGGCTTCCGCGGTCGTGATCGCCAAAGCTGCGCCAACGCACTGGCAGGATTCACGCCGGGAGTCCATGTTGACCGATGGTGCCCGCCGCTCGGATCGCCGCCCATGTCACAGCCATTCTGTTCACCACGTCTCCTGCCCGGGATCGTCGTGCTCGCGGCGCTTCTGGCCAGTGGCGCCGCCAGTGCCGGACCACGCGAAACCGTGGCGGCCGTGGTCGGCGTACGGGCCGAGATCCCGCCCGAGGCCCGCACCGCGGACACGCTCGGCCGCGAGCGGTCGGGCAGCGGCGTGGTCATCGACAATGCGGGCCTGGTGCTCACCATCGGCTATCTCATCCTCGAGGCCACGGCGGTCGATCTGCACGACGCGTCCGGCAAGCGCATCCCGGCGGAGATCGTCGGTTACGACCACGACACGGGCTTCGGCCTGGTCAGGGCAGAACAACCTCTGGACGTGGCACCGCTGCCGCTCGGCAGCAGCCGGGACGTGGCGATCGGGGCACCCCTCCTGGTCCTCAGCCGCGACGGGGAGCTGAGCGGGCGCGAAGCCAAGCTCGCCAGCCGGCGCGAGTTCGCGGGCTACTGGGAGTATCTCCTGCCCGATGCGCTGTTCACGACGCCGCGCCATCCGGATTTCGCCGGCGCGGCCCTGATCGACCGCGAGGGGCGGCTGGTCGGCCTCGGTTCGCTCCAGGTCGGCGACGCCACCGCCGAAGGGGTCGAATCGCCCGGGAACATGTTCGTGCCGATCGATGCGCTGAAGCCCATTCTGGGCGACCTGCTCGCGCTCGGGCGGCGTGATGCGCCGAGCCATCCATGGATCGGGGTCACCAGCCTGGATCATGCCGGCCACGTCATCGTGCGCGGTGTCGCCGAGCAGGGTCCGGCGGCGCTGGCTGGCGTGCGCGCCGGGGACGTCGTCCTGGCCGTGGGCGAGACGGAGGTGGGCTCGCTCGCCGACCTCTACCGCGCCATCTGGAGCCTGGGCGATCCGGGCGTGCAGGTACCGCTGCGCATCCTGCGGCGCACGGGCATCGTCGAGGTCACCGTCCCCTCCATCGACCGGCTGCGCTGGCTGCGCCTCAACCAGACTTATTAGCCGCGCGCGGAGCGAGCAGCGGAGCCTCGACCGGCGGACCGTGTTGTCCTATCGGTCGGCGCGCCGACGGGG
Organism: Geminicoccaceae bacterium; assembly: GCA_039808865.1. Classification (GTDB taxonomy): domain Bacteria; phylum Pseudomonadota; class Alphaproteobacteria; order Geminicoccales; family Geminicoccaceae; genus Benzoatithermus. The sequence goes on from JBDHTW010000047.1 coordinate 6,627, forward strand.
AGCGCCGCAACGAGACCGGGAGAACTCGATCATGCTCAAGCGTGCCGTGGCCGCCGCACTGACGGTTGCCACCATGGGCCTCGCCGCACAGGCCGAGGAGGTGGGCAGCTTCAGCAACGACTGGATCGGCAACGGCATCGTCATCGAGGCCATCGCCGATCCCAAGGTCGACGGCGTCACCTGCCACCTCAGCCACTTCGAGCGCAGCCTGATCGACCGGTTGAGCAAGGGCAACTGGTTCGAGGATCCGTCCAACGCCGCGATCGCCTGCCAGCAGACCGGTCCGATCACGATCCACGGCATCGACAAGAGCGAAAGCGGCGAGGAGGTGTTCAGCCAACGCCTGAGCCTGATCTTCAAGTCGCTGGGCGTGCGCCGGATCTACGACCAGAAGAACGACACGCTGGTCTACGTCGTCTACAGTCGGCAGATCACCCAGGGCTCGGCCAAGATGGGACTGAGTGCCGTGGCATTGTACGGTCAGCAGGTGAGCTGGGCCGACAAGTAGGGCGTGTCCGGCGCGGCGTGCGACCCGCTGGCGTTCTACCGGGGTCTTCTCTATTTTGTGTTGATATGGACCGATCAGGGAGGGGCCATGCGTGTTGCCGGGGCGTTCACGTTGCTCGCCGGTATGCTCGTCGGCGCTGGAGCCGCACAGGCGGCCAACCCGCGGCTCGACACGACGGCAGACCTGGTAGGCTATTGCGACCGTGTCGGACCGGTCGACGAGGTCCGCGATGGCCAGAACTTCTGCGACGGCTTCATCGCCGGCACGGGCTTGTTCTATCTGGAGCTGACACGGGCCAAGAAGATCAAACGCCTCGCCTGCGCCGACCCGGTCCCGACGCTGGAAGAGGTGCGCGAGACCTTCCTGCGCTGGGCCACGGCCAATCCCGACCACATGCAGGACAAGCCGATCGATGGCTTCTGGCGGGCGATGGCCGAAGCCTATCCGTGTCCGAAGTGAGCCAAGCGAGCGGGGTGCGAGCGGAGATGCGTAAGACCTCCTTCGTCGTTGCGGGCATGGCCGTGCTGCCGCTGCTGGTCGCCGCCTGCTCGGTCAACAAGGAAACCGGATCGCGTACGGCGACGGGCGCGGCCGTCGGCGCCGCCAGCGGCGCCACGATCGGCCTGCTGACCGGCAACTTCCTGGGCAGCACGCTCACCGGCGCGGCCGCCGGCGCCGCGGGCGGGTTCGTGTTCGACCAGATCCAGAAGAACTGACCGTTCACGGCCGGCGCAGCGCGACCCGCGCCCAGAGCATCAGCGGAATGAGCGCCGGACGCGTGAGGTCGTGGCTCGCGTCCGGCGAGCGCTCGATCTGGCGCACGTAGCCGTCGGTCAACGTCGCCGGCAGGAAAGCCGCCATCTCGGCCCGTGGGGGACGCCCGGCCTCGTCGCGCCCCGCATCGACCAGCTCGCGCGCACGCCGGGTGGCGGCCCGGAGCACGGCCTGGATCGTCGCTGGCTCCGGTGCCGGACGGGCGCGACGGGCCTCGATGGCCAGCGCCCGCAGCAGGCCGATCAGGCCGAAGGCCGTCCCGATCTTCTGCGCCGCCTGCGCCGCGGCGGTATCGGCACCTCCGAGCACCCGGTAGACCAACTCTTGCAAGGCGCCGCCGGTGGCAGCGGCGAACGCCTCGAGTTCCCCGGGCGTGCCGGTGACCGCTCCGTCGAGCGCCGGCTCGCGGGCATCGATCAATGCCTGCAGATCGGCTTCCGCGACCCAGCCATGGTCGAGCATGGCGGCGAGCTCGCGGACGACGGGATGCTGCCGCGGCGGCAGGCCCCTCCCCGGCTCGGCAACGGCCTCGCGCCACCACTGGTAGCGGATCAGCCCCGCCATCGGCTGGCTGACGAGTTCCGGAATGCGCGCGAGCTCATGATGGAACAAAATCAGGCCGAGTACGGCGCTGCGCCGCTCAGCCGGCGCGAACAGCGCGCACAGATATCGGTCCGGGTCGCTCCTGCGCGCCTCGGTCGCGAGATAGGTCGAGCGCTCGAGCTGGTCCAAGGCCATATGGTTCCCGGTCGGAGTCCGTTCCTCAGATAGCCGCTCCGGCCCGAAGCACCAGGGTGCAGAGGCCGGATGGTCGATGCGCCGGCCTGCCGTTGCGGTCCCGCCGGGCGCTGGCCTAAGCTTCGCCTTTCAACCCAGTCGAGGCGCGGTCGCATGCCGATCCAGCTCGAAGGCTCCTGCCGGTGTGGCGCCGTGCGCTTCACGCTGGCCTCGCACACGCCCCAACCCTACCAGCTCTGCTACTGCTCGATCTGTCGCAAGACCGCAGGGGGCGGCGGCTACGCGATCAACATCATGGGCGTGGCCGACACGCTCTCGAGCGCTGGTGGCGATGCGCTCGCGGTTTACCAGGCCGAACTCGAGGAAGCCGGCGAGGACGGCGTCTGCCGACTGCAGACCAGCCCGGCCAAGCGGCACTTCTGCCGGCATTGCGCCTCGGCGCTCTGGCTGCACGACCCGCGCTGGCCCGAGCTGGTCCATCCGTTCGCCTCGGCGATCGATACCGAGCTGCCCGTCCCGCCGACGCGCGTGCACCTGATGCTGCGCTACAAGCCGAGCTGGGTGGTGCCGGCCATCGAGCCAGGCGATGCCTGCTTCGACGAGTATCCGCTGGAATCGATCGAGGATTGGCACCGCAGCCGCGGCCTCTGGCTGGACTGAACCACGTCACGTCGACGCCGGCGGCCTGCCTTCGGCCTCCGCGGCGACGCTCTCGTAGATCTCGTCCTCCTGCGCGAAGTGGAGCCGGAGGATCGCCTCGAGCGCATAGAGGATCGGACGTAGCTCGGCCACATCGGCAGCGCGCGGCCCATCCGGCGACAGCTCGGCCACGCCGCGGGCGAAGCGGCGGCCCAGATGCGCGATCTCACGGTGCGCCCGCGAGATCGCTGCCAGCGGATCGCGACCGCCGACCAGGGGAGCTATCTCCGGATGCAGCAGGCTCTCGTCCGCGCGCTCATGCGCGAGCACCCGCTGCAGCTCGGCCTCGACGGCCACCAGCTCGGACCGCAGTGCCGGGCCGTCACCGTCGCCGAGCCGGTCGGCCAGGGCACGCATCCGGTCCAGCACCACGCCGAGGCTGCCGTGCTCGGCGATCAGCGAGCGCACCCTGGCTTCGGGCAGCAAGCGGACTTTGGCCTGCCCGTCGCCCAAAGCCCGCAGCGCGTTCAAGATCACCGCGACGTCGATCAGCTCCTGCAGCAGCGCGCCGGCCACCGGCGGCAGGAAGCCCAGGGCCGCCACCAGCATCGCCAGCGTCGACAGGGCGATGCCGGCGACGACGCTCTCCAGCGCGATCCGCCTGGCTCGCCGCGCGACGCCGATCGCCACCGCCAGCCGGTCGAGCCGGTCGACCAGCAGCACGACGTCGGCGGCCTCGCTGGCGGCACCGGCGCCCCGGGCGCCCATCGCCACGCCGACATCGGCCGCGGCCAGCGCCGGCGCGTCGTTGAGGCCGTCGCCGACCATGACGGTCACGCCGTCGGCCCGCTCGGCGCGGACCGCGTCGACCTTGTCCTGCGGCGAGCGCTCGGCCAGCACGCTGTCGACTCCCAGCGCCGCCGCGACCATCTCGGCCACGTCCTGCCGATCGCCCGACAGCATCACCACCTTGCCGACCCCGACCCGATGCAGCGCGCGCAGGGCGCGTGGCGTGTCGCGGCGGATTTCGTCGGCGAGCAGCAGGGCTCCGGCCGGCACGCCATCGACGGCGACGAACACGCCCTGCGCACCGTCACGCGCCGCCCGGGCCGTGAGCTGTGCCGCCCAGTCCGGCGGGCGCGTGCCGGCGATCCAGCCCAGACCACCCAGGCGCACGTTCCGACCGTCGATGTCGCCGGCAATGCCTTCGGCCGTTTCCTCGACCAGGCGCGGCACGGCGAGCTGCAGGCCGCGGGCACGGGCCGCGGCGACGATGGCTCCGGCCAGCGCGTGCTGCGAGAGCTGCTCCAGCGAGGCGGCGAGGCGCAGCAGCTCGTCCGCCGGCAGGCCCTGGCGGCTGTCCACGGCCGTCAGGCGCGCAATTCCGGTCGTGAGCGTGCCGGTCTTGTCGAACATCACCGTGCGGACCCGGGCCAGGGTCTCCAAAGCACCGCCGCCCTTGATCAGTACCCCGTGGCGCGCGGCGGCCGAGATGCCGGCGATGATGGCCACCGGTGCGGCCAGGATCAGCGGGCATGGCGTGGCCACGACCAGCACCGCCAGCGACCGCACCGGATCGCCGGCAAGCAGCCACGCCAGCCCGGCCATGGCCAGCGTCAGGCCGAGGAACGCCAGCGACCAGCGGTTGGCCAGGCGGACGAACGGCGCCTTTTCCTGCTGCGCCGCCTCGACCAGACGCACGATGCCGGCGTAGGTGCTGTCGGCCGCCGTCGTGGTCGCGCGCAGGCGGAACGGCGCCCCGGCGTTCAACGTGCCACTCGGCAGGCGATCGCCGAACCCGTGCCGCACCGGGATCGATTCGCCGGTGAGCGAGGATTCGTCCAGGATCGCCGCGGGGTCGGCGAGCATGCCGTCGACCGGCAGGACCTCGCCCGTCTTGACGACCAGCCGGTCGCCGGGGCGCACCTGCCCGATCGGCACCTCCACAAGGCCACCGTCCACCTCGAGATGCGCCGTGCGCGGCGTCCGGCCGAGCAGTGCGGTGAGCTCGCGCGCGGCCCGGCGCTGCGCGAACTCGTCCAACACGTTGCCGCCGGTGAACATCAGCGCGATCACGGTGCCAGCCAGGGTCTCGCCGAGCGCCAGCGCGCCGGCCATGGCGAGACCGGCGATGATGTCGACCCCCGGCTCGCGTGCACGGAACTGGCGAGCAATCTCGACCGCGAGCAGCCCGAGCGCGGGCACCACGCCGGCGCCCCAGATCCGGGTGGCGGCCAAGGGCATGCCGGCGAGCCAGACGGCGAGGCCGGTGCCGAGCGCCAGACCGGCCAGCAGCATGGCGATGCCATGCGGCGTGGACCAGGCGCGCCCTTCCCCCCCGATCATGGCAGGGATGATCGCCTCAGCGCAGCCGGCGAGCCAGGGCCGCGATGTGCTCGGGGCCGAGACCGCAGCAGCCGCCGACGATCCGCACCCCCTGCCGCACCCAGCCGGCCGCGGCATCGGCGAACGCCTCGGGCTCGACCTCGGTGAACACCCAGTCCGGCGAGCGGAAATAGCCCGATTCGGGATAGGCCATCACCGGCACTTGCGCCGCCGCCAGCAGCGGCGGCAACGCCTCGTCGGTATCGGGCAGCGAGCTGTGCATCACGCCCAGCGCCGCGATCGGCTGCGCCGCATAGTGCTCGACCAGGGCGGCGAAGGTCGGCCCGTCCTCGTGGAAGCTCAGCAGCGGACCCGGACCGCGCCGCTGCGCGCTCATCCCGACCCAGACCGGCAGGCCGGTCGCCCGCGCCGCCGCCAAGGCGAGGCCGCCGCGCTCGAGATCGCAGATCATCTCCAGGAGGATCAGATCGACGCCGGCCTCCGCCAGGGTCTCGGCCGCCTCGCGGTAGTTGGCGGCGAGGCGCGCCGGGTCCATCACCATGTTCGGGTCGCGCCGGTCACCGCCCTTGAGCACCGGGCGCATGGTCGAGATCGAGCCGGCGACGGCGATCGGACGACCGACCGCCGCCCCGGCCTCGGCCGCCGCCGCGCGTGCGATGGCCGTGGCCCGCCGGTAGAACTCGGGCGTCCTGTCGCCGAGACCGGCGCCTTCCAGCAGGTGCCGGGCCGAGGCGAAGGTGTTGGTCGTGATCACGTCGGCGCCGGCGCGGATGTAATCGACGTGCACGGCATGCAGCAGATCGCCATGGGTCAGTGTCGCCACCGCACACCAAGCGGCCTCGTCCATCGCCGCGCCGCGCCGCTGCAGCTCGGTGCCGGTGGCGCCGTCGAGGATCACCGGCTCGCCGGCGGCCAGCTTCTCCTGCACCGCCTGGAACGCCCCGCTCGCATCCATCTCCGCTCTCCCAGCGAACATTGCCGGCACCATGTGCCAGCTTCGGGGCCGAGCGGCAATTCGGCTATAATACATAATATCTTTGCATTTTATGGCTTCACTTGACTTTTCAGTGTGAAAAGCTGATATCGCACAGCAGCAGTCGAGGTTAATCCCGTTCACGGCAGGACGAATAGGCAGACGCATGCGCTTCTTCCCGATCTTTCTCGACCTCGATCAGCAGCCCGTGCTGGTGGTCGGCGGTGGCGAGCAGGCGGCGCAGAAGCTCCGGCTGCTCCGCAAGACCAAAGCGCGGCTGCACGTCCTCGCCACCGAGGTCTGCGCCGAGATCGAGGACCTCGCCGCCACGGGCGCCGTGACGCTCGCGCGGCGCCGGCTGACCGCCCGTGATCTGGCCGGCGTCCGCCTCGCCTATGTCGCGCTCGCCGACGACGCCGAGGCGGCGCGCTGCGTCGCGATGTGCCGCGCCGCGGCGGTGCCGGTGAACGCCGTCGACCGGCAGGAGCTTTGCGACTTCATCACCCCGGCCATCGTCGATCGCGATCCGCTGGTCGTGGCGATCGGCACCGAAGGTGCTGCGCCGGTGCTGGCGCGCCAGCTCAAGGCACGCCTCGAGGCGATGCTGCCGGCACGGCTGGGCGCGCTCGCCCGCTGGGCCGCGAGCCTGCGCGAGCGCGCGGCCTCGGCGATCACCCGCAGCAGCCTCCGCCGACGGTTCTGGGACGGGTTCTTCGACGGGCCGGTAGCCCGCGCCTATCTCGCGGGCGCGCACGAGGAGGCGGCGCGTCTGGCCGAGCAGGCCCTGACCGCGCCCGAATCCGCCGCCACCGGTCGTGTGACCTTGGTGGGTGCCGGGCCGGGCGACCCCGATCTGCTGACCTTCAAGGCGATGCGTGCCCTGCAGGAAGCCGACGTGATCGTCGCCGACCGGCTCGTGTCGGGCGCGATCCTCGACCGCGCCCGTCGCGACGCCGAGCGGATCATGGTCGGCAAGACGCCGGGCAAGCCGTCGCCGTCGCAGGACGAGATCAACGCCATCCTGCTGCGCGAGGCCCGCGCCGGCCGGCACGTGGTCCGGCTCAAGGGCGGGGACCCGTTCGTGTTCGGCCGCGGCGGCGAAGAGCTGGCGACGCTGCAGGCGGCCGGCGTGCCGGTCGATGTCGTTCCCGGCATCAGCGCGGCCATGGGCTGTGCCGCCGCGATCGGCCTCAGCCTGACCGAGCGTGACCAGCGGCGCAGCCTCACCCTTCTCACCGGCCATGCCAGCGACGGCGCCGCCGAGCACGATTGGGCGAGCTTGGCGCGGCCCGGTCAGATGCTGGCGATCTACATGGGCGTCGGTGCCGCCGGCCACGTTCGCGAACGGCTGCTGGCGGCGGGCATGGCGCCGGGAACGCCCGTGACCGTGGTCGAGAACGGCACCCTGCCCCAGCAGAGGATCGCCCTCGCCGACATCGATGGCCTGGTCGGGGCGATCATCGATGCGTCGATCAAGGGGCCGGCGATGATCTTCGTCGGCGCCCATCCACATGCCGCGGGCGCGGTCGCCGTGCCTGCGGACGATACGGTCCGGCCGCCGCGCGCGCACGAGCCGGCGCCGCGCCACGAGCCTTGGGAGCTGGCAGCATGACAGCGCAGGTGATGACCGCCAATCGTCTGATCGACGGCGAGGTCGTGTTCCTCGGCACGCACGGCTGGGTCGACGACATCGCCGCGGCCAACGTCGCCGGCAGCAAGGAAGCGTCCAAGGCGCTGGACGCGCTGGGCAGGCAGGCGATGGCCGTCAACGAGGTGGTGGACGCCTATCTCGTCGACGTGGCCGTCGACGCCGGCCGCATCCGTCCGGTGAAGCTTCGCGAATACCTCCGCACGGTCGGGCCCTCGGTGCGCACCGACCTCGGCAAGCAGGCCCGACTGGCCGGAGACGCCCATGTATCGCTATGACGAGTTCGACCGGCAGTTCGTGCTGCAGCGGACCGCGCAGTTCCGCGATCAGGTGCAGCGACGCCTGGCCGGCGAGCTGAGCGAGGATGAGTTCAAGCCGCTGCGGCTGAAGAACGGCCTCTATCTGCAGCTGCATGCCTACATGCTGCGGATCGCCATCCCGTATGGCACGCTGAGCTCGCGCCAGTTGCGTCAGCTCGCCGCCATCGCCGACAAGTACGATCGCGGCTACGGCCATTTCACCACGCGCCAGAACCTGCAGCTCAACTGGCCCGAGCTCAAGGACGTGCCCGACATCCTGGGCGAGCTCGCCGAGGTCGAGATGCACTGCATCCAGACCTCGGGCAACTGCATCCGCAACGTCACCAGCGACCCCTATGCCGGCGTCGCCGCCGACGAGGTGGCGGATCCGCGCCCGTGGGCCGAGCTGCTGCGCCAGTGGTCGACGCTGCATCCCGAGTTCTCCTACCTGCCGCGCAAGTTCAAGATCGCGATCACCGCGGCCAGCGTCGACCGTACGGTCGTGCGCGCGCACGACATCGGCCTCGTGCTGAAGAAGAACGCGGCGGGGGCGCTCGGCTTCGAGGTCATCGTCGGCGGTGGTCTCGGCCGCACGCCGATGATCGGCAAGACGGTGCGCGAGTTCCTGCCCGCGGACGAGCTGCTCGCCTACTGCACGGCGGTCATGCGCGTGTACAACCGCTTCGGCCGGCGCGACAACAAGTACAAGGCCCGGGTCAAGATCCTGGTGCACGAGCTCGGCCTCGAGGCGTTCAAGCGCGAGCTCGAGGCCGAATATGCGGCCGGCGACCATGCCGAAGGGATCGCCATCGCCGCCGACGAGCTCGAGCGCATCCAGGCCTACTTCGCGCCACCGGCCTACGAGGCGTTGGCCGACCGCGATCCGCTGCACGACCAGCGCATGTTCGCGATCGCCGATTTCGGCCGCTGGGTCCGCAACAACACCGTGCGCCACAAGGTGGCCGGCTATGCCATCGTCAACGTCTCGCTGAAGCCGATCGGCGGCATTCCCGGCGATGCGACCTCGGAGCAGATGCGGACCGTGGCGGCCCTGGCGGATGAGTTCAGCCAGGGCGAGATCCGCGTCACCCACGAGCAGAACCTCGTCCTGCCGCACGTCAAGAAGCGCGACCTGTTCGCGCTCTGGAACATCCTCGAAGATGCCGGCCTCGGCACCCCGAACAGCAACCTGATCTCGGACATCATCGCCTGCCCGGGGCTCGACTATTGTGCGCTGGCCACCGCCCGGTCGATCCCGATCGCGCAGGCGATCAGCAGCCGCTTCGCCGAGCTGGACCGGCAGGAGAAGATCGGCGAGCTGAAGATCAAGATCTCGGGCTGCATCAATGCCTGCGGCCACCATCACGTCGGCCATATCGGCATTCTGGGCCTCGATAAGCAGGGGCAGGAGTTCTACCAGATCACGCTGGGCGGCAGCGCCGACGACCAGGCGGCGATCGGCAAGATCGTCGGCCCCGGCTTCTCCGCCGAGCAGGTGCCGGGAGCGATCGAGCGCATCGTCGAGGCCTATCTCGAGCTGCGCCGCGACGAGGGCGAGCCGTTCATCGAGGTCTATCGCCGTGCCGGCGAGCAGCCGTTCAAGGAGAAGCTCTATGCCGCTGCTTAAGGCCGGCAAGTTCGTCGAGGACGACTGGCGCGCGCTCGATGCGGCCGAGCCTGTGCCGCAGGACGGCCGGATCCTCGTGCCGCTGGAGCGCCTGCTGGCCGAGGCGGCGGCGTTCGACGGCTTCGCCGGCGAGCTCGGCGTCCGGCTCGAGCCGGCGCAGCGTGTCGAGCAGCTCGAGCCGTGGCTGCCGCGCCTGGCGCTGGTAGCGTTGAGCTTCCCGGTGTTCAGCGACGGCCGGGCGTTCAGCACGGCGCGCATCCTGCGCGACCGCTACCGCTTCGCCGGCGAGGTTCGGGCGGTCGGCGAGGTGCTGGTCGACCGCTACCAGTTCATGCGCCAGTGCGGCTTCGACAGCTTCGAGGTCACCCAGGAGCGCACCCTGGCGAGCTGGGCCAAGGCCGCGGTCGAGATGACCCTGACCTACCAGCCCGAGTACGCCGAGACGCGTGGCGCCGAGCCGGTATGGCGCGCACGGCGGGCACTGCAGGCAGCGCTCGCGGCCGAGTAGCTACGACGCGGCCTTGCCGCGCAGCAGCCGGCCGAGCCGGGCGATTCCATCCTCGATCTCGGCCGGCGGGTTCAACGAGAAGCTGAGCCGGATGGCGTTGCGCGACGAGCGGTCGGCGTAGAACGCGGCGCCCGGGACGAAGGCCACACGGGCCTCGGCGATCGACTGCGCGAGCAGCTCGGCACCATCCCATCCGGCCGGCAGCTGCAGCCACAGGAACATGCCACCTCCGGGCCGGCTCCAGGTGACACCCGGCGGCATGTGCGTCTCGAGCGCCGCCAGCATCGCGTCGCGGCGCGTGCGGTAAGCGGCGCGGATGGCGTCCGTATGCCTCGGCACGATGGCGCTGGCGACCTCAAGCATGGCCATCTGGTTGAGCGCGCTGGTGTGCAGGTCGCTCGCCTGCTTGATCAGCACCAGCTTCTCGATCACCGGTCGCGGCGCCACGATCCAGCCAATGCGCAGGCCCGGCACCACGGTCTTGGAGAAGGTCCCGCAATAGATGACGCGGGCGCCGTCGATTCCGTCTCGCTCGCTGTCGAGCGCCAGCAGCGACGGCAGCGGCTCGGCATCGTAATGGAGCTGCTCGTAGGCCGCATCCTCGATGACCGGCACATCCAGGGCGGTCGCCGTGGCCAGAGCGGCTTGGCGCTCGCCGAGACCGAGGGTGCGGCCGCTGGGGTTGGCGAAGTCCGGCATCAGGTAGGCGAGCTTGGCGCCGTCGCGCGCAGGCGGCGCGCCGTCGTCGCCCAGCCCCGGAAACGTCGCATAGTCGGCCTCGTAGGCGTTGAACGCCTGCAGCGCGCCGAGATAGGTCGGCCGCGCCACCAGCACCCGCTCGCCCGGCGCGACGAACAGCTTGGCGAGGAAATCCAGCCCCTGCTGCGAGCCGTTGGTGATCAGGATGTGCTCGGGCCCGCAGGCGACCCCGAGCCCGGCCATGTGCTGCACCAGCCATCGGCGCAGCGGCAGGTGGCCCTCGCTGACCGAATATTGCAGGGCGGCGGCCGCCGTCCGCGGATCGTCGAGGATGCGGCGGAAGGCCGCCGCGATCTCGGCCTGCGGGAACAGGCCTGGATCGGGGATGCCGCCGGCGAAGGAGACGATGCCCGGCTGATCCAGCAGCTTCAGCAGCTCGCGGATCTCCGACGCGGATATCCGGCTCGCACGCCCGGCATAGTACCGATTCCAATCGAGCATCGCTTCCGTCACCCGCAACTCGGGGGCCATACGGCAAAAAGGGGCGCTCGCGCGCCCCTTTGCCATCCTTGCACTATCAGGTGGCCTCAGGCCGCGAGCGACTCGGTCTCGACCTCGTCGTGGACCTGTACCGGACCACTGTCCTGGCCCTTGGCATCGACGTCGCGGTCGACCAGCTCGATCACCGCCATCGGCGCATTGTCGCCGTAGCGGAAGCCGGCCTTCATGATCCGCACGTAGCCACCGGCGCGCTCCTTGTAGCGCGGGGCCAGCACGTCGACCAGCTTGGCCGCGGTGGCCTCGCTGCGCGTGCGGGCGATCAGCAGACGGCGGGCGTGCAGGTCGCCCCGCTTGCCCAGCGTGATCAGCTTCTCGACCACCGGGCGAAGGTCCTTGGCCTTCGGCAAGGTGGTCACGATCTGCTCGTGCTTGACCAGGGCCTGGGCCAGGTTGGCAAACATCGCCTGACGATGCGATGCGGTACGGTTGAACTTCCGACCGCGCTTGGCGTGACGCATGATGCTACTCCCAAGGTCGGCCGCGATCCCGCGAGACCACGGCCAGCCCGATTATCGTTCGGCTCAGTAGGGCTCTTCGACCTTGCGGGCGAGCTCCTCGATGTTCTCCGGCGGCCAGCCCGGCACCTCCATGCCGAGATGCAGGCCCATCTGCGTCAGGACCTCCTTGATCTCGTTCAAGGACTTGCGGCCGAAGTTCGGCGTCCGCAGCATCTCGGCCTCGCTCTTCTGCACGAGGTCGCCGATATAGACGATGTTGTCGTTCTTCAGGCAGTTCGCCGAACGCACCGACAGCTCGAGCTCGTCGACCTTGCGCAGCAGGTTCGGGTTGAACGGCAGCTCCGGCCGCCGCTCCTGCGGCACCGCGTGATGCGGCTCCTCGAAGTTGACGAACATCTGCAGCTGGTCCTGCAGGATGCGCGCCGCGAGGCCCACCGCGTCGTCGGGCACCACCGAGCCGTCGGTCTCGACCTGCATGGTCAGCCGATCGTAGTCGGTCTGCTGCCCCACACGGGCATTGTCGACCTTGTAGGCGACCTTGCGCACCGGGCTGTAGATGGCGTCGATCGCGATCAGCCCGATCGGCGCATCCTCCGCCTTGTTCATCGACGCCGGGACGTAGCCCTTGCCCGACTGCACCGTCATCTCGATGGCGAGCTTGCCGCCCTTGTCGACGTGGCAGATGACGTGGTCCGGATCCATGATCTCGATGTCGTGCGGCGCCTCGATCATCCCGGCGGTGACGATGCTCGGTCCCTCGACCTTGAGATGCATCCGCTTCGGCGTGTCGCTGTGCATCCGCAGGCCCAGGGCCTTGAGGTTCAGCACGATGTCGGTCACGTCCTCGCGCACGCCGGCGATCGAGGAGAACTCGTGCAGCACGCCGTCGATCTGAATCTGGGTGATGGCCGCCCCCTGCAGGGAGGACAGCAGCACCCGCCGAAGCGCATTGCCGAGCGTGATACCGAAACCGCGCTCCAACGGCTCGACGATCAGGGTGGCCTCACGATCGGGGCGGCGCCCGGGCTGCACGTCCAGGCGCTGCGGCTTGATCAGATCTTGCCAATTCTTCTGGATCACGGAACTACCTCGCTATCGCCTGCGACTGCATATCAAGCTCGGCGGCGCTAAATGGAACGAGGCCCGCAGGTGGCGGCGCACCCGAGGCCTCGTCCCCGAAACGACTGGAACGCCGGGGCGGATCGGCGCTAGACGCGGCGCCGCTTGCGCGGGCGGCAGCCATTGTGCGGGATCGGCGTCACGTCCCGGATCGAGGTGATGGTGAACCCGACCGACTGCAGCGCCCGCAAGGCCGACTCGCGACCCGAACCAGGGCCGCGCACCTGCACCTCGAGCGACTTCATGCCGTGCTCGGCCGCCTTGCGCCCGGCCTGCTCGCCGGCGATCTGCGCCGCGAACGGCGTGCTCTTGCGCGAGCCCTTGAAGCCCTGCGACCCGGCGCTCGCCCACGCGATCACGTTGCCCTGCGCATCGGCAATGGTGATCATCGTGTTGTTGAACGTGGCGTTCACGTGCGCCACGCCCGAGGTGATGTTCTTGCGCTCGCGCCGCTTCAGGCGCTGCGTCGTATCGGTAGCCATTACTTCTTGGTCGCCTTCTTCTTGCCGGCGATAGCGCGGGCCGGGCCCTTGCGCGTCCGCGCGTTCGTGTGCGTGCGCTGACCGCGGACCGGCAGGCCCTTGCGATGCCGCAACCCGCGATAGCAGCCCAAATCCATGAGCCGCTTGATGTTCATCGCGACTTCACGCCGCAGATCGCCCTCGACCTTGTGCTCGCGGTCGATCTTGTCGCGAATCCGTGCGATCTCGGCATCGGTCAGATCGCTCACCCGCCGCTCCAGCGGAACGCCGATCTCGGTCAGCAGCTTCCGCGAGCTGTGGGCCCCGATGCCGTAGATGTAGGTGAGCGCCACCCAAATCTGCTTCTGGCTCGGGATGTTGACACCCGCAATACGCGCCACGTCCTTCTCCTAAACATCCGCCCATTACACGGCGCGCCCGGCCAGCGCGCACCAGCCGGGTTACGGAGCGCCGGTAATATAGGCAGGAAAGCCCGCCTGTCAATTACGCTCGGCTTGCCAATGCTTGCCGAATAGCCTCCGTCACGTCGGCGATCGGCGCCATGCCGTCGACCGTCCGTACCAGCCCTTTTGCCGCATAGAACGGCAGCAGCGGGGCCGTCTGCGCCTCGTAGGCGACGAGACGCGCCTTCACCGTCTCCGCATTGTCGTCCTTGCGGCGCACGAACTCGGTCGCGCCGCACTCGTCGCACACACCGGCGACGCGCGTCGGCTTGAACGTGTCGTGATAGCCGGCACCGCACTTCGCGCACGAGAACCGGCCGGCGATCCGCTCGACCAGCGCGTCGTTGTCGACCTTGATCTCGACGACGGCGTCGAGCGCCAGGCCCCGCTCGGCCAGCATCTGATCGAGCGCCTCGGCCTGCGGGATCGTGCGCGGGAAGCCGTCCAGGATGAAGCCGTCGGCGCAGTCGGGCTGATCGATGCGGTCGGCGACGATCCGGATGATGATGTCGTCCGAGACGAGCTTGCCGGACTCCATGACCGCCTTCGCCTCACGCCCGACCTCGGTGCCCTTGGCCACCGCCTCGCGCAGCATGTCGCCGGTCGAGAGCTGCGGGATCCGGTAGGTCTCCTTCAGCCACGTCGCCTGCGTGCCCTTCCCCGCTCCAGGCGGTCCCAGCAAGATCAGCCTCATCCACGTCTCCCTCGCAGCCGCGCCTTCTTGATCAGCCCCTCGTACTGATGGGCGATCAAGTGCGACTGAATTTGCGCCACCGTATCCATCGTGACCGACACGACGATCAGGAGGCTCGTGCCACCGAAGTAGAAAGGCACGGCATACTGGGAGATCAGGATCTCGGGCAGCACGCAAACCGCCGCAAGGTAGATGGCGCCGACGCAGGTCAGCCGGGTGAGGACGTAGTCGAGATACTCCGCGGTCCGCTGGCCGGGCCGGTAGCCCGGCACGAAGCCGCCGTTCTTGCGCAGGTTCTCGGCCGTCTCCTGTGGGTTGAAGACGATCGAGGTGTAGAAGAAGCTGAAGAAGACGATCATCGCCACGTAGAAGGCAATGTGCAGCGGCCGGCCGTAGCCCAGAGCGGCACTGATGGCGACGAACCATTCCGGTCCACCGGTGCCGGCGAAGCCGCCGATCGTCGCCGGCAGCAGCAAGAGCGAACTGGCGAAGATCGCCGGGATCACGCCGGAGGTGTTCAGCTTCAGCGGCAGATGCGAGCTCTCGCCGCCGAAGATGCGGTTGCCCTGCTGACGTTTCGGGTACTGGACCAGAATTCGTCGCTGGGCGCGCTCCATGAACACGATGAAGGCGATGACCCCGATCGCCAGGATCAGGAAGATGATGATGAACACCGGCGACATGGCGCCGGTGCGGCCGAGCTCGAGCAGGCTGGCCAGCGCATGCGGCAGCTGCGCGATGATGCCGATGAAGATGATCAGGGAAATGCCGTTGCCGATGCCGCGCGCGGTGATCTGCTCGCCGAGCCACATCAAGAACAGCGTGCCACCGACGATGGTCACGACGGCCGTCACACGGAAGAACATCCCCGGATCGATCACCGCCGAGCCGCTGGGCCCGCTCATCGCCTCGAGGCCGAGGGCCAGGCCCCAGGCCTGGAAGGCCCCCAGTGCCACCGTCAGGTAGCGGGTGTACTGGTTGATCTTCTTGCGGCCGCTCTCGCCTTCCTTCTTCAGCGCCTCCAGCGTCGGCGAGATCGCCGTCATCAGCTGGAGGATGATCGAGGCCGAGATGTACGGCAGGATGCCGAGCGCGAAGATCGACATGCGCGCCAGGGCACCACCCGAGAACATGTTGAACATGCCCAGGATGCCGCCGCGCTGCTGCTGGAAGATCTGCTCCATCACCGCCGGGTCGATGCCCGGCAGCGGCACGTAGGTGCCGAGGCGATAGACGATCAGGCAGCCGAGCGTGAACCAGAGCCGCTTCTTGAGCTCCGTGGCCTTGCTGAAAACGCCGAAATTGATGTTGGCCGCGAGCTGCTCGGCTACCGACGCCATGCGTGTCTCCTTCGCCGCCCGGACAGGCTCAGGCCTCGGCCGGAGCGCCCAGGACCACGACCTTGCCCCCGGCCTGCTCGACCGCGGTGATGGCACCCTTCGACGCACCCACGACCTCGATCGTGACCGAGGTCGTGATCTCGCCCTGCCCGAGCAGACGGATGCCGGCCAGCGTACGCCGCACCAGACCGGCCGCGATCAGCGCCTCGGCATCGATCGGCTTGCCGGCGTCGAGCTTGCCGGCCTCGATCGCCGCCTGCAGCCGGCCGACGTTGACCTCGGCATAGACCACCCGGCTCGGGTTCTTGAACCCGCGCTTGGGCAGCCGCCGGTAGATCGGCATCTGGCCGCCTTCGAAGGTCGTCGGCTTGATGTTGCTGGTGCGCGCCCGCGCGCCCTTGTGACCCTTGCCCGACGTCTTGCCGAGGCCCGAGCCGATGCCCCGCCCGAGACGCTTGCGGCTCTGCCGGGCGCCCGGGTTGTCGCGGAGTTCGTTCAGCTTCATCGGCGTCTACTCATTCACTCTCGACCGGCTCGACGACGAGCAGGTGCTTCACCTTGTCGATGCGCCCGCGCATGACCGGCGTGTCGTCGACGATCCGGCTGCGGTGCAGCTTGTTCAGGCCGAGGGCCACCAGCGTCGCTTCCTGCTTGGGCGGGCGGGCGATCGGGCTCTTGACCTGGGTCACCTTGAGCTTCTGCGCCATGGCCCTCACTCCGCCTTGGCCGGCGCCTCGCCGGCGGGCTGCTCGCGGCGGCCGAGAATGTCGGCCACCTTGCGGCCGCGCTTGGCCGCGATCAGACGCGGGCTGACGACGTGGAACAAGGCGTCGAAGGTCGCCTTGACCATGTTGTGCGGGTTGGTCGAGCCGAGCGACTTGCCGACGACGTCGTGGATGCCCAGCGCCTCGCACACCGCGCGCATCGGGCCGCCGGCGATGATGCCCGTGCCCGGCGGTGCGGTACGCAGCAGCACCCGCCCGGCGCCGAAATGCCCGACGATGTCGTGGTGCAGCGTGCGGCCCTGCCGCAGCGGGACGCGGATCATGCCGCGCTTGGCCTGCTCGGTGGCCTTGCGCACCGCCTCGGGCACCTCGCGCGCCTTGCCGCTGCCGTAGCCGACGCGGCCCTTGCCGTCGCCGACCACGACCAGGGCGGAGAAGCCGAAGCGACGGCCGCCCTTCACCACCTTGGCGACGCGGTTGACGCTGACCAAGCGGTCGACCAGCTCGCCGTCCTGACGATCCTCGGGGGCCCTGTCGCGACCGCCTTGCCGTGCCATGGGAACTCCTCGTCCTAAAACTGCAGGCCGCCCTCGCGGGCGCCCTCGGCCAGGGCCTTGACCCGGCCATGATAACGGTAGCCGCCGCGGTCGAACATCACGGCCTCGATACCGGCCGCCTTCGCACGCTCGGCCAGGAGGAGACCGACCTGCCGCGCCGCCTCGCGGTCGGCACCGGTCTTGAGCTCGGTGCGCAGGCCCTTGTCCAGGGTCGACGCCATGGCCAGGGTCGCCCCTTTGCCGTCGTCGATCACCTGGCCGTAGATGTGCCGGCCAGACCGGAACACGGACAGCCGCACCCGACCCTTGCCGTTCTCCTTGAGGGCGTAGCGCACCCGGCGCCGACGCCGCTCGAACCGCTCAGCAGCCTTCACCATGGCCTACTTCTTCTTGCCTTCCTTGCGGAGGATGCGCTCCTCGGCATACTTCACGCCCTTGCCCTTGTAGGGCTCGGGCGGACGGAACCCGCGGATCTCGGCCGCGATCTGCCCCACCCGCTGCTTGTCGGCACCGGTGATCACGACCGCCGTCGGCGTCTCGCAGACGATCTTGATGTCGTCGGGGATCGCGAACTTGATGTCGTGGCTGTAGCCGAGCTGCAGGTTCAGCACCTTGCCGTCGACGGCGGCACGGTAGCCGACGCCGGCGATGTCGAGCCGGCGCGTATAGCCTTCCGACACGCCCTTGACCAGGTTCTGCAGCAGCGAGCGGGACATGCCCCACATCGCCCGCGCGCGCTTCTCGCTGTCGCGCGGCGCCACCTTCACCCTGCCGTCGTCGACCGTGATGTCGACCTCGGGCGGCAGCGTGATGGCGAGCGCACCGAGCTTGCCCTTGGCCGAGATCGTCTGGCCGTTCACGTCCACCGTGACGCCACTCGGCACCACGACGGGATGCTTACCGATACGCGACATGTCAGAACACCGTGCACAGGACTTCGCCACCGACCCGCGCATCGCGGGCCTCGGCGTCGGAGAGGACCCCACGCGGTGTCGAGACGATCGCGATGCCGAGGCCGTTATAGACCCGCGGCAGATCCTCGACGCCAGCATAGATCCGGCGGCCGGGCTTGGACACCCGGCGCAGCTCACGGATCACCGGCTCACCGTTGTGGTACTTGAGCTCGATGCTCAGCTCGGTCTTGCCGCCGCCGAGATCCACCGTCTCATAGCCGCGGATGTAGCCTTCCCGCCGCAACACCTCGAGCACGTTCGACCGCAGCTTCGACGCCGGAGCCTTGATCGCGCTCTTGTTGGCCATCTGGCCGTTGCGGATACGGGTCAGCATGTCCCCGAGCGGGTCACTCATCGCCATCTTGGCTATCCCGCCTTACCAGCTCGACTTCACCACGCCCGGCACCTGGCCCTGGGAGGCCAGATCCCGCAACGCGATGCGCGAGAGTCCGAACTTACGATAATAGGACCGCGGCCGCCCGGTCAGCGTGCAGCGGTTGCGGATCCGAACCTTGGAGCCGTTGCGCGGCAGCTCGGCCAGCTTGAGGGTCGCCTCGAAACGCTCGCCGGGATCGGCGTCCCGGTTCATCACCACGTCCTTCAATGCCTTCCGACGGGCGGCAAAACGGTCCACCATCTTGCGACGGCGGTTGTTCTTCTCGACGGCGCTCTTCTTCGCCATGATCTAACCTCGCCCCGTCACTTCCTGAACGGCATGTTGAAGTTCGTGAGGAGCGCCTTGGCCTCCTCGTCGGTCTTGGCCGTGGTGCAGATGATGATGTCCATGCCCCGCGTCTCTTCGACGTCGTCGAAGCTGATCTCGGGGAAGATGATCTGCTCCTTCACGCCGAACGCGTAGTTGCCCCGGCCGTCGAAGCTCTTGGGCGACACACCGCGGAAGTCGCGCACGCGCGGCAGGGCGATGTTGATCAGCCGGTCGAGGAACTCGTACATGCGCTGCCGGCGCAAGGTGACCTTGCAGCCGATCGGCATGCCCTCGCGCAGCTTGAAGTTCGCCACCGACTTGCGCGCCCGGCACACAGCCGGCTTCTGGCCGCTGAGCTTGGTCAGCTCGGCCTGCGCGTTGGTCAGCTTCTTCGAGTCCGCTACCGCCTTCCCGACCGCCATGTTGATGACGATCTTCTCGATCCGCGGCACCTGCATCGGGTTCTTGTAGTTGAACTCCTGCTGCAGCTTGGGTGCCACGACCTCGCGGTAATGCTCCAACAACCGTGCCATTCTACGTCACTCAGCGATCAATGATCTCGCCGGAGCGCTTGGCGTAGCGCACCTTCCGGCCGTCCTCGAGGAACTTGAATCCCACCCGGGTCGGCTTGCCGTCCTTCGGATCCAGGTGCGCCACGTTGGAGACCGCGATCGCGGCCTCCTTGGCGACGATCCCGCCCTCCGGGTTGCGCGGGCCGGCCTTGGTGTGCCGGCGGGCCACCATGACCCCCTGCACGACGATGCGGTCCTCGGTCGGCAGGACCTTGAGCACCTCGCCCTCTTTGCCCTTGTCGCGACCGGTCAGCACCACCACCCGGTCGCCCTTCTTGACCTTGGCGGCCATCACAGCACCTCCGGGGCCAGGCTGATGATCTTCATGAACCGCTTGGCCCGCAGCTCCCGGGTCACCGGCCCGAAGATGCGGGTGCCGATCGGCTCACCCTGCTTGTTGATCAGCACCGCGGCGTTCTTGTCGAAACGGATCGCACTGCCGTCGGGGCGGTGGATCTCCTTGGCGGTGCGGACGATGACGGCCATGTGCACGTCACCCTTCTTCACCTTGCCGCGCGGGATCGCCTCCTTGACCGAGACCACGATCACGTCGCCGACGCCGCCATAGCGCCGGTGCGAGCCGCCGAGCACGCGGATGCATTGCACCCGGCGAGCGCCGGAGTTGTCGGCCACCTCGAGGTTGGATTCGGGCTGGATCATGACTCAACCCCCGCGGGCAGAGCGCCTTCCGCCACCACCTCGAACCGCTTGGTGCGCGAGATCGGCCGGCACTCGACGATGCGGACGACGTCACCGACCTTGTGCTGGTTCGCCGCATCGTGCGCGGCGTAGCGCTTCGAGCGACGGATGAACTTCTTGTAGATCGGGTGCATGACACGGCGCTCGACCGACACGATGACGGTCTTGTCGCCCTTGTCGCTCACCACGGTGCCCTGCAGGATACGCTTCGGCATCGCCGCTAACTCCTCAACCCTGCGCCGCGGCCTGACGGCCGAGCACGCCCAAGATGCGGGCAATGTCGCGCCGCACCTGCCGTACCCGCGCCGTGCTCTCGAGCTGGCCGGTGGCCTTCTGGAAGCGCAGGTTGAACTGCTCCTTCTTCAGCTGCACGAGCTGATCACGCAGCTGGTCCGCGGTCTGCGCGCGGAGATCCGCAGCCTTCATCACGCGGCCTCCTCAGCCGGTTCCTGCACCCGCCGCACGACGCGCGTGTCGACCGGCAGCTTGGCGGCGCCGAGCCGGATCGCCTCGACGGCCAGCTCCTCGGCCACGCCGTCGATCTCGAACATGATCCGGCCGGGCTTGACGCGGGCGACCCAGAGCTCGACCGAGCCCTTGCCCTTGCCCATGCGGACCTCGGCCGGCTTCTTCGACACCGGCACGTCCGGGAAGATGCGGATCCAGACGCGACCGACGCGCTTCAGATGGCGGGTGATCGCGCGGCGGGCCGCCTCGATCTGCCGGGCCGTGATCCGGCCGGGCTCCACCACCTTCATGCCGTACGCACCGAAATTGAGCTCGGTGCCGCCCTTGGCAAGCCCATGGATGCGGCCCTTGAAGGCCTTCCTGAACTTGGTGCGCTTCGGCTGCATCATGACCGGTCACCCCGACCATGTCCGTGGCCATGACCGTGCGACGGGCCGGTCTCGGCCTGGCGCTTGTCGTAGGCCATCGGGTCGTGTTCCATGATCTCGCCGCGGAACACCCACACCTTGACCCCGCAGGTGCCATAGGGGGTGTGTGCCGTGGCGCGCGCGAAATCGACGTTGGCGCGCAAGGTGTGCAGCGGCACGCGGCCCTCGCGGTACCACTCGCTGCGCGCGATCTCCGCCCCGCCGAGCCGGCCGCCGCAGGCGACCTTGATCCCCTGGGCGCCGAGACGCATCGCCGACTGCACCGCGCGCTTCATGGCCCGGCGGAAGGTGACGCGCCGGGTGAGCTGCTGCGCGATGTTCTCGGCGACGAGCTTCGCGTCGAGCTCGGGCTTGCGCACCTCGTTGATGTTGAGGTGCACCTCGCCCGAGGTCAGCGCCGCCAGATCCTTGCGCAGGACCTCGATCTCCTGGCCCTTCTTGCCGATCACCACGCCCGGGCGGGCGGTGTGGATCGTGATCCGGGCGCGCTTGGCGGGACGCTCGATGATGACCCGGCTGATCCCGGCCTGAGCCAGCCGCTTCTCGATGTAGCTGCGCAGCTTGAGGTCTTCGGCCAGCAACTTGGCGTAGTTGCGGTCGTCGTACCAGCGCGAGTCCCAGGTGCGGTTGACGCCGATCCGGAGCCCAACCGGGTTGACTTTCTGGCCCATCAGGCGGCTTCCTTCTCGGTCTCGGCCTCGTCGACGCGCTCGCGCACGACGATCCGCAGCTGGCTCACATGCTTCTCGATCCGGCCCGAGCGGCCGCGGGCACGCGTGTGCATGCGCTTCATGACCATGTGCTTGCCGACGCTGGCCTCGGCCACGAACAGCCGATCGACATCGAGATTGTGGTTGTTCTCGGCGTTGGCGATCGCCGACTGCAGCGTCTTGCGCACGTCCTGCGCGATCCGCTTGCGCGAGAACTCCAGCGCCACCACCGCCCGACCGGCGTCGAGGCCACGAATCAGCCCGGCCACCAGATCGAGCTTGCGCGGGCTGGTCCGCAGCAGCGTCGCCACCGCCAGGGCCTCGTTGTCGGCAAGCGACCGTTCACGCTTCGGCTTGCCCATGGCCTACTTCCTCTTCGCCTTCTTGTCCGCACCGTGACCATGGTAGGTCCGGGTGGGCGAGAACTCGCCGAGCTTGTGGCCGACCATGTTCTCGGTGACGTAGACCGGCACGAACTTCTTGCCGTTGTAGACGGCGAAGGTCAGGCCGATGAAATCCGGCATGATCGTCGAGCGGCGCGACCAGGTCTTGATGATCTCGTTGCGCGACGAGGCGCGGGCGGCCTCGATCTTGTCGAAGATGTAGCCGTCGACGAACGGACCCTTCCAAACCGAGCGGGGCATCTTAGGCTCCCCTCGTCTTGGCCAGGTGGCGGCTGCGGATGATCATGCCAGTGGTCTTCTTGTTGCGGCGGGTCTTGTGACCCTTGGTCGGCTGGCCCCACGGGCTCACCGGATGCCGGCCACCCGAGGTGCGGCCTTCGCCACCACCGTGCGGATGATCGACCGGGTTCATGGTCACGCCACGATTGTGCGGCTTACGGCCCTTCCAGCGCATCCGGCCGGCCTTGCCGTAATTGACGTTCTGGTGGTCCGGGTTCGACACGGCGCCGATCGAGGCCATGCACTCGGAGCGGACCTTGCGGATCTCGCCCGAGGCCAGCCGGATCTGGCTCCAGTCGCCGTCACGGCCGATCAGCTGCGCGAACGACCCGGCCGAGCGGGCCAGCTGGCCACCGGCACCGGGCTTGAGCTCGACGTTGTGGACGATCGTGCCGACCGGAATGCTGCGCAGCGGCGCCGCATTGCCGGGCTTCACGTCGACGCGGTCGGCGGCCACCACCTTGTCGCCGGCCTGCAGCCGCTGCGGCGCCAGGATGTAGGCCTGGGTGCCGTCCTCGTAGCTGAGCAGGGCGATGAACGCGGTCCGGTTCGGATCGTACTCGAGCCGCTCGACCGTGGCGACGGCACCCCACTGGCCGCGACGCTTGAAGTCGACCAGCCGGTAGGTGCGCTTGTGCCCGCCACCGCGGAACCGGGTCGTGATCCGGCCGAGATTGTTGCGGCCGCCGGAGCTGCTCAGCCCCTCGGTCAGCGCCTTGACCGGCTTGCCCTTGTGCAGTTCGCTGCGGTCGACGGTCACGAGCTGACGCATCGACGGGCTGGTCGGGTTGTAGGTCTTCAGTGCCATGGGCTCAGATCCTCGTCGTCACGTCGATCGCCTGCCCCTCGGCCAGCGTCACGATCGCCTTCTTGACGTCCGAGCGGAAGCCGACGCGACCCTTGAACCGCTTCATCTTGCCCTTCTGCACCAGGGTGTTGACGGCGGTCACGGTCACGCCGAACAGGCCTTCCACCGCCGCCTTGATCTCGGGCTTGGTGGCCTGCTTGCGGACCTTGAACACGACCTGGCCATGCTCCGAGATCCGCGTGGACTTCTCGGTCACGACCGGTGCGACGATCACGTCGTACATCGTCAGCTTGATCATGCCAGGCGCTCCTCGATCTGCCGGACGGCATCCTGGGTCAGCACCAGCGTGTCGCGCCGCAGGATGTCGTAGACGTTGAGGCCCTGCGCCGGCAGCACGTCGATCTGCGGCAGGTTGCGCGAGGCCAGCGCGAAATTGCGCTCGATCTCGGCACCGGTGATCACCAGCGTCGAGCCCAGGCCCAGACGGTCGAGAGCACCGACCAGCGCCTTGGTCTTGGGCTCGGCCAGCCGCGCCTCGTCGAGGACGACGAGCTTGCCCTCGGCGGCCTTGCTCGACAGCGCGCACTTGAGGCCCAGCGTGCGGACCTTCTTCGGCAGGTCGACCGCATGGTCGCGCACGACCGGGCCGAAGGCCACGCCGCCGCCGCGGAACAGGTTGACCCGGCGCGAGCCGTGCCGCGCCCGGCCGGTGCCCTTCTGCTTGTAGAGCTTCGCACCGGTGCGGGCGATCTCGGCCCGGGTCTTGGCCTTATGCGTGCCGGCACGCCGCTTGGCGAGCTGCCACAGCACCACGCGGTGCAGGATGTCCGGCCGGATCTCGACGCCGAACACGGCGTCGGCCAGCTCCAGCGAGCCCACCTCGTCGGCGGCCAGATTCTTGATCTGAACCTGCATCGCTTATGCCCCGCCCTCTTCGACGACGATGGCCTCGAGCGCCTCGCCCTTGTGCACGACCGCAGCCGGGAACGGCGCCTGCTGGGGCAGCGCGCTCTTCACGGCGTCGGTGATCCGCAGGTAGCCGCCCTTCGGGCCGGGAACGCCGCCCTTGAGCAGGATCAGCCCGCGGTCCGGATCGACGCCGAACACCTCGAGATTCTGCACCGTCACCTGGCGATGGCCCATGTGGCCCGCCATCTTCTTGCCCTTGAACACCCGGCCCGGATCCTGCCGGTTGCCGGTCGAGCCGTGGCTGCGGTGCGAGATCGACACGCCGTGCGACGCCCGCAAGCCGCCGAAATTGTGCCGCTTCATGGCGCCGGCGAAGCCCTTACCGACCGAGACGCCGCTCACGTCGACATACTGGCCGGCGACGAAGTGGCCGACGTGGATCTCGGCGCCGATCTCGAGCAGCGCCTGCTCGGAATCGACACGGAACTCGCCCACGACCGCCTTCGGCTCGACCTTGGCCTTGGCGAAATGGCCGCGCATCGGCTTGCTGACGTTCTTGGGCTTGGCCCGGCCGGTCCCGATCTGGACCGCGAGATAGCCATCCTTGTCGGCCGTCCGCACCGCGACGACCTCGCACTTGTCGACCTTCAGCACCGTGACGGGGACATGGCTGCCGTCGTCACCGAACAGTCGGGTCATGCCCATCTTCTGGGCGATCAGCCCGGTCCGCAGCATGGCCTTCCCCTTAGAGCTTGATCTCGACGTCGACGCCGGCAGCGAGGTCGAGCTTCATCAGCGCGTCCACGGTCTGGGGCGTCGGGTCGACGATGTCGAGGAGCCGCTTGTGCGTCCGGATCTCGAACTGCTCGCGGCTCTTCTTGTCGATGTGCGGCGAGCGGTTCACCGTGAAGCGCTCGATGCGGTTCGGCAGCGGGATCGGTCCGCGAACCCGGGCGCCGGTGCGCTTGGCCGTGCCAACGATCTCGCGCACCGACTGATCGAGGACGCGATGGTCGAAGGCCTTGAGGCGGATACGGATATTCTGCGTGTCCATGGGATCAGCCGGTCCGCGAGGAACCGTTCCTTCCTGTTCAGGCGATGATGTCGGCGACGACGCCGGCACCGACGGTGCGGCCGCCCTCGCGGATGGCGAAGCGCAGGCCCTTTTCCATGGCGATGGGGGCGATCAGGTCGACCTCCATGGCCACGTTG
>JBDHTW010000048.1:0-31875 GCA_039808865.1 Geminicoccaceae bacterium
AATCCTGCCTCCGATCTCGGCATGGCAACGCATGGCCTGCCGCTCGGCGAGCGGACCATGGCCGACCGCCTGCGCGCGCGCGGCTACGTCACCGGGATCGTCGGCAAGTGGCATCTGGGCCAGCAGCCGGGATACCGCCCGCTCGACCGTGGCTTCGACGAAGGCTTCTACGTTCTCACCGGTGGCACGGGCTATCTGCCGCCGGCCAATCCGGACGACCCATACTACCGCAACGGCCGCATCGTCGCCGAGAAGCGCTACGGCACGACCGCGTTCGGCGAGGAGGCCGCGGCCTTCATTCGGCGCAACGCCACCAGACCCTTCTTCCTCTATGCGCCGTTCACGGCCGTGCACGAGCCACTGGAAGCGACGCCGGCACTGCTGGCGCGGGTTCCTGCCAACGTTCCGAGCTCGCGTCGACCGTTTGCTGCCGTCCTGATCGGGCTCGACGATGCCGTCGGTCTGATTCTCGATGCGCTACGCGCAAAAGGCCTCACCCAACGCACCATCGTCGCCTTCATGGGCGACAATGGCTGCCACCGTACCACCGGCTGTCTCGCGCCCGGGCTACGTGGCGGCAAGGGCAGCAACTATGAAGGCGGCGTGCGCGTGCCGTTCGCCATCTCCTGGCCCGGCGTGATCCGCCCGCAGGTGCGGGCGGCCCCGGTGATGTCGTTCGATTTTCTGCCGACGTTCCTGAGCGCCGCTGGCGCGTCGATACCGGGCAACGTGGATGGGGTCGATCTCGTGCCTTATCTGCAAGGCAAGGCGGGCCAGCCGCACCCTTGCTTGGTCTGGGGATCGACCAAGACGAAGGCGATCCGCTGTGGGGCGTGGAAGTTGATCAACAGCGAGCTCTATGACCTCGCCACGGATCCGGGGGAGCGCACCAACTTGGCAGGCCTCTACCCAAGCAAGGCCGCGACGTTGCGGGCGCGGCGAACGGCACTCACCGCCACTTGGCAGCCGCGCCTGTGGTGACCGCGATGGCCGGCACAGGCTTGGCAGGGCGCCGGATGGCCACAAAGAATGCCGGACGTCATCGATGGTGACGCAGGTTGCGTGGCCGCCTTGACAGCCTCCGGCCGCCCCTCTACACACCCGCCCACGCTTTGGGGACGTAGCTCAGTCGGTTAGAGCGCCGGCCTGTCACGCCGGAGGTCGCGGGTTCAAGTCCCGTCGTCCTCGCCAAGCTTCCTCGCGAATTCCCCCAATTCCTCCAGGCATTTACCGCGGTGCAGCGGCGAAAGCGCGCAAGCGCGGCCGCTTGGCTTTTGAATCGTCCCAGCCTATCTTCCGCCGCGTGCTCAGCCGCTGCCGGGAGGCGGAGGAG
The DNA here is from genome assembly GCA_039808865.1 of Geminicoccaceae bacterium. Taxonomy (GTDB): domain Bacteria; phylum Pseudomonadota; class Alphaproteobacteria; order Geminicoccales; family Geminicoccaceae; genus Benzoatithermus. Next base: position 1,334 of record JBDHTW010000048.1, read on the forward strand.
CGCGGCGCCTCGAAGCTGGTCAATACCATGATGCATGGCTATCTCGCCGAGTACCTGCCGATCCTGATCTTTCTCGGGATCGCCGTCGCCCTGGCCGCGATCATCCTGTTGGCCTCGAAGCTGGTTGCACCGCAGCAGCCGGACCGCGAGAAGCTGTCCGCCTACGAATGCGGCTTCGAGCCGTTCGAGAATTCGCGCGGCCGCTTCGACGTCCGCTTCTACCTGGTGGCCATCCTGTTCATCATCTTCGACCTCGAGGTCGCGTTCCTGTTCCCCTGGGCGGTGAGCCTCGGGCAGATCGGCCTGTTCGGGTTCTGGTCGATGATCGTGTTCCTGGGCGTGCTCACCGTCGGCTTCATCTACGAATGGCGCAAGGGAGCCCTGGAATGGGAGTGACCGCCACCGCCGTGCCGTCGACCGCGCCGGCGAACCTGTTCGACAACGTGCAGGCCGGGCTGGAGCAGCAGGGCTTCTTCGTCACCAAGCTCAACGACCTGGTCAACTGGGCCCGCTCGGGCTCGATGTGGCCGATGACCTTCGGGCTCGCCTGCTGCGCCGTCGAGATGATGCACGCGGCGGCGTCGCGCTACGACCTCGACCGGTTCGGCCTGGTCTTCCGTCCGAGCCCGCGCCAGTCCGACGTCATGATCGTCGCCGGCACGCTGTGCAACAAGATGGCCCCGGCGCTGCGCAAGGTCTACGACCAGATGGCCGAGCCGCGCTACGTGCTGTCGATGGGCTCGTGCGCCAACGGCGGCGGCTACTACCACTTCAGCTACTCGGTCGTGCGCGGCTGCGACCGGATCGTGCCGGTCGACGTCTACGTGCCGGGCTGCCCCCCGACGGCGGAGGCCCTGGTCTACGGCATCTTGCTGTTGCAGAAGAAGATTCGGCGTACCGGCACCATCGTGCGCTGAGCCGGCGGCAGCGGCTGCCTGGGAGGGATGATCATGGGCGCCCCCATCTGGACGCAGCCGCAGGCTGCGCTCGAGGAGATGCTGGCCACCGTCGCCGGCGCGCTCGACGAGGTTCTGGTCGACAGCAAGATCGCCTATGGCGAGCTGTCGGTCACGGTCACCGGGGGCGCCATCGCCCGCGTGCTGACCTACCTGCGCGACGAGCCGTCCTTGCTGTTCAAGGAGCTGGTCGACCTGTGCGGCGTCGACTACCCGGCCCGCGAGCGGCGCTTCGACGTGGTCTACCACCTGCTGTCGCTGCACCATAACCAGCGGCTGCGCGTCCGGGTCGAGACCGACGAGGCGACGCCGGTCCCCTCGGTGATCGAGGTCTACCCCACGGCCGGCTGGTTCGAGCGCGAAGCCTGGGACATGTACGGCATCCTGTTCAGCGACAATCCCGATCTGCGCCGCATCCTCACCGACTACGGCTTCGAGGGGCATCCGCTGCGCAAGGACTTCCCGATGACCGGCTATGTCGAGATGCGCTACGACGAGGCGCAAAAGCGCGTCGTCTACGAGCCGGTGCAGCTCCGCCAGGATTTCCGCAGCTGGGACTTCCTGTCGCCGTGGGAAGGCGGCGGCGGTCTGCTACCCGGTGACGAGAAGGCCACGAGCTGAACCGCCGCCCGCCGCCAGCGAGCCCGCCAAGGAATTCCGCCCGAGGACGCGATGCCTGAAATCGAGATGCGCAACTACACGATCAACTTCGGGCCGCAGCATCCGGCGGCCCACGGCGTGTTGCGCCTGCTGCTCGAGATGGACGGCGAGGTCGTCGAGCGCGCCGACCCGCACATCGGCCTCCTGCATCGCGGCACCGAGAAGTTCATCGAGGTCCGCCCCTACCTTCAGTCGATCCCCTATTTCGACCGCCTCGACTACTGCTCGATGCTGATGCAGGAGCACAGCTACGTGCTGGCGGTCGAGAAGCTGCTCGGCACCGAGGTCCCGATCCGCGCCCAGTACATCCGGGTGCTGTTCGACGAGATCACCCGCATCCTCAACCATCTGCTCAACGTCACCACCATGGCGCTCGACGTCGGTGCGATGACCCCGCTGCTCTGGATGTTCGAGGAGCGGGAGAAGCTGATGGAGTTCTACGAGGCGGTCTCCGGCCAGCGGATGCACGCGAACTACTACCGCTTCGGCGGGGTCAACCGCGACCTGCCGGACGGCCTCGAGCAGCGCATCGCCGCCTGGATCGACCAGTTCGGGCCGCGCCTGGACGATGTCGACGACCTGCTGACCGAGAACCGGATCTTCAAGCAGCGCACGGTCGACATCGGCGTGGTCAGCGCCGAGGAGGCCATGGCCTGGGGCTTCTCGGGCCCCTGCCTGCGCGCCTCGGGCGTGCCGTGGGATCTGCGCAAGGCGCAGCCCTACGAGGTCTACGACCGGATGGAGTTCGACATCCCGGTCGGCAAGAACGGCGACTGCTGGGACCGCTACCTCGTGCGCATGCTCGAGATTCGCGAGTCCTTGAAGATCATGCGCCAGTGCCTGGAGCAGATGCCCGAGGGCCCGGTCCGGGTGCAGGACCAGAAGGTGACGCCGCCGCCCAGGGCCGAGATGAAGCGCTCGATGGAGGCGCTGATCCACCACTTCAAGCTCTACACCGAGGGCGTGCGGGTGCCGGCCGGCGAGGTCTATGCCGCCATCGAGAGCGCCAAGGGCGAGTTCGGCGTCTACCTCGTCGCCGACGGCACCAACAAGCCGTGGCGCTGCAAGATCCGCTCGCCGGGCTACGTGCATCTCGAGGCCCTGGACTTCATGAGCAAGAGCCACACGCTGGCCGACGTGCCGGCGATCATCGGCTCGATCGACATCGTGTTCGGGGAGATCGACCGTTGAGCGCGCCAGCAGGCAAGGCCGAGGTCCGGGGCGAGATGGCGCCCGAGGTCGAGACGTTCGCGTTCTCCGCCGAGAACGAGGCCGAGGTGAGCCGGATCATCGCCAAGTATCCGGAGGCGCGGCGGCAGAGCGCCGTCCTGCCGCTGCTGCATCTGGCCCAGGCGCAGCACGGCGGCTGGCTGCCGCGCGCCTGCCTCGACCACGTCGCCGAGATCCTGGGCGTGCCGCGGATCCGGGTCTACGAGGTCGCGAGCTTCTACGACATGTACAACACCGTGCCGGTCGGGCGGGTCCAGGTGCGCGTCTGCACCACGACGCCGTGCTGGCTGTGCGGCTCGGACGACGTGGTGCGCGCCTGCAAGGACGAGCTCGGCGTCGGCATCGGCGAATCGACCGCGGACGGCCGCTTCTTCCTGCGCGAGTTCGAGTGTCTGGGCGCCTGCTCGAACGCGCCGGTCTTGTGGATCGACGACGACTTCTACGAGGACATCGACTATGCCGGGACCAGGAAGGTCCTGGAGGCGCTCAAGCGCGGCGAGCGGCCGACCCCGGGGCCGCAGAACGGGCGCAAGAACGCGATGCCGCTCGGCGGCAAGACGACCCTGCTCGACGCGGGAGAGTGAGCGCGCATGCTGCAAGACCGTGACCGCATCTTCACGAACCTGTACGGCGAGCATTCGCCCGGCCTGGAGGCGGCGCGCAAGCGCGGCGACTGGGACGGCACCGCGGGCTTCATCCAGCAGGGTCGCGACTGGCTGGTGCAGCAGGTCAAGGACAGCGGCCTGCGCGGCCGCGGCGGGGCGGGCTTCGGCACCGGGCTGAAATGGTCGTTCATGCCCAAGCAGTCGACCGGGCCGGCCTATCTCGTCGTCAACGCCGACGAGTCCGAGCCCGGCACCTGCAAGGACCGGGAGATCATGCGCCACGACCCGCACAAGCTGGTCGAGGGCTGCCTGATCGCCGGCGCCGCCATGGGCTGCACGGCGGCCTACATCTACATCCGCGGCGAGTTCATCCGCGAGGCGCAGGCCCTGGAGACGGCGATCCAGGAAGCCTACGCCGCCGGCCTGCTCGGCAAGAACGCCGCCGGCTCGGGCTACGACTTCGAGCTCTACCTGCACCGTGGCGCCGGCGCCTACATCTGCGGCGAGGAGACGGCCCTCATCGAGAGCCTCGAGGGCAAGAAGGGCCAGCCGCGGCTGAAGCCGCCGTTCCCGGCCATGGTCGGCCTCTACGGCCGGCCGACGACGGTGAACAACGTCGAGACCATCGCCGTGGTGCCGACCATCCTGCGCCGCGGCCCGGCCTGGTTCGCGGGCTTCGGCCGGCCGAACAACACCGGCACCAAGGTCTACTGCATCTCCGGCCACGTGAACCGCCCGTGCGTGGTCGAGGACGAGATGGGCATCCCCTTGCGGACACTGATCGACAAGCACTGCGGCGGCGTGCGCGGCGGCTGGGACAACCTCCTGGCCGTGATCCCCGGCGGCTCGTCGGTGCCGCTCCTGCCCAAGTCGATCTGCGACACGGTCCGGATGGACTTCGACTCCCTGCGCGAGGTGCAGAGCGGCCTCGGCACCGCCGGCGTGATCGTCATGGACAAGTCCACCGACATCGTGAAGGCGATCGCCCGGCTGTCCAAGTTCTACATGCACGAGTCCTGCGGCCAGTGCACGCCGTGCCGCGAGGGCACCGGCTGGCTGTGGCGGATGATGACGCGCATGGCCGAGGGACGGGCCAAGGTCGAGGAGATCGACCTGCTCTACGACGTCACCAAGGAGATCGAGGGCCACACGATCTGCGCGCTCGGCGATGCCGCGGCGTGGCCGGTGCAGGGCCTGCTCAAGCATTTCCGGCCCGAGATCGAGCGGCGCATCGCCGAGTACACCCAGCATACCCGGCGGGCGGCCTGATCGTGAGGGAAGGGCGGGCCGCAGCCGAGCCGCGGGGGCGGTGTCCCCGGCTCGCGAGCGCGGTCGCGGCGCTGATTTCTGTGGAAGTGAGGCTGACACACGCATGCCGAAGCTGACGATCGACGGACAGGAGGTCGAGGTCCCGCAAGGCTCGACCGTGCTGCAGGCATGCGAGGCGGCCGGCCGCGAGGTGCCGGTGTTCTGCTTCCATCCGCGGCTGAACATCGCCGGCAACTGCCGCATGTGCCTGGTCGAGATCGAGAAGATGCCCAAGCCGCAGGCCTCCTGTGCCCTGCCGGTGGCCGAGGGCATGGTGGTCAAGACCGACACGCCCGCCGTGCACAAGGCGCGCAAGGGCGTGCTCGAGCTCCTCTTGATCAACCACCCGCTCGACTGCCCGATCTGCGACCAGGGCGGCGAGTGCGACCTGCAGGATCTGACGCTGTTCTACGGCCCCGACCATTCCCGCTTCGCCGAGAACAAGCGGCCGGTGGCGGACAAGTATCTCGGGCCGCTCATCTCGACCCACATGACCCGGTGCATCCACTGCACCCGCTGCATCCGCTACTTCACCGAGGTGGCCGGGGTCGAGGAGCTGGGCGCGGTCAACCGCGGCGAGCACATGGAGATCACGACCTGGGTCGAGAAGGCCCTGGGCTCGGAGATTTCCGGCAACGTCATCGACCTGTGCCCGGTCGGTGCGCTGAACTCCAAGCCCTACGAATACCGGGCGCGGACCTGGGAGCTGCGCAAGACCGAATCGGTCGACGTGACCGACGCGGTCGGCTGCAACATCCGCGTCGACGCCCGCGGCAGCGAGGTGATGCGCATCCTGCCGCGGCTCAACGAGGACGTTAACGAGGAGTGGATCTCCGACAAGGCCCGCTTCTCCTACGACGGTCTCAAGCGCCGCCGGCTCGACGTGCCGATGGTCAAGTCCGCCGGCAAGCTGCAGCCGGCGTCCTGGAACGAGGCGTTCGCCGCCATCCGGGGGCGGCTGGACGGTGCCGACGGGCGCAAGGTCGCGTTCATCGTCGGCGACATGGTCGACTGCGAGACCATGGTGCTGGTGCGCGAGCTGGCCCAGCGGCTGGGCACGCCGCACGTCGACTGCCGGCAGGACGGCGCCAAGCTCGATGCGGCGCACCGTGCCGGCTACCTGTTCAACACGACGATCGCCGGCATCGACCAGGCCGATGCCTGCCTCTTGATCGGCAGCAACCCGCGCTGGGAGGCGCCGATCGTCAATGCCCGGCTGCGCAAGCGCTGGCGGGCGGGCGGCTTCAAGATCGGCCGGATCGGCGCCGTGCATCCGCTGACCTACCCGGTCGAGGAGCTCGGCGCCGGCACCGACACGCTGGGCGCCCTGGCCCGCGGCGAGCTCGCCTTCGCGGAGACGCTGCGCCAGGCGAAGAACCCGATGCTGATCCTGGGCATGGGGGCTCTGGCCCGTGCCGACGGCGCGGCGGTGCACAAGCTCGCGGCCGATCTGGCCGACGGTCTCGGGCTGATCAAACCCGACTGGAACGGCTTCAACGTGCTGCACACCGCCGCCGCGCGGGTCGGCGGCCTCGATCTCGGCGTGGTGCCGGGCGAGGGCGGGCGCGACGTCGAGGGCATCCTCGCCGGCGCGGCCAGTGGCGAGATCGACACCGTGTTCCTGATCGGCGCCGACGAGATCGACACCGGCCGGCTCGGCGACGCCTTCGTGATCTACCAGGGCCATCACGGCGACCGCGGCGCCCAGGCTGCCGACGTGATCCTGCCGGGTGCCGCCTACACCGAGAAGAACGCGAGCTGGGTCAACACCGAGGGCCGGCTGCAGCGCGGCAAGCTCGCCGTGTTCCCGCCGGGCGAGGCCAAGGACGACTGGAAGATCCTGCGCGCGCTGTCCGAGGTGCTGGAGCGCAAGGTGCCGCTGGACACGCTGGGGCAGGTCCGGGCGCGCATGGCCGCGCTGGCGCCGGCGCTCGGCGCCATCGACCGGGTCGAGCCGGCGGCGTGGGGGGCGGTCGCGGCGGCGGGCGAGGTCGACCGCGCGGCCTTCGTCGCCCCGATCACCGATTTCTACCGCACCGATCCGATAAGCCGGGCCTCGGAGGTCATGGCCGAATGCAGCCGCCTGTTCGTCGGCGGCGGTGAGCTGGGGGCGACGGGCACCCATGGTTGAGGTCTGGTCCGGTTTCGTCTGGCCCGTCGCGCTGACGGTCCTGCAGATCCTGCTGATCGTCATCCCGCTGCTGGTGGCGGTGGCCTACGTCACCTACGCCGAGCGCAAGGTGATCGGCGCCATGCAGCTGCGCCAGGGGCCGATGACGGTCGGCCCGTTCGGCCTGCTGCAGCCCCTGGCCGACGGCCTCAAGCTGTTCGTCAAAGAGACGATCATCCCGACCGGCGCCAACAAGGTCGTCTTCCTGATGGCGCCGATGATCACCTTCATCCTGGCCCTGATCGGCTGGGCGGTGATCCCGTTCGGCGAGGGCATGGTGCTGGCCGACATCAATGTCGGGGTGCTCTATCTGTTCGCGATCAGCTCGCTCGGCGTCTACGGCGTCATCATGGCCGGCTGGGCGTCGAACTCGCGCTACGCCTTCCTGGGTGCATTGCGCAGCTCGGCGCAGATGGTCAGCTACGAGATCGCGATCGGCCTGATCATCCTGAGCGTGCTGGTCACCGTGGGCTCGCTCAATCTCTCCGACATCGTGCGGGCCCAGCAGCACGTCTGGTTCTTCATCCCGCACTTCCCGATGTTCATGATCTTCATCGCCTCGATCCTGGCCGAGACCAACCGCCATCCGTTCGACCTGCCGGAGGACGAGGCGACTCTGGTCACCGGCTACAACGTCGAATACAGCTCGATGGCGTTCGCGCTGTTCTTCCTCGGCGAGTACGCCAACATGATCCTGATGAGCGGGATCACCTCGGTCCTGTTCCTCGGCGGCTGGCTGCCGCCGTTCAACATCTTCCCGTTCACGCTGATCCCGGGGCCGCTCTGGTTCATCCTGAAGATCTGCTTCGTGCTGTTCATCTTCTTCTGGGCCCGGGCGACGCTGCCGCGCTACCGCTACGACCAGCTGATGCGCCTCGGCTGGAAGGTGTTCCTGCCGGTCTCGCTCCTGTGGGTGGTGCTGACCGCGGGCTTCCTCGTCACGTTCGACCTTCTGCCGCATACCGGAGGCTGAGATGGCCACCCTCGACCGCATGGCGCGGACACTGCTCTGGCGGGAGCTGGTCAGCGGCTTCGGCATGACCTTCCGGTACATGTTCAAGAAGAAGGTCACGCTGAACTATCCCTACGAGAAGGGGCCGCTCGGGCCGCGTTTTCGCGGCGAGCACGCGCTGCGGCGCTACCCGAACGGCGAGGAGCGCTGCATCGCCTGCAAGTTGTGCGAGGCGGTCTGCCCGGCCCAGTGCATCGTCATCGAGAGCGAGCCGCGCGCCGACGGCAGCCGGCGGACGACGCGCTACGACATCGACATGACCAAGTGCATCTATTGCGGCTTCTGCGAGGAGGCCTGCCCGGTGGATGCGATCGTGCTCGGCCCGAACTACGAGTTTGCCGCAGAGACGCGCGAGGAGCTCTTCTACAATAAGGAGAAGCTGCTCGCGAACGGCGAGCGCTGGGAGCAGCAGATCGCGGCCAACCTGGCGACCGATTCCGCCTACCGATGATGTCGCGCGCAACCCGGACAATGGACGGCGCCCCATGACCGTCGAACTCTTCGTCTTCTACCTTCTGGCGACGGTCACCGTGGCCTCCGGGGTGATGGTGGTCTCCGCCCGCAACCCGGTTCATTCCGTGCTGTTCCTGATCCTCGCCTTCTTCAACTCGGCCGGCCTGTTCGTGCTGATCGGCGCCGAGTTCCTGGCGATGATCCTGGTCGTCGTCTATGTCGGCGCCGTGGCGGTGCTGTTCATGTTCGTCGTCATGATGCTCGACATCAACTTCCTGCGCCTGCAGGAGGGCTTCATGCAGTACCTGCCGGTCGGCCTCCTGGTCGGTCTGGTGCTGCTCCTGGAGCTGATCCTGGTCGGTGGCACCTGGGTGACCCGCGACGGCACGGCGGTCGCGGCCGCGGCGGCGCCGGGCGTGTCGAACACCGCCGCGATCGGCCGGCTGCTCTACACCGACTATTTCTACCTGTTCCAGACCGCGGGCCTGATCCTCCTGGTCGCGATCATCGGCGCCATCACGCTGACGCTGCGCCATCGGCCGGTTCGCCGGCAGGACATCGGCCGCCAGGTGAACCGGGTGCGCGCCGAGACCATCGAGCTGCGCAAGGTCCGTTCGGGGAGTGGGATCTGATGCCGATAGCGCTGTCCCACTACCTCACGCTCGCGGCCATCCTGTTCACGACCGGCGTGTTCGGGATCTTCCTCAACCGCAAGAACGTCATCATCATCATGATGTCGATCGAGCTGATCCTGCTCGCGGTCAACATCAACTTCGTCGCCTTCTCGTCCTACCTGCACGACCTGACCGGTCAGCTGTTCGCGATGTTCATCCTGACCGTCGCCGCCGGCGAGGCGGCGATCGGCCTGGCGATCATCGTGGTCTACTTCCGCAACCGCGGCAGCATCGAGGTCGACGACATCAACATGATGCGGGGTTGAGCGCGTCCATGCTGCAGACCATCCTCGTCTTCTCGCCGGCGCTGGGGGCGCTGATCGTCGGCCTGTTCGGGCGCAAGCTCGGCGACCGGGCCTCGCAGTTCATCACCTGCGGGCTGATGGCGGTCACGGCTCTCTGCGCCTGGATCAACCTGTTCGCCAATCTCGGCGAGCCGGCGTTCCAGGTGCACCTGCTGCAGTGGGTCAATGTCGGCAGCTTCGCGACCAGCTGGACGCTGCGGGTCGATTCGCTGTCGACGGTGATGATGCTGGTCGTGGGCTTCATCAGCTTTCTGATCCACGTCTACTCCGTGGGCTACATGTCCCACGACAAGAGCGTCCCGCGCTTCATGGCGTACCTGTCGCTGTTCACCTTCGCCATGCTGATGCTGGTGACCTCGGACAATCTCCTGCAGCTGTTCTTCGGCTGGGAGGGCGTCGGCGTCGCCTCCTACCTGCTGATCGGCTTCTGGTACGAGAAGCCCTCGGCCTGCGCCGCGGCGATGAAGGCGTTCATCGTCAACCGCGTCGGCGACTTCGGCCTGGTCCTGGGCGTCGCCGCCTGCTTCCTGGTCTTCGACAGCATCCAGTACGACACCATCTTCGCCGCCGTGCCGCAGTTCGCGGAGACGACGCTGCACGTGTTCGGCCGCGACTTCGCCACGCTCGAGGTCATCGGCGTGCTGCTGTTCATCGGCGCCATGGGCAAGTCGGCGCAGCTCGGCCTGCACACCTGGCTGCCGGACGCGATGGAGGGCCCGACCCCGGTCTCGGCGCTGATCCATGCCGCCACCATGGTCACCGCCGGCGTGTTCCTGGTCGCGCGCTTCTCGCCGCTCTACGAGCACGCGCCGACGGCGCTCGCCATGGTCGCCTTCATCGGCGCCTCGACCGCGATCTTCGCCGCCACGATCGGCCTCACCCAGTTCGACATCAAGCGGGTGATCGCCTACTCGACCTGCTCGCAGCTCGGCTACATGTTCTTCGCCTGCGGTGTCGGCGCCTACAGCGCGGGCATCTTCCACCTGTTCACCCACGCCTTCTTCAAGGCCCTGCTGTTCCTGGGCTCGGGCTCGGTGATCCACGCCATGTCCGGCGAGCAGGACATGCGCCGCATGGGCGGGCTGTGGAAGCACATCAAGATCACCTACGCCATGATGTGGATCGGCACCCTGGCGCTGGTCGGCTTCCCGGGCTTCGCCGGCTACTTCAGCAAGGACGCGATCATCGAGGCCGCCTACGCCTCGCACAACAGCTTCCACCTCTACGCCTTCTGGATGGGCGTGCTGGCCGCGGCGCTGACCTCGTTCTACTCCGGCCGGCTGATCTGGCTCACCTTCCACGGCGAGCCGCGCGCCGACCACGAGACCATGCACCACGTGCACGAGAGCCCGCCGGTGATGACCGTGCCGCTGATGGTGCTGGCCGTGGGCGCTCTGACCGCCGGCTGGCTCGGCAGCGGGATGATCGGCGCCGAGGGCGAGTTCTGGGCCGGGGCGATCTACACCGGCGAGCACAACCACGTGCTGCACGCGATGCACGAGGTGCCGTTCTGGGTGAAGCTGGCGCCCATGCTGGCGATGGTGCTGGGCCTGGGGCTGTCCTGGTACTTCTATCTCGGCCAGCCGGGGCTGGCGGCGCGGGTCGCCGCCGCCGCCGGACCGATCAACCGCCTGTTCTACAACAAGTGGTACTTCGACGAGCTCTACGACCTGATCTTCGTCCGTCCGGCCAAGGCCATCGGCTACGCGCTGTGGCGCGGCGGTGACGTCGGGATCATCGACCGGTTCGGCCCGGACGGGGTGGCGCTGTCGACGCTGCGCACCTCCAAGCGGGCCGGCCAGCTCGAGACGGGCTACATCTACCACTACGCCTTCGTGATGTTGATCGGCGTCGCCTTGCTGGTCAGCTGGTACCTTTACGTGACCATCGGGTGAGGCTCATGGGCGACTGGCCGCTGCTCTCGCTCGTCACGTTCCTGCCGCTGGTGGGCGTGGCGTTCATCATGGCCATCCGCGGCGAGCCCGAGGTGGTCGCCCGCAACAGCCGGGCCGTGGCGCTGTGGACGTCCCTGGTGACGTTCGTCCTCTCCCTGCTCGTCTGGGCCAATTTCGACCCGGCCCAGGGCGGCTTCCAGCTGGTGGAGAAGAGCCCCTGGCTCGCCGGCCTCGGCATCTCCTACTACATGGGCATCGACGGCATCTCGCTCTGGTTCGTGCTGCTGTCGGCCCTGCTCACGGTCGTCGTCGTCATCGGCTCCTGGTACTCGGTCAACACCCGGGTCAAGGAGTACATGATCGCCTTCTTGGTCATGGACTCGCTGATGATCGGCGTGTTCTGCGCGCTCGACGCCGTGCTGTTCTACCTGTTCTTCGAGGCCATCCTGATCCCGATGTACCTGATCATCGGTATCTGGGGGCATGCGCGCCGCATCTATGCCGCGTTCAAGTTCTTCCTCTACACGCTGCTGGGCTCGGTGCTGTTCCTGGCGGCGATCCTGGTCATCTACTTCCACACCGGGACGACCGAGATCCCGGAGATCGTGACCCGGCTCGCCGCGTCGCCGATCGACCTGCCGCTGCAGAAGTTCCTGTGGATCGCGATGTTCGCCTCGTTCGCGGTCAAGGTGCCGATGTGGCCGTTCCACACCTGGCTGCCGGATGCGCACGTCGAGGCGCCGACCGCGGGCTCGGTCCTGCTGGCGGGCGTGCTCCTGAAGCTCGGCGGCTACGGCTTCCTGCGCTTCTCCCTGCCCATGCTGCCGGAGGCCTCGGCCTACTTCGCGCCGCTCGTGTTCGCGCTGTCGATCGTGGCGATCATCTACACTTCGCTCGTGGCGCTCATGCAGAGCAACATGAAGAAGCTGATCGCCTACTCGTCGGTCGCGCACATGGGCATCGTCACCATCGGCGTCTTCACCCCGAACGCGCTCGGGATCGAGGGTGCGATCGTGCAGATGCTCAGCCACGGCTTCGTCTCGGCCGCGCTGTTCATGGTCGTGGGCGTGCTCTACGACCGCATCCACAGCCTGGAGATCAGCTCCTACGGCGGCGTCGCCGAGAAGATGCCGGTCTACGCCACCGTGTTCATGCTGTTCATGATGGCCTCGGTCGGCCTGCCGGGCACCAGCGGGTTCGTCGGCGAGATCCTGGTCATCGTCGGCGCGTTCCAGCATTCGAGCTGGGTCGCGTTCTTCGCCGCCACCGGCATGATCCTCGGCGCCGCCTACATGCTGTGGCTGTACCGCCGGGTGGTGTTCGGCGAGCTGGTCAAGGACACGCTGCGCGGCCTGCGCGACATGCGGCCCAACGAGATCATCGCGTTCGCCCCGCTGATCGTGCTGGCGATCGTCATGGGCATCTACCCGAGCCTGTTCCTCGACCCGATCCATGCCTCGGTGAACCAGCTCCTGGCGCAGATCGGGGCCACCGGCACCGATCTGGCCCTGCGCTGACCGCGGAGACGAGCGATGCTCTTCGATCTCACCCCGGCCATGACCGAGGTCGTCCTGTTCATCGGCGCGCTCGCGCTCCTGCTCCTCGGGGCCTTCCGCGAGCGCGATGCGGCGCAGATCCTGCCGGGCCTCGCCGCCCTGGTCATGCTGGTCGGCGCGCTCGTCGCCGTGGCGCACGGCAAGGAGCGCACGCTGGCCTTCGGCGGCCATTACATCCTCGACGGCTACGCCGTGTTCCTCAAGGTGCTGATCCTGGCCGGCGCCGCGGCGGCCTTGCTGATGGCCAGTGCCTACATGCGCGACGAGCGCATCGACCGCTACGAGTACGCGCTCCTGGCGCTGTTCTCGGCGCTCGGCATGTGCATGATGGTCTCGGCCAACAGCTTCCTCGCCCTCTACATGGGCCTCGAGCTGCAGAGCCTGCCGCTCTACGTGCTGGCGGCCTTCCATCGCGACAACCTGCGCTCGACCGAGGCCGGGCTGAAGTATTTCGTCCTCGGCGCCCTGGCCTCGGGCATGCTGCTCTACGGCTGCTCCCTGGTCTACGGCTTCACCGGCACGATCGAGTTCGACCGTCTGGCCACGCTGTGGCAGGCCGGCACCGGCGCGCCGCTGCCGCTGGGCGCGCTGGTCGGCCTGGTGTTCATCGTCGCCGGCCTCGCCTTCAAGATGTCGGCGGTGCCGTTCCACATGTGGACGCCGGACGTGTACGAGGGCTCGCCCTCGCCGGTGACCGCGTTCATGGCCGGCGCGCCCAAGGTCGCCGCGGTCGGCCTCGCCATCCGCGTGCTGATGGGCCCGTTCGGCACCTGGGTCGGCCAATGGCAGCAGATCGTGATCGTGGTCGCGATCGCCTCGATGGCGCTCGGCGCCTTCGCCGCCATCGGCCAGACCAACATCAAGCGGCTGATGGCCTACAGCGGCATCGCCAACATCGGCTTCGCCCTGGTCGGCGTCGCCGCCGGGACCGCCGGCGGCATCAACGGCGCGCTGGTCTACATGGCGATCTACATGGTCATGACGCTCGGCACCTTCGCCTGCATCCTGCTGATGCGGCGGCAGGGCCGCTACGTCGAGACCATCGCCGACCTCGCCGGCCTGTCGCGGCACCGGCCGCTGCTGGCGTTGGCGCTGGCGGTGCTGATGTTCTCGCTGGCCGGCATCCCGCCCTTGGCCGGGTTCATCGGCAAGCTCTACGTGTTCAAGGCGGCGATCGACGCCGGCCTGCTCTGGTTCGCGGTCGTGGGCCTGCTGCTGTCGGTCGTGGGCGCCTACTACTACCTGCGCATCGTCAAGCTGATGTACTTCGACGAGCCGGCCGAGGCGTTCGATCCGTCGCCGTCGCTGCCGGTCAGCGCGGTGGCCGGCCTCGCCGCGGCGCTGCTCCTGTTCTTCATGCTGCCGTTCGTGGCCTCGCCGCTGCTGACCACGGCCGCTGCCGCCGCGGCCGCGCTCGCCAAGTGACCGCCGTCCGGTGATCGGCGCCGAGCTCGGCCACGGCTTCCGCCTGCTCGAGCTCGGCGCGGTCACCAGCACCAACGACGTCGCCCGCGAGCTCGCCGATGCGGGCGAGCCGTCCGGCCTGTTCGTCCGGGCCGAGCGGCAGACCCGGGGCCGCGGCCGGCTCGGGCGGAGCTGGCAGTCGCCGGCGGGCAACCTCTACACGACCTTGCTGCTGCGGCCGCGCCGGCCGCTGGCCGAGATCGCCACCCTGTCGCTGGTGACCGCCCTGGCCCTGGCCGAAGCGGTCGGCACCCTGTCGGACGGCCGGGCGCGGCCGCGGCTGAAATGGCCGAACGACCTGCTGCTCGACGGTGCCAAGGTCGCCGGCATCCTGCTCGAGGCCACGGCCGACGGGCGGGGCGGCTGTCTGTGGCTGCTGATCGGCATCGGCGTCAACATCGCGGCCTCGCCCGGCGCCGCGGTGCCCTACCCGACGACGCACCTGCAACGGGCGGGCCTGCCCGAGCTGACGCCGCGGCAGCTGCTGCCGGCGCTGGCCGCGCAGCTCGGCCAACGGCTCGACGATTGGGAGCGGGCAGGGTTCGCGGCCCTGCGCCAGGGGTGGCTCGACCGGGCGGCCGGGCTGGGCAGTGCCGCCGAGGTCAAGCTCGGCGACCGCGTCGTCCGTGGCCGCCTGCGCGACGTCGACGCCGGCGGCGCGCTGCACCTCGAGCTGCCGGACGGCAGCGTCGAGCGCTTCGCCGCCGGCGAGATCGTGCTCGGCTAGCCGACCCTCCGGCCGCCGGCTCAGCCGGCCTTCTTGACCTCGCTGGTCGCATCCTTGCCCTCTTCGAGGAACCAGCGCGCGCCGGCATCGGCGATCCGCGCACCGGCGGCGAGAACGGCCTCGTCCGGAACGAGGTCGAGCTTGGTGTAGCCCGGGTGGTGGTGCGGCTTGTAGGGATCGTTGCTGGCCTTGTTGTAGCAGCAGAGCAAAAGATTGCGCGACCGGTCGGACAGGTTGGCCGCCGAGCAGTGCAACGTGTTGGCGTGGAAGAACAAGGCGTCGCCCGCCGCCATCTCGGCATGCACGAGTTCCAGCCGCCGCAGCAGCTGCTCGACCCGCTCGGGATCGGCCCCGGTCTGGCCGGCGACCCGGCCGTGCTCGATCCGGCCGAGCCTGTGGCTGCCCGCGAGCAGCTGCATGCAGCCGTTCTCCCGCGTCGCCGGCTCGAGCGCGATCGCCACCGACAGCATGTCCGGCCACAGACAGCCGTTCTGGTACCAGTAGCCGTAGTCCTGGTGCCATTCCCACCGCCCGCCGCCGCCGGGCCGCTTCATCGTCAGCTTGCTGTGGTAGTGGTAGACCTCGCCATCGAGCAGCCGCGCGGCGCCGCCGGCCACCCGCGCGCAGCGGGCGATCATGCCGAACACGTCGTCGCCGGGATGATTCCACAAGGCGAGCTCGGTCGAGCCGCCGGCGGCGTCGGCCACGGCGAGCCGGCTGCCGCGGATCGCAGGATCGGTGGCGATGACCCGGTTGCCCAGCTCGACCTCCGCCAGGCTGAACATGCCGCGCTTGATCAGGTAGCCGTCGCGCGCGAACGCGGCGGCGTCGGTGTCGTCGAGCTGGCTGAAGCTGGGCATGGTCGTGCGGGCCTCCCGATCGGCTTTGTCCGTTCCGCGACGCTACCGTTACCCAGCCCGGGGGCGACGGCGCAAGCCGTGCCGGCGGGTCGTCGCGGGCTGCGGTAGCCGATCAGACCTCGACATAGTCGACGACGGTCGAGGGTTCCGGCGCGGGCAGGCCGTCGCGCTCGAGCCGCGCCAGATGCTTGCGGATCGCCGCGCCGATGGCTGGCCCGGCGGCGGCGACGCTGGCCGCCGTCGCGGTGCAGCCGGGCAGATCCGGGGCCTCGGCCACGTAGCCGTCTTCGGTCTTGGTGATCAGCACGGCGTAGCGCATGGACCGGAACCTCCAGCAGGGAACCACTCAGGCACGCAGCGCCTCGGCGATCGAGCCGCGATAGGCGAGCGCGGCGGGGATCGTGGCGAGGACGAGGGCGACGACGACGATCAGGCCGACGAGCTGCAGCTCGGCGGGGCCCAGCGCGACCGGCAGGGCGATGTTGGTCCGCCGCTCGAACAGAGCCGAGACCACGTGGGCGGCGCCCCAGCCGACCAGCAGGCCGGCCACGGCGCCGGTGACCAGCGTCAGCCCGACATTGAGCCATACCGCCGCGAACACGAAGCCGCGCGAGGCGCCGAGCGCGCGCAGCACGCCGATCAGCCGGCGGCGCTGGGCTAGGCTCGCGAGCACGGCCAGCAGCACCGCGCCGATGACCAGGACCTGGGTGAGCACCGCGATGACCGCGATCAGGTCGCGGACATCGCCGAGCCTGGCGTAGAGCTGCACCAGGACCTCGGCCGGGAACACCGCCAGCGTCCCGCGTTCGGCCGAGCGGTAGGTCGAGCGCAGCGCGTAGGCGGCGGCGAACGAGGCCGGCTTGACCACGATCGCCGGCACGCCCGGGAGCAGGCTCTCCTGCCACGGCGGGCCGAGTGGCACGGCGGCGAGGTCGGGCTCGCCGGCCGGGCCGGACGGCCAGACCCTGGCCTCGTCGAGGACATGGCCGACCGGCAGCCCGTGCACCCACCACACCGCCTCGATCGGCGCGACGATCGCCTGGTCCCACGGGTTGCCCTGACGCGGCTGCCGGCCGACCACGCTGAACGCGAACTCGTGATGGTCCATGTCCTCGGTCTCGACCATGCCGTGCATGGCCTCCAGCCGCTGGCCCAGCGCCACCGGGACGTCGGCGCCGACGACGACCTCGTCGATGCGCGCGAACAGGCGACCCTCCGCCGGGGCCGTGGCGCCGCCGCGCGTGACGAAGTCGGCGGTCGAGCCGACGATCGGGTGGCCCTGCCAGCTGTCGCCGAAGCCGATCGGCGCCACGTAGGCGACGTCGCTCGCGGCGCCGAGTTCGGCCAGCAGGCGGCCGGGGATCAGCTCGACCGCGGCCGGCTGCAGGTAGACCGTGCTCAGCACGAGCTGCGCCTCGCTGCCGCGCGCGCCGATGATCAGGTCGAAGGCGTCGGCGGCCCGCGCGCTGCCCGCGCGCAAGGCCCGCTCCTGCGCCGACACGGCGACGCCGAGACCGACCGCCAGCGCCACGAGCGCCATGACCGCCAGCGTGCCGGCGCGGGTGCGGCCGAGGTCGGCCCGGACGAACGGCCAGGGGTTGAACAAGGCGCCGGGCCGGTCAGACGAGCTCGAACGTGGCGTCGACGAGCCGCACGCGGCTCACGAAGCCCGTCGCCGCGTCGACCTCGGTGCCCAGCGACAGCGTGCCGGTCACCAGGATCGACCGGTTGAAGTCGACCCAGTCCTGCCGGCGGCGCAGCCGGACCAGCACGATGTCGTTGGGCCAGTTCAGCTCGCTGTCGCAGAACGGGCAGACCGCCATCGGCAGCTTGGTGAGGACGAAGAAGTCGACGTCGGGCTTCAATGGTGGCGCCATGAAGCCCTGGATCCGCACCGTCTGCTCCGCCAGGGCCTGCGCCTGGGCGGAGAACTCCGCTCCGCGACCGTAGAGGTCGCGGATGCGCAGGCGTTCGGCGGCGGCGCCCGGCCGGACGAAGGCGGCCGCCGTCAGCAGCAGGCCGAGCATATGCCGTCGTGTGCTTCCGGCCATCGGCTGGTCCTACTGCGCGCTGGCCTGCCGGCCCGCGCGCTCGCTGATCTTCGAGGCGAAATCCATCACGTGGAAGGTGTAGTTCTCCTCGACCGTGCCCTGGAACAGGTGCGACCAGGGCCCGATGGCGTAGATGCCGAGATCCTCGCCGCCATGCGTCTCGCTCGGCATCGGCACCAAGGACTGCTGGATGAAGTCGGGGTCGGTCGCCTCCTCCATGGTCAGCGTCGGCCGCTCGCGCGGCTCCTTCACGCCGCCCGGCCCGTTGGCGAAGCCGATGGTCGTGTAGGGCTTGCCGTCGGTGGCGAGGATCGGCTGGTCGTCGACGCCGACCGAGATGCCCAAGATCGGGTTGCCGCGCTTGGCGTAGCCGGCGATCGTCAACGTGTGGCTGTGGTCGCCGGTGACCACGATCAAGGTCTCGTTGATGTCGACCTTGCGCAGCACGGCCTTCACCGCGTCGTTCAGCGCCACCGCGTCGCTCAGCGTCCGGTAGGCGTTGCCGGCATGGCTGCCGTGGTCGACGCGGCCGCCCTCGACCAGGAGGACGAAGCCTTCCGGGTTCTTGCCGAGGATGTCGATCGCCTTCTCGGCCATCTCGGCCAGCGACGGCTCGCCCGCCTTGTCCTTCGCCCGGTCGTGCTCGAACTCCATGTGCGACATCTCGAACAGGCCGAGCAGGTGATCGACCTTGGCCGGATCGACGGCGTCGAACTGGGCCTGGTTCCAGACGAAGGCACCCTCGTCGCCGTAGCGGTCGAGCCAGGCCTTGGTCAGATCCTTGCCGTCCTTGCGCTTGCCCTTCTTGCCCTCGTCCTCGGGGTCGGCCATCGTCGCCGGCAGGAAGTTCGCCCGGCCGCCGCCCATCGCGACCTCGAGGCCGTCGCCGTACTTCATCTCGACGAGCTGGCGGGCGATGTCGGCGCAGCCTTGCGCGACGGCCTCGGGCGGCATGGCCGCGTCGGATTCCCAGTCGCGGCTGGCGATGTGCGAGTAGGTGGCGCCCGGGGTGGCGTGGGTGATGGTGGCCGTGGTGACCGCGCCGGTCGACATGCCGATGGTCTCGGCCAGCTCCCACAAGGTGGTCACCGCCTTCGTCTTCTGGTCCTCGCAGCTCTCCAGCTTGGTGGTGTGGTCGAGGCCCATCAGGTCGTTGATGGTCTTCACCCCGGTGGTCATCGCCACGGCGCTCGGCGCCGAATCGGTGATCTGCGCATCGGCCGAGTAGGTCTTGGATGCGGCGAGGTGGGGGAAGGCCTCCCAGGCGAGCACGTTGGACTCGCCGTCGACCCCGCGCTGCTGACCCTCGAAGATCCGCGCCGCGGTGACCGTCGAGAAGCCCATGCCGTCGCCGACGATGAGGATGACGTTCTTCGCCTGGTTGGTGTTCTTCGCCTGCGTCAGGATGCGCTGCATCTGCGCCTGCGCCTGCTTGAAATAGGGATCGTTGCCCTGGACGAGGGTCGCACCGTCGGCGCGGGCCTGGCCCGCGGCCAGCGCCACGAGCGCCGTCGTCGCCACCAGAACGCCTGCGAGCTTGCTGCTTGTCTTGTCCACCTTTGGCCCTCCCGGTTGCTTTGCCGCTTCTCCTCGGCGTTGAGCGGCAGTATGTGACGGTTTCATGACAACTTGGCAATCCCAAACCGTTCCGTTCCCCCCGGGCCGGCGCCTCGTCGTGAACGGCCTGCGTATCGCGTTCAGCGCGAATGACATGCCGGCGGTTGATCTCGAACGGCTCATCGTCGAACCGGGCACGCAGGTGGCGCTGGTCGGACCGTCGGGTTCCGGCAAAACGACGCTGGCCTACGCGCTCACCGGCATCCTGCCACCGGGCGACGGGACCGTGCGCTGGGACGAGATCGAGCTCGGCCGGCTCGGCGAGACCGGACGGGATACATGGAGGCGACGTAATGTCGGCTTCATCTTTCAGGATTTTCATCTCGTGCCGGGCCTGTCGCCGCTCACCAACGTGCTGGCGTCCTGCTATTTCGCGGCGCTGCGGCCATCCGCCGCCGCGGTCCGGCGTGCGCGCGACCTGCTCGAACTCGTCAAGGTGCCGCTGGCGCGCGACGACGTCGCCCGGCTGTCGCGCGGCGAGCAGCAGCGCGTGGCGATCGCCCGGGCGCTGCTGCACGACCCGCCGATCCTCGTCGCCGACGAGCCCACCGCGAGCCTCGACGCGGCGCACGGCGCCGAGGTCATCCGACTGCTGGATGCGGCGGCGCTGGCCGGACGGACGCTGTTGACCGTCACCCACGACGCGCGCCTGGTCGAGCGGTGCGACCGCGTCCTGCGCCTGGAGGGTGGCCGCCTCGTCGGCGACGACGCGAACACGGTCGAGCGCGCCCTCCGTCGAGGATGCGGCGCGGCAGCGTCGCCCGGCTAGGCGCGCCAGAAGCCGCGGGTGAAGGGCAGGACGAAGAGCAGGATCTCGAGCCGGCCGACGATCATGCCGATGGTGAGCAGCCAGGTGGCGAGGTCGGACAGGGGCTCGAAGGTGCAGCACGGGCCGATGCGCGCGCCCAGTCCCAGCCCGACGCTGCTCAGCGCCGCCGCCGCGGCGCCCAGGCTCTCGTCGAAATGCAGGCCGGTGAAGGCCAGCGCCAGGGCCAGCAGGGAGAAGGTGACCAGGTAGGCGAAGGCGTAGGTGACGACGGCGGTCACGATCTCGGCCGGGAGCGGCTGGCCGCTGTAGAAGATCTGGAAGATGCCGTTCGGCTGGATCTGCCGCCTGATCTGCACCCGGAGCACCTGGAGCAGCACGGCGACGCGGAACATCTTGATGCCGCCGGCGGTGGAGCCGGTGCAGCCGCCCATCAGCATGGCACAGAGCAGCAGCAGCGAGGCGAAGCCGCCCCAGGCGTGAAAGTCGTGGCTGACGAAGCCCGTCGTGCTCAGGATCGAGACGACGTTGAACGCGGCCTCGCGGAACGCCTGCTCCAGGGTCGCGGCGTCGCCGAGCAGCCGCCACAGCGCCAGCGAGCAGGTCGCCAAGAGGATGACCGCCACGAACAGCCGCACCTGCGAGTCGTCGAGCAGCGGGCCCGCCTTACCGCGCAGCAAATAGAGGAACACGACGAACGGCATGGCGCCCAGCAGCATGAACAGCGTGGCGATCCACTCGATGGCCGGGCTCTGGTAGAAGCCGAGGCCGGAATCGTGCGACGACACGCCGGCCGTGGCCACCGTCGCCATGGCATGGCCGATGGCGTCGAACGCGCTCATCCCGGCCACGCCGTAGGCTATGGCGCATGTCGCCGTCAGCAGGACGTAGACCTGCGCGATGCTGGCCACGACCTCGGCCGTGCGCGGCAGGAACTTGCCCGGTCGGGCGGAGAGGTCGACCGTGAACAGCTGCAGCCCGCCGATGCGCAGCTGCGGCAGGATGAGGACGGCGAAGGTGACGAGGCCGAAGCCGCCCATCCAGCTGAGCAGGAAGCGCCACAGCAGGATGCCGCGCGGAAGCTGGTCGAGCCCGACATGCAGCGTCGAGCCGGTCGCGGTCAGGCCGGAGGCGGCCTCGAAGACGGCGTCGGTCAGCGACAGCGGGTGCTCGGCGAACGCGAACGGCAGGGCGCCGAAGGCCACGGCGCCGACCCAGGTGAGCAGGACCACGACGACGCCGCCGCGTATCCCGATGCGGGTGACCTGGCCGGCGAAGGCGAAGGTGGTGCTGGCGCCGACGAAGCCGGTGACGGCGGCCGCGGCGAAGAAGGTCAGATAGTCGGAATTGCCCTCGGCCAGATCGACCATCGCCGGCACCAGCATGAGCGCCGCGAGGCAGCACAGGACGATGCCGACGAAGTGGAACACGGGCGCCCACTCCGCCCGCGCCGGTATCCGGCTGGCGACAGGGAGCAGCCCGGGCGCCGCTCGGCGTGCGTCGGGCATGCGTGGTGGCTCCTCTGCCTTCCAGGGCGTGATCGGGACCGCGGCGCCGGTCCGGGTCCGGGCGGACCCGGCGCAGCATATCGCCGGCGGTCGCCGGGGCAACAGGACGGTCGGGCGATGCGCCGACCGTCCCGGCCATGGCGCTCAGCCCGCGATGCGGACGCGCGGCGCGCCGTCGTGGACCTGGCCGATGCGCCGCGCCGACGGGTAGCCGGCGGCGACGATGCGGGCGAGCAGCTCCTCGGCCGCGTCGGCCGCGCAGGCGACGAGCAGGCCGCCCGAGGTCTGCGGGTCGGTGAGCAGGTGCCGCCGCCAGAGCGGCAGGTCGTCCGGCAGCACGACGCCTTCGCCGTAGCTGTCCCAATTGCGGTGCGACGCGCCGGTGACGAGGCCCTCCCGGGCCAGCGCCTCGGCCCGGTCCAAGAAGGCCGGCGCGGTGGCGGCGATGTCCAGCGTGACCCCGGACCCCCGGGCCATCTCGAGGCCATGGCCGAGCAGGCCGAAGCCGGTGACGTCGGTGACGGCGTGCACCGCCGGCTCGCGCCCGAGCTCGGCGCCGATGCGGTTGAGCAGGGTGGTGCTGGCGATGAGCTCGGCATAGGCATCGGGCGGCAGCCGATCCTTCTTGAAGGCGGCCGAGTAGATGCCGACGCCGAGGGCCTTGGTCAGGATCAGCGCGTCGCCCACCCGCGCGCCGGAATTGCGGCGCACCTCGCCCGGCCGGCAGGTGCCGATGACGGCGAGGCCGTAGATCGGCTCGGGCGAATCGATCGAATGGCCGCCGGCGACCGGGATGCCCGCCTCGGCGCAGATCGAGGCGCCGCCTGCCAGGATCGCGCGCACGGTCCCGGTCGGCAGCTTGCCGAGCGGCATGCCCAAGATGGCGAGGGCGAAGATCGGCTGGCCGCCCATGGCGTAGACGTCGGAGATGGCGTTGGTGGCCGCGATCCGGCCGAAATCGTGCGGATCGTCGACCATCGGCATGAAGAAGTCGGTGGTGGCGATCACGCAGCGCTCGTCGTCGAGCTGCCAGACCGCGGCGTCGTCGCCGGTCTCGGTCCCGACCAGCAGCTGGCGGAACGGCGCCGCCGCCGGCTGCCCGGCCAGGAGCTGCTGCAGCACCGCCGGTGCCAGCTTGCAGCCGCAGCCGCCGCCATGCGCGAGGCTGGTCAGCCTGACGCCGGCGCCGTGATCGTCCTTCAGCGATGCGAGAACCATGTCGTTGCCGTCCTTGCCGTGCCGGTGCCGGGTGCGTCGTCTCAGGCGGCGATCTCGGCCGCCTTGATGCCGTAGGTGAAGCCGTCGGGGTCGAGGCAATCGAGGCGGACCCCGGCGATCTCGGCCTGCGGGTACATCAGGAAGCCGAGCTCGGGACCGCTGGCGCCGGGCAGGGCCACGTCGTGGGCGACGTTGTAGGCGATCCAGTTGCCCTCCCAGGCGCCGAACAGACCCCGGCGCGCGGCGACGACCTTGGCGTCGTCCAGGGCGAGCTTCCCCGGCGGCTCCTCCAGCGCCACCTTGCGCACGTCGGCGGGATCGACCGGCACCCAGCCGAAGCCCGCCAGGTACACCTCGGCCCGGCAATGCTGCGCCTTGGTGACGACGGCGCTGTTGGCGCCGAGGCTCTTGTAGCCGAACCGCGAGGGCGCGACACGGATGCCGTAGACGTCGCGGGCCGGGAGCCCGGCGGCGCGGGCGAGGCCGACGAAAAGCGCGTTCAGGTCGGCGCACTTGCCGCCGAGGAAGCCCGTGGTCAGCATCGCGGCGATGTCGCCGGTGCCGCAGCCGCGCGTCGCGGCGTCGCGGAACGTGTTCTCGACCACCCAGGCATAGATGGCGCGCGCCTTGTCGAGATCGCTGCCCGCGCCGGCGGTGATCCTGTCGGCGGTCGTCTTGACGATGCCGTCGGTCGGGATCAGCGCGGTCGGCGCCAGGTAGAGCTGCCGCTCCGCCAAGGGAAGCGCCACGACCTCGCCGGGGGCCGCGAGATCGACCGCGCGATCGCGCAAGCCGGCCTCGCTGATCACCTCGGCGACGGGCGCTTCCTCGTCGTCGCTCCAGACGAGGTGCAGCATCTCCGCCCCGTAGCGCGGGTCGCGCTCGATCGTGGCGGTGCGGGCATTGGTGGTCCATCGGCTGCCGCCCGGGCGGATCCAGTCAGCCGCCTGGAGCGAGGGCAGAGGCACCCAGGCCTCGCGCCTGGCGGCGGCGCCGTCGGGTCGGGCGAGGGCGATGGTCGTGGTCAGGGCGAACTGCCGCCATGGGCCCGGGCTGGGGGCGAAGGTGGGTGCGGGCGCGGCCGCCTGGGCCATGACGCGACCGGGCGCGGCAAGCGCCGCCGCGGCGCCGATGCCGGCTTTGAGGACGTTGCGACGGCTCGTCATGCGCTGGCTCCCTGATAGGTTCGTTTGGATCGGACGATCGTGGCGCGGCCGAGCGGGCGGACGCGGATCGGCGTCGCGGCGGCGCGGACGGATGATGCGCGATCGAGGGCCGGCGATCGCGATCGGGCCGAGGCGCGGATGCGCCGACGCCTTTGCCGATCGCTCGTACTGCCGCCCCGCCACGCGGGAGCGCCCGCCTCTCTCACGCCGACGATTAGAGGCGAAGCGCCGTATGCCGTCAACGTGAGCCGGGGCGGTCGGACGAGCCGGTCACGCCCGCGGCGGGGAGGCCCAGCGGACCAGCGGCATGGCCAGGTCAACCCGGGCGCAACCGTCGCGCCACACGCCGTGCACCGGCACCCCGCGGCAGTTTGACATCGGGGTGATTCGAAAATAGGATCAATCTCTGCTCGAATCGTCCCAGGCGACGCAGGCATTCGGGGAGGGACCAGATGAATATCGAGCTCTCGCGCCGGAGCTTCCTGCGGGGAGCCGGCGCGGGTGTGGCGGGCACCACGCTCGGCGCGCTCGGCTTCGGCGAGGTCGAGGCCGCGTACGCGTCGGCGATCAAACCCTTCAAGCTCGCCAACACCACCGAGACCCGCAACACCTGCACCTACTGCTCGGTGGCCTGCGGCATCATCCTCTACTCGAAGGGTGATCTCAGGAAGGGCGAGAAGGCCGAGATCACCCATATCGAGGGTGACTCCGACCACCCGACCAACCGCGGCACGCTGTGCCCGAAGGGCGCGGCCCTGCTCGACACGGTCAGGTCGGCGTCGCGCCTGCTCGAGCCGACGATCCGGCGGCCCGGCTCCGACAAGCGCGAGCCGATCGGCTGGGACGAGGCGCTCGACAGGATCGCCCGCGCCATGAAGGACGATCGCGACCGCAACTTCGTCGCCGCCAACGCCGACGGGCTCACCGTCAACCGCTGGCTGACGACGGGCTTCCTGGCCGCGTCGGCGACGACGAACGAGACCGCCTTCGCGACCTACAAGGTGGTGCGCAGCACCGGGATCTTGGCGTTCGACAACCAGGCGCGCGTCTGACACGGCCCAACGGTGGCGAGTCTCGCCCCAACTTTCGGCCGTGGCGCGATGACCAATGCCTGGACGGACATCAAGAACACCGATCTCGTCGTGATCATGGGCGGCAATGCCGCCGAGGCGCATCCTTGCGGCTTCAAATGGGTCACCGAGGCCAAGGCCAGCCGCGGTGCGAAGCTCATCGTGGTCGACCCGCGCTTCACGCGCTCGGCCTCGGTCGCGGACTACTACGCGCCGATCCGCCAAGGCTCCGACATCGCGTTCCTGATGGGCCTGATCAACTGGTGCATCCAGAACGACAAGGTGCAGTGGGCGTACGTGAAAGCGTTCACCAACGCCTCGTTCGTGGTCAAGGAGGGCTTCGCCTACAAGGACGGCCTGTTCACCGGCTATGACGAGCAGAAGCGCGACTACGACAAGTCGACCTGGGACTACGAGATCGGCGAGGACGGCTACGCGGTCGTCGACGACACGCTGCAGCACCCGAGATGCGTCTGGAATCTGCTGAAGCAGCACGTCGCCATCTACACGCCGGAGCTGGTCGAGCGCATCACCGGCACCCCCAAGGAGAAGTTCCTCAAGATCGCCGCGATGGTGGGCGAGTGCTCGTCGCCGACCAAGGTCATGACCTCGATGTACGCGCTGGGCTGGACGCAGCATTCCAAGGGTGCGCAGAACATCCGCGGCATGGCCATGCTCCAGCTCATCCTGGGCAATATCGGCATGCGCGGCGGCGGGATGAACGCGCTGCGCGGTCATTCCAACATCCAGGGGCTGACCGATCTCGGGCTGATGTCGAACCTGATCCCGGGCTATCTGAACATTCCCCTGGAGCGCGACCGCGACTTCGCGACCTACATGTCGACGCGCGGCTTCAAGCCGCTGCGGCCGAACCAGACCAGCTACTGGCAGAACTACAAGAAGTTCTTCGTCAGCTTCCAAAAGGCGATGTGGGGGCCGGCGGCGACGGCGGACAACGACTTCGCCTTCGACTGGCTGCCGAAGCTCGACGTGCCCGGCTACGACGTGCTGCGGGCGTTCGAGCTCATGCACCAGGGCAAGATGAACCTCTATTTCTGCCAGGGCTTCAACCCCCTGCAGGCGTTCCCGAACAAGGCCAAGCTCGCCGAAGCCCTGGGCAAGCTGAAGCTGCTCGTGATCATGGACCCGCTGGCGACCGAGACGGCGCGGTTCTGGGAGAATCACGGCATCTACAACGAGGCCGACCCGGCCGCGATCCAGACCGAGGTGATCGAGCTGCCGACGACCTCGTTCGCCGAGGACGAGGGCTCGCTGGTCAATTCGGGGCGGTGGCTGCAATGGCACTGGCCGGGCGGCTCGCCGCCGGGGCAGGCCAGGACCGACGCCTGGATCATGGCGCAGATCCATCTGCGGCTCAAAGCGCTCTACCAGAAGGAGGGCGGGGCCTTCCCCGACCCGATCCTGAACCTGCACTGGCCGTACCAGGACCCGAACGAGCCGACCGCGGACGAACTCGCCAAGGAGATGAACGGCTACGCCCTGGCCGACCTCTACGACCCGACCGATCCGACCAAGAAGCTCGTCGACGCCGGCAAGCAGCTGCCGGGCTTCGCGGTGCTCCGCGACGACGGCTCGACCGCGTGCGGCTGCTGGGTCTTCTCCGGCTGCTACACCGAGGCCGGCAACATGATGGCGCGCCGGGACAATTCCGATCCCGACAATACCGGCGCCTACCTGAAATGGTCGTTCGCCTGGCCGGCCAACCGGCGCATCCTCTACAACCGGGCATCGTGCGATCTCGCCGGCAAGCCGTGGGACCCGGCGCGCAAGCTGATCGAGTGGGACGGCAGCCGCTGGTCGGGCTACGACGTGCCCGACATCCCCCCGACGGCGGCCCCGGACCGGGTCGGGCCGTTCATCATGAACCCGGAAGGCGTCTCGCGCCTGTTCACCCGGGCGATGATGCGCGACGGGCCGTTCCCGGTGCACTACGAGCCGTTCGAGAGCCCGGTCGACAATCTCGTCGCCCCGGGCGTGCGCGGCAACCCGGTGGCGCGGGTGTTCAAGGACGACCTCGCCCAGTTCGCGGCGACGGCCTCGCCCGACTTCCCCTACGCCGCCACCTCCTACCGGCTGACCGAGCACTTCCACTACTGGACCAAGAACAACCACGTGAACTCGGTCCTGCAGCCGGAGTTCTTCGTCGAGATCTCGGAGGAACTCGCCGGCGAGAAGGGCATCGTGAAGGGGGGCTGGGTACGCGTCTGGTCGAAGCGCGGCTCGGTGTTCGCCAAGGCCGTGGTCACCAAGCGGATCAAGCCGCTGCTCTGCGACGGCAAGCCCGTGCACATCGTCGGCATCCCGATCCACTGGGGCTTCATCGGCGCCGCCAAGAAGGGCTTCCCGGCCAACGTGCTGACCCCCTATGTCGGCGACGCCAACATCGAGACGCCGGAGTTCAAGGCCTTCCTGGTCAATATCGAGGCCTCCGCCGGGCCACCGGTGGCATAAGGGAGAAGCGCGCCATGTTTCCGCCGATCCCCAACCCACCCGTCGCGCCGACCCCGGCGAAGTTCGGCGACCAGGATCTGATCCGCCGCTCGGCCTCGACGGTGACGCCGCCGGCCGAGCGGCAGACCGAGGTCGCCAAGCTCATCGACGTCTCCAAGTGCATCGGCTGCAAGGCCTGTCAGGCCGCCTGCATCGAGTGGAACGACACGCACCAGCCGATCGGCGAGAATCGCGGGGTCTACGACAATCCCGACGACCTCACGCCGGACATGTTCACGCTGATGCGGTTCACCGAATGGGTGAACCCGGCGACGCAGAACCTCGAGTGGCTGATCCGCAAGGACGGCTGCATGCACTGCGAGGATCCGGGCTGCCTGAAGGCCTGCCCGGCGCCGGGCGCCATCGTGCAGTACTCGAACGGCATCGTCGATTTCGTGCACGAGAACTGCATCGGCTGCGGCTACTGCATCAAGGGCTGTCCCTTCAACATCCCGCGCATCTCGAAGGTCGACCACAAGGCCTACAAGTGCACGCTCTGCTCCGACCGCGTCGCGGTGGGGCAGGGGCCGGCCTGCCAGAAGGCGTGCCCGACCCAGGCGATCGTGTTCGGCACCAAGGACGAGATGAAGGAGTGGGCCGGCCACCGGATCGAGGATCTGAAGTCGCGCGGGTTCGAGAACGCCGGGTTGTACGATCCACCGGGAGTCAGCGGCACGCACGTCATGTACGTGCTGCACCATGCCGACAAGCCCGAGATCTATGCCGGCCTGCCCAGCGAGCCCAAGATCAGCCCCGTGGTCGAGGCCTGGAAAGGCATCACCAAATATGTCGGCTTCGGCTTCATGGGCTTCGCCGCGGTGGCCGGCGTCGTCCACCACCTGCTGATGGGTGCCAACCGCGTCTCGCCCGAGGATGAGGAGAACGCGGAGAAGCTGGCGGGAGGAGGGTCCAAATAATGGCACGGAGCGGCCGGGCCCCCTACGACCTCGAGGCGGGCGACGGCGTCCATCGCGGCCGGCCGGTGACGGTCGACCGCTACACCGTCGGCGCGCGCATCAACCATTGGATCACGGCGACCACGCTGGTGCTGCTCGCGCTGTCCGGCCTCTCGCTGTTCCATCCGAGCCTGTATTTCCTCACCGGCCTGTTCGGCGGCGGGCAGTGGACGCGGGCCATCCACCCATGGCTCGGCGTGGTCCTGTTCTTCTCCTTCGCCGGCCTGTTCGTCCGCTTCTGGAAGGCCAATCTCTGGCGTGCCGAGGACAGCGTCTGGCTGCAGCGGATCCGCTACGTGCTGGCCGGGGACGAGGACAAGCTGCCCGAGCTCGGCAAGTACAATGCCGGGCAGAAGTTCGTCTTCTGGGGTATGTCCCTGCTGATCATCGTCCTGATCGCGAGCGGCATCGCCATCTGGGACGAGTATTTCTTCCAGTTCACCACGATCGAGCAGAAGCGCATCGCCGTTCTGGTCCACGCGATGGCCGCGGTGGCGATCATCTGCGTCTGGATCGTCCACGTCTACGCGGCCATCTGGGTGCGTGGCACCATCGGCGCGATGACCAAAGGCCAGGTCACCGGCGGCTGGGCCTGGCGGCATCACCGCAAGTGGCTGCGCGAGCTCGTGCGCGGGCCGCGCGCGGGCAGGGCGCCGCCGCCGGACGGGCCTTCTTCCGGCAATCACGTGGCCCGTGGGGCCCGCTAGGAACGGCATGAGCAGAGATGCGATCCGATCCGACCCGACGATAATCGGTGAGGTCTCCGCGCCGCCGTTCGTCCGCCTGCCCGATCCGCTGCAGCTTTTCATCGATCGCGCGTTGCGTCTGCGGGCTCTGGCCGCCACCAGCGAGCTGGCGCCTTATCTGCGCTTTTTGTCCGAGCTCGCCGAGATGCAGTACCGCATCCAGGACGAGCTGCCCGAGCCGGCCATGCCCGACGCGGCCATGCGGGCACGCGCGCGCGCCCATGCCATGCCGCCGCTCGACCGCGCCGGCTTCGTCGTCGACACGACCTGCGCGGCCACCCTCGAGCGGTTCCTCGCCGCGGCCGTCGACATCCCGAAGCCGGCGCATGCCGGCGAGGCGCTGGCGCGCGTGCGCGCGGCGGCGCCCGACGCACGCGCGGCGATGCTGCAGGCCGTGCTGACCGATGCCGTATCCGCCGAGGCGCTCGGCGAGCACGTCTACCTGTCGGCGGCGCTGCAGATCCACTTCGCCCGTCGG
The DNA here is from genome assembly GCA_039808865.1 of Geminicoccaceae bacterium. Lineage (GTDB taxonomy): Bacteria > Pseudomonadota > Alphaproteobacteria > Geminicoccales > Geminicoccaceae > Benzoatithermus. Next base: position 31,296 of record JBDHTW010000048.1, read on the forward strand.
GCCGCGCGGCTGGATGCCGACCGGCTGGTTCCGGTCGGCGACGGCGCGTGCCCCGTCTGCGGCGGCCCGCCGGTCAGCTCGATGGTCGTCGGCTGGCGCGGTGCGCACGGCAGCCGCTTCTGCGCCTGCGCGCTGTGCGGCACGTTGTGGAACTACGTGCGCATCAAGTGCGTGCTCTGCGGCTCGACCAAGGGCATCGGCTACCAAGAGGTCGAGGGCGGCGACGGCACCGTCAAGGCCGAGACCTGCGACGGCTGCCATCGCTACGTGAAGGTGCTCTACCAGACGAAGAATGCACGGCTCGAGCCCGTGGCCGACGACGTCGCCAGCCTCGGCCTCGATCTGCTGCTGGGCCAGGGCGACTATCGACGCGGCGGCTACAACCCGTTCCTGCTGGGTTATTGAGATGGCGGCCGGTCCGGCGCCGCACGTGGCGCGCCTGCGCGAGCTGCCCGCGGTCGATCAGGTTCTGAGGACGCCGGCCGCGATGGCCGCGGCGGACGAGTTCGGCCACGCGCAGACGCGCGCGGCGGTCCGCGCCGCCCTGGACGAGGCGCGGCTGGCGGTGCGCACAGGTGGC
>JBDHTW010000049.1:0-31335 GCA_039808865.1 Geminicoccaceae bacterium
GCCGCCGCGTCGTTGCCGGCATAGTTCGCCGCCACCTTGTAACCCGCCGCCTGCAGCGCCTTGGAGATCGCTGCCCCGATCCCCCGGCTGCCGCCCGTCACCAACGCTACCCGTGCCATGTCGATTCTCCGCTCGACGTTTCGATCTTTTGTCTTGGCCCGATGCCGAGGGGGAAGTCGTGTGCCTTTCGGCATGGACCGCATCATGCGGCGCCGCCGCGACGGCGGCGCCGGCTGCCCGCCGTCAGTCGCGTGCGACGCACATGGCGATGCCCATGCCGCCACCGATGCACAAGGTGGCCAGACCCTTCTTCGCGTCGCGCTTTTGCATCTCGTGCAGCAGCGTGACCAGCACCCGGGCACCCGAGGCGCCGATCGGATGGCCGAGCGCGATGGCGCCGCCGTTCACGTTGACCTTGTCCGTGTCCCAGCCCATGTCGCGGTTGACCGCGATCGCCTGCGCCGCGAAGGCCTCGTTGGCCTCGATCAGATCGAGATCGTCGATCGTCCAGCCGGCCTTCTCGAGGGCCTTGCGCGAGGCCGGGATCGGGCCGGTGCCCATGATCGCCGGGTCGACGCCCGCCTGCGCCCAGGCCACGACCTTGGCCAGCGGGGTGAGGCCGCGGCGCTTGGCCTCGTCCGCGGTCATCAGGACGACCGCCGCGGCGCCATCGTTGATGCCCGAGGCGTTGCCGGCGGTAACCGTGCCGTCCTTGCTGAACGCCGGGCGCAGCTTGGCCATCCCCTCCACGGTCGCACCGAAGCGCGGGTACTCGTCGGTGTCGACGACCACATCACCCTTGCGGGTGCTGATGGTGACCGGGGTGATCTCGTCCTTGAACCGGCCGGCTTTCACCGCGGCCTCGGCCTTGTTCTGCGAACCGACGGCGAACTGGTCCTGATCCTCGCGGGTGATCTGCCACTTCTGCGCCACGTTCTCGGCCGTGGTGCCCATGTGGTAGCCCTTGAAGGCATCGAGCAGACCGTCCCGGAGCATGGAATCCAGGAACTCGACGCTGCCCATCTTGGTGCCGTTGCGCAGATTGGCGACGTGGTTGGCGCCGCTCATGCTCTCCTGGCCGCCGGCGACGACGATCTGCGAGTCGCCGTTCAAGATCGCCTGGTAGCCGAGCGCTACGGACTTCAGCCCGGAGCCGCACAGGATGTTGACGCCGTAGGCGGGCACTTCCTTGGGCACGCCGGCGTGGATCGACGCCTGCCGCGCCGGGTTCTGGCCCTGCCCGGCGGCGAGAATCTGGCCCAGGATCACCTCGGAGACCTCGGCCGCCTCGACCTTGGCCCGCTCGAGGGCGCTCTTGATCACGGTCTGCCCGAGAAAGTGGGCGGGCACGCTGCTCAGCGCACCACCGAACGAACCCACCGGCGTGCGGGTAGCACTGACGATCACCACATCGGTCATGTTCCGACCTCCCCATAGCTAGGCCGACAGCGGCCAGCAACCTCGTGCGGCCGGCGCCTGGCGCCGGCCATCCGCATCAAGTGGCCGAAGCTGGTCGCATGGCACGGGGGGAGCGACTAGGCGCGATTCGCCGCAGCCATTCTGTGAATGGCCGCCAGAGCTGGACCGGCGCGGCCTTGCCGATCAGCATGCTGATGTGGCCCGCCATCGGACGGACCACCGTAGCCTGCGGCAGGCGTCTGGCAAGGGCCTCCGCCGAGGCGGCGGTGACGATCCGGTCCCGCCGCGGGATGGCGACGAAGCTCGGCAGGGCGAGCTTCTCCGGCTGGACCAGCTCGCCACCGGGCGCCCAGATGCCGCGGCCCGGCCGATTCTCGACATACCAGTGCCACAGGCACTCCTGCGCCACGGGGCCGGCCAGCGGCACGCCGTCGTTGAGCCAGTCCTCGACGGCGACGAACCGCTCCGCCTCGGCGCTGTCGGGCGGCAGGTCGGCGAAACGCTGGAACTTGTCGATCACGCGCCATGGGTCGAGCAGCCCGAAGAAGGCCTGCAGCAGGTCGACGGGCGCCTGTCCCATCGTCGCGATACCGAGGGTCAGCGGCAGCAGGCCGGACGCCAGCAGGGGTGCCGTCCCGGCCCGACCGGCCGCAAAGTCCCATGGCGTGGCCAGCAGCCCGAGGCCAGCGAGATCGGCGCTGCGCGCCTGGGCCAGGGCACACGCGACGAGACCGCCCATGCAATAGCCGAGCAGCACCGGCGGCCGGCCGGCGACCGCCAGGGTGGCGTCGAGGGCGGCCGCGGCGCGCGCGAAGATCTGGTCGGCGAGGGTCAAGCTCAGCTCCGTGCCCTGCGGCTGGCCCCAGTCCAGCAGGATCGGCCGATAGCCGGTATCGACGAGATGACGGATCAGCGAGCGCGAGCCGTCGAGATCGAGAATGTAGGCGCGGTTGACCAGGGACGGCACGATCAGCACCGGCCAGCCATGCGGGTCGCCATGGTCGACCAGCCGGGCCGAACCCGACGTCCAGATGATCGGCGGCCTGCTGGCCGGGCGGCAGTAGGAATGCTCCCAGTAGGCGCGCAGGCCGTTGACGAAGCGCGTCAGGTCGACCGGCGAGGCATGCCGGCCGCGACCGGCGGCGGCCGTGTCGGCTCGTGCCGCCAGCGTCGCCAGGCGCAGGTAGAGCGCCAGAGGCCGCGGGCCGCGGCACGGCCGCGGGCCGCTCTGGTCGGCCGCTGCGGTCACGACACCGGCCGCTGCTTCAAGCGGTGCACCACCCGGGCGTCCGCGCTCAGCCACCACCGGCATGGCGGCTCACCCGCGCACCGTCATGCGCCGGATCGATCCAGACCGGCATATGAATTGCCTCCCCCGGACGGCCGGTTCGCTCGAAATCTCGCCATGCAGATCCTCGCGCATGCGGTGCCGTCGACACGCGCATGCGCACATCCGCGGTGGTCATGAACATGTTGCCAGCCGGCTTGCCTTGTAAGGCCGTACCATCCTGCCCTGGAAGCCCATAGATGGTGGGCCGCGCCCTGGCGGGGGTGTGGATACGCTGGCCCAGCGGGCGAAGGCCGCGGCCTTGCCGTCCTGCGCGAGGATGGTGACCTGCCCTGCGGCGAGGACAGTGCTTACCTCGGCCAGCGCTGTCGGCCGGGCATGGACCAGAATGTACGTCTCAGGCGTCATGGTCCACCATCACCGGTGCCGCGGCGACGCTCTCGATCGCGGCCGTGGGGACATGGGGGATGCAGGTGACGCAGCCGGTGCAGGCGGCACCGTCGATGGCAGACGTGGCGGCATGGCCCGGGATCGGGCGAAGGCGGATGGCGGCGGTCGGGCAGCTGTCGCGGCAGACCTCGCAGACGATGCCATCGGCGGCGAGACAGCCGGCGCCGACCTTGGCGATCAGCGTCCATGGCGGACCGATCGCCTGATCCGAGGCGGGCCCCGGGCAGCCATCGGCGCAAGCGCCGCAGCCGCTGCGGCGCCCCGCAAACACGCCCTTCGTGCCCATGAAAGGCGGATCGGCGTCGGTGACGGATCACCCCTGAGCGGCGCGTGCCGGAATCAGCGCCGGGACATGCGGCCAACCCCGATGTCACTGCGCCGGCGGGAGGGGCGGGCCGCTTACGAGCTCGTACATCCATACGGCGAAGCCGTAACCGCCAACGACCGCCTCGACCAATACCAAGATCATGATTCGCAAAAAAAGAACACTCTCAATTCTTCGCCATTTGCCGCATCGACCGCGATCTTTCCATGAAGATGCTTGCCATCGATCAGTGCATGTTGATCTATATTTATAATCCGGCTGCACGAAACGTCAGACGCCTCGATCCCGGTCGAGCCACAGGGGTCCGCCTCACCCCCGGCCAGGCATCCCGTTGCCGGTCTCGCGGTCCGGGTCCTTTTGCGAGGCTGCATGCCGATGCGCACGAGACGCTATGCCGACGGGTGGCGGGCAGCACTGCTCCGCAGGCATGGTGGGCACATCCGTGTGCCGGTGACAGTATTGCGAAGCCGGACGAGGCGGCCGCCCAACGCGACCGCCACACAGGATCGGGGGCAGGCCGCGAGCCTAGCCAGCGTCGTAGCAACCGGCGCCGGCGCGACTTGGCCGACGACGCTGCCGCGGCCGGGTGCCTGCCTAGCGATCGCGACGTAGACCGCAAGATACCGGCAGATCATGGGATCGATGCAACCAAATATCAACACAAAAAGTAAATGCAATTCCCGAGACTATACAATACAATTTCGTTCTATATTGGAATCGATCCAGCGAAAGCTGCATATCTGATTGCAATCGACATTATGCGGTCAGATAATTCGGGTCAGGAACAAAGCCATTCTGCGTGCACCTGCTTGCGTGATCTGATCCTGCCCGGCAAGCATGGATCACAGGTTGCGCCAACATGAGCGCCTCGTTAACCTAACACGATAATGACCGACGCGCGGGGCAGCTTGCGGCTGCATCGACGCGGCCGTGGGCCCGCGCGCCAAGTCCGAAGGAGGTTAACGCATGCGGTCAAGCTTCTGGTGGCGCACGGCGGCCGTGACGCTGCTGCTCGGCTGGGCCGGGGCGCCTGTCGCCCAGGCGGCACCCGTCGATCCGGCCGGCCAGGAAAAGGCGCGTCAGCGCCTGCTCAAGGCGGTGACGGTCGAAGGCGTCCTCAAGCACGAGGAGGCCTTCGCGCGCATCGCCAAGCGCAACGACGACACCCGCGCCTCGGGCACGCCCGGCTATGGCGGCTCGGTCAACTACGTGACGACGCAGCTCAAGAAGGCCGGCTACAAGGTGACGGTGCAGCCGTTCACCTATCGGTTCTTCGAGGAGACCGCACCGCCGACCTTCCGCCGCACGGCGCCGAAGCCCAAGACCTTCACGGCGGGCACCGACTTCCTTACCATGGAGTATTCGGGCAGCGACGCCGTCGCCGGCGCGCTCGTGCCGACCAACGACATTCTGATCCCGCCCCCGGCGGTGCCGGGCTCGACCAGCGGCTGCGAGGCGGCCGACTTCCCGGCGCCGCCCAGCGCCAGCGCGGTGGCGCTGATCCAGCGCGGCACCTGCACCTTCGCGCAGAAGGCGCTCAATGCCGCCGCAGCCGGCTATGCCGCCGCGGTGATCTTCAACGAGGGCCAGCCGGGGCGCGACGAGCTGCTCAGCGGCACGCTCGGTGCCGACGACCCGATCCCGATCCCGGTCCTCGGCACCACCTATGCGCTGGGCAAGGAACTCTACGACCAGGCCAAGGCCGGCACTGTCACGGTGAGCCTGTCGGTGACCGCCACCGTCGGGGAGCGGACCACGCGCAACGTGCTCGCCGACAGCCCGACCGGGCGCAGCGGCAAGGTGGTCGTGGTCGGCGCCCATCTCGATTCCGTGCCGGAGGGCCCGGGCATCAACGACAATGGCAGCGGCAGCGCCACCATCCTCGAGGTGGCGCGGCAGATGGCGAAGCTCGGCCTCAAGACGCACAACAAGGTCCGGTTCGCGTTCTGGGCTGCCGAGGAGGCCGGACTCGTCGGCTCGACCCACTATGTCGCCAGCCTGACCGACAAGCAGAAGGCGGCGATCGCGCTGAACCTCAACTTCGACATGGTCGGCTCGCCCAACTTCGTGCGCTTCGTCTACGACGGCGACGGCTCCGACACGCCCGACGATCCGGACGATGCCGGCCCGCCCGGCTCCGACCTGATCGAGAAGGTCTTCATCGATTACTTCGGGCGCCGCGGACTCGCCACCGCCCCCACCGCTTTCGATGGCCGGTCCGACTACGGCCCGTTCATCGACGAAGGCATCCCGGCGGGCGGTCTGTTCACCGGCGCCGAGGGCATCAAGACCACCGAGGAGGCCGCCATCTTCGGTGGCACGGCCGGGCAGCCCTACGATGCCTGCTACCATCAGGCATGCGACACGCTCCGCAACCTGTCGCACAAGGCACTCGACCAGATGAGCGACGCCATCGCCTACGCGGTGTTCTGGTTCGCCAACCGCGAGGCGCCGCTGACCACGGTCCAGGCGACGGCGCAAGCCGCCGCGCAGCGGTCCGCGCTCCTCTACCGCGGCAGCCACCTGCAGCGGTGATGTCGCCTCTGCGACGCGGCACCTAGCGTGCCGCGTCGTACGCTCGCCGGGCTTCGCCGGCCGCTGGCCGCCACGTGGCCAAGCCCAGCAGCGTGAGCCGGGCCAGCTCGGCGACCGCACGAGCGGCCGCGAAGGCCGCAAGCGTCGCACCAGCGGTGGCCATGGCGAGGCCCAGGATCAGGATCGGCAGCAACACGAGATTGGCGCGCAGCACACAGCGCTCCCGACCGGCCGCAGCCAGGGCTGCCTGCAGCAGCGTGGTCGGGTGCTGGAGCACGAACCAGGGCAGCAGGCACAGAAGTGCCGTGACCGCCTCGCCATGCACCGAGCCGAACAGCCGGGGCAGGAGATACGGCGCCAGCAGGGCGAGGCCGAGCGCCAGACCGATGGCGAGCCACGCAAGCTGGCCCATTTCGGCCAGCACGCAGCGCAGGAAGAGTTCGTGTTCGCGCACCAGCGCTGGCAGGCGGGCGAGGGCCAGCTGACCCGCCGCGTTGGCGAACAGCAGGGCGGCCACGAGGATCTGGCTCCCCAGATAGTAGTCGCCGGCTCGGGCGGCGCCCAAGGTCCAGCCGACCACCAGCAGGTCGGCGCTGAGCTGCGCCTGGTTCGATAGCGTCACCATTGCCAGGGTTGCCCCGCGCCGCAGCATGGTCGTGGCATCCGGAACGTTGCCGACCCGGCGGGTCGTGACCCGCCACAACGTCGTCCACGATGCCGCCGCGGCGATCGACCAGGAAACGAGCAGGCAGGCGGCGAGAACAAGCGGGGTAGGGCCGGTGCCCCAGGTCGCGACGAGGCCGACGAACAGAGCCGGACGCAGCAGCAGCAGAGCGGCCGCGAGGCCGGCGCGGCCATCGGTCAAGGCCAGCCAGTCGAGCTGCAGCGCCATCGGCAGGATCGACAGGCTGACCAACCCGATCAACCATGCATCCTGCGGCCGCAGCAGCAGCGAAGCTCCGGTCAGGATCACCAGCGTCGCCAGCGACAGGCCGAGGCGCAAGCCAAGATAGCGCCGTAACAGAAGCGGCAGCAGCGCGCCCGCCCGGCCGGCTTCGATGGTCACGACGCTGCGCAGGCCGAACTCGCCGGCGTGCAGGGCGTAGCCCTGCACGGCCAGAGCCAGCGACCAATGGCCGAGCTGCTCGGGCGTCAGCGCGCGGGCCGCCAGCAGGACCCCGGCGAGACCCAGGATCGCCGCGATGCCGCGGGCCCCGGACAGCACCACCAGACGGCGCAGGCCGAGCCCTGCCCTCGCCGGCGGCGCCGCCGGCCTCACCTTGTCGCGAGCTGCCGGTAGAGCGTCAGCACCTCGCTCATCAGCCGGCCCTCGTCGAGCTGCCCCAGGCGCGACGTCGGCTGGTAGCGCCCTTCGCGGATCAGCCGGGCCGCCGCCTGCACACCCGCCGCCAGCGCTTCGGGCTCGGACGCGCAGATGAAGCCGGTGCGGTCCTTCTCGAGCCAGTCGGCGACGTCGCCGACATCCGTGCTGACCACCGGCCGCAACGCGCGCAGCGCCTCCTTGACCACGGTGGGCGACGCCTCGTAGCGGCTGGTCAGGAGCAGGATGCCATGCTCGCGCAGCAGCCCGGGCACCTCGTCGTGGGGCACGGCGCCGACCCAATGCACGTGCCTCGCAGCCGGACTTCGTGCGATCAGCCGGATCAGCTCCTTGCTGCCTTCGCCGCGTCCGGCGACGGTGAGTTCGTACGTTTCACCCGAGCGGTTGAGCGCCTCGAGCGTCGCCAAGGCCAGCGGCACGTTCTTCTGGTGGCTGAGCCGGCCGAGGATCAGCAGGCGTTTGGCCAGCTCCGGCGGGGGCGGACTCGGCTCGGGCACCTCGAACAGGGCTTCGTCGTAGGCCGCCGGGACGACGTGTGCCCGCGAGAACGGCTCCGCCGCGACCACACGGGCGAGCTCGCGCCGATCGCGGCCGCTGACGCAGACGATCGCGTCCGCCATGGCGGCCACCCGCCGCTCGAAGGTCAGCATGAGCCGGCGGAGCGGTGCGGCAAGGCCGCCGAGCCAGCCTTCGAGCACGCGGCCGGAGACGTTGTGGTAGCTGACCACGACCCTGCCGACGTGCCGCGCCAGGACGAGCTTGGGCCAAGCGGCATAGTTGCGGTGGAAGTGGAAGACGTCATCGGGCACGAACTGCCGGCGGTGCCGCCAGAACCAGCGCCACAGCGCCAGATAGAAGCGCAAGAAGCTGGTGCCACGCGAGATGTAGACGATCTCGGGCGCCGTCCGTTCGCCCTGCAGCCGGGCCGCGATCAGGCGGAACGGCAGCTCGGAGGCGGTGAGCGCCCGGTGCAGGCAGCGGAAATGTTCGGCGCCACCGCCGAGATCCTGGGCCAGCGGATCGTTGTGGTAGAACACGTAGATCATGGCAGGCTGTCCATTCCGAGCCGCTCCAGGCGGTCGAGCATGGCATCGGCCGGGCCGTCGTTCTCGAGCACGGGCAGCCCGAACTCCTGCGCCAAGCGCTGGTAGAGCGCGCGTCGGCGGGCGAAGTTGCGGTCGAGCAGCACGTCGGGCCGATGGCTGCGGATCGCCGCCACGGGGCGGGTCAGCACGACCACGAGCCGCGGGGCCGGCAGGAGCGCGACGAGACGATGGCCGAGCGGACCCAGCACGATGTCGTCGAGACCGGTGTCGACGGCCAGGTCGACCAGCGTGTCGTAGAGACAGCGGTCGGCGAGCACGACGCGCCGGTCGGCCGTGCGATGGTAGCGCCACCAGATGTCGATCAGGCTGTCCACGAGCTGCAGGCACAGGAAGGGCCAGGCCAGCCAGCGCCGGCCGATGAAGTCGTGGTAACCGACGCGGATGCCGCCGAAGTCTTCCTTGCGGTTGTGGCCGCTCAGCCGTGCCAGCGCGAGCAGGGGCTTGGACAGGTAGTTGCGGAAGCGGGTCCAGACGTGGCGGTGCGGGATGCCGCTGGCGTCCAGGCGCCGCCGCAGCGCGCCGAGCAGGAAGGTCTTGCCCGCCCCGTCGGTGCCGGCCAGGGCCACCATGCGGAAGCGGGCGAGGCCGCCGGCCAGGGGATCGAGCAGCGGCGCGACCGCGCCGGGCCAATCGGTCCACGTGCGGACATCGCGCGGCGCGGCGGGCGATCGCGCCGCCGCGGCCAGCAGGGCGTCGGGCAGATGGGCCGGCGCGGGGGCGACGATGCCGCCGAGCCGACGTGCCGTCTCGTCGACGCCGGGGGCCTCGAGCACGATGACCGGCCGGCCCGACAGCCCACCCTCGATGACGACCAGCGGCACCTCGGCGATGGTCAGGCGGAACGGCAGCAGGAACGCGTGGCAGCGGGCCAGTTCCTGGCGGAGCGCCGCCGGCTGGAGCATGCCGACGCGGCATTCGATGCGCTGACGCTGCGGGCTGCGGTCAACCCGGGCAAGGAAACGCCCGATGCTCGCGGCGCCGCTGTCCGGGCGCAGCAGCAGCAGGAGCCGGCCGTCGAGGCCGCGGGCCGTCGCCTGCTCGAAGGCATCGAGCGCGAGATCGGCGCCCCGGCTGGCGAGCGGCGGCCCAAAATAGCCGACCCGAAACGGCCCGTCCGGTGCCGCTGGCAGCACCATCGCCGCGTCCACCTGCGGCAGCAGCAGCCGGCCGGGCGGCAGACCCAGCCTGGTGAAGCGCTCGCGCGCCGCCACGCTGAGATAGATCATCTCCGTCGCACCCGAGCAGCGGAAGCCCGCACGGAGCGCGGCACCGGGCAGCAGGGCGTTGCACAGCGGCAGGGCGAGCAGGGCACGCTCCTGCCAGAGCTGGCCAGGGCGCAGACGGAGCATCTCGTGCACATGCAGGCGCGGACTCGCCATCAGCAGCGATACCGGGGCACCCAAGGACAGAGGTGCCAGTCGCGCCAGCTGTGCCGCCCCGGTCACGAGGTAGACATGATCGGGCGCAAAGTCGTCCAAGGCCGCGCGCAGCTGCGGACTCGGGCTTCCCCAGGCCAGCAGGCCGGGCAAGGCGGCCATCGCGTAGCGCCCAGGAGTACGGGCCCCCGCCATGTCCGTGAACAGCCGCACCTCGTGCCCCAGCATCATCAGGCCGCGGGCGAGCCCGTCGGCCGTATGCCAGGGCTGGCGCCGCAAACGCTCCATGTCGAACCCGGCGCACAGGATGGCGATGCGCCGGGTCGCCCGTGGCTTCGGTTGAAGCTGGATCATGCCGCCTGCTCCCGCCTCGTGCCGTGGATCGCCTCCAACTGGTCGACGACGCGCTCCCAACCGAAGCGCGCGACCACCAGATGGCGCGCTTCGGCGACCCGGCTGGCCGTGGCATCGGCAAGCGTGGCCAGGATCGCCTCGGCCAAGGCGGCGGGCTCCGGGTCGCAAAGCCGCAAGGGCGGGCGCGGCCCCATCTCGGCGGCCAGACCGGTCATGGTGCTGACCACGGGCGTGCCGCAGGCCATCGCCTCGAGCAGGGTCAGCGGGCCGGTCTCGTAGTCGGCAGGGTTGACGAAGCAGCCGGCGCTCTGCAGCGTCGTGCGCAGGGCCGGGCGATCGAGGAAGCCGGCGAAGTGGACGTGCTGCGTGATCCCCAGCACGGTCGCGCGCCGACGCAGCGCCGCCTCGAGCGGGCCTTCGCCGACCAGGACCAGCCTGCGCCCGGGCTCGGGCGGCAGCCGGGCGAATGCTTCGAGTAGCCGGAACAGGCCCTTGCGGTAGCCCAAGCGGCCGACATAGACGATGTCCCGCGCGCGCCCGGCAGCCGGGGCGAAGCCGAAAAAGGCGGTATCGACCCCGTTGGGCACGACCAGCGGACGGCGCGTGCCGATCCGGTACGAGGTTTCGAGCTCGACCCGGACCGCCTGGGAGACCGTGGTCACCATAGCGGCCCGATCCAGGTACCATTGCTCGTAGCGGCGGCTGAACAGGTGGGCATTCGCCTTGATCAGGGCCGGGCGCCAGCCCGGCTCGGTGATCGCGCGGGTATCGTGCAGCATCGAGCTGTGCACGGTGACGACCAGCGGCAGGTCCGTGCGCAGCGGTGGCAGCAGCGGCAGGTGGACGTGCAGACGATCGGCACCGTCGGCCCCCGCGCGCAGCCAGCGCTCGATCTCGCGCCGCGCCAGCGCCTGATGGAACGGCTGCAGCGGATAGTGGGGAAAGCCGCGGACGCGCAGGCCGTTGACGACCATCTCCGTCCAGCCGCCGAAGGCAGGGCCGCGGGCGAGGATCGTGACGGCATGCCCCCGCGACTGCAGCCTGGTCGCCACCTCCTGAATGTGCCGGGCGATGCCCTCGCGCGCCGGAAAGCGGCTGTTGGTCAGGATCGCCAGGTGCATGGCCATGACCTAGACCGCCGCCAGCGCGCCGCCGCCGCCCAGAAAGAGGTCGGACGACCAGAAATAGTCCTGCCCACTCAGATGCCGCGTCAACCGGCACGGTAGATGATGGCCGAGCAGCCCGGCCCGGTAGCCGAGCCAGCTCGCGGCGAGCTTGGCCACGACCTGAGGCAGTGCACCGGGTGCCTCGCGTCGGACCCGGCGCAAGGCTTCCGCCGCGAAGCGGCGCCCACGCACCTGGTCCGGCTCGCCAGCCAGCAGCAGCCAGTCGTAGAGGCGCCGGCTGTAGCCGATGTCGAACTGGCGTCGGAACGTGCCGGCGAGGTCGTAGCGGTGCGCGTGCTCGACGACGGCCTCGGCGACGTAGGCGATGCGCTGACCACGGGCCAGCAGCTCGGCCACGGCGATCGTCTCCTCCGAGACCAGGGTCGGCTTGAAGCCGCCGATCGCGTCGAGCGCGGGATTCCACCAGGCAGCGCAGGCGTTCGAGCAGAAATGCAGATAGCTGCCGTACCGTCCGGCATCGGCAGCGCTGCGGCTATGGCTGCTGTCGGGATAATTGAACTCGCGGCATGCCCGCTCGAACCAGCCCAGATCGGCCGGCGGCACCTGCCGGCCATAGGCGACGACGGCATCGCCTCGGCGCAGCGGGGCGGTGAGCCGCTCCAGAAAGTCCTCGTCCCGCGGGTAGGCATCGGGCGACAGCATCACGACGATCCTGGTGCCCAGCCGACGGCGGGCAAGCTCGCGCGTCAGGCCATGGTTGAAGGCGCGGCGGGCGACGACGAGCGTTTCGGCGCCGAGGGCCTCGGCCAGCTCGACCGTGCCATCGCCGGAGGACGAGTTGACGACGAGGACGCGCGGCTGCAGCGACGATTCGAGGATGGGCGTCAGACAGCGGGACAGATGCGTACGCGACGCGTGCGTGACGACGACGACACCGATCGACGGGCCGACCGCGCTTTGCCTTTCGTGCCCAGCCATATCCCTCGCTCCGCCCTAGCCTGCGTGCCGACGGCACCCGCCGTTCGAGCATGCTCTGTCAACTTATGGTAGATTTCAATCGAAAAATGATCCTATTACGTGCAGTTAGGCAGCGTGATGCCATTCCACATCGAAGTCTGGCAGCTGCGCATCGCGTGCGGAAATGACCGCCGGCATAGCGGGCCAGTCGATCGCGAATGCCGGATCGTTCCAGCGAATGCCGCGTTCGCGCGCCGGGTCGTGGGCCATGCTGACGAGATAGAGGACGAGCGAGCCATCCGCCTCGGTGAGGAAGCCGTGCGCGCAGCCTTCCGGGACGACGACGAGCCGCCGGTTGTGCTGGGACAGCTTCACCGTGGCATGACGGCCGAAAGTCGGCGAGCTGGGCCGCATGTCGAGCACGACGTCGTGCAGTGCACCCTGCAGACAGGTCACGACCTTGATCTCGGCGCTCGGCCCGATCTGGTAGTGCAGCCCGCGCAAGGTCCCCGCCCGAGCGGAGAACGAGAGGTTGGCCTGCGCGATGTCGGGGGCCAGGCCCAGCTCCTGCAGCTCGGCCCGGCAGAAGCAGCGGGCGAAGAAGCCGCGCTCGTCGGCCTTGGGCTCCGCCTCCAGCACGAGCATGCCGGGCAGCGGGCGTGCGATCAGGCGCATGGCTCAGGACTTCCAGGGCGCCGTGCCGGCCTCCCAGAGGCCCTGCACCAGGTCGCGGTCACGCAACGTGTCGACACAGGACCAGAAGCCGCCATGCCGATAGACTTCCAGCTGCCCGTCGCCGGTGAGGCGTTGCAGCGGCTCACCTTCCAGCACGCAGTCGCTGGCCGTGGAGAGGTAGTCGAGAAAGCTGCGCCGGAAGAAGAAGAACCCGCCATTGACGATCTCGTCCGTGGTGCGTGGCTTCTCGGTGAAGCTGACCCGGCCGTCCTCGTGCAGCGCCAAGCGGCCGAACGGCGACGGCGGCTGGACACCCAGAACCGTGCCGAGCCGATCGTGCCCGAGGTGGAAGCGGAACTCCGCCGCCAGATCGGCATCGGTCAGCCCGTCGCCATAGGTGACGCCGAAGTGGGTGGCATCGGCGAGGTAGCGCTCGGCGGCACGGGCGAGCCTTGCCCCGGTCATCGTGGCGAGGCCGGTGAAGGCCACGGTCACCTCCCACGCCGGCAGGTGCTCGCGCTGATGGTAGCTGATCGAGCGATGCGCGAGGTCGACCGTGAAGTCGCTGTTGAGTGCCGCGAAATTGGCGAAGTAGCCGCTGATCACGTCGCCGCGGTGGCCGGTGCACAGCACGAAGCGGCGGAAGCCGTGCCGGGCGTAGCAGGCCATGATGTGCAGCAGCATGGGCTTCTCACCGATGTCGAGCATCGGCTTCGGCCGCACGGCGGCGGTCTCGCCGAGCCGGGAGCCGAGGCCGCCGCACAGAACGAAGATCGGCACGTCGGCCGGCTCAGGCGTAGACATGGGCGAGATCGGCGTGCCGCCGCGGCTGCATGACCTGCCGGAGACGCAAACCTTCCAGGGCCGCAAAGGCATGGATCTGCTCGACCAGCCAATCGATGCCACCGTCGCGCAACAAGGCGCGGTAGCCGTCGACCGCCCATGCCACCGCCTCGGCGGTGTCCAGGCGTGGCTGCCAGCCCAGCCAGCGGCGGGCCTGTTCCGACGACAGCAGCAGCGTCGGCACCTCGATGCCGGGATCGTCGGCCGCAGCCCGCCATGCACCGCAACCGAACCGCTCGGCCGCGGCATCCGCCACCTGCGCCGCCGTCCAGCTCGCTTCCTGGCTCGGGCCGAAGTTCCACGCGGTCGAGAACGAGCTGGCATTGCCGGCCAGCCGTTCCGCCAGCACGAGATAGCCGGCCAGCGCGTCCAGCACGTGCTGCCACGGGCGCACGCCCTGCGGATGGCGCAAGAGAGCCGGATCGCCGCTGACGAAGGCCCGGATCAGATCGGGCAGGAGCCGGCCGGGCGAGAAGTCGCCGCCGCCGATGACGTTGCCGGCACGCGCGGTGGCGAGGCCGATCCGCCGCTCCGGCGGGTAGAAGCAATGCCGATACGCCTCGGTGACGATCTCGGCGCAGGCCTTGCTCGCGCTGTAGGGCTCGTGACCGCCGAGCGGATCGCCCTCGGCACAGCGGCGATCGGTGTGCAGGTAGCATTTGTCGCTGGTGATCACGACGATCGCCTGCAGCGACATCAGCCGGCGGGCGGCATCGAGCAGGTGGACGACACCCAGGATGTTGCTCTGGAACGTCGCCACCGGATCGCTCAGACCCTCCATGACCAGCGGCTGCGCCGCCAGATGCAGGATGATCTCGGGCTGCACCTCGTTCAGCAGATCCGCCACGTCCGCGCGCGAGCGGACGTCCACGATCCGGCTGTCGATCCGGTCGGCGAGGCCGCTCAACTGGAACAGGGACGGCGTCGTCGCCGGCGGCAGCGCGAGGCCGGTGACCCGGGCGCCCAGCTCGACGAGCCAGGTGGCGAGCCACGTCCCCTTGAATCCGGTGTGCCCGGTCACGACCACCCGTCGGTCGGACCAGAATGGAGGATTGATCATTCGGATGCCTCCTCGCCTCATCGCTGCGACAGCCGATCAACTTAAAGGCGATTATTGCCAACTTAATATCCAATTAAGGGAGAAAGCAAGCATCTTGCGCACGGGGATCGCCTTGCCGCTCCGCCGTTGCCGGCCTAGCTGCTGATGGAGCCTCAGCCCGGGAATGCTCATGCGCGCTCCGGTGGTCCACCATCCCGCCTACGTGACGCCGCTGCCGGCGTCGCACCGTTTCCCGATGCCGAAGTTCGCGCGGCTGCTCGCCTGTCTGCGCGAGACCGGCCTGCTGCTGCCGGCGCAGGAATTCATGCCCGAGCCGGCACCGCGGGCCTGGCTGGAGCTGGCGCACGAGGTCCGCTACGTGACCGACGTGCTCGAGCAGCGCCTGGACGCGATGGCCGTCCGCCAGCTCGGCCTGCCGCTGTCGCCGGTGCTGACCATGCGCAGCCGCTGCGCGGTCGCCGGCACCCTGCTGACCGCCCGCCTGGCGCTGGAGCACGGCATCGCCTGCAACACGGCCGGCGGCAGCCATCATGCCTTCGCCGGCCATGGCGCCGGCTTTTGCGTGTTCAACGACGTGGCGGTGGCGGCCAGTGTGCTGCTGGCCGAAGGCCTGATCGCCAAGGCGCTGGTCATCGACCTGGACGTCCATCAGGGCGACGGCACGGCCGCGATGCTGGCCATGGAGCCGCGCGTGCACACGCTCTCGGTGCATTGCCGCGCCAACTATCCGGTCCGCAAGCAGCAGAGCGACCTCGACGTGGCGCTCGATGCGGGGACCGGCGATGCCGAATATCTGGCGGTGCTCGACGGCCTGCTGCCGCCGCTGCTCGACCGCCTGCGGCCCGACCTCGTCTTCTACAATGCCGGCGTCGATCCGCATCGGGAGGACAGACTAGGCCGGCTGGCGCTCACCGATGCCGGCTTGGCAGCCCGCGAGCGGCTGGTGCTCGAGCTATGCCGCAGCCGGGGCCTGCCCGTCGCCTGCGTCGTCGGGGGCGGCTACGCCGACGATCTCGACGTTCTGGCGCGGCGCCACGCGCTGCTGCATCAGGTGATCGCCGGCTTTGCCGCGTGGTGAGCCTCAGAGCCGCACGATCTTGCCCGGATTGAGGATGTTGTGCGGATCGAGCGCGCGCTTGAGCGTCGCCATGACCGCATGCGCCGGCCCGGCTTCCTCGGCCAAGCTGTCGATCTTGCCGAGCCCGACGCCATGCTCGCCGGTGCAGGTGCCATCCATGGCGATCGCCCGGCGCACGAGCCGCTTGTTGAGGGCTTGCGCCTGCGCCATCTCCTCCGGCCGCGCCGGATCGAGCAGCATCAGCAGGTGGAAGTTGCCGTCGCCGACGTGCCCCACGATCGGTGCCAGCAGGCCCGCCGCCGCCACGTCGTCGCGCGTGGCCTGGATGCACTCGGCCAGCCGCGAGATCGGCACGCACACGTCGGTGGCCCAGCCGACGCAGCCCGGACGCAGCGACAATGCCGCGTAGTAGGAATCGTGCCGCGCCTGCCAGAGGCGGTTGCGGTCCTCGGCACGTGCGGTCCATTGGAAGTCGTGTCCGCCATGCTCCGTGGCGATGGCCGAAGCCTGCTCGGCCTGCTCGCGCACGCCGGCGTCGCTGCCGTGGAACTCGTAGAACAGCGTCGGTGCCTCGCGATAGCCCTCGAGCTTCGAGTAGGCGATGCAGCCGCGCATCTGCAGCTCGTCCAGCAGCTCGATCCTGGCCACCGGAATCCCCGACTGGATGGTCAGGATCACCGCCCGGACGGCATCGTCGACGGTAGGGAAGCTGCAGACCGCCGAGGAGATCGCTTCCGGCACGCCGTAGAGCTTGACCGTCACCTCGGTGATGATGCCGAGGGTGCCTTCCGAGCCCACGAACAGCCGGGTGAGGTCGTAGCCGGCCGAGGATTTGCGCGCGCGGCCGCCGGTGCGGATGACCTGCCCGTCGGCCAGCACCACCGTGAGGCCGAGCACGTTCTCCTTCATCGTGCCGTAGCGGACGGCGTTGGTGCCCGAGGCACGGGTCGCCGTCATGCCGCCGATCGTCGCGTCGGCACCCGGATCGATCGGGAAGAACAAGCCGGTATCGCGCAGATGCGCGTTCAACTGCTTGCGCGTCACCCCCGCCTGCACGGTGGCGTCGAGATCCTCGGCGTGCACGGCCAGAACCTCGCGCATCTGGGTGAGATCGATGGAGACCCCGCCCGCGACGGCGGCGACGTGCCCTTCGAGCGAGGTGCCGGCACCGAAGGCCACCACCGGCACGCCGTGTTCGGCGCAGATCTCGACCGTGCGGCTGACCTCCTCGGTCGAACGCACGAAAGCCACCGCCTCGGGCAGACGTGCCTGGTGATAGGCCTCGCCGTGGCCATGCTGCTCGCGCATCGCGACGGCGGTCGTGAACCTGTCGCCGAGAAGCTGCCGCAGCGCATCGAAGACGCGGCCTCGGCCCGGATCCGTTCCGATATCGTCACTCATGGCGCGTCACCCCGGCACGTTCAGCCTGCCCGATCGCGCCAGTCTAAGCCGGTTGTCCGAGCGCGGCCACCATCGCGCAGGCCGATCGCGCCAATGGATCGTCGAGCTTGCGTGCTCAACTAATCAGATATTAAGATTAACCTGATATGCTGGGGGCTGATGGATGCTTGCCGATCATGCTATCGATCCGAGCCGACCATGGACCAAGGCCCGCTCGGGTCGGGCGATGGACGGCGACGGCCATGCGTGCCGCCGTGTTCGGGCATGATCGTCGACGCCACGGGTCCGATGGCGAAGGTCTCGGGTGGCCGCAAGGTCGCACCGTACCGGAAG
Source organism: Geminicoccaceae bacterium (assembly GCA_039808865.1). Lineage (GTDB taxonomy): Bacteria > Pseudomonadota > Alphaproteobacteria > Geminicoccales > Geminicoccaceae > Benzoatithermus. The sequence continues at coordinate 17,670 of JBDHTW010000049.1, forward strand.
CCATGGCGGTACGCGTATCCGAATACCGAAAGGGTGCGGAAGCGTCTTTCGAGGCGGGATGCATTGCCTATCGTCCATCCGCGTCGGGTGGCTTCCCGACCTGCATTTCATCGAAATACGGAGCGGAAACAAATGGTTGACCATTCTGACGGTCGGGACGGCGCGGCGTCTGCCGGGCACGAAACCGAACTCACGGCCGAAGCCGTCGAGCGGCGTGCCATCTTGCGTCGCTTCGGCGCCTACGCCGCCTTCACGGCCCCGGCGCTGACCGTGCTGATGGCCTCCCGGCAAAGCGAGGCCGGCTCGTTCAAGCGCAACGGCAACAGCGATCACGGCGGCGGCAGCGTGTTCGGCGGTGGCGGGGGTGGTGGCGGTGGCGGGGGGTGCGCCTTCTCCTGCTGAGCCCATCGCATCGTTCGTCGAAGCTCCGGCCGGGGGCCATCCCCGGCCACGCTGGTCCGGCTGGTCCAGGCGAAACAGGCGCCTGCCGGGCGGGGGTGACGCGTGCTGCAGATCGACACTTTCCCCGTGGATGACATGGCCCTCGTCGCGGTGCCCGGCACCCGAACCGTGGCCGTCGTCGATGCGGTCACCCGAACCGTCCTCGAAGGCTGGCGGGACGGACAGGACGAGGCCGCGATCGTCGATACGCTGAGCCGGACCGGCGGGATCGATCGGGTCAGCGCGACCCAGCAGGCCCGGGCATTGCGACACATCTGGGCGGCGCTCGCCCGGTCCGGCGCACGGCCGGTCCATGCGCCGTCACCACCACCGGACGACATGCGCCCACCGGCGCTCGACGGCTGGTGCCGGGTCGGACCACAGCCGGTCCGGTTGCGGATTCGACCGCCACGCCTGGCCGCCTTGGTGGCGGGAATCACGGCAGGCTGCCGGATGGCCGGCGGCCCCGACGGTGAAGACCGTACCTCGCCCGTGCTCGACGTCTGGCGGGTCGCCGGCCACTACCTGCTGTTCCAGGACGGTCGGCATCTGCTGACGACCGACAGCCTGATGGTAGCCCGCAGCGAGACGCTGCGGCGCTTGGTGCTGGCCGCGCATCCCGGCCGGGCCTGGCTCGCGGTTCTGCACGCGGCCGCGGTCGCCGGACCGGCGGGAGCCGCGCTGCTCTGCGGCACCAGCGGCGCCGGCAAGAGCACGCTGACCGCACTGCTGCTGGCCGCGGGCCTCGACCTCGTGACCGACGACTATGCCCCGCTGGAGATGGGCAGCAACCTGCTTTGGCCGGTGCCGTACGGCCTGAGCGTCAAGGAAGGCAGCTGGCCGCTCGTCCAGCCGCATTTCCCCCACCTGCCGGCGGCCCCGATCGTGCGCACACGTGGCCGCAGGCAGCGCTATCTGCAGCCGCCGCGCTTCGCCACCGCACCCCAGCCGGTCCGCTGCCTGATCTTTCCCTGCTACCATCAGGGCGCGGCGGTCGAACTCGCGGCACTGCGCTCCGGTGAGGCGCTCACCTTGTGCGCGCAGAGCGGCGGCTGGTACGAGAGTTCGCGCGAGCGCCTGGCCGAATTCGTCCAGTGGCTGGAACGCATGCCCGCTTACGTGCTGAGCTACGGCGACGGCGCCGCAGCGGCCGGAATCGTGCGGCGCCTGCTGGCTGCGTGAGTCATGCTCGCCATGCCACCGTTCCAGTTGCTCTGCCACCTGCTCGACACCTGGCTCGCCGGACGACCTGTCGGCGAGGATCTCGTCGCCGCGGTTGCCGCCCCGGACGTACCCTGGCCGCGGCTGGTGACGCTGTCGGGCGTGCACCTGCTGACACCGGCCCTGGCGGAGGCGCTGGCCGCGCCGCACCTGGCCGCGCGGTTGCCGGAGGAGCTGCGAAGCTATCTGCGGGCGATCCGGGAGGCCGCCGCCGAACGCAACCAGCGCCTGCACGACCAGCTCGAACAGGTGGCGCTGCGGCTGAACGACGTCGAGATCGTGCCGCTGGCCCTGAAAGGTGCCATCCGTCTCGTCGACGGCCTATGGCCCGACCCGGCGCTGCGCTTCATGCACGATCTCGATCTTCTGGTGCCGCAGCCGACCCTGCGTCGCAGCGTGGAGCGCCTGCTGCGGGACGGCTGGCGACAGATCGACGGCGACGAGAGCGAGGCGGATCATCATGTCGTGCTCGTCCATCCCGAGGCGGAAGCACGCGTCGAGCTGCACGTCGAGCCGGTGGTCCATGGCCTGAAGGCGTTGCTCCCCGCCGCCCGGACGCTGGCGCGGGCGCGGCCGGCGGCCGTGGGCTCGGCGATGATCGCCGTGCCGCTGATCGAAGATCAGCTGGTGCATCTCGTCGCGCACGGGATGTTGCAGCACGATTTCGTCGGCAGCGGCCGCTTCTTGCTGCGCGATCTGGTCGAGCAAGCGCTGCTCGCCCGCAGCATGACGGCGGGCGAGCTCCATGCTGCCCGCGACCGCTTCGTCGAACCGGGCCTCGCCTATGCCTGGGACGTCAGCGTCGCCCTGGCAGGACGATGCCTGCCGCACAGTTGGGCACATCCCGGCCACGACGGTCTCGTCGCGCGCTGCCTCGTGCGCCGCATGTTGCTGCAGCAGCGCTCACCCGCGCTCATGCAGTTCCTCGGTCCGGCCGGATGGACGGTCGGGCGCCTGCTGGGCCACGTCACCGGCGGCACCGCCGCCGGTGCGGAAAGCCTCTCCTGGCGCCAGCTCATCGAGCGTCTGGCGCTCTTCCGGCGCAAGACCCGGTGGTGACGGGGCGGGCACCGCGCCAGACCCGCCGTCGGGCCGATCGGCGGCGCTGATCCGGCTATCCATTCGCGTCGTCGGCAGTTGTGCAGCGTGCCTGCGCCTGCCTATCGTGCTGCGCATGCGGGGGCGGGGACGCGCCTCGAACCAAGCCGCTGCCGGACCGGCGCGGGCAATGACGGCAGGCACGGAGACGAGGGCATGAGCAGAGTTGCACGAATGTTCGCGGCGGTGGTCGCGGTCGTGGCGGCGGGTGGCCCCGCCCTGGCGCTCGACAAGGTGACGTTCGGGACCAACTGGAAGGCCCAGGCCGAGCATGGCGGCTTCTATCAGGCGGTGGCGGACGGGACGTACGCCAAGCACGGTCTCGACGTGACGATCCGCCAGGGCGGACCGCAGGTCAATCACTCGCAACTGCTGGCCGCCGGCAAGATCGACTTCAACATGGGCGGCAACCTGTTCGGGCAGTTCAACTACACCCAGAACAACATCCCGATGGTGACGATCGCGGCGATCTTCCAGAAGGAGCCGCAGGTGCTGCTGGCCCATCCGGACGCCGGGATCGCGGATCTCGCCGACCTGGACGACCGCACCCTGTTCCTGTCGAGCGACGGGGTGCAGACCTATTGGCTGTGGCTGAAGCAGGTCTATGGCCTGCAGGACGACCAGGTCCGGCCCTACACCTTCAACCCGGCTCCCTTCCTCGCCGACACCAACTCCGTCCAGCAGGGCTATGTCACGTCGGAGCCTTACGCCATCAAGCAGCAGGGCGGCTTCGATCCCGTGGTGCTGATGATGGCCGACTACGGCTACGATACCTACTCGACCACGATCGAGACCTCGCAGCGGCTGGTGGACGACAACCCGGACCTCGTGCAGCGCTTCGTCGATGCCAGCATCGAGGGCTGGTACAATTATCTCTACGGTGACAACAGCAAGGCCAACGCGCTGATCAAGAGCGACAATCCCGAGCTCTCGGACGAGCAGATCGCCTTCTCGATCGCGGCCATGAAGAAGTATGGCATCGTCGATTCCGGTGATGCGCTGACCATGGGAATCGGTGCGATGACCGATACACGCCTGGAGAGCTTCTTCACCAAGGCGGTGATCTGGGGCGTCTATCCGGCGAGCATGCCCTACAAGACCGGCTTCGTGACCAAGTTCGTCAACCATGGCCACGGGCTCGACCTGAGGCGGCAGCTCACCGGCGAATGATGCCGATGGCGGCCGACACGGTGGCCCAGCGTCGCGTCGAGGCCGGGCCGCGGGCTGTGGCGCCGCTCGTGGCGCTGGCCGGGGTGCGGAAGGTCTTCGCCAACGGGACCGAGGCCTTGGCTGGCCTTGATCTGGCGATCGGCAAAGGTGAGTTCGTCAGCCTGCTCGGCCCGTCGGGCTGCGGCAAGAGCACGGTGCTCCGGCTGATCGCCGGTCTCGCCCGGATCAGCCGCGGCCGGCTCGAATGGCCCGGCCGGGCCGCGCGCGGCGCTATCGGCTTCGTGTTCCAGGAGCCGACCTTGCTGCCGTGGGCCCGCGTGTTCGACAATGTCTGGCTGCCGCTGCGGCTGCAGGGGCGCTCCAGGGGCGCGGCCGAAGCCGAGGTGATGGCCGCGCTCGAGCTGGTCGGGCTCGCCGGCTCCGCCGCCGCCTACCCGCGCGAGCTCTCGGGCGGCATGAAGATGCGGGTGTCGATCGCGCGCGCCCTGGTGACCCAACCCGAGCTGCTGCTGCTCGACGAGCCGTTCGCGGCCCTGGACGAGATCACCCGGTTCAAGCTGAACAACGATCTGCTGCGGCTGTGGCGGAGTCAGCGCTGGACGGTGGTGTTCGTCACCCACAGCGTGTTCGAATCGGTCTATCTGTCGAGCCGCGTCGTCGTCATGGCACCGCGCCCGGGTCGCGTGACCGCCGATATCCCGGTCGACAGCCCCTACCCGCGCGACGAGGCTTTCCGCACCTCGCCGGGCTACAACGCGCTTTGCCGCGAGGTCTCGGCCGAACTGCATCGGGCGATGGGCGAGTGAGCGGACCGACGTCGGCCCGTCCGGATCCGGACGAGCGTGCCATTGCCGCCGGCGCCCGCTTCGAGCGCTGGTTCCGCTGGCTGGCGCCCTTGGGCCTGGCCCTGGTGGCGATCGGCGCCTGGAGCCTCGCGGTCCGCGTCAACCACATCCCGCCCTATATCCTGCCCGGACCCGAGCTGGTGCTGAACAGCCTGGTCCAGGACTGGGGCACCTTGTGGCCGTCGCTGCTGGTCACGCTCAGGATCACCGGCATGGCGCTCGCGGCGGCGATCGTCGTCGGCGGCGGCCTCGCCGTCCTGTTCTCGCTGTCGCGCTGGATCGAGCTGTCGCTGTTTCCGTTCGCGGTGATCCTGCAGGTCACGCCGATCGTGGCCGTGGCCCCGCTCATCCTGATCTATGTCGACAACACCTACTTGGCGCTGCTGATCTGCGCCTGGATCGTCGCCTTCTTCCCGATCCTGTCGAACACGACACTGGGCCTCAACAGCGCCGACCATCATCTGCGCGACCTGTTCCAGCTCTATGGCGCATCGCGCTGGCAGCAGCTGTGGCTTCTCCGGCTGCCGGCGGCCATGCCCTACTTCCTGGGTGGGCTGCGCATCGCCGGCGGCCTGTCGCTGATCGGCGCGATCGTCGCCGAGTTCGCCGCCGGCACCGCCGGCACCGGTTCAGGCCTCGCCTACCGCATCCTCGAGGCCGGCTACCGGCTCAACATCCCGCGCATGTTCGCGGCTCTGCTGCTGATCAGCCTGACCGGCATCGTCATCTTCCTGGCCTTCACCCTGCTGCAGCATCTGCTGCTGCGCCGCTGGCACGAGAGTGCCATCGCCCGCGACCGGTGACGAGCCCGGAGCGGATGTCGTCGCAGCCCGTGCCGCCTGCACCGCACGCACGGCACGGCAGAGCCGATGCAAGGAGCGGTCCGCGATGCCGAGCTGCTCGAGATGCGCGGTGGTGTTGAACAGATAGTCCGCGCAGGCCCCGATCGGCCCGCAGGCGGTGGCGATCGCCTCCACGATCTCCTCGTCGTCGAGACGCCCGGCATAGCGGTCGTGCGCATGGTTGATCAGGAAGGTGAGCGCCCGGCGCGGCCCGGCGGCCGTGCGCACCATGACCCAGCACGGCCGGTAGGCCGCGGTGACCATTTCGCGGCGCCAGACGATGGCGAGCTCGCTGCCGATTTCTTCCGGGGCGATCCAGTACAAGAGCCCGCTGCACGAGCCGCCGCTGTCGAGCCCCAGCACCAGGCCGGGGCGCTCGGGCGTGCCGCGGCCGAGATGGGTCCACAGGCAGAACCGCCGATGGTAGCCGTAGACACGGGCGATCTCGCGCCGCTGGAAATGGAACGCCGGGTTCCAGATCAGCGAACCATAGGCGAACAGCGCCACTGCCTCGCCAGCCGGGTGGCCGGCCAACGCGGTCGCCATCGACCGGTCGAGTTCCTCGTCGCTCAGCACATGCGCCGGGTAGCCGGAGCTCGCGACCAGCTGCCTGATCCAGCCGTCGCGAATGAGCTCTCGGGTCAGCGCCATGCGGTTGCTTCCGGTTCAGGCTCCGCGGACGGCAGCCAGACGATCGTCGGCGGCATCGGCCGCTTCGGGTGCCGCCACCGCGGGCGGCTCGACCACCCGGTCGACGCGATAGTCCTTGATGTCCTTGGCATAGGTGAAGGCGACGATCTCACCGATCAGGCCCACCGAGATGATCTGGATCCCCAGCACCACCATCAGCGTGCTCAGCACCAGGGCCGGTCGGTCGACCAGCGGCACGCCGAACACCAGCCGGGCGATGACCAGATAGGCCGTGAACAGGGCCCCGAGCGCCAGCACGGCGAAGCCGAAGCCACCGAAGAAGCGGAACGGCTTGCGCACGAAGCGGAGCAGGAAATAGATCGTGACGACATCGAGCAGCAGGCTCAGGTCGATCCGGTTCGGCCGCAGCGGACGGCCGGCGGGCCGCTGCGCCGGCAGGTCGAGTTCGCGCACGGCGAAGCCCTGCGCCTGCGCCAGCAGCGGCAGGAACCGGTGCTGATTGCCGTAGATGGTCAGCTCCTTGGCGACCTCGGCGCGCATCGCCCGCACGCCGCAGCGGATGTCCTGCAGCGAGGTGCCGAACAGGGCGTTGATCGTCCGGTCGAGCTTGCGCTGCCGTGGCGGCTCCTGGCCGGTGGCATAGACCCGGCGCGCGACCACGAGATCGCTCGTCGCCAGGGCCTCGAGAAGCTGCGGCAGGGCCGCGGGCGCCACCTCGATGACCGGGGTCAGCGTGAACACGACGTCGCCGGCGGCATGGCGGAAGCCGACGGTGAGCGCCGCCGCCTCGCCGAAAGGCGTGGCGAAGGCCAGAATCTCGATCGGCTCGCCCGCGGCCTTGAGGGTGCGGAGCGCCTGCGTCGCCTTGGGTAGCGGCCCGTCCAGGACGTAGATGAACTCCACCGGCCGGCCGAGCTGCGCGAGCACCGGCCGATACTGGCGATGGACGGCAGCGATATCGTCGACGTCCCGGGTGACCGCGACGACGACGGAAATCAGCTCGATTCGAATCATCAGGCCTTACTCGAGGCTGCGCCGGCAGTCGCCTCGGGCGTTCTGACCGACATCATCAGGAAGGGGCGGAAGCGGTTGGCCGTGGTACCGTAGATCAGGTGGGTCAGCAGGGCGAGGAACATGCTGAAGATCGACAGCGCACCCAGGAGGATGCTCATGCTGGTGAACACCACGGAGTTCTGGGCCGGCTCGGCCGTCAGCAGCGAGACGCTCATCGCCAGGCACAGCAGCGACGCCAGCCCCCCGAAGGCGGAGACGAGGCCGAGCCAAGTCGCCGGACGGCGGCTGAACGAGAGGATGCTGCGAATCGTCACCAGATCGACGAACACCTTGTAGATGCGCGAGAAGCCGTATTTGGACTGGCCGAACCGCCTGGGATGGTGGCGGACCTTGATCTGCGCGATCCGCGGCGCCGCCAGGGAGGCCATGGCCGGAATGAACCGGTGCATCTCGTTGTAGAGCGGAATGTTCTTGATCAGGTCGGCCCGGTAGGCCTTGAGCGAGCAGCCATTGTCCTTGATCGGCACCCCGGTGACCTTGCCGATCAGCCAGTTGGCGACCTTGGACGGCAGCACGCGCGACCAGTGGTCCTGTCGGTTGTGCCGCCAGCCGACGACCAGATCGTAGCCCTCGGCGATCTTCTCGAGGAACAGGGGGATGTCCTGCGGATCGTTCTGCAGGTCGCCGTCCATCGTGATCAGCACGTCGCCACGGGCATGATCGATGCCGGCCGCCATCGCCGCCGTCTGGCCGGCGTTGCGCCGGAACTTGACCAGCCGCAGCGTCGGGTCGGTCCGCTGCAGCTCGAGGCAGCGCTCGAACGTCCGGTCCTTGCTGCCATCGTCGACGAAGACGATCTCGGTGCGCAGGCCGAGAGGCCGGATCGCGGCGCAGATGGCCTCGTGCAAGAGGCGAACGTTGTCCTCCTCGTAATAGAGCGGCACGATGACCGAAAGATCGCAACGCATCGCGGTCACCCGACCTTCAGCGCGCTGCACCGCGGCGCGCGCCGTACAACGGTATTTCTGGCGCCGTGGCGGCCCAGCGCCGCAGCGATGCTGCAATCCACGTGCCCTATGCGGCCGGCCATGCGCAGATCCATTGTCGATAAGACGTTTGCTGCCGCCAGTCGAGGCTTAGCTGGCCGGCCAGATCGGTTACCCGGCCCGGACCATACACAGCGTGTGCAGTGCGATAAAGGCGACCGAGCGCATCACTGCCGCGTTCGTCGCGCAAGTGGTGCACATTAGCAGCAACCGTGCCCGGCGGCGTGCTCATCGCCGATCCGCTCCGGCGGAGCATGACGAGGGCGGACTGCTGCACGGCAGCATGAGCGGCGAACGTCGCGACCCACAGTGTGCCGATGCCGCTGCGCCGGTTCGCGCAGCGCCATCGCAACTCGGCGAGCCGGTGCACCGGCCGGCCCGATATCGCTCAAGGCTAACCAGACTGTGAAATCAACGAGTTGGATTTCCGCACCTTGACGCCACGGAAGTTAACTCTCCCCAGATTCATAACGCGCAGTGATTGATGAACCTGAGCATTCAATCGCTTGATGGGAAAAGCGTCGGCAAAAAGTTAAATTTCTGGAATAAACCATCCATCATCGCCGTCCGCGAATTGTAGTCCAATGGACCTTTCAGCCAAACCTATGGCTGAAAGACACCACGCCACGGCGTGCACCGTGTTCGCTTCGCCATGGCGGAGAGGGTACGTGTTGGTTCGCGTCGGCGGAACTGGAGGATGGGAATTCGGAGCGTTTTCGATCAGTTGTCGGATGGTCGTCAGCCTCGGCATTGCCGACGTTCAAAATTATAGAAAATCGAACCTCCCGTCACAGGTGGCCGTTGCATGGATGTCATACCCGAGCTTTGGGGTGACGGCATCAGATCAGCCTCGGCTCAAGGGTCAGCTCGACTGATTGCCTTACTGTGACGGCACCGATTGAGCATGCGTACGTCTTTGTGGTGAACGAGCTCGGTCGGCAGATGGTTGCGGCAGGATTATCACAGATTCCGGGCGGACTGTTGCGCCGAATCAGAATTTTCATTGACGGCATTCATCGTTAAATAACGTCTAAGTTTCAAAGGTTGGCCTTATGCTCAACCTTTGCGCGATAGGTTCGCCTCTCGGATCGGGAGCGATCGATCTTCTCCGTCCGCTGCAGTCGGCTGGCGGCAAGTGATCTGCGAACCTATCGCTAGGAACTTAATCAACCAATGTTCTGCGGGAACGATGCATGCTTCATGATTCGACTTGTCGGCCCAGGCGGCGACCCTCTGCACCGCGGCGGGTGCATCGATGGTGAAGCTGACCAGGACCGCAAGAGATGCCGAGGCGGCTAGCCTCGCTCACCGTCCACCGTCGAGTCCGCCGCTGAATCGGCGTCAGCATCACGACCCGCACCACCATCCCGAACCCGATCCCCTTGCCCACAAGGCCACGGCATGGCCGGCCGAACGCGCAATCGGTTGCACCGCAGCGTCCGACGGGGACCAGGGATCATGAACGACAGCAGCATCGCCTCGTCGCGACGGAGCTTTCTTACCGGCTTGGCCGGCACGTCCGTGGCCATTGCCGGCGGTCTGGGTGTACCGCAGGCGCAAGCCGCCGGCAGTGCCTTCGGCAGCGGAGCGCTCTCGGGCCTGCCCTGGCATTCCGGCTGCGGGGGCAGCGGCATCGCGACCTTCGAAAGCTATCGCCGCCGCAAAGCCGATTGCTACACCATCTGGTGTCCGCGCGATAGCTGGAGCGACATCGTCAGCCTCAAGGGCGGCTTCAGCACCGTCAAGAAGCTGCCCGGACGAATCTCGCTGGCCATCGCGCCACTGCCGACCCCCCTCAGCGCGGTGACGAACCCCGGCAACTGGCAGCTCGCCGCCAAGGGCGCCTTCGACGGCTACTACACCTTGTTCGCGCAGAAGCTGGCCGCCAGCGGCCGCACCGACATGATCGTCCGGATCGGCTGGGAGACCAATCGCAAGTTTCCTTGGTATGCCGGAGCCGATCCAGCGGGCTTCAAGGACACGTTCAAGCGCATCGCCGACATCCTGCGCCGTTACAACCCGACCGTGAGCACCGAATGGTGCAACGTGAAGAAGGGGAATCAGCAAGGCTCGGTGCTCGAGCAGTACCCTGGCGACGATGCCGTCGACATCATCGGGGTGGATTATTATGATGGCTGGCCCGCCCTGAACACCGAAGCGATCTGGGCACAGCAGTTCAACGCCACCTACGCCGGCGGTCCCTGGGGCATCGGGGCATGGCTGGCGTTTGCCAAGAGCCGGGGCAAGAAGCTCGCCTGCGCCGAATGGGGCATCTCGGTCGGCGAGGCCCCCGGCACGACGGACAATCCCGTTTACATCAAGAAAATGTTCGAGTTCTTCTCGGCCAATGCGGCCTACATTGCCTACGAGAACTATTTCAACCAGAAGTCTCGTCATCAGATTGCGCCTGGGACAGTCAACCCGAAGGCTTCGGCGATGTATTTGAGCCTGTGGGGAGCCTGAGCCACCACCGCTGAGGGCAGCCCGCCCCCGGCGCCGATCGGCGCCGGGGGCGGCACGGACGGCCTCGCGCGGGCACCTGCCTCCCATCGTTCTCGACCGAGGTTCTCCCTGGCGGCACCGCACGAACGGCTGCGGCCATCCGTGCGCGCCTTCGCCACCAGAGCATATGATTGCGATACGACTAAAAAATTAAATTTGGAACATAATTCGGGCTCCCTACGTCAGTCTGTTGGTAAGCGGTTGGATGCCGAGCCTACTTCCGGATGGTTTGGGTGCGGGCATCTGACATGTTGCGGTACGAGGCCTTTTCCGCATCGGCAGAAGGCGAGGATATTTCTATGAACGTGCGCCTGATCTCGTAGTACGACTCATACGATACTTGTGCACTGCGTCGACAGCCGGTCGACTCGGAGGGTCCCCATCTGGGTCGACGACCCGTTGGCGCGTCCTTCCGCAGCAGCGACGACTATCCTGGGAACAATCCAACATGGACGATCAGACCAACTTCGCGTCGCGGCGGAGCTTTCTGGCCGGACTGGCCGGCGCATCGGTCGCCGCCGTCGGCGGGCTCGACATGATCCCGGCGGCCGAGGCCGCCGAGGGCTCGCTTTCGGGGCTGCGTTGGCCATCGGGTTGCGGCGCGCAGGATTGGGCGGCGTTCGAGAAATATCGCAGCCGCCGGGCCGATACGATCACCTGTTGGGGCGGGCGGCGTACCTGGAGTGCCGTCGTGCAGATGCCCGGCGGGTTCCGCTCGGTCAGCAGGTCGGCGCGCATTTCCCTTGGCCTCGCCCTGCTGCCCGACACGCACAGTGCGGTCAGGAATCCCGGCAATTGGAAGCTGGCGGCCAAGGGCAGCTTCGATGGCTACTATACCCAGTTCGCGCGCAATCTGGCGGCGACGGGACGCAAGAACACCATCGTCCGGCTCGGCTGGGAGACCAACCGCAAGTTTCCCTGGTACGGCGGCGCCGATCCGCAGGGATTCAAGGACACCTTCAAACGGGTCGCGGACATCATCCGCAGGCACAATCCGGGCGTCCAGACCGAGTGGTGCAACGTCAAGAAGGGCAACCAGAAAGGCTCGGTCCTGACCCTGTACCCGGGCGACGACGCCGTCGACATCATCAGCTGCGACTATTACGACGGCTGGCCGGCGCTCAACACCGAAGCGATCTGGAGCCAGCAGTACAACGCGACCCACCATGGCGGTCCCTGGGGGATCGGGGCATGGCTGGCCTTCGCCAGGAGTCGCGGCAAGAAGTTCGCCTGTCCCGAGTGGGGCATCTCGATCGGCAACGGCCCGGGGACGCGCGACAATCCGGTTTACATTGCGAAGATGCACGAGTTCTTCTCGCGCAACGCTTCCTACATCGCCTACGAGAACTATTTCAATCAGAAGTCAAAGCACCAGCTCACCCCGACCCACGTCAATCCGAAGTCCTCGGCGGTCTACCGCAAGCTGTGGGGCAGCTGAGCCGCGCGGGTAGCGGCGACGGTCGCGGGCAAGAGAAAAGGCACCGCCCTCGCGGGCGGTGCCTTCGCGCGTCGTGACGGTGGCGGCGAACGCCGGGCTCAGTGCAGCCGCCAATAGAACTTCAAGAACAGCGACAGGCCCATCAGCACGACGAGCATGGCCGGCAACCAACCGCGCAGCCAGTCGGGCCCGAATGGAAAGACCGTGGGTTGCGGCAGGCCGATATGCGCCACCGCGAGATCGCCGGGCGTGGCCAGATAGCCGCCCGGGTTGCCGATCAGCGAATTCCACCATGCCCACTGCGCCACCGCACGTACCGGAACGGCCGTGGGAAGCTGCAGCACCGGCGTCGCATCGGCGCCGACGAGCGCCATGCTGCCGCCCGCAGCCGGCCAGGACACCTCCCAGGCGCCAGGGGCGGTTTCGGTCGCCTTGCCTTCGCCTTGCCAGCTCAGCGGCGGTAGGGGTGCACCGTCGGTGGTGGCCACGGTGACGGGCACCATCGTGCCTGCCACCGGTGTTTCGGCATCGAAGGCGTTGGCCATCCAGGCCAGGATGAACAGCACCGGCAGCGAGGCGATCATCGCCGGAACGAAGGTGAGCCACAGCTGCCGCCCGGCAAGACCAAGATTCTGCTTCAGGATCGGCCACAGCTCCTTGAATTCCCCGTCGAACCCCTGCAGCTGGGTGCGGGTGTCGAGCACCTGCGACTTGACCTCGTCGAGGGCTTCCTGCCGCGAGGTGAAGCGGTAGATGCCCATCGACAGGAACGAAGCCGCGGCCGACCACAGGATAACCCTGGCCCATACCGGCAGCCAGCCGAGGATGGTCTGATCGAGCCAGTTGAACAGCGGGGAGGCGATGTCGAGCAGACCGGTCGAGCCGGGCAGCTGGGCCCCGACGGCCGCGCCAGCGGCGCCGGCCCACAGCACGACGCCGCCGAGCACGAGCCAACAGGACGCCCGGCGCCGAACGTCCGCGCGATGTCTGCGGAAACGGGAGACGCCACTGATGAGGAGGTTCACGTCGGGCCACCACCTAGTTGCACGCTAGGCCGGCTAGTACCGGAGCCGGTGTGGCGGCAGCAATAGCAAGCGGGTGACAATCGGCATCTACCTGCCGGCGCCGCAAGGCGACGGCAGGACGGGCAGAAGCCGCCCGCACAGCCCCACCATGCCCTGGCCCAGGCGACTAACGGACCTCGATCTTGGCGATACTGGCGACGTTCCGACCGCCGGCCTTGTCGCCCGGCACGATGAGGCGGGCGAAACCGCCGCTCTCGCCCAACGGCTCGCCGTCCTGCAGGTAGGCGACGATCGCGAGCTCGCCGCCGAACTTCGGGTCGAGTTCCCCCGCCGACAGCGCGACGCGGTAGCCATCCGTCCCAGTGACGACGAT
>JBDHTW010000050.1:0-31174 GCA_039808865.1 Geminicoccaceae bacterium
GAGCGCAATCCATCTCGACCCTCATCGCGACGACGCTCGCCGCCGTCGGGCTGCTCGTGCTGGTCACGCGCGCGGCGTGGCCCTGGTGAGGCTGCCGGCCCGCGATCGGCCGGGCTTCGGGAGGAGAGCATATGGCACTGGTCTGGATCTGCCTCGGCCGCGACACGTCCGACGACGACCAGCGGATGATCGCCCTGCAGGTGCATCGGGCACTCGTCGAGGCGTTCGGGATCGCCGAGGGCGACTTCCTGCAGATCATCGCCCGTGGGGCGAGAGAATCCGTCCTGCATCATCGGCGGCTGGCCTATGTCGAGCGATCGGCCGATCTCGTCCTGATCCAGGTCACGGCCGAAGATACGCGGAGCGCGGCCCAGAAGCGCGATTTCTATCGGGCGGTCGTGGCACTCCTTGAGGTGGCGCCGGGCATCCGGGCCGGCGACGTCGTCGTGCATTTCCTGGACGTGCCGCGGGAGAACTGGTTCTTCGACCCGCCCACCGACGCTCGCGGCGGCGAAGACACCAACGTGCGCCGCTGATCCGAACGAGTGCAAATGTTTCATTGTCATGTATTCGTGTTCATGAATTTTCATTTGAAGTAGTATCCGTTTCGTCGTTGGAGCGCGTGCGATCTTGAAGCGACGATGTCGACAAGCTATCCGAGGTGATGGCTGCATCGGAACTGCATCGAGATCGCCGGATGAGCTCACGTCTTCTTGCCATTGATGTCGCTCAGGGTGAACGGTCGACGTCCTTGGATTCGGTGGGATTGTTCGTGTTCGCCTTGGTGGTCAGGCTGGCCCTGTTGCCGTTTGCCAGCCAGGACACCAACGACCATGCGCTGCGCGTCTGGATCGCCTGGCGCTGGGCCGAGGATCCGTTCTTCTTCCTGCATGGCCACTGGCCGCCACTGCATTTCTTCGTCCTCGGCACCTTCTTGCGCGTGTTCCACGATCCGATCGTCACGCCCGTCCTGGTGCAGGTGGCCTTCGGCGCCCTGGTCCCGGCCGTGCTCTATCGCTTCTCGCTGCGCGAGTGGGGCGACCGCTGGGCCGCACTCGCGGTCGGCGCCGCGTACGCGCTCTACCCGGTGGCGATCCGGACCAGCCTCGAGGTGCTGGCCCAGCCGCTGTTCGGTCTCTGCCTGGCCTTGGGCTTCGTGGCGCTGTCCCGCGCCCGCGAACCTGGGGCGGGCTGGCGACGTGCGGCCGTGGCCGGGGCGGTGCTCGGCGTGGCCTGTCTGCTACGGGTCGAAGGCTGGCTGCTGATCCCGTTCTTCGCGCTGACGCTGTGGCCGCGGCGGAAGCTGATCGTCGTCTGCGGCGCGGTGGCGGCGCTGGTGCCGGTGCTGATGATGCTCGCCAACACGCTGCACTACGGCAATCCGCTGCTGCCGTTCACGACCGTGGTCGATTTCGAGCTCAACATGGCGGGCAGGGACAATTTCACGCTGCTGCAGCATGCGGAGCAGGTGGCGCGGTACGTCTGGCTCGTCGTCGGCGGCATGACGCCGCTGCTGGCCCTCGGTTGCGGGCTCGGCGCGCTGGGCTGCCTGCGCCGCCGCGAGCGGCAGGCCATCTGGCTGCTGCCCGCCCTGGCCATGAGCGCCATCCTGCTCGGCTCGGTCGCGGTCGGCTCGACCGCGCCCAAGATGATCTACACCGAGATCGTCGGGCTCCTGCTGATCCCGTTCCTCGCCTCCTTCCTGCGCGCACCCGAGTTCCGCCGACTGTCGACGACGTGGGCGAGGGGAGGCCTTGCGGCCCTGTTCGGCTCCATGCTGGTCCTGCTCGGGGTGGGTCTGCTGCGCGATCTGCCGGGCCTGCGCCAGCACAGCCGCCTGGTCGCGGCGATTCCGGCGGTCAACGGCGCGCCGAACTTCCCGGGCCAGCCGACCATCGATCCGCTGGTGCCCCTCGTCCGCGCGCAGGACGGGCCCGGCCGGGGCCTGATCATCGACACGCTGGGACCGCCGGCGAGCTACTATCTCGGCTGGCAGAGCCGCTTCCATCCCGACCGCATCTACATCCCGCCGGTGGCGCCGAACGCCGATCTCGACGAGGCGGTGCCGGCGGCCCGGCAGCCGTTGCGCGAGCGCCTGCAACCGCTGCAGGATTCCCAGCCGCTGATCCTCGACGACTTCCTGCACGCCTACTGCACCGGCCTCCTGCTGCTGCAGCCGGGCTCGCGCTTCGCCGGGTGGCTGAACTATGACGGAGCATCGGGGGCGAACCTGCACGGCATCGGGCTCGAGCTGCAGGAAATGGCTCGCGCGCCATGGCCGCTGCCGGAGGACGGGCGGCTGCGGGCGCCGGGTGTGGCGGCGACCGCGCCGGGCGAACTCGTGCTGTTCCGCTACACCGTTCCCGGGTGCGCGGCCGGCGGCTGAAGCCGCGCCTCAGCGCTGGGCGCGGCGCATGCGGACGTCACGGCCGAACTCGAGCACCGCCAGCGCGAAGCCGCTGCAGGCGAGCTGGATGCCCAGCGCGCCGGCGGTGACCGCAGGGACGATGATGCGGACGCCCTCGCGCTCGGGGAGGTAGCCGAAGTCGACGGCGTGCCAGTGCGCCAGGGCCACCAGGAAGTAGGTGATACCGAGCAGGATGAGGGCGCCACCACTCGCTATGCCGAGCTCCACCGGCTGCAGGCGCTGCAGCTTGGTCAGCAGCGGGGTTGGCGGGGCGAAGCCCTGCTGGACCGCGAATGCTTTGACCAAGATGCCGAGCAGCACCATCTGCACGCCCGCGACCAGCCCGGCGCTGGCGACGATCAGCGTGTTCACGCCGAAGACGACATGCCCGACGACGAGTGGGCCGGCGGTGAGGCGCAGGAAGGCGGCCAGGCTCACCAGGGCGAGGACGAGCCCCGGGATCAAGAACAGCCAGCGCGGCGAGAACAGCAGCATGAAGCGCAGATGCCGCCAGCCGTCGCGCCAGCTGCGCAGATGCGGCGGGCGCGAGCGGCCGTCGGGGCGCAGCGTGATCGGCACCTCGGCGAGCTTCAGCCCGACGATGCCCGCCCTGACCACCATCTCCGAGGCGAACTCCATGCCGGGGCAGAGCAGGCCCAGCTCGAGCACCGCGTCGCGGCGGAACGCGCGCAGGCCGCAGTGGAAGTCGTGCACCGGCGCCGTGAAGAAGAGGCGGCCGATGGCGGTCAGGACCGGATTGCCGATCCAGCGATGCTTCCACGGCATGGCCCCTGGCAAGACGCGGCCGCCGCCGGCCGGCAGGCGGCAGCCCATGACCAGATCGTTGCCGGCCCGCAGCGCCTGCAGGAACTTCGGCAGCTCGCCGAAATCGTAAGAGCCGTCCGCATCGCCCATCAGCACGTAGCGGCCGTGCGCGGCGGCGATCCCGCCGGCCAGCGCATTGCCGTAGCCGCGGTGGGCGATCGCGACCACGCGCGCGCCGGCCGCGCGCGCGAGCGTCGCGGAGCCGTCGGTGCTGCCGTTGTCGGCAACGAGGATCTCGCCCAGGACACCGGCAGCGGCGAGCGCCGCCTGCGCTTCGGCGATGCAGCGCACCAGGGTCTCCGCCTCGTTCAGGCACGGCATCAGGATCGTGATCTCGGGCGCGGCCGCGGTCGGCTGGACGGCGCAGGCAGGTCGATGTCGCTCGAGGAGCATGGCAGGTGAGCCCGGTCAGCTGTGTCGTCCCAGGTGGGGACCCGCTGCCGCGGCGGCGAGCGTCCGCCGATCGCCACGGCCAGTCCGCCAGCCGTGCGCCGTTCGGCCCATCAGGTCAAGCCCGGCCGTGCCGCCAAGTCACCGGACACGCTCATGTTATCCGTCAAGTAGACGGTACCGCCATCCAGGCAGTGTACGAACGATTAACACAGTCTATTTCAAGGATAAGATTTCCGAGCCATTACCGACAATTTTCCCGCCGGCCCATATTTGTCATTGGCACGAGGGCGCAGTGCCGTAGGCGGCGAAGAACACCCGCAGCACCTCGCCGACGTGACGCTCGATTTCCGTCGGAGTCGGCGTCGCGGCGACGCGAAACAGCAGCCGTTTGAACACCGCGCCGCTGCACAGCTCGAGGAACTGCTGCGCCGCAAGCTCGGCATCGGCCACGACGAGCCTGCCCGCGGCGGCCTGCTGGGTCAGGTAAGCCGCGAGGCGCGTGATTCCCTGGCGTGGCCCGGCTTCGTAGAATACCTGCCCCAGACGCGGGAACTTCTCGGCCGCACCGATGACGATGCGCACCGATGCCACGTGCTCCGGGCGCACCATCATGGCGAGAAAGCTGCAGCCGAGCCGATGCAGGACCGCGCGGACGTCCGGATCGTCCGGATCGAGACGAAACAGCGCCTCGGCGAGACCCGCCCGCTCCTCCATGATCAGCGTCTCGAACAGGCTCTCCTTGCTGTCGAAGTAGGTGTAGAGCGTCCCTTTCGACACGCCGGCCGACTTCGCGATCTCGCCCATGCTGGCGCCGTCGAAGCCCGTGCCGAGGAAGACGCGCCGCGCTCCCTCGAGAATCTGGCGCCGCTTCTGGTCGGAGCCGGAGCCTTCGACCGCACCTTGCTCTGCCGTCCGCATCATTGCCGGGGCCCCATGCAACTTCGCCACCACTCCCAATCTTGACCGAACCGTTCGGTCAATGCATCTTCGCCCCAGAACACGATCCCGTCAACCGGCGGATCGTGATGACCGAACGGTTCGGTCGACGAGGAGCGCGAATGGGAGCGCTGCCAGATGGCCCTGGACGACGATCGTCAGGTTGAGGATGGCGCCGCGTTGGGCGGTCCGGTCGACGACCGCGGCCCGTCGGTCCGGCCGGCTGCCCGGCCGGTGCCGCTGGCGGGCGCACCGGTTCGCGCGACCCCGATGGGTACGGCGCCGGGGCCGCTGCCGGCCAAACGGCGCCGACGCCCGGTCCGCAAGATCCTGTTCGGCGCGCTGCTGGCTGCCGCGGCGGCCTACGCCGGCCATCTGGGTTACGACTGGTGGACCGACGGTCGTTTCCTCGTCAGCACCGACGATGCCTACGTGCAGGGCGACATCACCATCCTGGCCGCCAAGATGCGCGGCTACGTCGCCTCGGTCGAGGTCACCAACAACCAGGCGGTCCATGCGGGCGAGCTGATCGCTCGGATCGACGACGGGGATTATCGGCTGGCGCTGGAGTCGGCGCAGAACAAGCTGGCGACGCAGGAGAGCGCCGTCACCCGGATCGGCCGTCAGGTCGAGGCGGCGGCGGCCGGTGTCACCAAGGCCGAAGCCGGGCTGGATGCGGCCAAGGCCGACGCGGTGCATGCTGCGGCCGAATACCAGCGTCAGGTCCAGCTCACCAAGGCCGACTTCGCGAGCAAGGCCCGGCTCGACGAGGCGACCTACGATCGCGACCGCTCGCAGGCGGCCATCCGCAGCGCCGAGGCCGAGCTTGCCGCCGAGCGGGCCAACGTCGACGTCCTGCGAGCGCAGCAGGCCGAAGCGCTGCGCGAGGTCGCCCAGCTGCGCACGATGGTGGCCATGGCCGAGCGCGATCTGTCGTTCACGCAGATCAGGGCGCCGGTGGATGGCGTCGTCGGCAACAAGGCGGTGCAGGTGGGGTCCTATCTCGAGCCGGGAACCCGCTTGGCCGCGCTGGTGCCGCTGGCCAGCGTGCACATCGACGCCAACTTCAAGGAGACGCAGCTCGGCGAGATCCGGCCGGGGCAGAAGGTGCGGCTCGAGGTCGACGCGTTCCCGGGGCGCGAGATCATGGGCGTGGTGGAAAGCGTGGCACCGGCCTCGGGCTCGGTGTTCAGCCTGCTGCCGCCGGAGAACGCGACCGGCAACTTCACCAAGATCGTGCAGCGCGTGCCGGTGCGGATCGCGCTCACGCCCGATGTGCTGCAGGCGGGCATCCTTCGCCCGGGCCTGTCGGTCGTCGCCAAGGTGGACACGCGCACGGCCCCCGCCGCGCCCGCCGTCGCCGCCGACTGACCCGACCACCATGTCCGCCGCGCAAGCCCTGCCGCCGCTCGACAAGCGGCGGCTGGTCACGTTCATCTTCATGGTGTTCGGGATGTTCATGGCCATCCTGGACATCCAGATCGTCTCGGCCTCGCTCGCCGAGATCCAGGCCGGCCTGTCGGCCAGCGCCGACGAGATCTCCTGGGTGCAGACCAGCTACCTGATCGCCGAGGTGATCATGATCCCGCTGTCGGGCATGCTGTCGCGCGTGCTGTCGACCCGGTGGATGTTCACGATCTCGGCCGGCGGGTTCACGCTGATGAGCCTCGCCTGCGCCTCCGCGACCTCGATCGAGCAGATGATCCTGTTCCGCGCGCTGCAGGGTTTCATCGGCGGCGGCATGATCCCGACCGTGTTCGCCTCCGCCTACAGCATCTTTCGCGGCCGGCAGGCGATGATCTCGCCGGTGATCGGCCTCGTCGCGACGCTGGCGCCGACGATCGGCCCCACGATCGGCGGCTACCTGACCGACCTGTTCTCCTGGCACTGGCTGTTCCTGGTCAACATCGTGCCCGGGATCATGGTCACCACGGCCGCCTGGCTGATGATCGACTTCGACGAGGCCGATCTCGGCCTTTTGCGGAACTTCGACTGGCTGGGCCTGGCCCTGATGGCCGTCATGCTCGGCTGCTGCGAGTACGTGCTGGAGGAGGGGCCGAGCGACGACTGGTTCCAGGACGAGCTGATCCTGACGCTCACCGTCGTCGGCAGCCTCGCCGCCGTGGGCTTCTTCTGGCGGGTGCTCAAGGCCGAGCAGCCGATCGTCGAGCTGCGGGCGTTCAGCGACCGCAACTTCGCCGCCGGCTGCGCCTTCAGCCTGATCCTCGGTGTCGGCCTGTACGGGCTGACCTATCTCTACCCGGTCTTTCTCGCCCGCGTGCGCGGCTACTCGGCGCTGCAGATCGGCGAGACCATGTTCGTGACCGGTGTGTTCATGTTCCTCACCGCGCCGCTGGCGGGCCGCCTCGTGCGCCTGCTCGACCCGCGGGTGATGCTGGCGATGGGCTTCGTCGGCTTCGCCGCCGGGACGTGGATCGTGACCGGGATCACCAAGGACTGGGATTTCTGGGAGCTGCTGCTGCCGCAGATCTTCCGCGGCATCTCGTTGATGCTGTGCATGGTCACGGTCAACAACATCGCTCTCGGCACGCTGCCGCCCGACCGGCTCAAGAACGCCTCCGGCCTGTTCAACCTGACCCGCAATCTCGGTGGCGCGATCGGCCTGGCGCTGATCAACACCGTCCTCAACGACCGCATGGATCTGCATCTGCAGCGCCTGCACGAAGCCGTCACCTGGACCAGCGCCACCGCCCTCGAGCAGCTGCAGCAGCTCACCGACAGCCTGCAGCGCCTCGGTTCGGACGCCGGCGACGCCGCGCTGAAGGCCATGACGGCCAAGGTGCACACCCAGGCCCTGGTGATGTCGTTCGCCGACGTCTTCCTGATCTTGACCATGGCGTTTCTCGCCATGGCATGCGCCACCGTGTTCATCCGCCGGCCGCAGATGGCGGGCGGAGGCGGCGGGCATTGACGGCGCCGCTAGTCGCCGATGGCGACCTCGACCGCGGCGTTGACGATGCAGATCCGGCCGCCGTCGTCGAGGCCGTTCGGCACCAGCATGCCGCCGGGGAGCACGTCGACGGTGACCTCGCCGTAAGGCAAGGCGGCCTTCACCGCCGCGACGTCGACGGTGCCGGCCTCGGGGGGCGCGCCAACGCGCACATGCACGAGCATCCGCCCGCCCGAGCTCTGCAGCATCCGCCGCACGCCCGGCAGGTAGTTGCGCCCGATCGCATCGCGGATCGCGCGCGTCGCCGCCTTGGTGGCGTCCTGTCCCTGCAGGTCGACCCCGGTTCCGATCTCGATGAACATGGTCTCGGCCATGCGCCGTTCCTCCCCGTTTGCATGCGGACGGCCCGTCCGCCGTTAGGCCCGAGGGCGTAGGCGCGCCCGCTGCCGGCCCTCGCCGTCGAAATTGGCCGGATCGAGCCAGGCCTCGAACGCCGCCTTCCGCTCCGGCCATTCGCGGTCGATGATCGAGTACCAGGCCGTGTCGCGGTTGCGCCCCTTGTACAGCGTGGCCTGCCGGAAGACGCCCTCGAAGCAGAAGCCGAGCCGGTCGGCGGCGGCGCGCGACGGCGCGTTCAGCGCGTCGCATTTCCATTCGTAGCGGCGGTAGCCCAGCTCGTCGAAGGCCCGGCGCATCATCAGGTACATGGCTTCGGTGGCCGCGGCGGTCCGCTGCAGCAGCGGCGAATAGGCGATGGCGCCGATCTCGATCACACCCACGGCAGGCTCGATCCGCAGGTATGCCGCCACGCCCACGGCTCTGCCGGAGGCGCGGTCGACGATGGCGTGATAGAGCGGATCCTCGCTGCGGGCCGCCGCTTCCGCCCAGGCCACGAACTCCTCCCGTCGCGCGAACGGGCCGTAGGCCATGTAGGTCCACAACCCACCGGTGCGGTCGAGCTGGTAGGCGGCGAACAGGGACTCGGCGTGGCGGGCCGCATCCAGCGGCTCGATGCGGCAGTGGCGGCCGTCGATCGGCAGCCGCGGCGGTCGCGGCCGCGCGGTCCATCCGGCCACCGGTTCGCCGATGGGCTGGCCCAGCTCGTTCACACGGCTCATCGGACGATCTCCAGTGCCAGCGCCAGCGCCGCCTCCACGGTCGCCAGCCGTACGTCGCCGCGGTCGCCGGGAAAGACGTGGCGTGCGTGGACGACCGATGCACCATGCCGGGCGGCAGCCAGATGGACGAGGCCCACCGGCTTCCCGGCGCTGCCGCCGCCTGGCCCGGCGATGCCGGTCACCGCGATCGCCAGCCCGCAGCCGGACCGCTCGAGCGCACCCGCCACCATCTCGCGCGCGGTCGCCTCGCTGACCGCGCCATGCCTGTGCAGGGTTGCCACCGACACGCCGAGCATCTCCGTCTTGGCGCGGTCGTCGTAGACGACGTAGCCGCGGTCGACGACCGCCGATGAGCCGGCGATCTCGGTCAGGCAGCCGGCGATCAGGCCGCCCGTGCAGGATTCGGCGGTGGCGAGGCGCAGGCCCTGCCGGTTGCAGGCGTTCAGCAGCTCGACGGCCAGCGCCGTGCAGGTGGTCGGAAAGAGCGGCACGGACTCAGCCCTCCATGGCGACGCTGACGACGGCCTGGGCGGCGATGCCCTCGCCGCGGCCGGTGAAGCCCAGCCGCTCGCTGGTGGTGGCCTTCACGCTGACCTGATCGATGGCAGTGCCCAGCAGGTCGGCCAGCCGGTCCACCATGGCCGCCCGATGCGGTCCGATCTTCGGCCGTTCGCAGACGATGACGAGGTCGACATTCTCGATCCTGCCGCGGCGCTCGGCCAGAAGCTCGACCGCATGGCGCAGGAAGACGGCCGAATCGGCATCCCGCCAGGCCGGGTCGCCGGGCGGGAAATGGCTGCCGATGTCACCGGCGCCGATCGTGCCGAGAAGGGCGTCCGTGACCGCGTGCAGGGCCACGTCCGCGTCCGAGTGGCCGGCGAGCCCCAACTCGTGCGGCACCCGCACCCCGCACAGCACCAGCGGCCGATCGGGTGCGAACGCATGCACGTCGAAGCCGATGCCGGTGCGCCAGCGGCGGGCTGGCGCGAGGAAGCGTCCGGCCACCGTCAGATCCGTCGGCAGCGTCAGCTTCATGTTCCGCTCCTCGCCCTCGACCCAGGCAACCGCGATGCCGGCCGCCGCGGCGATCATCGTATCGTCGGTGTAGGCGGCGGCCGGGGCGGCGCGATGCGCCGCGAGGATCGCCGCGAAGTGGAAGCCCTGCGGGGTCTGGGCCCGGGCGAGGCCGTCGCGCGCCGCCTCGCCGACGACCATTGCTCCGGCGACGCGCTTCAAGGTGTCGACCACCGGCAGCACCGGCAGCACCGCCGCGTGCCGCTCCAACGCGTCGACCACCCGATCGATCACGGCCGCCGAGACCAGGGGCCGTGCCGCATCGTGGATCAGCACGCGGTCCGGCCCCAGCTCGACCAGGCTCTCCAGGCCCCGTCGCACGGTCTCCTGCCGCGTGCTGCCGCCGATCACGGGCGGAAGCAGCGGCAGGCCGGCCGTCGCCGCCGCGTAGAGCTCCGCGTCCTCGGCGCCGATGACCACGCGGACGGCGTCGACCCGCGGGTGCCCGACGAAGGCCTGGACCGCGCGCCGCAGGACCGGCTGCCCCGAAAGGTCCGCATATTGCTTGGGCAGCATGCTGCCGAAGCGTTCACCGCGGCCGGCGCCGACGACGAGTGCGACCGTGCCCATTCCTGCGAGGCTCCATGGTGGTAGCAGACCGCTTGGAAAACGCTCACATGCGGGACCGATCCCGCATGCGCAAGCCTTGTCTGACCTTGGTATGGCCACTATCCTCTGCTACAAACTTAGGCACCGATGCTCGTGTGCCTATCGGTTCAGCAAAGGACGGCCAGCCAATGCCCCCTTCAAGGCAGTCCTCGGGCGATAGCCACGGCAGGCGATCGGTCAGCGACCCGACCATCCTGCTGCAGAGTATCCCCAGTGCGGTGTTCTCGGTCGACGAGCAGCTTTGCTTCCGCTTCGCCAATCCAGCCGCCGAGCAGCTGCTGTCCGCGAGCTGGAACGTGCTCTCGGGTCGACGGCTGAGCGATTTCGTCGCCTCGCATGCCGCCATCCTGGCGCTCATCCGGCAGGTGCAGGCGACGGGCACGACGATTTCCGACTACGGCATCGACCTGCCGCTGGCCCGTGGCGAGACGGTGAGCGTCGACAGCCATCTCAGCGGCGTTCCGGAACTGCCCGGGCACGTGCTGGTCGTGCTGCATCCCTGCTCGGTCGCGCGTCGCCTGGACCAGCAGATCTCGCATCGACGGTCCAGCCGCACCGTGGCGGGTCTGGCGGCGACGCTGGCGCACGAGGTCAAGAACCCGCTCTCCGGCATCCGCGGGGCGGCGCAGCTGCTCGAGCCGAGCGTGGTCGAGGAGGACCGGCCGCTGATCAAGCTGATCTGCGACGAGACGGACCGGATCTGCGCGCTGGTCGAGCGGATGGAGGAGTTCGGCGACACGGCGCCGGTCGAGCGGCGTTCGGTCAACATCTATCAGGTGCTCGAGCATGTCCGGCGGATCGCCGAGGCCGGCTTCGCCCGGCACCATCGCATCGTCGAGCTCTACGATCCGTCGCTGCCGGAGGTGGAGGGCGATCGCGATCGGCTGATCCAGGTCTTCTTGAACCTGGTCAAGAACGCGGCCGAGGCGGCGCCGCACGAGGGAGGTCAGATCACCTTGGCGACCCAATACCAGCACGGGCTCCGGGTCGGCGTCGGCAACAGCCGCGAGCGGCTCGAGCTGCCGATCACGGTCGAGGTGCGCGACAACGGCCCGGGCGTGCCGGACGACCTGCTGGAGCACCTGTTCGAGCCGTTCGTCAGCACCAAGCGGCGCGGCAGCGGCCTGGGCCTGTCGCTGGTGGCGAAGATCGTCGCCGACCATCGTGGCGTCGTTTCCTATCTTCCCGGAGAGCCCGGCGCCACCTTCCGGGTCCTGTTGCCCGCCGTCCGCCGGCAGCATGAACCCGTGCTACGGCGGGAGGTCGCATGACCGGCGAGAGAGTGTTGCTGGCAGAGGACGATTCCGCGATCCGCACCGTGGTCGGGCGGGCGTTGGCGCGCCAGGGCTACGAGGTGCAGGCGACCAGTGTGGCCTCGGCCTTGTGGCGTTGGATCGCCGCGGGCGAGGGCGACGTCGTGATCACCGACGTCGCCCTGCCGGACGAGAACACGCTCGACCTGCTGCCACGGATCCGCACGCTGCGGCCGGACCTGCCGGTGATCGTGATGAGCGCGCAGAACACGCTGCTGACCGCGGTCCGGGCGGCCGAGCGCGGCGCGTTCGAGTACCTGCCCAAGCCGTTCGACATCGGCAACCTGGTGGCTGCGGTGCAGCGCTCGCTCTCCAACCGGCACCTGCAGACGCAGGGGTCGGGCGAGCCGCTGCTGCCGGAGGAGCAGCTGCCGATCATCGGCCGCTCGCCGGCGATGCAGGAGATCTACCGGATCATCGCCCGGCTGATGAACACCGACCTCACCGTGCTGATCGCCGGCGAGTCGGGGACCGGCAAGGAGCTGGTGGCGCTGGCGCTGCACGATTTCGGCAAGCGCAAGGGTGGCCCGTTCGTGCCGGTCAACATGGCGGCGATCCCGCGCGAGCTGATCGAAAGCGAGCTGTTCGGGCACGAGAAGGGCGCCTTCACCGGCGCCAGCGCCCGGCGACCGGGCCGGTTCGAGCAGGCCGAGGGCGGCACGCTGTTCCTCGACGAGATCGGTGACATGCCGCTCGAGGCGCAGACGCGGCTGCTGCGGGTGCTGCAGCAGGGTGAGTACGTCCCGGTCGGTGGCCACCATTCGGTCCGCACCAACGTCCGCATCGTGGCCGCGAGCCACCGTGACCTGCGCCTGATGGTCAGCCAGGGGCTGTTCCGGGAGGATCTGTTCTACCGCTTGAACGTGGTGCCGCTGCGCCTGCCGCCCTTGCGCGAGCGCGTCGACGACATCCCGGCGCTGGCGCAGCACTTCCTGGCCAAGGCGCAGACCGACGGCCTGCCGCTGAAGACGCTGACCCCGGAGGCCATGGTGCGCCTGAAGTCGCACGCCTGGCCGGGCAACGTCCGCGAGCTCGAGAACCTGATGCGGCGTCTGGCCGTGCTCTACGCCGAGGACACCATCGGCGACGCCGTGATCTCGCTCGAGCTCGAGCAGGCGCGGGCGCCGACTCAGGCCGGCGACACGGCGCGTGTCGACGACAGCCTGGGCGGCGCGATCGAGCGGCACATCGACCGCTACTTCCGTGCCCATGACGGGGCGCTGCCACCGCCGGGGATCTACGATCGGCTGATCCGCGAGGTCGAGCGGCCGCTGATCGCGCGCGCGCTGATCGCCACGCGCGGCAACCAGCTCAAGGCCGCGGACGTGCTGGGCCTCAATCGCAACACGTTGCGGAAGAAGATCCGTGATCTGGACATCCAGGTGAGCCGCGCGCCATGATGCTTCGGTGACGCTGGGGCAGGCTTACTCGTTGCGAGCATCTCTTTCGACCGTGCCGGAAATTGGTTCCAGCTTCTGGGCCAAGCTGCGGCAAGTGGATTTCGAGCGCCGGCTGGCGCTGGTCCTGACCGTCAGCGCGATCGTCGCGGGGCTGGCCACCTATTGGGTGATCTCGCGCTCGCCGCCCTATGGCAGCGACGTCGGGACCGTCCTGGTCCTGCTCAATCTCGACCTGATCCTGCTGCTGCTGCTCGGCGTGGTGATCGCGCGCCGGCTCGTCAGCCTGTTCTTCCAGCTCCGCCAGGGCTCGGCCGGGTCGCGGCTGCACACGCGCCTGGTGCTGCTGTTCAGTGGCGTCGCCGTGACCCCGGCGATCATCGTCGTGATCTTCTCCGTGTTTTTCCTCAGCACCGGGCTCGAGAACTGGTTCAGCCAGCGGGTCAAGAACGCGCTCGACAACTCGCTGGCGGTCGCCCAGGCCTACCTGCAGGAGCACAAGGAGAACATCCGCGCCGACGCGCTGGCGATGGCCGCCGACCTCAACCGCGAGAGCGCCAACCTCGACTTCAACCCGACTCGCCTGCGGCAGGTGGTCAACGCCCAGGCGGCGCTGCGCTCGCTGACCGAGGCCATCGTCTTCGACGGTTCGGGCCGGGTGCTCGCGCGCACCGGCCTCTCGTTCACGATGGAGGTCGAGCAGATTCCGGCCGATGCCCTGGAGCGCGCGGCGTCCGGGGAGGTGGTCGAGGTCACCAGCGACACCGACGACAGGGTGCGCGCCCTGGTCCGGCTCGACGGGTTCGGCGACGCCTATCTGTTCGTCGGCCGGTTCGTCGATGCCAAGGTGCTCGGCTACATGGAGCACACCCAGAGCATGGTGGCCGAGTACCAGCGCATGCAGCGCGAGCGCTCGGGCATCCAGATCACCTCGGCGCTGATCTTCATGATCGTGGCCCTGCTCTTGCTGTTCGCCTCGGTCTGGATCGGGCTGGCGCTGGCCAACGAGCTGGTGACGCCGATCGGGCAGCTGATCACCGCCGCCGACCGCGTTCGTGCCGGCGACCTGCTCGCCCGCGTGCCGGAGGATGGCCCCGACAGCGACGAGTTCGTCATGCTCAGCCGCGCCTTCAACCGCATGACCACGCAGCTGGACAGCCAGCGGCGCGAGCTGATCGAGGCCAATCAGCAGCTCGACGAGCGGCGGCGCTTCACCGAGACGGTCCTGGCCGGCGTCAGCGCCGGGGTGATCGGCACCGATGCCGAGCGGCACGTCATCCTGCCCAACCAGGCTGCGCAGGACTTTCTCGACGAAGGTGGCGACGGTCTGGCCGGCCGCCGCATCGACGTGGTGCTGCCCGGCGCCGGCGCCCTGCTCGATGCGGCCGACCTGCATCCCGAGGAACTGGTCGAGCGGCAGCTCACCCTGCAGCGCGGGTCCCGCCAGCGGACGCTGCTGGTGCGGGTCGCGGCGCAGCGGGACGGCGGGCGGACGCTGGGCTACATCGTGACCTTCGACGACATCACGGCGCTGCTGTCGGCGCAGCGGCAGGCGGCCTGGGCGGAGGTGGCGCGGCGCATCGCGCACGAGGTCAAGAATCCGCTGACGCCGATCCGCCTTTCCGCCGAGCGGCTGGAGCGCAAATATCTGGGGCAGGTCCAGGATGAACGCGAAGGTTTTACCAAATCGATCGCCACCATCGTCCGCCAGGTGGACACGATCGGCCGCCTGATCAGCGAGTTCTCGGCGTTCGCGCGGATGCCGACGCCGGTCATGCGCGAGGAGAACATCGAGGAGCTGGTCCGTGACGCCGTCTTCCTGCAGCAAGCGGCATGGCCGCAGATCCGGTTCAGCGTGGAATTGCCGCCGCGGCCGGTTCGCCTCGCCTGCGATGGTCCAAAAGTGTCGCAGGCGCTCACCAACCTGTTGCAGAACAGCATCAATGCGTTGTCTGAAGGTTCCTCACCGACGCCGTGGTCCATCGCCGTCCGCGTGCGGCGGACCGACGTGGGCATGCAGTTCGAGATCGAAGACAATGGCCAAGGATTTCCGTCCGACCGCGAGCGGCTGTTCGAGCCCTATGTCACCACCCGCGCCAAGGGCACGGGCTTGGGCCTTGCCATCGTCAAGAAGATCATGGAGGAACACGGCGGATCAGTCGAACTGCTCGCCGGCGAGGCAGGAGGCGCGCTGGTGCGGCTCAATTTCCCGGCCCGATCTGGCTGACCGTGCGTCTGCGCGGCACATGCCGCGGCAGTCTTCTATCCTCTGGTCGACACTCGAGCGCGGAAACTGGCCAGCCACATGAGTAAGGACGTCCTGATCGTCGACGACGAGGCCGCCATCCGCGAGGTCGTCGGCACCATTCTCGAGGACGAGGGCTATCGTCCTCGCGGCGCGTCCAACAGCGACGAGGCGCTGCGCGAGATCGAGCGGCGGGCGCCCGGGCTCGTGCTGCTCGACATCTGGCTCGAGGGCAGCGCCCTGGACGGCGTGCAGATCCTGGAGCGGATCAAGGCGCAGCACGCCGAGATCCCGGTGATCATGTTCAGCGGCCACGGCACGATCGAGACCGCGGTCGCCGCGATCAGGAAGGGCGCCTACGACTTCATCGAGAAGCCGTTCAAGGCCGACCGTCTGCTGCTGGCGATCCAGCGCGCGCTCGAGGCGAGCCAGCTGCGCCGCGAGGTGCTGGAGCTGCGCACGCTGGCGTTCGACGAGGCGGAGCTGATCGGCAACGCGCCAGCGATGATCCGGGTCCGCCAGGCCATCGAGCGGGTGGCGCCGACCGGCTCGCGGGTCCTCATCAGCGGCCCGCCCGGCTCGGGCAAGGAAGTCGCGGCCCGCATGATCCACGCCAAGTCCAGGCGGACCGGCGGGCCGTTCGTGATCCTCAACGCCGCGGCCCTGGCGCCGGAGCGGGTCGACATCGAGCTGTTCGGCGCCGAGGCCGGCTGGCAGGGGCCGGACCAGCCGCGCATCGTGGGCATGCTCGAGCGGGCCGACGGCGGCACCTTGCTGATCGACCAGGTGGCCGACATGCCGCTGGAGTCGCAGGGCAAGATCCTGCGCGTGTTGCAGGAGCAGCGCTTCACACGCCTCGGCGGCGAGAACCGCGTCGAGGTCGACGTGCGCGTGATCGCCTCGTCGAATCGCGACCTGAAGGCCGAGATGTCGGCCGGCAAGTTCCGCGAGGATCTCTACTACCGCCTGAACGTCGTGCCGCTGGTCATGCCGCCCCTGGCCGAGCGGCGGATCGACATCCCCGACCTCGCCCGGCACTTCATGCAGACCGCCGCCCGGCACTCGAGCCTGCCGCCGCGGCCGATCAGCGACGACGCCATGGCGGTCATGCAGACGACCGAATGGGCCGGCGACGTCCGCCAGCTGCGCAACGCGGTCGAATGGATGTTGATCATGGCCCCCGGCGAGCCGGGCAGCATGGTCGGGATGGATGGCCTGCCGCCGGAGCTGACCAGCGCCGCCACCGCCGGCATGGATCCGACGGCCAACGGCGAGCTGGTGTCGATGCCGCTGCGCGAGGCGCGTGAGCATTTCGAGCGGGCCTACCTGCAGTCGCAGCTGCAGCGGTTCGGCGGCAACATCTCGCGCACGGCCAACTTCGTCGGCATGGAGCGGTCGGCGCTGCACCGCAAGCTGAAGACGCTTGGGCTGCACGGCGACGACTGACGCATGAAGGTCCTGATCGCCGGGGCGGGGCAGGTGGGGGCGAACATCGCCCGCTACCTCGCCGGCACCGGCTACGAGGTCACCATCATCGACCAGCGGGTCGAGCTGGTGCAGAAGATCGGCGACAGCCTCGACATCCAGGCATTGGTCGGCTTCGCCTCGCATCCGAGCGTGCTGGCGCAGGCCGGCGCCGCCGACGCGGACATGCTGATCGCGGTGACCCACGCCGACGAGGTCAACATGGTGGCGTGCAACGTCGCCCACACCCTGTTCAGCGTGCCGACCAAGATCGCCCGCATCCGGCAGCAGGACTATCTCGAAAGTCGCTGGCAGGATCTGTTCCGCTCGCAGCACGTGCCGATCGACGTGATCATCTCGCCCGAGGTCGAGGTCGCACGGGCGATCGCGCTGCGCCTGGAGGTCCCGGGCGCCATCAACTGCGTGCCGTTCGTCGAAGATCGGGTTCGGCTCGTGGCGGTGCGTGCCGGACTCGACTGCCCGGTGATCAACACGCCACTGCGGCAGCTGACCTACCTGTTTCCCGATCTGCACCTGGTCGTGGTCGCCATCGGCCGCAGCCAGCGGGTGTTCATCCCGGATGCCGACGACCAGATCCTGGCCGGCGACGAGGTCCACTTCGTCGTCGAGGCCGGCCATGTCGACCGGGCGCTGTGGGCATTCGGCTACGAGGAGCGCTTGAACGATCGCCTGATCATCGGCGGCGGCGGCAATGTCGGCCTGTTCCTCGCGCGCGAAATCGAGCGGCGGCATCCGGGGCTGAACGTGAAGCTGATCGAGTTCGACGGCGCGCGCGCGGAGCTGGTGGCGAACCAGCTCGCCCACACCGTGGTGCTGCGAGGTGACATTCGCGACCGCGAGCTGCTCGAAGAGGCCGACGTCGGCGCCGCCTCGGCCATGGTCGCGGTGACCAACAACGACGAGATCAACATCATGGCGAGCCTGCTCGCCAAGCGGCTGGGCTGCGGCCGCAGCCTCGCCCTGGTCAACAACAGCACCTACAACCTGGTGCATCCCGGGCTCGGGCTCGACGTCGCGATCAACCCGCGCGACATCACGGTGTCCAGCGTCCTGCAGCACGTGCGCCGCGGCCGGATCAAGGCCGTGCACGCGATCGGCGACGGCGAGGCCGAGGTCTACGAGGCCGAGGCGCTGGAGACGTCGCGGCTGGTCGGCAAGCCGCTGCGCGAGGCCCGTCTCGCCGGCGGGGTGATCGTCGGCGCCGTGGTCCGCAAGGGCAAGGTGATCATGCCGCGCGGCGATACGGTGATCCGCGGCGGCGACCGCGTGGTGCTCGCGGCGCGCAAGGACATGGTCAAGCGGGTCGAGCAGCTGTTCGCCGTCCGCCTCGACTACTTTTGAGCCGATTCCGCTCCTGCCATCCGGACGACCCGCAACATGTCGCGCATCGCCTACGTCAACGGCCGCTATCGACCGATCCGTGCCGCCACGGTCGCGATCGAGGATCGCGGCCTGCAGTTCGCCGACGGCATCTACGAGGTGGTCAAGGCGCTGAACGGCCGCCCGTGCGACCTCGAGCGGCATCTCGACCGGATGCAGCGCTCGCTGGCCGCGCTCGCCATCCCGATGCCGGCCTCACGCGCGGCCATGCGGGCGATCATCCGCCAGATCCTGCGCCGGAACGGGCTGGCCGACGCCCTCGTCTACATCCAGGTGGATCGCGGCGTCGCGGCGCGCAACCACCTGTTCCCGAAAGCCATCCGCCCGTCGCTGATCATGACCGCGCGGCGCGCCGTGCTGCCCGGTGCGAAGGAACTCGGCCACGGGGTCGCGGTTGTTACGCTGCCCGACCAGCGATGGAAGCGTTGCGACATCAAGAGCGTCAATCTTCTGGCGAACGTCCTGGCCCGGCAGCAGGGCAAGGAGGCCGGTGCGCGCGAGGTGTGGCTGTACGACGAGGCCGGCATGGTGACGGAGGGATCGAGCTCGAACGCCTACATCGTCGATCAGGCCGGCCGGCTGGTCACCCACCCGCTCGGCCCGCAGATCCTGGGCGGGGTCACCCGCTCGGTGGTTCTGGAGCTGGCGCGGGCGGACGGCATCGACGTGGTCGAGCGGCCGTTCAGCCTGGAGGAGGCGGCACAGGCGCGCGAGGCCTTCCTGACCAGCACCTCCTCCCTCGTGCTGCCGGTCACGTCGATCGACGGGCGGCCGGTGGCCAACGGAATGCCCGGCTCGATCGCGACCCGCCTGCTCGAGCTGTACCGGGAGCATCTGAGGCGAGCGGCATGACTCTCGCCCTCGTTTTTGGTTGAGAGCGATGTAAAATGCTCGAAAGATCGCTTGCTGTGTCTTGGCCACACCGGTATCGGCACTGACATGATGTGGTGCCGGGGCGCGAGGCGCATCGGCACAGTGGCGTTGCAACCTGCGTGGGTCACCACGTCCGGCAGGGACGTGGTGGTCAGTGTGTACAAGAAGAACTAGGGATAAGTCCTATGGCGGCCGAGAAGCAACAGAACCTGCAGGACGTGTTTTTGAACCACGTCCGCAAGAACAAGGTGCCGGTCACGGTTTTCCTCATCAATGGCGTCAAGCTCCAGGGCGTCATCAGCTCGTTCGACAATTTCTGCCTGCTGCTGCGTCGCGATGGGCACGTGCAGCTGGTCTACAAGCATGCGGTATCGACGGTGATGCCGTCGGCGGCGGTGCGGCTGTACGAGCCGTCCGCGGACGAGCAGCCGCAGCAGGGCTGACCGGTCACGTCGGCGTTGGACCAATCAGGCGAGCGCGCCGCGGCGGCCGGGCGGGCATGGGTGCTGTGCCCGCTCGACCAAGCCGCGGCCGACGGCCGCTCGCCGGCGAGCCGTTTGGCCGAGGCCGTGGGCTTGGCCAAGGCGATCGATCTCGAGGTCGTGCACAGCGAGCTTCTGCCCTTGCGGCAGAAGGTACCGGCGACGCTCCTGGGCTCCGGCAAGGCCCAGGAGATCGGCCGGGCGCTCGAGGCCGAACCGGCCGAGCTGGTGGTGGTCGATTCGGCGCTGTCGCCGGTGCAGCAGCGCAATCTCGAGAAGATCTGGAAGACCAAGGTCATCGACCGCACCGGGCTGATCCTCGAGATTTTCGGCGAGCGCGCGCATACCCGCGAGGGCGTGTTGCAGGTCGAGCTGGCGGCGCTGACCTACCAGCGCTCGCGGCTGGTCCGCTCCTGGACCCACCTCGAGCGGCAGCGTGGCGGCTTCGGCTTCCTGGGCGGCCCTGGCGAGAGCCAGCTCGAGCTCGACCGCCGGCGGATCACCGAGCGCATCGTGCGCATCAAGGCCGAGCTTGCCGACGTCAAGCGGACGCGCGGGCTGCACCGCGATGCGCGCAAGCGGGTGCCCTACCCGGTCGTCGCGCTGGTCGGCTACACCAATGCCGGCAAGTCGACCCTGTTCAACCGGCTGACCGGGGCGCAGGTCGACGCGCGCGACCAGGTGTTCGCGACGCTGGATCCGACCATGCGCCAGATCACGCTGCCGTCGGGCCTGCGCGTGATCCTCTCCGACACGGTGGGCTTCATCACCGACCTGCCGACCTCGCTGGTCGCCGCCTTCCGTGCGACCCTGGAAGAGGTGCTGGCGGCCGACCTGATCGTGCACGTGCGCGACATCAGCCATCCGGACAGCGAGGCGCAGAAGCGCGATGTCGAGACCGTGCTGGGCGAGCTCGGCGTCGACGAGGACGCGCGCGAGCTGCGGCTGGTCGAGGCCTGGAACAAGATCGACCTGCTGCCGGCCGGGCAGCTGGACGAGCTTGCGGCCGAAGCGAGCCGGCGACCCGACGTGAGCCTGCTGTCCGCGGTCCAGGGCAGGGGCGTCGACGGTCTCCTGGCCACGATCGACCGCCGTCTTGCCGCGGAGCGCAGCGTGGTCGAGCTCGACCTGGACTACAATTCCGGCGAGCTTTTGGCTTGGCTGCACCGCCGTGGCGAGGTGCTGGAGCAGACCGACGATGGCGCCGGCCTGCACGTGCGCGTGGCCATCGCGGCCAGCGAGCGGGCGCGGCTGGCCCACAAGCTCGGGCGGCCGGTCTGACCGGCCGGACAGGCACGCGGATCTTCGTTCCGTTCCGGCGGCCGCCCATCTAGCCGGCCGTCGGTCCAGGCTAGCACAGCCAGGGCGGCACCGGCTTGAACCGCTCGACCAGGAAGTCGATGAACGCCCTGACCTTCGCCGGCAGGTGGCGCCGCTGGGGATAGACGGCGTGGATCGACGTGCGCTCGTCGACGGCGTGGTCGGTGAGCAGGGTCACCAGCCGGCCCGAGCGGAGATGGGGCAGGGCCAGGAAATCGGCGGCATGGGCGATGCCGCTGCCGTCGAGGAGCAGCTCGAACAGCGCATCGCCGTTGTCGCTGCGGAAATTGCCGCGTACCGGCATTCGCTGCACCGTGCCGTCGGGGCCACGGAACGGCCACTGGTTCAGGTACTCCGGCTGGTCGAACAGGATGCAGTTGTGCCGGGCGAGGTCGGCGGGTGTCCGTGGTACGCCGTGCCGTGCCAGGTAGGCCGGCGCGGCGCAGACGATTCGGCCGTGGTCGCCGAGGCGGCGGGCGACCAGCGTGTCGTCCTGCACCGGCCCGAGGCGGATGGCCATGTCGAGGCCCTCGCTGACCAGGTCGACCCGCCGGTCGGCGAAGACGAGCTGCAGCTCGACCTCCGGGCAGCGCTCGGCGAAGGCCGGCACCAGCGGCATGATCTGGCTCATGCCGAAGCCGTGGCTCAGGCTGATCCGCAGCGTGCCGCGCGGGCGCAGCCGGCCGGCGCTGACCAGTTCCTCGAGCGCGTCGAGCTCGTCGAGGAGTTCGCGGGCGCGCTCGTAGAACAGCCGCCCCTCGGCGGTCGGCGTCACCCGGCGCGTGGTCCGCTGCAGCAGCCTGACGCCGAGCCGGTCCTCCAGCCGCCCGATCACCTTGCTGACCGCCGACGGCGACAGCCGCAGCACCGTGGCGGCACGGGTCAGGTTGCCGTGCTCGACGACCAGCGCGAACACCGACATCTCGCCGGCCCGGTTGACGCCGCTGATTTGTGCCATGGGCTCATCAATGCTGTGCGCACGAACCGGATTATCGTTGCGCATCGCCTTGCTAGGCTCAAGCTCCCGCTGATGGAGCAAGCCATGCACGAGACCTCGATGCCGAGCGCCCCGATCCCCTACGCCCACTACAAGGCCGAGGCCGCGCGGCTGCGCCGCGAGGCGATGGCGGACTTCATCGGCCGGCTGGGCCGCTGGTGGCGTCGGCCGGCGGTGACGAAGACCGCCTATGCCACGGCGTCGGGGTCGGGCTGCGGCCAGTAGTCCTCGACCCTGACCGCCTCGTCCATGCCGGGCCAGGGCGGCATGGTGACGATGACGAAGGTCAGCGGCTCGACACCCGGGTTGCGGAACTGGAACTCGGTGCCGAGCGGGATCGAATGCGCGGTGTGCGGGTGCAGATGGGTCACCTCGGCCCGCTCCCCCTGCCGCCGCCACAGCTCGCCGGCGCCAGCCAGCACGTACCACAGCTCGGACACGGTCCGATGGGTCACGGCCAGCGTCACCGCGCCCGGCGGCAGGGTGCAGTGGACCATGCTGCCCCCCGGCACCTGAGGTAGGAAGCGGATCTCGGACCCGTCGGGTGCGAGCACGTCGTAGGCCACCGCCGGCTCGCTGGAGGTGAACGGCACGGTCATGCGCAGCACTCCGCTCAGAGCTTCACGAAATACCAGATGGTCAGCAGGCTGCCGATGCCGATCACGATGCGACGGAACATCAGTGGCGGCAGCCGGCGGGCGATCCGGCCACCGAACACCCCACCGCTGACGGCACCCGCCAGCATGACCAGGGTCGCCGGCCAGACCACGGCGCCGTTGACGACGAAGACCAGCACGGCGACGCCGTTGATGGCCGAGGCGAGCAGGTTCTTCAGCGCGTTCGCGGCATGCGGGTCGTCGAGCCCGGACAGGGCGAGGCCGGCCATCATCATGATGCCCACCCCGGCGCCGAAATAGCCGCCGTAGACCGAGCACACCGCGATCAGCAGCAAGGTCGGCGCGCCCGGGCGGAAGCTGTGCTCGGTGCGCCCGCTCCGCGCGCGCAGCCAGGCGAGCAGACGCGGGCTGAAGGCGAAGATCGAGGTCGCCAGCAACAGCAGCCACGGCACCAGCGCCAGGAACGCCCGGTCGGGCGTCGCCAGCAGCAGCCAGGCGCCGGCGATCCCGCCGCCGATGCCGATCAGGGCCAGCCGCGGCAGGTGGCTGCGGGTGGTCGCGAGCTCGCGGCGCAGGGCGATGGTGGCGGCGAGGCTGGCCGGGAACAGCGCCACGGTGTTGGACGCGTTGGCCGCGACCGGCGGGATGCCCACGGCCAGCATGGCCGGAAAGGTGAAGAACGTGGCACCACCGGCGATGGCGTTGACGGTGCCGCCGGCAAAGCCGGCGGCGAGAAGGAGGATGGCGTCGACGAACGACAAGGGAAGGCTGCTCCGGCGTGCGTGGGCCGGCCACCCTAGCCGGTCCGGCGCCGATCAGGGAGGGGGCAATGCCCGTGGCCGACCCGGCTTCACGTGCCCGCGGCGGCCGCATCCGCCCGACGGCCGGGGATCGAGGTCGCGGTCAGGATGCTCGCGGCCATGGCGAGCGGTGCGAGGACGAACACCGCGCCGGCGTGGCCGTGGTCGAGCAGGGAGCCCACGATCGTCGGGGTCAGGGTGGCGCCGAGATCGAGCCCGGAATAGACGAAGCCGAACACCTTGCCCGATGCCCCGGCCGGCGCGGCGGCGCGGACCAGCATGTCGCGCGAGGGGGTCGTCAATCCCGCGAGGGCACCGGCGAGGGCGACCATGGCCAGCAGGACCGGCGGCGGCAGGGCGACGTGGCCGACCACGAAGAGCACGATCGCCGCGAGGGCGAGGCCGCCGGCGATGATCCGCTGATGCCGGCCGCTGCGGTCGGCCCAGACGCCGCCGGCCAGGGTGCCGCCGGCACTGCCGATCATGAACGCGGTCACGGTCGCGGTCGCCGCCACCATGTCCAGGCCGAACAGATGGTGCAGGGACACCGGCATGAAATTCTGCAGCGCCGTGAGCGACGTCGCCTGCAGCGCGAAGAACGCGAAGCAGACGAGGATCGGGGCCGTCGTGAACAGCCGCAGGTGACCGGCCAGCGGCGAGGCCACCCCGCGTACCGGGCTGCCGTGACCGACCGTCTCCAGCGTGGCGCGGTTGGCGAAGACGAGCGCCGCCAGCGCGAAGCCGACGATCGCACAGGCCAGCAGCGCCGTTCGCCACGAGGTCAGCACGGCGATTCCCGCCACCAGCACGGGTGCGATCGCCCAGCCGAACGTGCCGCCCACCGTGTGCACGCTGAAGGCGCGCGCCATGCGGCGTGGCGCGACGTGCTGGCTCAAGATCGCATAGTCGGCCGGATGGAACACGCTGTTGCCGAGGCCCAGCAGCACCGCGGCGGGGAGCAGGGCCAGATAGGTCGGGGCGACGCTGGCGACCAGCGCGCCGCTGCCGAGCAGGGCGAGGCCGCAGGCCAGCACGCGGGCGGCTCCGATCCGGTCGACGAGGAAGCCCGCCGGCGTCTGGCAGAGGCCGGAGGTCGCGAACAGGAGGCTGGCGAGCAGGCCGAGCTCGGTGAAGCTCACCCCGAACGTCGCCTGCAGCGCCGGGAACAAGGGCGGCAGGACGAGCTGGAAGAAATGGCTGCCACCGTGCGCGGCACCGACGATGCCGATGACGCGCAGGTCGTGCTCAGGCTTAGCGGTCGGCATCGCCGGTCCGGTCGTGTGCATGGCGGTTCGGCCCGAAGGACGCTTGCAGCGACATATCAGCGCATGCGTCGGAGGTGAACGACATACTGGCAGCGACGGCTATGCTCAGTCGAGCTTCACCGCCGTGCCGCTCGCGGCGACCATCAGCATGCTGCCCTCCTTGCCGAGCACCTCGTAGTCGAGATCGACGCCGACCACCGCATCCGCCCCGCGCGCCTTGGCTTCGGCCACCATCTCGTCGAGCGCCGAATCGCGCGCGCTCTTGAGGACCTTCTCATACGCCCCCGACCGGCCACCCACCACGTCGCGGACGGAGGCGAAGAAATCGCGCACCACATTGGCGCCGAGAATCGCCTCTCCGGTGACCAAGCCGTGGTACTGGACGATACGTCGCCCCTGGACATCCGATGTCGTTGTGATGATCATGCAACTCCCTTCCGCAATCTTGCCGGGCGCGACGCCCGGAGTCTGGTTGCCCGCCCATCAGCCAGCGGATCGCAAGAGAGGCAAGAGAGGAAAGACATGCGTTGGACCATGCCACTCCTAGCACTGGCAACATGGCTCGTATTGGCTCCCGCCCACGCTGCAACCTCCGTTCCCCCAAGCCCCGCCGACGTCTCGGCCATCCGTGAGGTAATCTCGGCCCAGCTCCAGGCGTTCCGCGCCGACGACGGCCCCCAGGCCTTCGCCTATGCCTCGCCGGCGATCCAGAGCATCTTCAAGACCCCGGACACGTTCATGACGATGGTCCGGGCCGGCTACAAGGCGGTCTACCGGCCGCGCGAGGTCGAGTTCCGCGATCTGGTCCCGGTCGAGGGACGGTGGACGCAGCGCGTGCTCGTCGTCGGCCCCGACGGGGTGCCGGTGGTGGCCCAGTACGTGATGGAGCGCCAACCCGACGGCAGCTGGCGCATCGACGGCTGCGTCCTCGAGCAGTCCAGCGAACAGGCGACCTGATCGCTATTCCGCCATCGCCGACGCGCTCGACGGTGCCTTGCTGCTGCGCAGCGGGCGTTCCTGCATGACCACGAGGCAAGCAAGGCTCGAGGCGAATCCCGCTGCGGCGGCCAGGAACAGCTGGTGGAACACCGTGTTCAGCAGGCCGGCGTCGAGACCCGGCAGGCGGGTGAGGCCCGCGTCGTGATGGATGGGAATGCCCCGCAGGATGAGCGCGCCGAAGCCGGCGACGGCGATGGCGCCGCCGAGCGAGCGGAAGAAGTTCATCGTTCCCGTGGCGGTCCCGAGCTGATGCATCGGCACCGCGTTCTGGATGGCCACGGTGGTCACCGGCAGGACCGTGCCCATGCCGCTGCCGACCAGCG
Organism: Geminicoccaceae bacterium; assembly: GCA_039808865.1. GTDB lineage: Bacteria > Pseudomonadota > Alphaproteobacteria > Geminicoccales > Geminicoccaceae > Benzoatithermus. The sequence continues at coordinate 25,770 of JBDHTW010000050.1, forward strand.
CCAACAGTAGCGCCACCACCGGCAGCGGCAGCGCCAGCGGATCATAGGACAAGGCCAGGGCGCTCAGCAGCGCCACGGCCAAGCCGAGCATGGGTGGCCGCTTGTAGTGGCGCAGCGAGGTCATCATCCGCCCGGACAGCGTGGCGCCACTGATGACCCCGACCATCAGCGGCACCAGCGCCATGCCCGACTGGCTGGCGCTCAGCCCGAGGCCCAGCTCGAAATAGACCGGGACATAGATCGACAGGCCGATGAACGTGCCCATGGCGAAGCAGGCGGTCGCGGTGCCCCAGCACACCACCGGCTCGAGCAGGATCGTCAGCGGCAGGAACGGCTCCTCGGCGCTGACGATCCGCAGCGCGAACAGGACCGCGAGGACGGCGGTCGCGGCGAGCAGGCCGAGAATGACCGGCGATCCCCAGGGGTAGTGAATTCCGCCCCAGCTCAGCGCCAGCAGGAACGCGATCGTCGCCGTGACGATCAGCACGGCCCCGACGAGGTCGAGGCGATGCGGCCGCTCGTGCCGCGGCAGCCGCCGCAGCGTGCTGTCGGTCATCCGCAGCGCCACGAGGCCCATCGGCAGGTTGATCCAGAAGATCACCGACCAGTGCAGGTGCTGGGCGAAGAAGCCGCCCAAGATCGGGCCGGCGATGCTGGAGGCGACGAACACCGTGGCGAAATAGGCCTGGTAGCGGGCGCGCTCCTTCGGCGCCACGATGTCGCCGATGATGGTCTGGGCCAGCGAGATCAGGCCACCGCCCCCGATGCCCTGCAGGCCGCGGGCGAGAATCAGCGCCAGCATCGTCGGCGCCAGGGCGCAGGCGACCGAGCCGACCATGAAGATGCCGATGCTGACCAGCATCATCGTCCGCCGGCCGTGAATGTCGCTGAGCTTGCCGTAGAGGGGGGTGACCGCCGTCGAGCTCAACAGATAGGCGGTGACCACCCAGGGCAGCTGCTCGACATCGTGCAGCGCGCGACCGATCGTCGGCATGGCGGTGGCGACGATGGTCTGGTCGAGCGCGCCCAAAAACATCGCCAGCATGATCCCGACCACGATCGTCCGGATCGCGGCATGATCGAGCTGAGTGGACGAGCTGTCGTGATGGTGCGTTGCACTCATCGGTTTCCCCGCCAGGGCGTCCGATGTGTCGCCCACGCAGCGCGGAAGTTGGCGCTGCGGCGGCCCCGATCAACCCATCGCCGCAGCGCGCATGCGAGGCATGCTTTCGTGGCAGAACCCGCGCGTCACCAGGAAGCGCTGATATACTGCCTGAGGCCGTCGGCCTCCTGCTGAATCTCGTCCAGGTGGTGCTTGACCACGTCGCCGATGCTGACGATGCCGGTGAGCTGCCCCTCGCCGTCGACCACCGGGATATGGCGGATGCGCCGGCTGGTCATCATCGCCATGATCGAGGCGACGCGGTCGCCGCGCTGACAGGTGAAGACCTTCTGCGTCATGATGCTGCCGATCTGCCGCTCCATGACGCCGATGCCGTCGTCGGCGATCGCGTTCATGATGCCGCGGTCGGAGACGATGCCCGCGATGGTGCTGCCGTCCTCGGAGACGACCAGGGCACTGACCCGCTCGTTGCGCATCCGCTGCACCGCGTCGGCGACGCGGGCATCCGGCTTGATCGTCTTCACCTCCGACCCCTTGGCCGTGAGGATCGATTCAATGTGCATGCTGAACCCCCCTATCCGAAAACCGCATCGCCGACGCAACCCGCCGCCAGATGTCGTAATGTTCATGTTCCATTAGCAGGACGGCATCGAGAAGCGACGGGGATATGACGCCTGGGCGGTGCGGCAGGCTGTCCGATCCCGGCCTCAGAACGGGATGTCGTCGTCCAGATCGTCGGCGATCGACGGCGCCCGGCCGCGGCCACCCGGCCCGCCCGGGCCACTGCGGCCGGGGGCGGCCGAGCGCTGGCTCGGCCCGCCGTGATCGTCGCCGTAATCGGCACCGCCGCCCATGTCCCCGCCGGCGTCGCCGCGCCCGCCCAGCAGGGTGAGCTCGCCGCGGAAGCGGGAGAGCACGACCTCGGTCGTGTAGCGCTCCTGCCCGCTCTGGTCGGTCCATTTGCGCGTCTGCAGCTGGCCCTCGACATAGACCGAGCTGCCCTTGCGCAGGTAGCGCTCGGCGACGTCGGCGAGATTCTCGTTGAAGATCACCACGCTGTGCCACTCGGTGCGCTCGCGATTCTCCCCCGACTGGCGGTCGCGCCAGCGCTCGGAGGTGGCGATCCGCAGATTGACGACCTTCTGGTTGTTCTGGGTATGGCGCACCTCGGGATCGCGGCCGAGATTGCCCACCAGGATCACCTTGTTGACGCTACCGGCCATGTTGCGCTGATACCTTGCTTGGGAGAACTCCTGAACGCATTTAAGCCCAATCGCCTCCGCGAGCCAGTCCGCTCGGCGTCCCAGGCCCCCTCATCGTCGAGCTGCAAGCATGGATGACTTCATTCGAATCCGCGGCGCGCGCGAGCACAATCTCAAGGGCATCGACGTCGACATCCCGCGCCACCGGCTGGTGGTGATCACCGGCCTGTCCGGCTCCGGCAAGAGCAGCCTCGCCTTCGACACGATCTACGCCGAGGGCCAGCGGCGCTACGTCGAGAGCCTGTCGGCCTACGCGCGCCAGTTCCTCGAGCTGATGCAGAAGCCGGATGTCGACCAGATCAGCGGCCTGTCGCCGGCGATCTCGATCGAGCAGAAGACGACCTCGAAGAATCCGCGCTCGACCGTGGCCACGGTGACCGAGATCTACGACTACATGCGCCTGCTCTGGGCCAGGGTCGGCATTCCCTACTCGCCGGCGACGGGCCTGCCGATCGAGGCGCAGACGGTCTCGCAGATGGTCGACCGGCTGCTCGCCATGCCGGCAGGCACCCGGCTCTACCTGCTGGCCCCGATCGTCCGCGGCCGCAAGGGCGAGTACCGCAAGGAGTTCGCCGAGCTGCTCCGGCAGGGCTTCCAGCGGGTGAAGGTCGACGGCGAGCTGCACGATCTCGACGCGGTGCCGGCGCTGGACAAGAAGCGCAAGCACGAGATCGAGGTCGTGGTCGATCGCGTCGTGACCGCGCCCGATCTGGCCCAGCGCCTGGCCGAATCGATCGAGACCGCGCTCGGGCTCGCCGACGGGTTGTGCGTGGCCGAGAACGCGGACACCGGCGAGCGGCTCACCATGTCGGCCAAGTTCGCCTGCCCGGTCTCCGGCTTCACCCTGCCCGAGATCGAGCCGCGGCTGTTCTCGTTCAACAATCCCTACGGCGCCTGCCCGACCTGCGACGGCCTCGGCCGCAAGATGCTGATGGATCCCGAGCTCGTGGTGCCGGACCAGGACAAGTCGATCAGCGGCGGCGCCGTTGAGCCGTGGTCGTCGACGACGATGAACTGGTACCCGCAGACGCTGATCTCGATCTGCAAGCATTTCGGCGCCAGCCCGGACGTCGCCTGGAAGCGCCTGCCGGCCAAGGTGCGGCAGGTCATCCTCTACGGCTCCGGTGCCGAGCCGGTGCGCGTCGAGCTCGAGGACGGCCTGCGCCGGTTCGAGACCAACAAGCCGTTCGAGGGCGTCATCAACAACCTGCAGCGGCGCTGGCGCGAGACCGAATCGGCGTGGATGCGCGAGGAGCTGTCGCGCTACATGAGCTCGACCACCTGCGAGGCCTGCGCCGGCTACCGGCTCAAGCCGGAGGCGCTGTGCGTCAAGATCGCCGGCCGCCATGTCGGCGAGGTCACCGAGCTGTCGATCCGGGATGCGGTCGCCTGGTTCGGCGTCCTGCCCGGGCAACTCACCGGCAAGCAGCAGGAGATCGCCGCCCGCGTGCTCAAGGAGATCCGCGAGCGGCTCGGCTTCCTCGACAAGGTGGGGCTGTCCTACCTGACGCTCGCCCGCGACAGCGGCACGCTGTCGGGTGGCGAGAGCCAGCGCATCCGGCTGGCCTCGCAGATCGGCTCCGGCCTCACCGGCGTGCTCTACGTGCTGGACGAGCCGTCGATCGGCCTGCACCAGCGCGACAACGACCGGCTGCTGGAGACGCTGCGGAACCTGCGCGACCTCGGCAACACGGTGATCGTCGTCGAGCACGACGAGGACGCGATCCGCTCCGCCGACCATTTGATCGACATGGGCCCCGGAGCCGGCGTGCATGGCGGCGTGGTCGTGGCCGAGGGAGCACCCGAGACGGTGATGCACGAGCCGGCGTCGCTCACCGGCCAGTACCTGTCCGGTATCCGCGCGGTGCCGGTGCCGAAGAAGCGGCGCGAGCCCCAGCCCGGGCGCTGGCTCGGGCTGAGCGGCTGCCGGGCCAACAATCTGCAGGGCGTCGATGCCCGCTTTCCGCTCGGCTGCTTCGTCGGCGTCACCGGCGTCTCGGGCTCCGGCAAGTCGAGCCTCATCGTCGACACGCTCTACCCGGTGCTGTCCCGCCGGCTGATGGGCGGCCGCGCGGTGCCGGGCGAGCATGACGCCCTCGCCGGCATCGAGCACGTCGACAAGGTGGTGGACATCGACCAGTCGCCGATCGGCCGCACGCCGCGCTCCAACCCGGCCACCTACACCGGTGCCTTCACCCCGATCCGCGACTGGTTCGCCGGCCTGCCCGAGGCCAAGGCGCGTGGCTACGGCCCCGGCCGGTTCAGCTTCAACGTCAAGGGTGGGCGCTGCGAGGCCTGCCAGGGCGACGGCGTCATCAAGATCGAGATGCACTTCCTGCCGGACGTGTTCGTCACCTGCGACGTCTGCCAGGGCAAGCGCTTCAACCGCGAGACGCTCGAGGTCACCTACCGCGCCAAGTCGATCGCCGACGTGCTCGACATGACCGTCGACCAGGCGGTGGCGTTCTTCGAAGCCGTGCCGCCGGTGCGCAACAAGCTCCTCGCGCTGCAGCAGGTGGGCCTGGGCTACATCCATATCGGCCAGCAGGCGACGACGCTCTCGGGCGGCGAGGCGCAGCGGGTCAAGCTCGCCAAGGAGCTGAGCCGGCGCGCCACCGGCCAGACCGTCTACATCCTCGACGAACCCACCACCGGCCTGCATTTCGAGGACGTGCGCAAGCTCTTGGAGGTGCTGCACGCCCTGGTCGACGCCGGCAACACGGTGATCGTCATCGAGCACAATCTCGAGGTCATCAAGACCGCCGACTGGCTGGTCGACATGGGGCCGGAAGGCGGGTCCGGCGGCGGCCGGATCGTCGCCGAGGGCACGCCCGAGCAGGTCGCGACCACCACGGGCAGCTTCACCGGCAGCTACCTCGCCCGGCTGCTGCCGCGGGTCCGCCGGCGCGCGAGCGCCTGACCCGGCCACGCTAGCGCGGCAGGCGCGCCGCCCAGCGGGCGAGCCGCCGGGCGATCACCTCCGCACCCGGCTCGACCAGCAGCATGTGGCCGTGGTCGCG
>JBDHTW010000051.1:0-30228 GCA_039808865.1 Geminicoccaceae bacterium
ACCCAGGTCCCGACCATCGTCACCCCGGTCGCCCTGGTCACCAAGGACAACATCGACACCACCGTCATCGCCGGCGGTCACCTCACCCACGACCAGGTCTACGGACCCAATACAGGCGGCTAGGCCACGTCGCGGCAGGCGGAGGCGGCCGTCAGCCCTGGCCCTGGGCTGCCGCCGTCTTCGCCTGCCGGCCCGTGAGCCGGCGCACGCCACGGGCCAGATCCTCCATGTAGGTGAACAGCACCGGCGTGATGAACAGGGTCAGCAGCTGCGAGACCAGCAGGCCGCCGACCACGGCGATGCCCAGCGGCTGGCGCAGCTCGGCGCTGGTGCCCTGGCCCAACGCGATCGGCAGCGTGCCCATCAGCGCCGCCAGCGTCGTCATCATGATCGGTCGGAACCGCAGCAGGCAGGCCTCGCGGATGGCCGCGAGCGGCGCCATGCCGTCGCGTTGCCTGACCAGGGCGACGTCGATCATCATGATCGCGTTCTTCTTGACGATGCCGATGAGCATCAGCAGGCCGATGGTGGCGATCACGCTGAGATCCTGACCGAACAGCACGAGTGCGCCCAGGGCGCCGATCGCGGCCGCCGGCAGTCCGGTCAGGATCGTCAGCGGATGGATGAAGCTCTCGTAGAGGATGCCCAGCACGATGTAGATCGTGAGCACGGCCGCCAGCAGCAGCAGGCCCTGGTTGCCCAGCGCTTCCTGGAACACGCGGGCGGTGCCGGAGAACGTGGTGCTGATCGTGGTCGGGACCCCGAGCTCCTGCTTGATCGCGTCGATCCGCTGCACCGCATCGCCCAGCGCCACGCCCGGTGGCAGGTTGAAGGAGATCGTCACGGCCGGCAGCTGGCCGAGCTGGTTGATCGCCAGCGGGCCGGCGACGCGCTCGACATGCGCGAACGCCGACAGCGGCACCACCCGGCCGGATGAGGCGGCCACGCGCACGTCGTCGAGCCGGTCGGCGCTCCACGGCAGGCGCGGGTCGAACTCGACGATGACCGCGTAGTCGTCGCCGGTGGCGTAGATCGTCGACGCCTGCCGGCTGCCGAAGCCGGTGTAGAGGGTCGAGCGCAGCTGCTCGGCCGTGATCCCGAGCTGGCGGGCCTTGTCGCGGTCGATCACCACCCTGGCCTGCAGGGCCGTGTTCTGCAGGTCGCTGGACACGTCGGTGAACGCATGGTCGCCGCTCATCCGGTCGGCGAGCTTGATCGACCAGTCGTAGAGCTGGTCGCGGTCGATCCCCTGCACCACGAACTGGTACTGACTCTTGCTGGCGCGGCCGCCGAAGCTCAGATTCTGCACCGGAACGATGTAGCTGCCGATGCCGGCGATCCGGCCGAGGTCGCGACGCAGGTCGGCGATCACCTGTGGCAGGGGCGCCCGCTCGGCCTTGGGCTTGAGCTCGACGAAGAAGCGGCCGTTGTTGAGCGTGTCGGCGGCCCCGCTGCTGCCGATGACCGAGGCGACGTGGGCCACGTGCGGCGAGCGCTCGAGCACGGCCTCGGCCTCGGCCTGCAGAGCCTGCATCGCCAAAAACGAGACGTCCTGGCGCGCCTCGGTGCGGATCGAGAGCTGGCCGATGTCCTCCTGGGGGAAGAAGCCCTTCGGGACATGGTCGAACAGCCAGACCGTGGCGCCGACGGAGGCGATGAACATCAAAAGCAGCAGCGGACGCGCCTTCAGGCAGAGATCGAGCAGGACGGCATAGGCGGCCTGCACCCGGGCGAAGCCGCGCTCGAACAGGTTGCGATGCTCCTCGCTGCCGGCCGCGGGCAGGTGGCTGCACAGCATCGGGGTCAGCGTCAGCGAGACGAAGGCCGAGGCCGCGATCGCGATCGTGACCACCATGGCGAACTCGTGGAACAACCGGCCCACCACGCCGCCCATCAGCAGCACCGGGATGAACACGGCCACCAGCGAGACCGTGATCGAGACGATGGTGAAGCCGATCTCGCCGCTGCCCTGCAGCGCCGCCTGCAGCGGCGACATCCCTGCGTCGATGTGCCGGACGATGTTTTCCAGCATGACGATGGCGTCGTCGACGACGAGGCCCACGGACAAGGTCAGGGCCAGAAGGGAGATGTTGTCGACCGAATAGCCGAGCAGGTACATCGCCCCGAACGTGGCGATGATCGAGATCGGCACGGCGATGCTGGGGACGGCCGTGGCGGCCAGGCGGCCCAGGAACAAGTAGATGACCAGGACGACCAGCCCCAGCGTCGCCAGCAGGGTGAGCTGGACGTCGTGGACCGCATCGCGAACCGACGCCGAGCGATCGTTGAGCACATGGATGTCGCCGCGCGTGCCGAGCTCCGCGGTGAGCTGCGGCAGCATCGTCTTGACGCGGTCGACGACGGCCACGGTGTTGGCCCCGGGCTGCCGCTGCACCGCCAGCACCAGCGCGCGCCGGCCGTCGTAGGTGCTGGCCTGCTGGTTGTTCTCGACCGAATCGATCACCCGCGCGACCTCGCCGAGCCGCACCGGATGGTCGTCGCGTGTCGCCACGATCAGGTCGCGGAACGCCGTGGCGTTGGGGAGCTGGGTCCGGGCCTCGATCGTCAGGTTCTGGGCTTGGCCCTGCACGGTCCCGACCGGCGTGTTGGCATTGGCGGCGCCGACCGCCGTCTCGATCTCGTCGACCCCGATGCCGCGTGCCGCCAGAAGGTCGGGATCGAGCTGAATGCGCACCGCGTACTTCTGGCTGCCGAACACCTGCACCTGCCCGACGCCGTCGATCGTCGACAGCGCCGGCGAGATCACCTGCTGGGCGAAGGCGTCGAGGTCGGACAGCGGCGTGGTCTCGCTCTCCAGCGCCAGCAGCAGGATCGGCGCATCGGCCGGGTTGAGCTTGCGGTAGCTCGGCGGCGTCGTCATCTCGATCGGGAGCTGGCGCAGCGTGCGGGCGATCGCTGCCTGCACGTCGGCCGCGGCCTGGTCGATGTCGCGGTCGAGATCGAACTCGATCGTGATCGAGGTCGCGCCCTGCGAGCTGGTGCTGCTGATCTGCTGAATCGCGGGGATCGTCGAGAACTGCTTGATCAGCGGTGTGGCCACCGAATTGGCCATCGTGTCCGGCGAGGCGCCGGGAAGCTGGGCGGAGACCGAGACCGTGGGAAAGTCGACCTGCGGCAGGGCCGCCACCGGCAGCCGGCCATAGGCGAACAGGCCGGCCAGGGTCAGCGCGACCGAGAGCAGGATCGTCGCCACCGGCCGGCGAATGAACAGCGCCGAGACGTTCACGAGCCCGCTCCCGGGGTCGCCTGCGCCACGCCCGTCGTGGCGGGCAGCACGCGCTCGGTGACCCTGCTGCCGTCCCGCAGCCGGAGCTGACCCTCGGTCACGACATGGTCGCCCTCGCGCAGGCCCTGGGCCACGATCACCTGATCGGCCATGGTCTCGCCGGGGACGACGTTGCGCACCATGACCTTGCCGTCGGCGCCGACCAGATAGACGAACGGTCCGTCCTGACCGGGCTGGATCGCCACCAGCGGAACGGTGACCGCGTCCTTCATTCTGCCCAGCTCGAGCTGCACGTCGACATACTGGCCGGGCCAGAGCGCGCCGTCCTCGTTCGCCACCGTGGCCTTGGCCGTGATCGTGCCGGAGGCCGTGTCGACGCTGCTGTCGATGAAATCGAGCCTGCCCGTCGCCAGCGGCGCGGCCGCGCCGTGCACGAAGATGCGCACCGGCACCGTCCCGCCGGCCGCCGCCGCGCGCAGCGGGTCGAGGTCGCGCTCGGGCAGGGTGAAGGTGACCCGCAGCGGCTGCATCTGGGTGATCGTCACCAGCCCGTCGCCGCCATCGGAGGCGCGCACGATGTTGCCCGGGGTGACCCGGACCACGCCGACCCTGCCGTCGATCGGCGCGCGGACCATGGTATAGTCCAGCCGCACTTGGTCGTTGTCGCGCGTTGCCTGATCGGCCTGCAGATTGGCCGCGGCGATCTTGGCGTCGGCTTCGGCCTGATCGACCTGCTGCTGGGCCGCGACCCGCCGCTGCAAGAGATCGCGGGCACGCTGCAGATCGGCCTGAGCCCGGGCCAGTGTCGCCTCGTCACGGGCGATCATCGCCTCGTCCTTGGCGATCTGCGCCCGGATCTCGCGATCGTCGATCCGGAACAGCAGATCGCCCGTGTGCACGAACTGCCCATCCGTGATGTGCTGCTCCTCGACCTGCCCCTCGATCTGCGCCCGCACGGTGACGGTGGCGACGGGCTCGGCCCAGCCGACCGACGCGCGGACGACCGGCACGTCCTGCTGGCGGGCAACGGCCGTGACCACGGCGATTCTGGGACTGCCAGCGCTTTCGGCCGGCTTCGCCTCCGGAGGCGAAGCCCCGGATTCCAGCCGGGCATAGGCCGCAAGCCCGGCAAGGCTGCAGAGGACAACGGCAGCAATGGCCAGACGCAGATACCGCATGGCTGGTCGTTCCGCTCACGCTGAGGGCAGAGGGGGGAATGAACGGTGGGCGAGGCCGTTCAAGAGCAAGGCCATGACGGCTGGTGCCGGATCGTCGCTGCCACCGTCGGCGGCCATCCGCACCCCGCCCAGCACGACCAGGGCCGCCAGTTCCGCGTCGACCGCGGCGAAGGTCCCGGCACGCACGCCGTCCCGGATCACGTTGGCGATCTCCCGGCGCAGCTCGCGCATGCTCCGCCGCAAGGCCGCGCGCCCCGCATCGCCCGGCCGCGCCCCGCCACCCTCGGCGACACGTATCGACGCCTTCAGGCGGCCGATCTCGCGGAACATGACCGCCACGATCGCCCGCAGGCGATCCGGGGCAGAGGCGGAGCCGGCGGCCATCTCGGCGACGTCGCCCTTGAGCTTGGCGAGAATGGCGTCGAGCGCCTCGACGAAGAGAACCTCCTTGGTCGGGAAATGCCGATAGACGGTGGGTTTCGCGACCCCCGCCATCCGGGCGATGTCGTCCATCTGCACCAGATCGTACGGTGCCGACACGAACAGCCGCATGGCCGCCTGCAGGATCCGGTCGCGGCGTGCCGCAGCGCCGGCGGTGAGCGACGCGGTCGGGGTATGAATTGAACTCGCCAGTTTCATTCGCCTGATATCGCCGCGCTGCGGTGACGCCGCAAGGCCCTCGCGCCAACGTGTTCGCGGAACGCGTGCGACTACCAATGAGGGATGATTCCAAATCATATAAACCTATAAGTTGAAGAATGCGCCGCGTTGTGGAATCTGTTCGGCCGTGGCTGCAACATTGCCTTCCGACTTGGCGGCGGCGCCGCGTCTTCGGCCGGTCCGGATGCGGTGGCGGCCGTGCGAGATCGGCCAGCTTCTGCGGGGCCTCGACATGGTCCCCCTCATCGGGTCGGCTCTCGGCGCCGCCAGCATCGCGCTTCCCGAGCCGAGCTCGCGGCCGACGTTCTGGCTCGGGCTCGCGTGCGCGTGCCTGCTCGCCTCACGCTTCCTCGCTGGCGCCAATGCCCATCGGGTGCGCGAGATCGCCGGCATTGCGGCGCAGGCGTGGCGCGTGCTCGTCGCCTGGTCGGCCGTGCAGGGTCTGCTGGTGGCGCTGGTGCTGGCGACGGACGGCATGGCCGTGCTGTCGCCACGCTTCTTTGCGCTCTGGTGGAGTGGGGGCTTGGTGGGCCTGCTGGCCTTGCATGTCGGCGCGGCACTCGCCATGCGCTGGGCGACGCGCACCGGCCGGCTGCAGATCCGGCTGGCGCTCGTCGGCGCCGGCGCCGCGGCCGCCGAGCTCATCCGCAAGCTGCGGCACGATCAAGGCGTGGTGGTCGTGGGCGTGTTCGACGACCGGCGCAGCCGCATCCCGATCAGCATCGCGGGCTGCCCGGTACTCGGCACGCTGGACGACCTGGTCGTCCTTGTGGCCGATCGGGGGCTGGATCAGGTCGTGATCACGCTGCCGCGGGAGGCCACGACCCGTCGTCTGGCCTGCTTGGCCAAGCTGCGCCACCTTCCGGTCGACGTGCGCCTCAGCCCGAACGTCGTCGGCTGCGACGTCGACTGCCTGGGCGTCGCGCAACTCGCCGGCCTGCCGCTGCTGCGGCTGTGCGACCGGCCCCTGACCGGCTGGGCATGGCTGGCGAAGGCCATGATCGACCGGACGTTCGCCGGCATCGTTCTGATCGCGACGGCGCCGCTCCTGGTCGCCATCGCCGTGCTGATACGGCTCGATTCGCCGGGTCCGGTCCTGTTCCGGCAACGGCGGTTCGGCCTGGACAACCGTCCCATCGACGTTTGGAAGTTCCGCACGATGTACGTGGACTGCTGCGCCGACGGCAAATCCGTGGTCGGCGCACGCCGCCGCGATCCCCGCGTCACCCGGCTCGGCCACTTCCTGCGCAGGACCAGCCTCGACGAGCTGCCGCAATTCGGCAACGTGCTGTGCGGCCAGATGTCGTTGGTCGGGCCGCGCCCGCATGCCGTCGCGCACCATGAGCGCTACGCTCGGCTGATCGACGGCTACCTCGCCCGGCATCGGGTGCGGCCCGGGATCACCGGCTGGGCCCAGGTGAACGGGCTGCGCGGCGAGGCGGAGACGCTGGCGCGGATGCAGGAGCGGGTGCGCTATGATCTACAATATATCGAGAACTGGTCGCTTCGGCTCGATCTACGCATTATCTTGCGGACGTTGCTCGTCGGTTTCTCGCACCCGAATGCCTATTGAGGATCGGCTGCCGCGGGGCCGCGAGGCCCCTGCATCGGAGCCGAGGCTTGCCGGTCCCCACCGCCGACTACGTTGCCGGAATGCGCCGGCTCGCCGGTGGCGTCACCATCGTGACCGCCCGCTGGGGTGAGCTGCGCGCCGGGCTCACGGCGACGTCCGTCTGCTCGCTGACCGCGGAGCCGCCACGCCTCCTCGCCTGCATCCATCGCGATGCGGACGCGCACGAGCTGATCGAGCAAAGCGGCTGCTTTGCCATCAACGTGCTGACCAGCGCGCAACAGGAGCTGGCCGACCATTTCGGCGGTCGGGACACCAGCCACGGCCCGTCCCGCTTCGCCGTGGGGCGCTGGGGGCCGGGGATCACCGGGGTGCCGCTGCTGCTCGACGCTGCGGCCAACTTCGAATGCCGGCTGGTCGAGGCGCTGGCCGCCAGCACCCACTCGATCTTCATCGGCGAGGTCGAGGCGGTGCAGGTGCATGCCGGTGCCATGGGTCTGGTCTACCACGACCGGGCATACCATCGGCTCGGCGGTAGCCGATCGAGGTGAGCGGGCCCCGGTCATCCCGGGACCCGCGGAGCATCGGCGTTCAGCGTTGCGCGGTGGCCTCGGCGTGGGCGACGGTGATCTGGCTGCCGACCGGCAAGCCGAGCACGTTCACGCCCGTGATCACGATCCGCAGGCCGTTGACGGACATGACGCCCTTCTTGGCCGCAGCCGGTATCTTCTGCTCGTTGATGATGACGTACCCGAACGGCAGGTCGATCCGGAAGTTCGGTGCCACGTTGATCGGCACGCTGATGCCGGCGATCTTCAGGCCGACGAACTGCGTGCCCGACGTCGAGCGGGTGTGCACGCTGCCATTGTACTTGTCCTCGGCGACGACGGTGATCGCGCTCAGCTTGACCAGCGCGCCGACCACCGGCAGCTTCAACAGGCTCGTGTCCTCGACCGTGGCCGTGGTGCGGGCGACGGTGCCGGCGGCCCCGTCCTTGCCGCCGAACGCGGTCGTGTTCCCGGCGCCGATGCTCAGCACCGAGCCGACATCGAGATCGCTGATGCTGCCCGTCCTGGTGACGCCGTCGGTGCCGTCGCAACCGATCGACACCAGCGCGGCCTTGCCGATCTTGGTCTGGAGCGAACTGCCGATCGTGGCATTGGCGGCGGCCGCGAAGGCCTGGCCGCCCACCGCGAACGGCAGGGTGCTGCGCGTGTAGCCCGCGACGGCGTGCGCGACGACGATCCGCGCCCCGATCGGCAAGCCGAAGCTGTTGGCAACGCTGACCTCGACGGTCAGCATCTCGACCGTGATCTGCTTGGCCTTGCTGCTCTTCCCCGTCTTGGTCGCCTGGTTCAGCACGACACTGCCGATGCCCGGCAGCGTGATGCGGGTGCCGGGAGCCGGGTTGGCCGCGATCGGCACGCCGGCGACGACGAGATTGACGAAGGTCGAGCCCTTGGCGTCGACCGCGATGTCCGTGGCGGTGGCGTTGGAGTTGGCCACGGCCTTGATGGTCGTGGCGGTGACCAGGCCGTCCAGCAGGTTGAGGCCGCTGATCGTGGACGTCGTCGTGGTCTTGGCCGTGGTCGTCGTCTTGAGCCCATAGACGGTGCTGGTGACCGTGTTGGCGGTGAGCACCTTGCCGCCGGTGCCGGCGGAAAGACCGTTGACGCTGGTCTGCTGGGTGGCGCCGTTGGTGCCCTGGCACGGGCAGGGCAGGAACGCGGTCTTGCCCAGCGTGGCGGCGATCGGTCCGACCACGGCCGTGGCGAAGGTACCATAGGCCTCGCCCTTGAACGTCCCCGGCAACGAGGCCGCGGTGCCCGCCGACGTGCCGGCCGTAGCCAGCAGGAGGGCGATGCCGGCCGTGCGGCCGATGCGGCGGCACGTCGTGCGAAAGCTTTGATGGATGACGGGCCGGGTTGTCGACAATATTGTATCGAAGCCCATTTTCGGATCCTTTGTTCTTCCAATCAAACGGCAGAGACTACAGGGCTCGCCGTTTGACGGTCCCTTTGCTCTCGATTGTTATGCAACCGCAGTATTGGTTGTTTTTATTATTTGATTGGCGAACTTCGGCGTGACCGGCTCCTCCATCGCCGGGCGGCTTGCTGGCTGCAACGTGGTGCGAAGGTTGTCGCGAACGTGCCCGCCTTCCCCTCGATTGGAATGAGCGCGCACGACGACAAACCCTCTACGGCAAAGGTCTCCTTCAGGTTGCAGGTGGTTGCATATTCACGAAGTCGTGATTGCCGCGCGGGATGAAACTGCGGCGCGCGAGGCTCGGCTTGCAGGCAGCCCATCGGCACCGGATGGTTAGGCGCGAGTCGACCAGCCGGCCCGTTGCCCATGAACCGGACGGATGGCACCAAGCGGGAACAGCGGCGCTTGCCGCTTCCCGCCAGTGGAAAAGGATCGCCCGCGGCGCGGGTCCGCTCGTGCCGAGCGCTCTACATCACCGCGCCGATCTGCCACGGCACGAACTCGTGGTCGCCCATGCCCAGCTCCTCGGACTTGGACTTCTCGCCACCGGCGACGCGGACGACGAGATCGAAGATCCGCCGGCCTACCTGCTCGATGGTCTCGTCGCCGTCGACGATGCTGCCGGCATTGATGTCCATGTCCTCCTCCATGCGGCGGAACATGGCCGTGTTGGTCGCGATCTTGAGCGACGGCGTCGGCTTGAAGCCGAAGCAGGAGCCGCGGCCGGTGGTGAAGGCGATCACGTTGCCGCCCGACGCCACCTGGCCCGTGGCCGAGGCAGGGTCGTAGCCGGGGCTGTCCATGTAGACGAAGCCCTTCTGGGTGATCGGTTCGGCGTACTTGTAGACCCCGGTGAGGTTGGTCGTGCCGCCCTTGGCCGCGGCGCCCAGCGACTTTTCGAGAATGGTGGTGAGCCCGCCCGCCTTGTTGCCCGGCGAAGGGTTGTTGTTCATCTCACCGCCGTTGCGCTCGCAGTACTCCTCCCACCAGTGGATGCGCTCGATCAGCTTGTCGGCGACTTCCTGGCTGACCGCACGGCGGGTGAGGAGGTGCTCGGCGCCGTAAATCTCGGGCGTCTCGGACAGGATCGCCGTGCCGCCGCTGCGCACCAGCAGGTCGGCACAGTGGCCGAGCGCCGGATTGGCGGTGATGCCCGAATAGCCGTCGGACCCGCCGCACTGCAGGGCGAGGCTGATCTCGCTCACCGCGACCGGCTGCCGACGGAACGCGTCGGCGTGCGGCAGCATCTCGCGGAGCATCGCGTGCGCGTGCTCGATCGTGCGCCGCGTGCCGCCCTCGCCCTGCAGCGTCATGGTGCGGAAGGCGGGGCCGGACTCGATCCCGTACACCTCCTTCATGAACGAGAGCTGCATCACCTCGCAGCCCAGGCCGATCATCAGGATCGAGGCGAAGTTCGGGTGCGCGGCGAAACCCCACAGTGTGCGCTGCAGCGTGGCGTAGCCCTCGCCGCGATCGGCCATGCCGCAGCCGGTACCATGCGTGATGGCGACGATGCCGTCGACGTTCGGGTATTGTGCCAGCACGTCGGCGGGGAATCGCTCGGTGATGAACTTCGACACCGACGCCGAGCAGTTCACCGTCGACAGGATACCGATGTAGTTGCGGGTGCCGACCTTGCCGTTGCCGCGCACGAAACCGCCGAACGACGGCCGCTCCGCCTCGGGCACCATCAGGGTCGGTCGCACGTCCTGGCCGACCGCGTAGTCGCGGGCGAACTCGCGCATGCCGCAATTGTGCACATGGACATGCTCGCCCGGTCCGACGTCCTTGGTCGCGAAGCCGATGATCTGGTCGAACTTGCGGATCGGCTCGCCCAGCGCGATCGGGCGCGTCGCCACCTTGTGCCCGGCGGGGATGCGCTGCGTGGCCGCCACGCCCTCGACCATGGTGCCGGGCAGGATGTCGAGCCTGGCGACGACCACGTTGTCGTTCGGATTGAGACGGATGGTAAGCGGGGCCGTCGTCATGCTGAATCATCTCCCTGGGCGTTGGCGCGATCATAGCGTCGGCGCCCACCAACGCCACTGAATCGCCGGCTGCAGGACCTCGCGGCGGCTTGAGCGCGGTCATCCGTGCGGTGTCGCTATTCGGATCGCTCGCTCGCCGGGTATGAAGCCGTCGACGCTCTGCCGCCAGCTGCGGCCGTGCCAGCGCAGCTCGAGGCTGCGCATCTGCGGCAGGTAGCAGGACGTGTAGAGCGTGCCCCAGCCATGCAGGTTCGGATCGCGCCACACGGGTTCGGCTAGAAACGTGGCCACGACCTGCTCGAGGCCCACGCTCGGGTCGGCGAGGCGCGCCTGGACGACGGCCTCGCGCAGGGCCGAGTCCTGGACCGAAGGCTCGTCGGGCCTGGCGTCCTCGGCCTGCCGATTGGCCGAAACCAGCCAAGGCTCGACGCGGGCCGGACGGTCGGGCGCGACGAACACGGTGGCATGGCTGCCATGGGCATCGAGCAACGCCAGATTGTAGCCGACATGCACCGGCACCCGGCGCAGCACGGCCACGGCCTCGGCGACGTCGCGGCAGAACTCCAGCACGTAGCGCAGCACGATGGTGATCGCGAAGCCGTGGCCGACCTGATGCCGCCCGCCATAGGCCAGCGAGACGGCGAGCCCGTGCGCGTTGATGCCGTCGAGCACGCCCCAAAGGCAATCGGCCATCGCCAAAGTGCCGGTGCCGTTGAACGCGCTGCGCAGGATCAGTCCTTCGAACTGCTGCGGAGCATAGTCGTAATTGCGCACGAGGGCCGGTCGGTGCTGCGTCCACAGGGCCTGTGTGCACCCGGAGAGGAACGGCGGCGGACTGTACAGGGACAAGAACCGGGCTTCGAGGTCGCCGCCGCCCACGAGCTCGACCAGACGCTCCCAGCTCGGCACCAGCTCGGGAAGATGCCGCCGCAGCATGGCCCGGCACTCGACGAAGGATGGCCGCGCGCCCTCACCCTGCCGCAGGTACCAGGCCCGGTAGGCGGGCCAGGCATGGCCGAACCACTGGCGCAGGGCCGTTCCGGGCTGGTCCTCGGCCAGCGCCCGGAACAGAAGCGTGGTCATTCCGCGGCGAGCGCCTCGACCGCGGGGGCGGCCGCCGCCAGGTCGCGCTGCGGCTTCTGCAACGGCCCGAGCGTGTCCAGATACTGCCGGTCGGCGCCTTCGGCGTAGACGCCGAAGCGAACCTCGCTGTCGCGGAAGCTCTTCAGCGGCTGGCCCATCGTGCGCATGCCGCGCACGCGCTGCCGGCGCACCTGGTCGAAGTCGATCTCGACCGGCATCAGCTCCTCGGCGCCGCCGGCCTGGTGCAGCACGTGACCGGCCGGATCGATCACGCACGACTGGCCGATGCCACCGCCGCCGGCACCGTTGATGTCGAACACGTAAGCCTGGAAGATCGCGGCGCTCGCCTTGGCGACGTTGATGTCGACGTCGCGGTCGATGGTGTGGGTCATCACCGGGTGCAGGATGACCTCGGCGCCCATCGCGGTCACGGTGCGCATCGTTTCCGGGAACCAGATGTCGTAGCAGTTGAGCACGGCGAAGCGCCCGGCTCCCGGGACGTCGAACACGCAGAACGTGTCGCCGGCCGCGACGCCTTCCTCCAGCGGCAGGAATGGGAACATCTTGCGGTAGCGGGCGATGACGTTGCCACCGGGATCGATCACCGGCGTCGTGTTGTAGATTCGCCCGTCGCGGCTTTCGTAGAGCGACCCCGGCACCAGCCAGATGCCGAACTCGGCCGCCATGCCGCGCAGCTCTTCCTCGGCCGGACCGGGCAGGCGTTGCGCGCGGGCGAGCCCGGGCCCGAAGACGCACAGCTCGCTGAACAGCACCATCTGCACCCACGGATAGAGATGCAGCAGCAGCTTCAGGCGATGGCGCATGGCCTCGAGGTTATCGCCGTGGCCGACATACATCTGCACACCGGCGATCGCGAAAGGTGTCATCGACTGCTCCTGGCGGTAACGGCCGGCAAGGTTAGGCGCCGGCGCGCGAAGAGATCAACCCCCAGGGCCGGGTACGCTGCGGGACCGGCCCGACCTGGAATTGACCTGAATCATGGCGGAATGTCGTCTCGCCCGCTGGACTCCCGAAGCACCATCAGGTGTGCCAGGGGGAAAGGCGAGGACCATGCACAACCCGCCCGACACGATTTCGTTCCATCCATGCTCGAACACGGCCATGGCCGGCCGGTTCGGACGCGCGCGTCCGTCGGGCGCAGGGGCGGGCAACGGCCGACGCGGCGGCGCGGGCGGCCGCCCGTGGTGGTCCTGGGCCGGGTCGGCCAAGCTCCTCGCGGCAGCGCTGCTGTCGGTCGCTGCGTTCACGCGCCCGGCGCAGGCGACGCAGTTCCTCGACGATTTCGAGGGCGACGGCGAGGTCAGCCAGGTACCAGCCACGTCGCTGCGCAACTGGAACATCATCACCAGCGTGGATCTGCAGACCGAGAGCTACCCGCAGCCGCTGTGCCACGACACGGGGGGCTGCATCGACCTCGTGGGCACGGTCGGCGCCACCACGGGCGGCCTGATCAGCAAGCGCAGCTACCCGCTCAACAACTACATGATCGGGTTCTTCCTCTACGGCAGCGGTCGCGACCGGGCCGGTTCCGCCGTCAGCACCGGTGGCACGGTCAGTCGCCTGCAGGTGAGCTTTGGCGGCAGCTCGATCTACGTCAACAAGGCCATCGGCTCGGATTTCGCCAAGTTCGTCGTCGTGCGCGTCCGGGGCGCGGGCAGGCTGCAGTTCCTGGCCGGTGGCGAGGTCGCCGACATCGGCCCGCTCCTCGACAACGCGCTGATCATCCCGATCACGCCGGCTCCCTAGCCGAAGCCGCCGCCGGCTAGAACATCTTCATCCATTTCGCCTCGGCCGGCAGCGCGGGCGCGGCGGGTGGCGGCGGCACGCCCTTGAACTGCGCCTTGATGCCGGCGTTCCAGAGCTTGGCCCGGTCGGTGAGCCTGCGGTCGTCGGTCTGCATCCGGCCACGGGCGATCAGGATGCCGAGGTCGGCGCCGTGGTAGCGGTACTGGCCGGTGCCGTAGACGCGCAGATAGAACGCCTCCTGCTCGTCGCCGACGCTGGTGATCTGCGCGGCGCGGCGGACGAAACGCACGTTGCCGTCCGAGTTCATCCGCCAGATGCCGGAGGTCGGCGCCTCGGTGATCAGCTCGATCTTGTCCTCGGTCTGCTTGAGGATCAGCTGGCTCCAGGTGTCGTAGTCGGCCCAGCGGGCCTGGACCTGGGCGAGGTCGAGCTCCCAGTCGACGTCCATGAACTCGAGCAGGTGGAACAGGAACAGCGGGCAGCCGCCATAGGTCGTGGTGATCAGGTTGGTCGGCGGCGAGGCGCCGCTGATGCGCGGGTTGATCTCGCCGAGATAGACGTCGTCGGTATCGGTGTCGATCAGGAAGTCGCAGCAGAAGACGCCCTTGTAGCCCTCCTTCCAGAGCCGATCGCCGAGCTTCTGCACCATCGTGCGGACCCGCGCCTGCACGTCGGCGGGCAGGACGGTCGGCGAGGCGTCGTTGCCGCACCAGCCGCCCTTGTAGGGCGTGATCTCGGCAAAGCCGGTGATGTCGGTCATGATCGGGCCGACCAGCGTCCCGTGGCGCGTGGCGCAGCCCTCGACCGTGCCCGGCATGTGGTTGACGTAGCGCATCACCTTGAGCTCCTGCCCGATGATGCGGTCCGCGTGGCGGTCCCAGTCGGCCGCGGTGCGGATGAAGAAGGTCGTGCGGCCGGAATCACCGTACGGGGTCTGCACGACCAGATGCTCGCCGAGGCCATGGGTGGCCGCCAGCGCCTGCAGTTCGGCGAAGCTCGAGGCGTGGCCGAGCGCGTTCGGCACGCTGGGCACCCCGGCCTCGTTGCCGAGCTGGGTGGTGACGATCTTGGAATCGATGCGGATGCGCAGCTCGGCCGGCGGCAGCGCCATCTCCAGGCCCAGCTCGCCGACCAGCCGCTCGCTGGTCTCGTCGAACATGATGAGCAGCGCCTTGCCCTTGCCGCCGCGCGCCTTGACCAGATCGGCCGTCTCCTTGTGGCCGAGCAGGTAGTTGCCGACGTCCTCCATCGACTTGAACTCGCGCGCACCGGACTCGGTGGGGGTGAAGCAGCGCGGATGGTAGCCGTCGAAGCTGTCGAAGTAGGTGACGTACTCGAAATTGCCGACCCACTGGTCGATGCCGAGCAAATTGAACGGTGCCGGCGTCACGAAGTAGATCGGCGTCTGGTTGGTCCTGAAGAAGGTGAAGACGTCCGTCAGGCTTGTGAGCTTACGTTGGGCTGGCGCCATCGAGATTCCCCTGCCTAGGCTGCGCGACGAGCATCGGCTTGCAAGCGGGATACGCCGCTCGCCGCGGCACCGGCAAGTCGGCATTTCGCTGCGCTGCCCCGAATAGTCGTTGCCCGCGCCGTTCGCAGCCAGGTCCACCGTCGACGAGTCGACCGTTGACAATCCTGGACAAGATCTACATATCTAAAAGTACGCAGTAGCCGGAAAGCAAATGTGGCGAAGCTGGAAGCCCAATGTGGAGTGGGCGTATCGGTTGCTTGCGTGACTTGGTCGACTGCAACCGGGGAGGTCGGCAACGACATGGAACCACCTGGTCAGGATGTGGACCTTTTGAGGTCGTGATCTGTTGAACACTACGACGTTACCGTCGTAGCCAGATCATCATTGGTAAAATGTGTTTCGGATGTGTCGGTCGCAACTTGCGATCGAAGCCACGGGATTTTCATCCCACGGGCGCGACGTCGCCAAGGCAGCCCCGCTGTGCACGATGCCGGCGGGGCTGTGCTGTGGAAGTGACGTCGTTTTGCCGTCTGCCTCGCCGGCCCAGATCCCTCTTGCTGCGCTGCGGTCGCTGTGACACCGAAGCGCGAGTTTGCGTGTGGCTCGTATCACGGGGAATTGGGCATGGCGGTGGTCACCTACCAACGCGGCGATAGCGACGAGCGGCCTTGGGGTCGCTGGGAAGTCCTGGACACGGGTGACGGCTTCGCGGTCAAGCGCCTCACGGTGAAGCCGGGTGCCATCCTGTCCCTGCAGCTGCATCACCATCGCGAGGAGCACTGGGTCGTCGTCCGGGGTCGGGCCCGCATCGTCCGTGGCGACGACGTGATCGAGCTGGCGCGCAGCCAGTCGGTGTTCATTCCGGTCGAAACCGCGCATCGGATCGAGAATCCGGGCGACGAGATGCTCGAGATCATCGAGGTGCAGGCGGGCGACAAGCTCGACGAGAACGACATCGTCCGACTCGAGGATCGTTACGGCAGGGTCTGACCTTCTCGACACATCAGGGTGCATATTTTGTGCGGAACATCACTGTCAGCGCCCCTGAGGACGCCTAGAGCTGGCGGGCGACTGTAACCACGCCGTGATCGGTGGGCGGCCATGTCCACCATCCTGCTTGTCGGCTGGGGCAGCTTCGCTTAAGTGCATCATGCGGGGCTGCACCCAGCGGCATCGCGCGAGCTTTGGTGGCGGTTGCATGCTGACGGGATGGAGAGCGATAGCCTTAGGTGTCGTGCTCGCGCTGGCGGCGCTGAGTGCGCCGCTGCAGGCGGCGACGTGGCGGCCGACGCAGACCGATCCGTTCGACGCCCAGCTTTCGACGCCCTACAACGGCGCCCGACCGGTCAAGACGATGCTGCTCGACCTCTATTCGGCCCCGCCGGCGCTGCTGCAGGAGCTGAAGGGGCGTGGCGTGCGCACGGTCTGCTTCGTCAATGCCGGCGCCTGGGAGAACTGGCGCCCGGACAGCGGGGCCTACGATCTGCGCATCGTCGGCGGGATCGCCGGCTGGCAGGGCGAGCGCTGGGTGGACGTTCGCGCCCAGGACGTGCTGCGGCCGATCCTCGCCCGCCGCCTCGATCTCTGCAAAAGCAAGGGATTCGACGGCGTCGCGTTCGACAATACCGACGGTTACGCCCATCGCACCGGCTTCGCGCTGACCGCAAAGGATCAGCTTGCCTTCAATCGTTGGCTGGCCAGCGAGGCGCACGCGCGCGATCTGGCTGCCGGCCTGATGAACACGCTCGAGCTGATTCCCGAGCTGGTCGACGATTATGATTTCGCCATCAGCGAATCCTGCTTCTCCAACGACGGCTGCGAGCCGTTGCGGGCCTTCCGCAAGGCGGACAAGAGCGTGTTCGTGATCGAGTACACCAACGTCCGCAGCAAGATGGAAAGCGCCTGCGCCGCCGCCGCCGATCTGGACGTGCAGCTTCTGTTCAAGACCCGGTCGCTCAATGGCAAGCTGCACCGTCGCTGCTCCTGACGGTGGCCGCCATCAGCTGGCCGGTGGTATCGCCTTGAGGCCGCGGGCAACTAGGTAGACTTCCGACGAGTCGCTGCGGGTCGCCTTGGGACGGACCAGCTTGGCGTTGGCGAACGACCGCGTGGTGCGTGGCATCAGCACCGCCTCGCTGCCCTTGATCAGCTTGATCACGCAGGCGCCGCCGGGCGCCAGCACCTCCGCCGCGAAATCGAGGACCGTTTCGCCGAGACCCTCGGCGCGCAGCCGGTCGACGTTGCGCTGACCGGTGGCCGGCGCCGCCATGTCGCTGAGCACGACCTCGGCCGGCCCGCCCAGACGCGCGCGGATCTCCGCCTGCACGGCCGAATCGAGGAAATCGCCCTGGATCAGCTCGACGCCGGTGATCGGCTCGATCGCCATCAGATCGACGCCGACCACGCGGCAGCCGCGCTTGACCGCGTACTGACTCCAGCTTCCCGGTGCGGCGCCGAGATCGACCACGGCCGCACCGTGCCGCAGCAGGCTGAACCGCCGGTCCAGCTCCTCCAGCTTGAACACCGAGCGTGCCCGCCAGCCCTGCTGGCGCGCCTGCAGCACGAACGGATCGTTGAGCTGGCGCTGCAGCCAGCGCTGCGAGGAGACGCTGCGGCCACGCGCGGTCTTGAGCCGGGTCGTCAGCGAGCGCGTCCCGGTCATGCGAACACGCCCTCGCGGCGCAGCGCCTGGCGCAGCGACTGGCCCAAGAGCGCGTGCAGGATGCCCTCGCGCAGGCCACGATCGGCCACCTGCAGCTGATCCACTGGCCAGCAGCCGTGCACCGCGTCGAGAATGGCGCAGCCGGCGACGACCAGATCGGCCCGGTCGACGCCGATGCAGGGATGGGCGGCTCGCCCAGCTTCGTCCAGCTCGCGCAGCTCGCGCGAGACGGCCTCGATCACGGCGAACGACAGCGACATCCCGTCGACCTTGCGCCGGTCGTAGCGTCTGAGCCCGAGATGCACCGCGGCCAGGGTCGTGACCGTGCCGGACGTTCCCAGCATCTGCAGGCGAGCCCCCTCCGCGGTGCGGGCCCAGCCTGGCAGCCGGTTGGCAACGGCGAGCTGCGCCTGGACCGCCGCCACCATGCGCTGGTAGCTTTCCGCATCGGTCCGGCCGCCGAAGCTCTCCGACAACGTCACCACGCCCAGGGGCATCGACAGGGTGACGCCGGGCTCGTGGCCGTTGAGCGGAGCCTGACGGTCGAGCCACATCAGCTCGGTGCTGCCGCCGCCGATATCGAGCATCAATAGCTGGTCGGCCTCGGGATCGATCAGCGGCAGGCAGCCCAGCATCGCCAAGCGGGCCTCCTCGTCGTTGCCCAGCACCTCGAGCTCGATGCCGGTGCTGCGCCATGCCCGACGAATGAAGTCCGGCCCGTTCTCCGCCCGGCGACAGGCTTCGGTGGCGACGCACCGTACCCGGGTCACCCGATGGCGGTCCATGATCCGGCGGCAGACTTTGAGCGCGGCCAGGGTACGCGCCATGGCGCGTTCGCTGAGCCGGTTCGTCGCGGCCAAGCCTTCGCCGAGGCGCACGATGCGCGAGAAGCTGTCGACGACGTGAAAGCCCGTGTCGCATGGCTCGGCGACGAGCAGCCGGCAGTTGTTCGTGCCGAGATCGAGCGCGGCGAGTCTACCCCTGGCCCACGCCATGCGACCCTGCGTCAATTCCGGTCCAGCTCGATCCGCCGTCGCCATGCCTGCCCCGCTACCATGGGATGGAGTGTAGGAGCTGCGCGCGTCGCAGCAAAGACCCCTGTCCGGAAGTGAACGGAGCGGGCACGTTTCCGCTTGTCAGAGTTCCGGCCACTCGGTACCCCAGCCAGCATCGATCCAGCCGGAAGGAGGGATCGGCTGGTCGGGAGCCGGACGGGAATGGACGAGCCGCAGATTGCCCAGAAGGGCCCCTACGAGGTCCCGGTCGTGGCCGGCAAGGCCTACTGGTGGTGCGCCTGCGGCCGCAGCGCCAAGCAGCCGTTCTGCGACGGCTCGCACAAGACCACGAGCCTCGCCCCGGTCAAGTGGGTGGCCCCGAGTTCCGAGACGGCATGGTTCTGCGGCTGCAAGCAGACCCGGACCCCACCGTTCTGCGACGGCTCGCATCAAGCGTTATGAGGGTGAGCAAACAACGGCTCGGTGCGGCCATCCTGCTGGCCGGTACGCTGGCCGGCTGCAGCCACGACCAGCCCCAGCAGCCGATCTGCCCCACGGTCGGCATCATCAACGGCCTGCAGAGCTTCGACCGGCCGAGCCAGGACGGCTCGGGAGCGCTGGGCTACCATGCGGCCATGGAGAATGTCGCCGGTGTCTGCCGCGTCGAGGGGGCCGACCTCATCGTCGACATGAAGATCGACCTGCTCGTGCAGCCGGGACCCTCGGTGCAGGGCACGACGCTCGAGCTGCCGTACTTCATCGCCGTCAACCGGCCGACCGGCGACCTGATCGACCGGCAGGACTTTGTCGGCCGGGTCGCGGTGCCCAACGGCGCCCGGACTGCGGGGACGGTCGAGACGTTCAGCCAGCGGTTCGTCGGGCTCGCGCAAGGTGCGGTCGGCTATCAGGTCCTGTTCGGCTTCGCGCTTCCCGAGGACGAGGCCCTGCGGCAGCGTCAGGGCGGCTAGCCGCCCCTTCGCGCCGGTCGGGCCCGCCCGTGGATCGGCGTCAGGCCGAAACCGTCCGCTGCGTCTGCTCGCCCAGACCCTCGATGCCCAGCCGCATGGTCTGACCCGCACGCAGGTAGACCTGCGGCTTCTGCCCCATGCCGACGCCGGGCGGCGTGCCGGTCGAGATCACGTCGCCGGGCTGCAGGCTCATGAACTGCGACAGGTAGCTGATCAGGAACGGCACCTTGTAGACCATCGTGCGCGTCGAGCCGTCCTGGTAGCGATGGTCGTCGACCTCCAGCCACATGTTCAGATTCTGCGGATCCGCCACCTCGTCCGCGGTCACCAGCCAGGGCCCGATCGGGCCGAACGTGTCGTGGCTCTTGCCTTTGGTCCACTGGCCGCTGCGCTCGATCTGGAACGCGCGCTCCGAGATGTCGTTGACCACGCAGTAGCCGGCGATATGCGCGGCAGCTTCGGCCTCCGTGACATATTTCGCCGTCTTGCCGATCACCACGCCGAGCTCGACCTCCCAATCGGTCTTGAGCGAGCCGCGCGGGATCTCGACATCGTCGTTGGGACCGCAGACGGCGCTCGCCGCCTTCATGAAGATCACGGGCTCGGGCGGCACCGCGAGGCCGGATTCGGCCGCATGGTCGGCATAGTTGAGCCCGATGCAGATGAACTTTCCGACCCGTGCGACGCAGGCCCCGAGCCGCGGGCTGCCGTCCACCACCGGCAAATCCTCTACATTCGTGGCACGCAGCATGGCCAGTCCCTCGGGGCCGATGGCCGCGCCGTCGATATCGGGCACCACCGCCGCGAGGCAGCGGATCCGCCCGGTCGCATCGAGCAGGCCGGGCTTCTCGGCACCCTTCGGTCCATAGCGCAACAGTTTCATGAATCAGCCTCCCACGCCTGTCCAACCTTGAAGCGTGCCGGAAATCAGCACGCCCGTTGCGCCCTGGCAAGGCAAGGACTTGGCCGCGCGGGCGCATGCGGCGGGACGAGCGATGCAGCCGGCCGGACCAGCCGGCGCCCTGCGAGCAGCGCCGGATCGATGCCCACGGCAGCAGGTCGAGGCGCGGTCAAGCTTCCAGATCGTCGTCGCGGGTCGCGACCAGCTCGGGATTGGAGAGCGCCCGTGCCAGATTGCACAAGGCCTCCTGATGCTTGCGGCTCGGCATGCCGATGAAGTTGCGGGCCAGCTCCAGCAGCATCCGTTGCTGCGGCGACGGCTTGAACGTCCGCTCGCTGTCCATGCCGTCGAAGAAATAACCCACGTCGACACCAAGGGCCTGGGCGATGGTGAACAGCCGGCCCGCTGCGATGCGGTTGATGCCCTTCTCGTATTTGTGGGCCTGCTGGTACGTCACGCCGATCAGCTCGGCCATCTGCTGCTGCGTGAGGCCGAGCATGATCCGTCGTTCGCGCATCCGGGCACCGACATAGCGGTCGATGTCCTGCGCCCGCGAGCGGCCGGGACCAACCCTCGTCTTCAAGCTTGCAGTCGCCATGATCGTCTCCATTGCCTACCTCGAGTACCAATGCGCGCCATGTACACCTCGCTCCGTGGGCCGCTGCCGTAACCATGGGCAGGATCCCGAGCATGGCATTGCGTCGTCGGCGCTACCTCAGGTTAGAGAGGTTCGCTCAAAGAATAGTTAACGCGTAATCCAAAAAATACTAGCACGCGAGTCCATCGAGCATTCTTTGCTTGGTTGCTACAATAGGGGCACCATCCTTGAGTATGACCAAGGCTTCGACTCGTCACCTTGCCAGTCGGATTGGTGCGCCATTGCCGAGAATTATTCTCCTTCCACCATGGCAGCTAACGAATTATTAAATGGTTCGCCACCTAGGGGGCCAAACTGGCGAACCCCAGCCAACCAACGGGAGACGGCTCGATGAAGGTTGCCCAACAGCTGCGCCACCGCCTGGAGCAGGCGCTCGCGCCGACACGGCTCGAGATCGTCGACGAGTCCGCCAGCCATCATGGCCACGCCGGATGGCGTGAGGGCGGGGAGACGCATTTTCAGGTGCTCGTGGTCAGCCCGCACTTCGACGGCCTGAGCCGGATCGCCCGGCAGCGCCTCGTCCATGCCGCGGCAGCCGAGCTGCTGCGCGGACCGATTCACGCGCTGTCGATCCGCGCGCTGGCCCCGGCCGAGGCCTGAGATGCCGCGTCAGCCGGTCGAGCTACGGTCGCCGGTGTACCAGCGCGGATAATGCTCCCGGACCACCTCGCCGTCGCGGGCCAGCGCGTGGCACGTGTCGAGATGCGACGGCGGGTGGGCGGGCTCTTCCGTCCGCTCGCGGGCGAGGACCGGGTAGATGGTCTGGTAGGCGGCGGTGGCGATCGGCCAGAGCAGCTCGACCAGATGGGTACAGCCCTGCACGCCGCCCAGCCGCGCCAGAACCTCGCGCCGCCAGCCCTTGCCGATCCGCAGCCCTTTCAGCTTGGCGAAGGCGGCGTTGATCACCGGGCAGATGGCGAACGGGCCGGCCGCGGTGACCGCGACCACGTCCTGCACCTGCAGGCTGTCGTCGAGGGTGAGCCGCAGCCACATGTCGTGCAGCGGCTCACCGGGCGGGATCTCGCCGCGGAAGCTGTTGGCGAAGGGGTAGGCCTTGGTGTCGACCAGATGCCCCTCGATGTCCCACAGCCCGTCTTCCCGGCGGAAGCCGCGGCACTCGACCTGCCTGGTGTGCAGGGCGGCGCGAGGCGCGGCCGGTGGCAGCGACAAGGCGGCAGCTTCCCCGATGGTCCGCGTGGGCCGGCTCACTCCTTCACGTTGGCCGACTTGGCACGCTCGATGCCTTCGAGGATCAGCTGGTGCGCCCGCTCCGGCCCTTCCCAGCCACGGACCTTGACCCACTTGTTCGGCTCGAGATCCTTGTAGTGCTCGAAGAAGTGCGCGATCCGCTCCAGGTCGATCGGCGGAATATCCTGGTAGCTGCGGACGTTCCTGTTGATCGGCGTGATCTTGTCGATCGGCACGCTGAGAAGCTTCTCGTCCATGCCGGCCTCGTCCTCCATCTCCAGCACGCCGATCGGCCGCACACGCAGCACCGCGCCCGACATCACCGGCATCCGGCCGACCACCATCACGTCGAGCGGATCACCGTCTCCGCCCAGCGTGTTCGGGATGAAGCCGTAGTTGCAGGGATAGAACATCGACGTGTAGAGATAACGGTCGACGAAGATGAACCCGGAGTCCTTGTCGAACTCGTACTTGATCGGGTCCGAGCGCAGCGGCACCTCGATGAACACGTTGACCTCGTGCGGCGGATTCTTGCCGACCGACAGACGCTTGATATCCATGGCGCGCTCCTAGTGGGGAATGAGCAGGGGCGAGGTCACGGCCAGGCCACGGCCGGTGGCAGCGACATCAAGATGGCCTCCGTGTTGCCGCCGGTCTTGAGGCCGAACTGGGTGCCACGATCGTAGAGCAGGTTGAACTCGACATAGCGACCGCGACGGATCAGCTGGTGCTGGCGCTCGGCCTCGGTCCAGGAGGCGTCCATGTGCCGGCGGACGAGCCGGGGATAAACGTCCAGGAACGCCTCGCCGACCTGCTTGGTGAAGGCCAGGTGCCGGTCGAACTCGCCCTCGAGATAGTCGTAGAAGATGCCACCGATCCCGCGCGGCTCGCCGCGATGCGGCAGGTAGAAATACTCGTCGGCCCAGCGCTTGAAGCGATCGTAGGCGTCGGGCGCGTAGGTTGCGCAGGCGTCGCGCAGGCGGTCGTGGAACGCCGCCGTGTCCGCGTCGTCCGGATAGATCGGGTTGAGGTCGGCGCCGCCGCCGAACCAGGACCGGCTGGTGCGGATGTGACGGGTGTTCATGTGCGCCGGCGGCGCATGCGGGGAGCGCAGGTGCGCCACGAGCGAGATGCCGCTGGCCCAGAATTGGCCGTCGCCTTCGGCACCGGGGATCTGGCGCCGGAACTCAGGGCTGAACTCGCCCCAGACCGTCGACACGTTGACCCCGACCTTCTCGAAGACCCGGCCGCGCATCAGCGAGATGACACCGCCGCCGCCGCCGGGACGCTCCCAGGGCTGCCGCTCGAACCGGCCCGGCGGCAGCTCGGCATGCTGCGCGCCCGCATAGTCGTCCTCGATCGCCTCGAACGCGGCACAGATACGGTCGCGCAGGCTTTCGAACCAGGCGCGGGCCTCTGCCCGCTGTCCTTCGTCCACGGTCATGGCTGCGCTTCCGGCAGACCACCCGTCTGCCGCAAGGCTTCGGCGAGCACGATGGCGGCGGCCGTGCCGACGTTCAGCGAACGCAGTCCCTCACGCATCGGAATCCGCACCCGCAGGTCGGCCCGGCGGTGGACCACCTCCGGCACACCGGCGCTCTCACTACCCAGCATCAAGATGTCACCCGGCTCGTACACTGCGTGATGGTAGAAATGCTCCCCTGCCGTGGTTAATAGGACCAAACGGCGTCTCTCCGCCAGCCGCTGCATTTCGAAGGCGGCGAAGTCCATATGCCGCACCCATCGCGCATGGCCGCCATAGTCCAATGCTCCCTGCCGGATCCGGCGGTCGTCGAAGGGAAAGCCGCACGGCTCGACCACGTCCAGCCGGACGCCGAGGCAGGCGCAGAGGCGTAGTGCCGCCCCGAAATTGTGCGGGCGATCCGGCTGATGGAGCGCCAGCCGCAACCCGCGCTCGTCCGCCTCGCTGCTCGCTGCTTTCCCGGACATGCCGCGCCAATACCCTCCACGCTTCTCAACGCCATGAAATTACAGTCAATTTATGCGACCAATAGTCGCTTGTTCGAGCTAGTGCCGCCGAATAAGTTGCCGCTCCACGCGACCGCTTCCGTCTCCAGCAACTCCGGGCATCCCCTCATGGCCGATACTGGCGCTCCATCCTCCACGCCCGCCGACGGCGGTACCCGCCGGGACTTCCTCGAGCTCGTGACCTGGTCGACCCTGGCCGTGGGCGCCGGCGCGCTGGCATGGCCCTTGATCGACCAGATGAATCCGTCCGCCGACGTGCTGGCCCTGTCCAGCGTCGACATCGACATCTCGCCCATTCCGCTGGGCGGCGGCATGGTGGTCAAGTGGCGCGGCAAGCCGGTCTTCGTGCGGCACCGCACGGAAGAGGAGATCGCGGAGGCCGTGGCCGTGCCGATGAGCGAGCTGCGCGACCCGCAGACCGATCAGCAGCGGGTCGAGAAGTCCGAGTGGCTGGTCGTGCTCGGCGTGTGCACCCATCTCGGCTGCGTGCCGCTCGGCACCAAGGCCGGCGAGCCGCGGGGCGATTATGGTGGCTGGTTCTGCCCGTGTCACGGCTCGCACTACGACACGTCGGGCCGCATCCGCAAAGGACCGGCCCCGCTGAACCTGAACGTTCCCCAATACGCGTTCCTCACCGACACCAGCGTTCGCATCGGCTGAACCGCACGGAAGGCAGGACATGGCCGCCGATACCCCCAATCCCGTGTTCAAAAGTGGCGTGGTGCGCTGGATCGACGACCGGCTGCCACTGGTCACCTGGGGCTACAAGGAGTTCGTCGCCTATCCGGCGCCGAAGAACCTGAACTATTTTTGGAACTTCGGTTCGCTCGCCGGCATCATGCTGATGCTGCAGGTGGTGACCGGCATCGTGCTGGCGATGCACTACACCCCGCACACCACGCTGGCGTTCGCGTCGGTCGAGCACATCATGCGCGACGTCAACTACGGTTGGCTCCTGCGCTACGCGCACGCCAACGGCGCGTCGATGTTCTTCATCGTGGTCTACATCCACATCTTCCGTGGCCTCTACTACGGCTCCTACAAGTCGCCCCGCGAGCTGCTGTGGATGCTGGGCGTGATCATCATGCTGATCATGATGGCCACCGCGTTCATGGGTTATGTGCTCCCCTGGGGCCAGATGAGCTTCTGGGGCGCCACCGTGATCACCAACCTGTTCTCGGCGGTGCCGTTCGTCGGCGAGGCGATCGTGACCTGGCTGTGGGGCGGCTTCTCGGTCGACAACCCGACGCTCAACCGCTTCTTCGCCCTGCACTACCTGCTGCCGTTCGTGCTGTTCGCGGTCGTGTTCCTGCACATTCTGGCGCTGCACCAGTTCGGCTCGAACAACCCGGTCGGGATCGACCTGACCAAGAAGGACAAGATTCCCTTCCATCCCTACTACACGATCAAGGACACCTTCGGGCTGTCGATCTTCCTGATCTTCTACGGCTTGTTCGTCTTCTTCGCGCCGAACTATCTGGGCCATCCGGACAACTACATTCCGGCCAACCCGTTGAGCACGCCCGCGCACATCGTGCCCGAATGGTATTTCCTGCCGTTCTACGCCATCCTGCGCTCGACCGTGTTCGAGCAGCTGTTCACGCCCTTGGGCTTCCTCGCCTGGTTCGGCATCTCGGCCAAGCTCGCGGGCGTGCTCGCCATGTTCGGCGCGATCGCCGTGCTGCTCGTGCTGCCCTGGCTCGACACCTCGAAGGTACGGAGCTCGAGCTACCGTCCGATCTACAAGTGGGTGTTCTGGCTGTTGGTGATCGACTGCGTCATCCTGACCTGGGTCGGCGGCCAGGTCCCCAGCGCCAGCGTGGTGTGGATCGGGCAGTTCGCGACGCTCTACTACTTCGTCCACTTTCTGGTGATCCTGCCCGTCCTGGGCAAGCTCGAGCGGCCTCTGCCGGTGCCGACGAGCATCGATCGCCCGGTCCTCGAGGGGGCGGGCATGAAGGCGCAGCCGGCGGAGTGACGGGCATGCTGAAGCGCTATTGGCTGGCCGCCGCCTTGACCCTGGTGGCCGTTCCCTTCCTTCCCGCGACGGGATCGGCCGCGGAGGGCGAGATCGAGCTGCGGCCGCTGAGCCTGCCGACGGACGGCTTCTTCGGCACGTTCGACCGTGCCGCCGTGCAGCGCGGCTTCCAGGTGTTCCACGAGGTCTGCTCGTCCTGTCACGGGCTGAAGTTCGTCGCCTACCGCAACCTCGAGGCGTTGGGCTACACCGAGGATCAGGTCAAGGCGATCGCCGCCACCGCCACGGTCACCGACGGGCCGAACGACGAGGGCGAGATGTTCGAGCGGCCCGGCCTGCCGTTCGATCACATCACCGGCCCGTTCCCCAACGAGCAGGCGGCCGCGGCCGCGAACGGCGGCAAGGCGCCGCCCGACCTGTCGCTGATGGCCAAGGCGCGCGAAGGTGGCGAGCGCTACATCTACAGCGTCCTCACCGGCTACGAGGAGGAGCCGCCGGCCGACGTCCAGGTGCCCGAGGGCGGCCACTACAATGCCTTCTTCCCGGGCCACGTGATCGCGATGCCGCCGCCGCTGAGCCCCGACCAGGTGACCTATGCCGACGGCACGCCGGGTACGGTGCAGCAGATGGCGCAGGACGTCGCCCAGTTCCTGGGCTGGGCCGCCGAGCCCAAGCTCGAGGACCGCAAAGGCATGGGCATCAAGGTGATCCTGTTCCTCGTCGTCCTGACCGGGCTCACCTTCGCGCTCAAGCGCAAGATTTGGGCCGACATACCGCATTGAGCCCGTCCGGCCCCGTCGGGGCCACTGTATCCGGATTGCATCGTTGACGGGCCGCCCGTATGGGCGGCCCGACCTTTTCGGCCCCTCATCGGAACGACCCTCGGTGCGTCACGTTCCCGCCCCGATCGCTGCAACGTCGTCGCGGCGAGCGGACCGGTACGCACGTGGAGAATCCGATGAAAGGCTTGATGATCGGCGTTGCGGCGCTGACCCTGGTCGGGCTGCCCGCCTACGCGCAA
The DNA here is from genome assembly GCA_039808865.1 of Geminicoccaceae bacterium. Classification (GTDB taxonomy): domain Bacteria; phylum Pseudomonadota; class Alphaproteobacteria; order Geminicoccales; family Geminicoccaceae; genus Benzoatithermus. The sequence goes on from JBDHTW010000051.1 coordinate 27,311, forward strand.
ACGGGGATGACCGCCCCGGCCACGGCCCAATCCGGCCGGATCGACCCTGGCGAGTATCTGGTGTTCTTCGGCTTCGACCAGGCGAACCTGGACGCGGCCGCCCGGCAGGTCGTGCAGCAGGCCGCCGACAGCTGGCGCAGCGGCGGCCAGGCCCAGGTGACCGTCACCGGCTTCACCGACACGGCCGGTCGGCCGCAGTACAACGAGCGCCTGTCCGCGCGGCGGGCGCAGGCGGTCGAGGCCGAGCTGGTACGGCTCGGCGTGCCGGCAAGCTCGATCACGACGGTCGCCCGCGGGCAGGACGATCTGCTGGTGCCGACCGGCGACGGGGTCCGCGAGCCGCGCAATCGGCGCGTGTCGATCGTGGTGCCCGCACCACCCGTGCCGCCGCCGGCGCCCATGGCCGAAGCGGCGCCGCCGCCTCCCCCGCCCGAGCCGGCCCCCGAACCCGACCGGTTCAACTTCACCCTCGGTCCGGTCTACGGCCACAATTTCGGCGAGAGCGACGGCAAGGGTGGCGACAAGACGCAGAGCGACATGGTCGGCGCCGAGCTCGTGTTCCACGCCTTCCCCACCTTCCTGGGCGGCGTGTCGCTGAAGCAGATGGCCTTGTGGAGCTTGAACAGCCTGGACGACGGCTTGGCCGGTCGATCGGTGGTCAGTCTCGACTTCGCGCCGGACCTCGGCATTTTCCGGCCGACGCTCAGCATCAATGGCGGTGGCGTCTACGGCAACGGCGTCCAGAACGGGTTCGTCGTCGGGCCGGAGATCGGCTTCAACGTCGCCATCTACCGTGGCTTCAATCTCGGCCTGAAGGCGGCCTACGACTACCAGTTCCGCAATGCCGGGCTGGACGAGGGCATCCTCTGGGGTGGACTGGACCTCGGCATTCGCTTCTGATCCGGCGAACGCCGCCGCCGGCCTAGCCGGCGGCGGCGCGCCAGCCGATGTCGCGCCGGCAGAATCCCTCCGGCCAGTCGATCCGCTCGATCGCACGATAAGCGCGCTGCTGGGCCTCGGCCAGCGTCGGGGCCAGCGCGGTGACGTTGAGCACACGACCACCGGCTGCGAGCAGCCGCCCGTCGCTCGTGCGGCGCGTCCCGGCGTGAAACACGAGCACATCCTCCTCGGCCAGCGCATCGAGACCCTTGATCTCGGTGTCCTTGACATAGTTGCCGGGATAACCACGGCTGGCCAGGACCACGGTCAAGGCGTGCTCGGGCCGCCAGCGCAGGCTCATGTGGCCGAGCATGCCGTCGACGGCACCCAGCAGCAGCTGCACGAGATCGGTCATCAGCCGTGGCATGAGCACCTGGCACTCTGGGTCGCCGAACCGGACATTGTACTCGATGAGCTTCGGGCCGCCCGGGGTCAGCATCAGGCCGGCGTACAGGATGCCGGTGAAGGGGGCTCCCTCGGCGGCCATCCCGGCCAGCGTCGGGCGCACGATCTCCGACATCACCCGTTCGACCATCGCGGCGTCGAGGCGCGGGGCCGGCGAGTAGGCACCCATCCCGCCGGTGTTCGGCCCCTGGTCGCCGTCGAAGGCGCGCTTGTGATCCTGGGCGGTGCCGATCTCGAGCGCGTGCACGCCGTCGCACAGCGCGAACAGGCTCGCCTCCTCGCCGTCGAGGAACTCCTCGACCACGATCGTGCTGCCGGCGGTGCCGAAGCCGCCGGCAAAAGCGTCGCGAACGGCCGCCATCGCCTCGGCCGCCGTCATCGCCACCACGACACCCTTGCCGGCGGCCAGGCCGTCCGCCTTGACGACGATGGGCGCGCCCTGGGCTTCGACATGGGCCAGAGCCGCGGCTTCCTCGTTCCGGCCGAAGGTCCGGAACGCCGCGGTCGGGATGGCATGCCGGGCGCAGAACGCCTTGGTGAAGGCCTTCGAGCCCTCGAGCCGCGCTGCCGCGGCGGTCGGACCGAAAGCCTTGATGCCGGCCGCCCGCAGCCGGTCGACCAATCCCAGTACCAGCGGCACTTCGGGTCCGACCACGACCAGGCCGACCCGCTCGGTCACCGCCAGCGCCACCAGCCCCACCACGTCGTCGGCCGCCACGGGCAGGCAGCGTGCCTGCTCGGCGATGCCGGCATTGCCCGGCGCGCAGAGCACCTGCTCGACCAGCGGCGATGCCGCCAGCGCCCAGCACAACGCATGCTCCCGCCCACCGGAGCCGACCACCAGCACCTTCATCCCGAACGTCCCGTTGCTGCCGGTGCCGCGCACCGCTGCAGCGCTCCCTATCGGCAGCTCGCGGCGAGGTCCAGCTCGGAGCGGTGCATCGGACGGGTGCCGGCTGGATTGCCGGCATCGATCCCGAGCAGGGCTGCCGGCGTTGGCGTTGCGTGAGGGGGGATGCGGCCGACTTTGCTTGGCGCAGAAAGTTGACGAGCTGCCTACATTGCTGGCCGTCAATCCACGAAGGTGGCCCTCGGGCGTCATGAGCATGTGGCCCCCCTCGGCGTGAGGGAGGTCGAGCGGATGTGGGCTGTGGTGGAAGCTCTCCCGCGGCAAGAGGAGCCGCGGGGAGTGCCGATGCTGGCGCCGGACGAGGTGGCGGCGAGGGTCCGGCTGAAGGCGCTGGGCTGGGGTATGCGGCGGATCGCCGTCGAGTTCGGCTGCAGCCACATGACGGTGCGCCGCTACCTCGAGGCCGGTGGCTGGATCGCCTGTCGCCGGCCGCAGCGAGCGACGAGGCTGGCGGGGCTCGAGGCGTGGCTGGCCGAGCGCTTCCGCCGGCATCGCGGCAACGCCGATGTGGTCCGGCAGGAGCTCGAGCGTGGGCATGGGATCGCCGTCTCCCTGCGCACGGTCGAGCGGGCCGTGCAGGAGCTGCGCCGCGAGCTGGTGGCCGCGGCCAAGGCCACGGTGCGCTTCGAGACGCCGCCCGGGCGGCAGCTGCAGATCGACTTCG
>JBDHTW010000052.1:0-29839 GCA_039808865.1 Geminicoccaceae bacterium
AAGGCGTCGCCGGCGCCGTTGGTGCTCTTGATCTCGGCCGGCGGCACTCGGACCGAGGCTTGGCGCCAGACCTGCCCGGTGCGCGCGACCGCGATTCCACCTGCGGGGAAATGGATCACGACCAAGTCGCGCACGCCCATGCGCAGGAGCGCCCGGCCGGCGGTCACCACCCGTTCGGGGTCGGCGACCTTGCCGTCCATCACGTCGATTCCGGTGACCGCCGCGGCTTCCAGCTCGTTGATGACGATGGAATCGAGGAAGGGCAGGCAAGGGGTGGTCAGCGTGCGGATGCGCTCGGCCTCGACGCAGACCAGCTCCATGTTGGTGCGCAGCCCGAGCTCCTTGGCCTGCGCCAGCACCTCGGAGAAGCCGTTGCCGTGCGCCGTCGGCCGGTCCATCCGCTCGTGGACGCCGGGTGCCCCGAAATGGAAGATCTTGGCGCGCGTCGTCGACAGATCGAAATGGGCTGGCGAGAGTAGCGCGTTGACGCCCGGCAGATAGAAGAACGTCCGCCGGCCGGTCGTCTGCTCGATCATCACGTCGGTGTAGGCGGTGCGCTGGCCGGCGAGCACGGCGAGACCGCTCGTGCCGATGCCGTGCCGGGCGCAGATGTCCTGAGCCAGCCGGCCATGCTCGTCCTCGCCGACGACGCCGACGAGGTCGAGCGGGAACCCCGCCCCGAGACGGGCGAGGTTCACCGGCATGTTGAAGCCGGGACCGCCGGAATCCGGGGTCTCGGCCACGATGGTGGCGACGTGCTCGGGTGGCGGCAGCCGGTCGATGACCTTGTTGACGTCGATGCAGATGCTGCCGCCGCAGATGATGCCGTTGCGCGTCATGGTCTCAGCGCTGCAACACGGTCTCGGTGATGGCGAGATCGTCCTGCAGCGCGCGGAACGGCTTCAGATGCTGCTTCTGCAGCTCGCCATGGTAGGCGCGCACCGCCTCTTGTGGCGAGACGCTGCCGTCGGCGACCTCGCGCATCATCCGGACCATGGCCAGGGGCGATTCGGCGAGGTTGATCTTGCGGCCGAACAGGGCCACCCGGGCACCGTAGCGCTCGGCCTGATGCAGAAGCTCGAAGCAGTCGCGCGTGGTGCCGGCGCCGCCGCCGAGCACGCCCACGATCAGGCTGGGATCGAACGAGCACAGCTCGTCCAGCGCCTTGGGGCCGTTGTAGACGATCTTCAGGAACTGCGGCCGGTCGGCCTTGTTCACGCCGGCGAGGCAGCGGACGATGCAGTCGTTGATGTAGTGCGGCAGCACCTCGGGCTCGATGCCGGTATCGACGTTGGGGTTGAAGACCTCGAGGAAATACTTGAACCCGCAGGCCGCGGCCTCGGCGCGGAACTCGTTGAACGCCAGCAGCGAGGCGTAGTCGCTCTCGAGATCGTTGTTGAAGGTGATCGAGTAGAGGCCGAGATCGGTGCCGGTGACCTGGGCGCCGGGGCAGGGGGTCGGCGTGCCGTACATCACCCGCGGCAGGCAGGCGCTGCGGAACGGGCGCGACGGCTGCCGGCTGTAGGTGGCGCCGCGCATGACCCAGATGTCGGTCGTGTCGTTGGCCCGGATCGCCGCCTTGACCGCGCTGTCGCGGAACAGGCCCTCGTCGGTCAGAAGCTCGACGTTCGCCGCCGACATCAGCATGATGTCGACGACGTCCTGCGCGACGATCGCACGGACCTGATCCAGGAACTCCGCCCGGGTGCGGTAGCGGGTCCAGCTGCCGTCGGGCTCGCGCTTCGGGCCACTGGCCGCGATCGCCGGCCCCATGTCGGGGTCCTTGGCATCGGCGATGATGAAATCCTGGCGGCGGTATTGCCCGGCGCGGATCCGGGCCAGCTTCTCGTCGACGCGCTTCATGATGGTCCTTCGTCGGTGGTGGAGGTTGGTTCAGGCCGCCTGCGCCATCGGTGGCGGCATGGCGCCGGTCATGATCGCCACCGCGTCCGACATCGAGTGGTCCTGCGGCCGGATCACGGCGACGCGCCGGCCGAGCCGATGGATGTGGATGCGATCGGCGACCTCGAACACGTGCGGCATGTTGTGGCTGATCAGGACGATCGGCAGCCCGCGCCGCTTCACGTCCAAGATCAGCTCGAGCACCTTGCGCGATTCCTTGACGCCCAGCGCCGCCGTGGGCTCGTCCATGATGACGACGCGGCTGCCGAACGCCGTGGCGCGCACGACCGCAACGCCTTGCCGCTGCCCGCCGGAAAGGGTCTCGACCGCCTGGCGGATGTTCTGGATGGTCAGCAGGCCCAGGGAGTCGAGATGGTGACGGGCTTCCCTCTGCATGCCGGAGCGGTCCAGCATGCGGAACATCCGGCCGAGTATCCCGGGCTTGCGGCGCTCGCGGCCGAGGAACAGGTTGTCGGCGATCGAAAGCGCGGGCGACAGGGCCAGATGCTGATAGACGGTCTCGATGCCGGCGGCCCGCGCGTCCATCGGGGAGCGGAAGTGGACGAGCTGGCCATCGAGGTGGATCTCGCCCTGGTCGGGGACGACCGCGCCCGAGATGGTCTTGATCAGCGTCGACTTGCCGGCGCCATTGTCGCCGATCACCGCCAGGATCTCGCCGGGCAGCAGGTCGAAGTCGGCGTGATCGAGGGCGGTCACCCGGCCGAAGCGCTTGACCAGGCCGCGCGCGCGGAGGATGGGCTCGACGGGCGCGGTGCTCATGCCGACACCCTCCTGATCCACTGGTCGATCGTGACCGCGACGATGATCAGGAGCCCGATCGTGAATTCCTGCCAGACCGCGTCGGCGCCGGCGAGTGCCAGGCCGTTGCGGAACACGCCGACGATCAAGGCACCGACGAGCGTGCCCACGATCGAGCCGCGGCCGCCGAACAGGCTGGTGCCGCCGATGACCACCGCGGTGATCGAATCGAGGTTGGCGTTGACCCCGGACAGCGCGCTGATCGCGCCGATGCGGCCGATCAGCACCCAGCCGGCAATGGCGCAGATGAAGCCGGCGAGCGTGTACACCGCGAGCAGCGTGCGGCTGGTGCGGATACCGGCCAGCCGGGCGGCGTCGGGGTCGTCGCCGGTCGCATGGATGTGGCGGCCGAAGGCGGTGCGGTTGAGCAGGTACCAGACCAAGGCCGCCATCAGCAGCATCAGGATCGAGCCGTAGGTCAGCCGTGCCCCGCCGAACTGGATCGCGGTGCCCATGAACTGCAGGAACGGCGCTGCGGCCTCGACCTCCTGCTGCCGGATCGTGGCGCTGTTCGAGTACCAGAGGTTCAAGGCACCGAAGATGCTCCAGGTGCCCAGGGTCACGATGAACGGCGGCAGCCGCAGCCACGTGACCAGCGAGCCGTTGATGAAGCCGCAGGCGGCGCCGGCGAACAGGCCGATCAGGAAGGCCAGCTCGACCGGCACACCCACGATCACGGCGAGGCGGCCCATGATCACCGAGCACAGCACCATGATCGCGCCGACGGACAGATCGATGCCGGCGGTGAGGATGATCAGCGTCTGCGCGATGCCGACGATGCCGATGATCGTGACCTGCTGCAGGATCAGCGAAAGGTTGAACGGCTGGAAGAACCGGCCGCCCACGATCATGCTGAACGCCAGCACGCCCAGCAGCAGCACGATGAACGGGATCGTCGTCGGGTAGGCGTGCAGGAAATGCTGCACGCGCTTGGCGAGGCTCTTGCGCTCCTCGTCGAACACCGCGTGCGCGGTCGGGGCCGCCGCCAGGGCGTTGGCCATGTCCGGCGTCTCGGGCCGGACTGCAGCGTCGTTGGCAATGGTCATGGCAACCGAGGCGCTGTTGGGCAGAAGCCAGCATGGGAGAACGGGTCGAGCCGTCCTCCCATGGCGATGCCAAGGCGGATCAGGCCCGGGCTCGTGCGGACGGGATCAGCCCCAGCACTTGGTCAGGCCCTCGGTCGAGGTGATCGATTCGACGCCCGGCACCGGCTTGTCGGTGATCAGGGCGACGCCCGTGTCGTAGAAGTTGAGACCAGGAGTCGGCTGCGGCTTCTTGCCGGACTTCGCGAACTCGGCCACGGCCTCGACGCCCATCGAGGCCATCAGCAACGGGAACTGCATCGAGGTGGCGCCGATCACGCCGGCCTGCACGTTCTTCACGCCCGGGCAGCCGCCGTCGACCGAGGTCATCAGCACGCTGCCGTCGGCCTTGCCCGCGGCCTTGAGCGCCTCGTGGGCGCCGGCGGCGGTCGGCTCGTTGATGGTGTAGACCACCGAAATGTCCGGCTCCTTCTGGAGCAGGTTCTCCATCCCGGTGCGCCCGCCTTCCTCGGCGCCCTGGCCCCACTGGTGGCCGACGATGCGCGGATCGGTCTCCTCGCCGTAATGCTTGGGATCCTGGATGTCGATGCCGAAGCCCTTCATGAAGCCCTGGTCGCGCAGCATGTCGACCGTGGGCTGGGCCTCGAGCGCGTCGAGGAACGCGATCTTGGCATCGGCGGCCTTGGCCCCCAGGGTTTTCGCCGCCCAGGCGCCGATCAGCTCGCCGGCCTTGAAATTGTCGGTGGCGAAGGTCGCGTCGGCGGCGTCGATCGGGTCCAGCGGGGTGTCGAGCGCGATCACCAGGATGCCTGCGTCGCGGGCCTGCTTGATCGTCGGCACGATCGCCACGGTGTCGCTGGGGGTGATCAGGATGCCCTTGGCCCCGGCCGAGATCAGGCTCTCGATCGCCGCCACCTGGCTCTCGTTGTCGCCGTCGTACTTGCCGGCGAAGCTGCGCAGCTCGACGCCGACTTCCTTGGCCTTGGCCTCCGCGCCCTCCTTCATCTTGGCGAAGAACGGGTTGTTGTTGGTCTTGGTGATCAGGCCGACGATGACTTCCTCGGCATGGGCGCTGCCGCTGCCGGTCCCGAGCAGGCCCAAGGCGGCCAACGCGACCACGGCGGTCATCGCCTTACGGCCGATTGCAGCGCTTGCACGTGTATGCCGATGCTTCATCCTTGCCTCCTTGATTCTTTCCCGTCGCGCCGGTTGCCCCGGCGTCGCCGAAGGTCCAGTGCTGGGTGGCCATCTTCGCATGGCTCGCCACGAGAATGATCCGTAGTTTTGCCTAGTGTCAACCAGAATAATTTTATGTTATGTATAATTTCATGCATTAGCGGGAGCCTCAGGTGCGGACAGCCCGACACGGTAAGGCACCGGATCCGCAGGATCTCGGGCAACGCGTCGCCGCTGCCGGTCAGATCCTCCATCTGATCGGCTCGGGGCGGGCCACGTCGCGGGCCGCCCTGGTTCAGGTCGCCGGTCTGTCGCGGGCCACCGTCACCGAGCGGCTGACCTCGCTGTTCGCCGTCGATCTCGTGCGCGAGGCCGAGGAGACGATCCCGAGCGGCGGCCGGCCGACCCGTTCCCTTCGCTTGAACGGCGGCGCCGGCCTGGTGCTCGCGGCCGAAATCGGCGAGAGCCACACCCGGGTGGCCCTGACCGATCTTCAGCCGCGCATCATCGCCGAGCGGGTGGGCAAGGTCGATGTGGCCTGCGGCCCGATACCGATCGCGACCTGGATCAGCGAGCAGCTGCAGGAACTTCTGCGCGAGGCGGGCCATGCCCGGCCGGTGCTCGGTCTCGGCCTCAGCCTGCCGGCGCCGGTCGATTTCGTCGCCGGCCGCGTGGTCGGCCCCTCGATCATGACCGGCTGGGACGATTTCGACGTCGTCGGCTGGTTCGGCCGCCGGTTCGGCGTGCCGGTCATTGCCGACAACGACGTCAACATCCTGACGCTCGCCGAATGCCGCCACGACCCTGCGGGCGCCGACCAGCTGCTGTTCATCAAGGCCGGCAGCGGTATCGGCAGCGGCATCGTCATCGACGGCAAACTGCACCGCGGTGCGCAGGGCGCCGCCGGCGACATCGGCCACATCCAGCTCGGTGCCGAGCCTTATCCGCTCTGCCGCTGCGGCAAGCTCGGCTGCGTCGAGGCACGCGCCGCAGGCTGGGCGCTGGCGCGGGAACTGCGTGCGCTGGGCTTCGAGGCCACCGATGCCCGCGACGTATTGGCCTTGGTACGCCGCAACCAGCCCGAGGCGGTGCGGCTGCTGCGCGATGCCGGTCGTGTGCTGGGCGAGGTCGCCGCGGACTGCGTCGCCATCCTCAACCCGCGCCGGATCATTCTCGGCGGGACGTTGGCGCAGGCTGGCGAGCACCTCCTGGCCGGCATGCTCGAGCTCGTCTACCAGCGCTCGCTGCCGCTGGCGACGCGCGAGCTGCAGATTCAGACCAGCCGGCTGGGCGAGCGCGCGGGCATCATCGGCATCGCTTGGCTCGTGATCGGCTCCCAGCTCGCGCCCGACGTGATCACGGGCACGATCCAGCGCCTCGCCCGCATGCCGATCGGCTGATAGCAGACGCTGTTCCCGTCGGAAATAATGTGGCGAAGTTCGGAGTTTGCGCAACCCGACTGCTGCCGCACGGTATGTGGTACATTTGACCTTGCTGCCACAAAGACGTAAAGACCGGGACCATATTGTCAGACTAGGTGCCTTGGATGGCGATGCTGGATGTTTCCGGGCAACCGACCGGCACCGGCGCGCGCTTCGAGTTCTTCAGCAACATCGCCAGATACGTGATTCATGATTACGGCATTCGCGATCGACGTTGGTTCATCGCCTATGACAGCGATACCGATCTGCCGGATCTGGACCGTGACTGCGTGGTGTTCGTCTACGGTGACGAGCGCTCGCTGCTGCCGTGGCGGTATCGGCAGGCAGGGTTGATCCTGAAGTGCATGGGCCACGAGCCCTACCGGACCGAGTGCACCCGCCTCGATCTGGCGCATGCGCTCGACCGCGTGCGCATCGCGCGCAACCGCGCGCTGAATGCCCGCCTGAAGCTTCGGCTGGGCAGGACCGCCTATGCCGATCTCGTCGGGCGCACGCTGCCGTTTCCCTTGGGCTATGCCCGCCAGCCGGAGCTACCGCTGAAGCCCTTCGCCACGCGCCGCTATGTGCTCTGGTTCTCCGGCAGCAGCAGGAACACCGCCGCATCACGGTCGGCCGTGCGGAGCCGGATGATCAACGAGCCCAAGTTCGCGGCGCGGCGACGGATGGCGGCCGCGGTCGATCGCGTTCGGGCCGTTCATCCCGACTGGCCGATCGATCTCGCGCTCCTGCCCTCCTACGCCGCGACCCGGGTGGCTCCGCCGGGCTATGCCGACGCCCTGATGGACACCAAGATCGCGCTGGTGCCGCGGGGCACGACCCCGGAGACCCACCGCTTCTTCGAGGCGATGCGCGCCGGCTGCGTCGTGGTCGGCGAGCCGCTCCCGGACTTCTGGTTCTACCGTTCGGCGCCGTCGATCCGATTGCGGAACTGGGCGGCGCTGCCCGCCATCGTCGAGGGGCTGATGGCGCGGCCCGAGCGCCTGCAGGCCCTGCACGAGGCATCCCGCCGCTGGTGGGCCATGGTCTGCAGCCCGGCGGCCCTGGCCGGGACCGTGGCCGGCATCCTGCGCGGGACCGAGACCGTGGCGGCGGTCGAGGCACGGGCGTGACCGGCCGCGCGCGTCAGCCGGAAACTCAGCGGGTGGCGGTGCCGCCCACGGTCATGGCCTCGATGCGCAAGGTCGGCTGCCCGACCCCGACCGGCACGCCCTGGCCGTTCTTGCCGCAGGTGCCGATGCCGTTGTCCAGCGCCAGGTCGTCGCCGATCGCGGTGATGCGCCGCAGGGCCTCGGGTCCGTTGCCGATCAGCATCGCACCCTTGACCGGGGCGGCGATGCGGCCCGCCTCGATCAGGTAGGCCTCGGTCGCCTGGAACACGAAGCGGCCGGAGGAGATGTCGACCTGCCCGCCGCCGAACGAGACCGCGTACAGCCCGCGCTGGACACCGGCGATGATCTCCGCGGGCGACAGGCTTCCGGACCGCATGTAGGTGTTGGTCATCCGGGGCATGATGCTGTGGGCGTAGGACTGGCGACGGCCGTTGCCCGTCGGCGCCATCCGCATCAGCCGCGCGTTCTGGCGGTCCTGCATGAGGCCGACCAGGATGCCGTCCTCGATCAGCGTGGTGCAGCCGGTAGGCGTCCCTTCGTCGTCGACCGTCAGCGAGCCGCGCCGCTCGGGCAGCGTGCCGTCGTCGACGACGGTGACACCCTTGGCGGCCACCCGTTGGCCCATCAATCCGGCAAAGGCCGAGGTGCCTTTGCGGTTGAAGTCACCCTCGAGCCCGTGTCCGACCGCCTCGTGCAGCATGACCCCCGGCCAGCCCGCGCCGAGCACGACGGTCATCTCGCCCGCGGGGGTGGGCACGGCGTCCAGCCGCAGTCGGGCTTGGCGCAGCGCGTCGTCGGCGATGGTCTGCCACCAGCCGTCCTCGAGCAGCCGCTCGAGTCCGAAGCGGCCGCCGCCACCTTGGCTGCCACTCTCCCGCCGACCGTCCCGCTCGAGCACGACCTGCACGTTGAGACGCACCAACGGCCGCAGATCGGCCACGTGGCCGCCGTCGCCGCGGAAGATCTCGACGGCCTGGTGCGAGGCGGCGAGGCTCGCGGTCACGCTGACGACCGCCGCGTCCTTCGTCCGGCAGTACCGTTCGATGCGCTCGAGCACGTCGAGCTTGTGCATGCGCGTGGCGCTGGCGATCGGGTCGGTCGCCGCGTAGAGCGGCGGGCCGGCGACCGCGGGGGCCACGTTGTCGCGTCCGGCATGTCCCGCGGCCACGGCCCGCACGACCCCCGCCGCCTCCCGGATGGCATGCTCGTCCAGCCGGTCGCCGGTGGCAAAGCCCACGCGCTCGCCGGCCACGCCGCGAAAGCCGAAGCCCGCATGCCGCTCCCGGCTGGCACGCTTGAGCCGGCCGTCCTCGAAGGTGAGCTGTTCCTCCTCGCGGGCCTCCAGGAACAGCTCGCCATCGTCCATGGCGATCAGGCCATCGGCCGCGAGCCGGGCGAGCCGCGCCGGATCGAGGCCAGCGGCGGCGGCGACGGGCGAGGCGGGTACGGCTTTGGTCATGACGTTCCGGCAAAAAAAATCGCGGCGACGAGCGTGCGGCGTGGCGGCGGCATGAGAGAGATGTAGAGCCTTGGCCGGGCCGGTGCTATGCCGTGTGGGAGGAAGATGCGGTCCAATTCGGGCCGGCCAGTCTCGCGACACTCTGTCACGCGCCAGTCCCGAGGGGCCTCTTTATCTTCCGGCGAGCCAGATCGAACGCACCAGGGGGCTCGGCGTCGGCACATTCCGGCGTGCCTCGCTCCGTGACGCCTCCACGCCATCGCGAGGAATTACGCTTCCATGCGCTTGAACGTGCCGACGCAACTCGTAGCTGCCGCCCTGCTCGGGGTGGTGCCATCGGTCGCCTGGGCCACGCCACAGCCGTGGCAGATGGGCATGCAGGTTCCCGCGACGCCGATCATGGAGCGCGTCACGAGCTTCCATCATCTGCTGCTGTGGATGTGCATCCTCATCGTCATCTTCGTCTTCGCGCTGCTGTCCTACGCTTGCTGGCGCTTCAGCGAGAAGCGGAACCCGGTTCCCTCGCGCCGGTCGCACAACACGCTCCTGGAGATCGTGTGGACGGCGGTACCGGTGCTGATCCTGGTCATCATCGCCATCCCGTCGTTCAAGCTGCTCTATTTCGCGGACGTGGTGCCGAAGTCGGAGCTGACCATCAAGGCCATCGGGCACCAGTGGTACTGGAGCTACGAATATCCCGACAACGGCAACTTCACCTTCGATGCCAACATGATCGCGGACAGCGACCTGCAGCCCGGCCAGCTCCGTCTGCTCGAGGCGGACAACCGGGTCGTCGTGCCGGTCGGGACCAACGTCCGCATCCAGACCACCGCCACCGACGTGATCCACAGCTGGGCCGTGCCGCAGTTCGGCGTCAAGGTGGACGCGGTGCCCGGCCGCCTGAACGAGCTGTGGATCAATGTCGAGAGGCCGGGCATCTATTACGGTCAGTGCTCGGAACTCTGCGGCGTCAATCACGGCTTCATGCCGATCAACGTCGAGGCCATGGAAAAAGCCGACTTCGACGCATGGGTGGCCGAGGCCAAGACCAAATTCGCACGAGTTGATCAGGACGGCGTGACCGTTGCCAATGCGGCCGTGTCGCCGAAGCCGGTGAACTGAGAGGTTCGAGAACCATGGCATCCTACGCCCTTGCGGACGCGCACGACGACCACACGCCCACCGGCTGGCGGCGCTGGGCGATGTCGACCAATCACAAGGACATCGGCACGCTCTACCTGATCTTCGCGTTCTGCGCCGGCATCATCGGCATGCTGATGTCGGTCGTGTTCCGCGCCGAGCTGATGGTCCCCGGGGATCAGATCCTGGGCGGCGACTATCAGATGTACAACGTGCTGGTCACGGCGCACGGCCTGATCATGGTGTTCTTCTTCGTCATGCCGGCGCTGATCGGCGGCTTCGGCAACTGGATGATGCCGCTGATGATCGGCGCGCCGGACATGGCGTTCCCGCGGCTCAACAACATCAGCTTCTGGCTGATCGTGCCGGCCTTCATCCTCCTGCTCAGCTCGGCCTTCGTCGGCGGCGCGGGCACCGGCTGGACGATCTACCCGCCCTTGTCCTCGGCGGTCGGCCATCCGGGCCCCTCGGTCGATCTCGCGATCTTCGCGCTGCATCTGGCCGGCGCCAGCTCGCTCCTGGGCGCCATCAACTTCATCACCACGATCTTCAACATGCGCGCGCCCGGCATGACCATGCACAAGATGCCGCTGTTCGCGTGGTCGATGCTGGTCACGGCGTTCCTGCTGCTGCTCGCGGTCCCGGTCCTCGCCGGTGCCATCACCATGCTGCTGACCGACCGCAACTTCGGCACCCACTTCTTCAATCCCGAAGGCGGCGGCGATCCCGAGCTCTTCCAGCACCTGTTCTGGTTCTTCGGCCATCCCGAAGTCTACATCATGATCCTGCCGGCCTTCGGCATCGTCAGCCAGATCATCTCGACCTTCTCGAAGAAGCCGATCTTCGGCTATCTGGGCATGGCCTATGCCATGGTCGCGATCGGCGTGGTCGGCTTCGTGGTGTGGGCGCACCACATGTACACCGTCGGCATGGGCGTGAACGTGAAGGCCTACTTCACCGCCGCGACCATGGTCATCGCGGTCCCGACCGGCATCAAGATCTTCTCCTGGATCGCCACGATGTGGGGCGGCAGCCTGCGCTTCACGACGCCGATGCTGTTCGCGGTCGGCTTCATCTTCCTGTTCACGGTCGGCGGTGTGACCGGCGTCGTGCTGGCCAACGCCGGCGTCGACGCGGCCCTGCACGACACCTACTACGTCGTCGCCCACTTCCATTACGTCCTGTCGCTGGGCGCGGTGTTCGGGATCTTCGCCGGCTTCTACTACTGGATCGGCAAGATGTCGGGCCGCCAGTACGACGAGCGCCTGGGCCAGATCCACTTCTGGCTGACGTTCATCGGCGTCAACCTGACCTTCTTCCCGCAGCACTTCCTGGGCCTGGCCGGCATGCCGCGGCGCATCCCGGACTATCCGGACGCGTTCGCGGGCTGGAACATGATCTCTTCGATCGGCGCGTTCATCGCCGCGGGCAGCGCCTTCTTCTTCATGTTCGTGCTCTACCGGACCTTCACCGCCGGCGAGAAGTGCCCGGACAACCCGTGGGGCGAGGGGGCCACGACCCTGGAATGGACGGTGAGCTCGCCGCCGCCGTTCCACACCTTCGAGGATCTGCCCGTCGTTCAGACGGCCGGTGGCCATTGAGCTTGCGGATGAGAGGCGTTGATATGGCGCGGCGTGGCGAAGCCGGGATGGCCGTCGAGGGACAAGGCGGTATCGCCTATGGCGGCGACCGTGTCCGGCGCGAGTCCGGCCTGCGCGACTTCTGGCGGTTGTTCAAGCCGAACGTGATGCAGCTCGTGGTATTCACGAGCGCCGTCGCGATCTACCTGGCGCCCGGCCACGTGCACCCGATCCTCGGGTTCACGGCGCTGATGTGCATCGCCCTCGGCGCCGGGGCCTCGGCCGCCATCAACAACGCCTTCGACGTCGACATCGACCAGCGCATGGCGCGCACGCGCCTGCGCCCGACCGCCTCCGGCCGGATCGAGCCGGCCGAGGCGCTGGCGGTCGGCATGACGCTGGCGATCATCGGCGTCATGGTCATGGGCTTGGCGCTGAACTGGCTGGCGGCGGCGCTGCTGGCGTTCACGATCGCCTTCTACGTGCTGATCTACACGATGTGGCTCAAGCGGCGGACGCCGCAGAACATCGTCATCGGCGGTGCGGCCGGGGCTTTGCCGCCCGTCGTCGCCTGGGCCGCGGTCTCGGGCAGCGTGTCGCTGCTGCCGATCCTGCTCTTTTTGATCATCTTCCTGTGGACGCCGCCGCATTTCTGGGCGTTGGCGCTCTATCGGACCGGTGACTACGATCGGGTCAGCGTGCCGATGCTGCCGGTGGTGGCCGGCCGGCGCAGCACGCTCAACCACATCTTGATCTACACCGTGGTGCTCGTGGCGGTCAGTCTCGTGCCGGTGGCGCTGGGGCAGGCGGGCATCGTCTACGCTCTCGCCGCCATCGGCCTCGGTGGCGCCTTCGTCGCCTATGCCTACCGGCTGTGGCGGCAGGATCGCGACCTGCTGGCCATGCGCACCTTCCGCTACTCGATCATCTACCTGTTCGCGCTGTTCGCCGCGCTTGCGGTCGACCGCGCCGTCCAGGATCTGCTGCTTGGCTGAGTCATGAGCATGGAGGACGACGAGATCCGGCGGCGGCAGCGGACGAAGAACGTGGCGGTGGCGCTCGGCCTGGTGAGCCTCGTCGTGCTGTTCTACCTGATCACGCTGGTCAAGCTGGGGGGCGTCAGTTGAACCGGGAGCGGCGCAACCGGCGCACCGGGCTGGCGGCGGGCATGGTCATCCTGGCGATGCTCGGGCTGACCGCCGCCTCGGTGCCGCTGTACGATCTCTACTGCCGGGTGTCCGGTTATGGCGGCACGCCGAGGACCGACGGCAACGCCGCCTCGGTGCAGCCGCAGACCGAGCGGGTCACGGTGATGTTCAATGCCGACGTCGACCACAACCTGCCCTGGGGCTTCCATCCCGACCAGCGCAGCGTCGACGTCGCGGTCGGCGAGCAGACCCTGGCCTTCTACACGGCGGTCAACCATGCCGATTATCCGGTGGTCGGCCGCGCGGTCTACAACGTGACGCCGTTCAAGATCGGCAGCTACTTCAGCAAGATCAGCTGCTTCTGCTTCGACGAGCAGACGCTGCAGCCAGGGCAGCGCGTCGACATGCCGGTATCGTTCTACGTCGATCCGGACATGCTCCGGGATCCGGACACGCGCGAGGTCCGGCAGATCACCTTGTCCTACACGTTCTTCATCGACCGAGAGGCGACAGAGCGGTTGCGCGCGAAGACGGCCGCCCGCTCGACCAGCTGAGGCAGGAGAGAGGCTCATGGCGAGCACCGCCGTCACCCACGACGATCATGGGCATGGACACGGGCATCACAAGCCCAACCACCCCTACCATCTGGTCGACCCGAGCCCCTGGCCGCTGACCGGCAGCATCGCCGCCCTGGTGCTGACCAGCGGCGGCGTGATGTGGATGCACGGGGCGGCGATCGGGCCGTGGGTGGTCCTGCTCGGCTTCCTCGGCGTGTTCTACACCATGTTCGGCTGGTGGCGCGACGTGCTGCGCGAATCGGCCAGCGGCGCGCACACCGACGTGGTGTCCAAGGGCCTGCGCTTCGGCATGGTCCTGTTCATCGTGTCCGAGCTGCTGTTCTTCTTCGCCTTTTTCTGGGCGTTCTTCTGGGGCGCGCTCAATCCGCCGATGACGGTGGCGACGAGCTGGCCGCCGGAGGGGGTCGAGCCGGTCCCGACCTGGGGCATCCCGTTCCTCAACACCCTGATCCTGCTCCTGTCCGGTGCGACGGTGACCTGGGCCCACCACGCGATCAAGGAGAACGACCAGAAGACGGCGTTCCGCGCGCTGCTGATCACGGTCTGCCTCGGCCTGACCTTCACCAGCTTCCAGGTCCTCGAGTATGTCGAGCAGATCCACGAGGGCTTCACGCTGCAGGACGCGATCTTCGGCTCGGCATTCTACATGGCGACCGGGTTCCACGGCTTCCACGTCCAGATCGGCACGATCTTCCTCGCCGTCTGCATGATGCGCGCCTACTACGCGGCGTTCCGGCCGAACAAGCATGTCGGCTTCGAGGCTGCCGCCTGGTACTGGCACTTCGTCGACGTGGTCTGGCTGTTCCTGTTCGTCTGGGTCTACTGGTGGGGCGGCAGCCTGCAGTTCACCACGCAGCCGGTCGGGGGATGACCGAGGCGGCATCCTCGCCGCTGGCCACGGGTCTTGGCGGCCGCTGCCCGCGCTGCGGGCGTGGCCGCCTGTTCCGGGGCTTCCTCACCGTCGTCGACCGGTGCGAAGCGTGCGGACTCGATCTGTCCGCGCAGGACAGCGGCGATGGGCCGGTCGCGTTCATCGTTCTCCTCGTCGGCTTCGCCGTCGTCGGTGCGGCCCTCGTGGTCGAGGTCAAGTACGGTTGGCCGGTCTGGCTTCACCTTATGGTCTGGCTTCCGCTGACGGTCGTGCTGTGCCTGGCCTTGATGCGGCCGCTCAAGGGCATGCTCGTCGCCCTGCAATACAAGCATCGCCGCGATGAGTTCGACGCCGGCTAGGCCCGCACGACGCCGCTTCCGCTGCCGGCTCTGGCCCACCGTGATCACCGCTGCCGGGCTCGTGCTGCTGCTCGGCCTCGGGACTTGGCAGGTCGAGCGGCTCGGCTGGAAGACCGAGCTCATCCGCCAGGCCGAAGAGGGTCTCGCCGCGCCGGCGGTCGACCTGCCCGACGATGCGGGGCTGGAGGGCCTCGACTTCCGCCACGTCTCCGCCCGCGGTACCTACCTGCACGATGCGGCCGTCGGCTTCGGCCTGTCGGCGGTGCAGGGTGAGCCGGGCGGGCGGCTGGTGACGCCGTTGCGCCTGGACGACGGCCGCATCGTCCTGGTCGATCGCGGCTGGCTGCCCGAAGCCCTGCTGCCGCCGCGCACCCCGCCCGGGCTGCAGCCGTCGGGCGAGGTCGACATCGAGGGGGTCGCGCGCTGGCGTGGCGGCAGCAAGCCGGGCTGGCTCACGCCGACCAACGAGCCCGACAAGCGGCGCTGGTTCGGCTGGGATCTGCCGGCGCTGGAGCAGGCGCTGGGCATGTCGCTGCTGCCGGTCGAGATCGTGCTCGAGCGGACCGAGGGAACGGGCGAGCTGCCCAAGACCGAGCCGGTGACGATCGATCTGCCGAACAACCATCTCGGCTATGCCATCACGTGGTATGGTCTCGCCGCCGCCCTGCTGGCCATCTATCTGCTCTCCAGCATGACCCAACCGGATTCTGCGCAAACGTGAAATCGATACGCTACGTCGCCGGCGTGACCGCCGTGCTGGTCTACGCCCTGATCGTGCTCGGCGCGGTGGTGCGCACGACCAATTCCGGCCTGTCCTGTCCCGACTGGCCGACCTGCTACGGGCACTGGGTGCCGCTGCCGTCGGACCTCGCCGCAATCCCCGACCTCGGCTACACCTACGGGCAGGTGATGCTGGAGTGGGTGCATCGGCTGATCGCCGGCTTCCTGGTCGGCCCGCTGGTGCTGCTGCTGGCCGTGCTCACCTTCCGCCAGCGCCGGCGCGAGCCCGGCCTTGCCGTGACCGGTGGTGCGCTCATTCTCCTGCTGCTGGTGCAGGGGGCGCTGGGCGGCATCACCGTGCTCGACCGCAACAGCCCGTGGTCGGTGGCGATCCATCTCGGCAACGCCTTGCTGGTGCTGACGGCGATCTTGCGGATCTATGCCATCACCGCCGATTGGCGCCGGCCACGGCCCGGCAGCGGCCTGCTGCCGGCGGCGGCCGGCGCCTGGGGGCTGGCGCTGCTGGCGATGATGAGCGCGGCGGTGACCGCGAAGAGCGGCTCGACGCTGGCGTGCACGACCTGGCCGCTGTGCGACGGCGCCCTCGTGCCCGACCTGAGCGACGGCGGGGTGCGGATCCATTTCACCCATCGTGTCCTCGCCGCCTGCACGGCCATCGCCATCCTCGGGCTGTACGGCCTCGGCCGGGCGCGGCCCGGCCTGCCGCCGGGGTTGCGCCGGCTGACCGCCATCGCCGCCGTCCTGGTGGTGGCGCAAGTCGGTCTCGGCGCCCTCGTCATCCTCTTGGAGGCGCCGGTCTGGCAGGCGGTGCTGCACCAGGCCGTGGGCGTGCTGACCTTCCTGGTCGTGACCTTGCTCTTGTGGCACTGCGCGCCCGGTGGCCGTGGTACGCGCGATCGCCTGTTGGAGGATGCGGATGGGCTGGCACTACGCGGCACTTGAGCAACGCTTCCGGCGCATCGCCGGGATCGACGGTGCCCTGGCGATCCTCGATTGGGACACCGCCGTCATCATGCCGAAGAAGGCGGCGACCGAGCGCGGCGAGCAGCTCGCGACCCTCAAGCGCCTGTCGCACGACCTGCTGACCCACCCGGAGACCGGCGAGCAGCTGGCCGCGGCCGAGGACGAGACCGATCTCGATCCTTGGCAGCAGGCCAACCTGCGCGAGATGCGGCGCCGGTACCGCCATGCGCATGCGGTCGAGCCGGCCTTGGTCGAGGCCCTGGCCCGGGCGACGACGGCGTGCGAGATGACGTGGCGCGAGGCGCGGGCGCAGGCCGACTTCGCGATGCTGGCGCCGCACCTCGCCGAGGTCGTGCGCCTCGTGCGCGAGACCGCCGCGATGACGGGCGCGGCGCTCGGCCTCAGTCCCTACGACGCGCTGCTCGACGCGCACCAGCCCGACCTGCGCGATGCCGATGTCGAGCCGCTGTTCGACGAGCTGGGGGCGGCGCTGCCGCCTGTGATCGATGCCATCCTGGAGCGGCAGGCGCGGCAGCCGGCACCGCTCCGGCCCAAAGGGCCGTTCCCGGCCGCCCTGCAGAAGGAGCTGGGCAAGGCGCTGATGGCGCGGCTCGGGTTCGATTTCGACGCCGGCCGCCTCGACGAGAGCACCCATCCGTTCTGCGGCGGGACGCACACCGACATCCGCATCACCACGCGCTACCGCGAGGACGAGATCGTCTCCTCGCTGATGGGCGTGCTGCACGAGACCGGGCATGCGCTCTACGAGGCCGGCCTGCCTCGCGCCTGGTCGGGCCAGCCCGTCGGCGAGGCCAGGGGCATGGCCGTCCACGAGAGCCAGTCTTTGCTGATCGAGATGCAGGCCTGCCGCTCGGCCGCCTTCATCGGCTTTCTCGGTGGCGAGCTGCGGCGCAAGTTCGGCGACGATCCCGCCCTGGCGCCGGAGAACCTGCTGCGCATCTATGGCAAGGTCGAGCGCAGCTTCATCCGGGTCGATGCCGACGAGGCGACCTACCCGCTGCACATCATCCTGCGCCATCGCCTGGAGCGGCGCCTGATCGCCGGCGAGCTCGAGGTGGCCGATCTGCCTGGGGCCTGGAACGACGGCATGCGCGAGCTGCTGGGCATCGTGCCGCCCGACGACCGTCGCGGCTGCCTGCAGGACATCCACTGGCCGGTCGCCGGCTTCGGCTACTTCCCCTGCTACACGCTGGGCGCGATGCTGGCCGCACAGCTGTTCAACGCCGCCCAGGCGCAGGTGCCGGGCCTGCTCGACGCGATCGGCCGTGGCGACTTCATGCCGGCGTTGACGTGGCTGCGCGCGAAGGTGCACGGCCAGGGGGCGCGGCCACGCTTCGCCGAGCTGGTCGAGCAGGCGTCGGGTGGTCCGCTGGCGGTGGGGCCGTTCCTCGCCCATCTGCGCGGGCGGTATCTCGGCGAGACCGGTTGAGAGCCGGCTCGGTCCTTGCGGCGCGGCCGCGGCCTGCCCGCTGCGGCGCGTGGCCGCGACCTCCGCGACGAGGGTCACGCTGGCCAGAAGCGCCGGCACCGAGGCGGCCGCGTGGGGGCGTGCACGGTCCAGCTGACCACGTCGGGGCCGGTGGCATGGCGGCCGGCCGAAACGCATTGCCTCTTGGCTTGAGCCGGGCGGGTATCGCGCCTAAGTCCCATCGGATCACGACGGAGACCCGATGATCCACTATGTCAGCACCCGGGGCCAAGCCGGACGGCGCAGCTTCGAAGAGGTGCTTCTTGCCGGGCTCGCCGAGGATGGCGGGCTGTTCGTGCCCGAGCGCTGGCCCGGCTTCTCCGCGGCGGAGCTGCGGGCGATGCGCGGCCTCGATTATCCGGCGCTGGCCGCGCGCCTGCTGGCTCCGTTCACGGTCGGCTGCTTCAGCCACGACGACCTGCTGCGGCTGGCGCAGCGCGCCTACGCGCCGTTCGACCATGCCGCCACCGCACCCTTGCGCCATCTTGGCGGCGACGACTGGCTGCTCGAGCTGTTCCACGGGCCGACCTTGGCCTTCAAGGACTTCGCGATGCAGCTCCTGGGCGCGATGTTCGACGAGGTGCTCGAGCGGCGTGGCGAGCGGCTGACCATCGTCGGGGCGACGTCGGGCGATACCGGTGCGGCCGCGGTGCACGCCTTCGCCGACAAGCGGCGGGTGCGGATCGCCATGCTGCACCCGGAGAACCGGGTCTCGCCGGTGCAGCGCCGGCAGATGACGACCGTGCAGGCGGCGAACGTGCTCAATCTGGCGGTGCGCGGCACCTTCGACGACTGCCAGGATCTCGTGAAGGCGATGTTCAACGACGTGCCGTTCCGCCGGAAATGGACGCTGTCGGCGGTCAACTCGATCAACTGGGCGCGGGTCGTGGCCCAGGTGGTCTACTATGTCTGGGCCGGGCTGCGCCTGGGCGCGCCGGACCGGGCGATCGCCTTCGTCGTGCCGAGCGGCAATTTCGGCAACGTCTATGCCGGCCGCGTCGCCGCGGCGATCGGGCTGCCGGTCGAGCGTCTCGTCGTCGCCACCAACGAGAACGACATCCTGGCCCGCTTCCTCGCGACCCGGCGCTACGAGCGCGGCACGGTGACGGCGACGACCAGCCCGTCGATGGACATCCAGGTCGCGAGCAACTTCGAGCGGTTGCTGCTCGAGCTCGAGCGGCACGACGCCGACCGTACCCGCGGGCTGATGCAGGGTTTCGCGCAAAGCGGCGGCTTCACGGTGGAGGGCGAGCTGCCGTCGCTGCTCGCCGGGGGCAGCGCCGACCAGGCGGAGGTGGCGCGCACGATCGCCGCCACCCGGCAGGCGACCGGCGATCTGGTCGATCCCCATACCGCCGTGGCGCTGGCCGTGGCGGCACGCCAGCCGACGTCGCCGGGGGTGCCCAAGGTGGCCCTGGCCACGGCGCACCCGGCCAAGTTTCCCGATGCGGTCGAAGCCGCGGTCGGCTACCGGCCGGCGTTGCCCGAGCGCTATGCCGACCTGATGCGCCGGGCCGAGCGCTGCACCGTTGTCGCCAACGATCTCACCGCCGTCGAGGCCGCCATTCGCGCCGGGTTTGAAGCCGCATGACCGAGACCGTCCGCATCACCACCCTCGCCAACGGCCTGCGCGTCGTCAGCGAGGACATGCCGCGCCTGCAGACCGCGTCGCTCGGCGTGTGGGTCGACGTCGGCACCCGCTACGAGCCCGCCGAGGTCAACGGTGTCGCCCACCTGCTCGAGCACATGGCGTTCAAGGGCACCGAGCGCCGCTCGGCGCGCGCCATCGCCGAGGAGATCGAGCGGGTCGGCGGCAGCCTGAACGCCTACACCTCGCGCGAGCACACGGCCTACTACGCCCGCATCCTCGCCGGCGACGTCGATCTCGCCGCCGACATCCTGGCCGACATCCTGCGGCACTCGACCTTCGCCGCCGACGAGCTGGAGAAGGAGCGCCACGTCGTCCTGCAGGAGATCGGGCAGGTCAAGGACACGCCGGACGACCTCGTCTTCGATCTTTTGCAGGAGGCGTCCTACCCGGACCAGCCGATGGGCCGCGCGATCCTGGGGCCCGAGGCGATCGTGGCGGCGATGCCGCGCGAGGCCCTGGTCGACTACATGGCCCGCCACTACTGCCCGAGCCGCCTCGTGCTCGCCGGCGCCGGCCGGCTGGAGCATGCGCGTCTGGTCGATCTCGCCGAGCGGTTGTTCGGCGATCTGCCGGCCGCCACGGGCGAGACCGCGCTGCCCGCCCGCTACGCCGGCGGAACCAGGATCGAGCGCCGTCCCGACCTCGAGCAGGTGCATCTGTGCCTCGCCGTCGAGGGCGTGCCCTACCATCATCCGGACCATTTCACGCTGCAGGTCCTCTCCACCGCACTCGGCGGCGGCATGTCCTCGCGGCTGTTCCAGGAAGCGCGCGAGAATCGCGGCCTGTGCTACTCGGTGTTCTCGTTCGCCTCGGCCTATGCCGACACCGGCCAGCTCGGCGTCTATGCCGGCACCGATCCCGAGGATCTGGGCGAGCTGATGCAGGTGGTGGCCGACGAGACCAGGCAGCTCATCGACGATCCCTCGGAGGACGAACTCGCCCGGGCCCGGGCCCAGCTCAAGGCGAGCCTGCTCATGGGCCTGGAGAGCTGCTCCGCCGTCTGCGAGGATCTGGCCCGCCAGCTCCTGTGCTTCGGGCGCCACATCCCGACGGCCGAGATCGTCGCCAAGATCGACGCCGTCGACGTGGCGGCGGTGCGCCGGCTGGGCCGTGACCTGCTCGCCGGCAAGGGGCTGACCCTGGCTGCGGTCGGGCCGCTCGAGGAGCTGCCGGCGGTCGACCTGTCGGCGCTGGCGGCCTGAGCCCGACGCGGTTCAGCCACCCCACAGCGCGCGGAACTCCGCGTGCAGCCGGCCGGGCACATCGTAGAGCAGCTCCTTGCGCAGGCTGTCGGCGTCGGGCCACAGCTCGTACGCTTCACGCGTGGCCGGGTAACGGGGCAGAAGCGCCAGATCCTCGGGCCGTGCCAGCTCACGGCGGAGGAAGGCCGCGCGGCGGTGCGAATATTGCCGGATGCGGTAGACCGGCAGAAGCGCCGAGGGCGTCTGCACCGACTTGATGTGGCCCAATACGTCGTCCAGCATCCAGCATCCGCCCGGGGCACGCACATAGAACGGCCGGCATTCGGCGGGGAGCGTGCTCAGCTCGTCCACCGTGCACGGCGGGACATCGGCGGGCCACATGCGCCTCTCTCCTGCTTTCGCGCCCGGACGGCATGCACGCAGAGTAGCCCGGCCCGTCGACGGGTCGGGCCATTGCGCGTCGTCAAGCTCGATAACCGAGCCTCGAACGGTCGTCCAGCGCCCGGACGACCACGAGGCGACGAACCCGGACCAGAGGCGCGTGCGGGGCGCTAGCTGCCCTCGCACTTCTTGAGGAAGGACGTCCGTGCCGCGCCCGACAGCTTCTTCGAGTCCGCTTGGCTGGTGCAGGCCTGCGTCTTGCTCGCGGCGGCGGAGGTCGAGGCGCTGCCCGACAAGCAGGTGCTCATGAACTGCTTGCGCGCGTCACCGGTCAGCTTCTTCGTCGTCGCCTCCGCGTTGCAGGTCTTCATCTTGTCCTGCTGCGTCGTTGCGGCCGCGCTGCCCGCGCCGACGGCCAGAGCGCCGGTCATGGCCAAGGCGGCAAGTAAGATGCGCATGCGAAGGCTCCCAGATCGACCCGACCGAGCAGATGCTAACAGACGGCGATAACGCTGTCGTGTGACGGCTAGGTCATCTGACCGACACGGGCGGCGGCCGTGCGGGGCATCGCCGTGCACCGGCCTTTACCCGGCATCTCGCCTCCATCATGGCGATGGAAGTTGCCAAACATAATGGATGTAGCAGTCATTATCCTCTCAGTTGATGATTGCTCGAGACAAGGTTAATTTATCTTGTCCAGGATCATTCAAAGTTGAAAATGATCCGACGAAAATATTTGTAGTAGATTGACGTATCGGTGTTTGATAAATTCCATCGGTGAGGCATCTTTTGATCTTGATAAGTTGCAGTGCTGGCTCGTCGAAGATCTCGTTGGATTGAGACGAGTCGGAGTCGGTGCCTCGAATGTCAGCCGGAAGTACCACGCATGTCTCTCTCTATTGGAGGCAGTACAGATGCATGTTTATCGTGCATCTTTTATCAATGCTTAAGTGTAAATGATAAATGCCTCAGCAATAGATGAGCAGAGCGTGACTGAATTGTGATGTAAAAGGAGTACGCCGATGAAACGTCGCTTTCTGATCGCATCGGCCGCCACTGCGGCAAGTCTTCCGCTATTGGGTGGGACGTCCCTGCTAGGTAACCAGTCGGCCATGGCGGACGGTCCGCCGCCGCCGTACAAGCCCGATTACAAGGGCCTCCTGCTCGATGGAGTCACGGGCAGTGTCTATCCGATCAGAAGGGGGTACAAACACGGCTGGCCGCCGCCGAAACCTTCGTTCAAAGGCTGGATTCGGATCACCGACTTCGACTACAAATATCGGCTGCTGTGCGCCGGCGTCGCCGGTGGCAGCCTGTTGGACGCGTGGGGTCGGCCGTACCGCAATCTCTACCCGCAGGCGTTCTGGACCTCGGCCGACTTGAGCTGCGACACAGGCTATGGCGGGCCGTATGCGACGGAAATGGGGCCACCCTCCTATCCGCCGCCCTATCCGCCGCCCCCTCCGCCGCCGCCACCTCCGCCCCCGCCCCCGCCTCCGCCACCACCACCACCCCCGCCGCCTCCGCCTCCGCCGCCGCCACCTCCACCGCCACCTCCGCCTCCGCCACCACCCCCGCCGCCGAAGCCGCCGAAGTGCAGCGACCTGACGCTGGATCTGGGTGGGATCAAGTTCCGGAAGGATGGCGTGATCGTGGATCCGGACGCGGTCGAGCTCACGTTCAAGCCACAACCCGGCGCACGTGAACTCCAGGATCTGCTATGCACACTCTGCGGTCTGCTGGATGAGCATAGCCCGTACGGCTATTATCAGATCCGTGGCGTGATCTATAAGATCAACCTGATCCTGCACCAGTATCTGATCAAAGTGCCGGTGTATTACTGAGCAACTCCGGGGGCGCCGTCGCGGCGCCGGTCGGGACCAGCCGGAGCGGGCGACGACCCGATCCGGCTGGCGCTGCCGGGCGGTCGGCAACACCGCCCGGCAGCGCCGCTCGGTCGCGGCCTGGATCGGGCATGCCGGGTCGTGCCCACGGGATTGGTTCCCGTTGACAAGGGCTGCGACCTGCGGAAAGGGTCGTGACCCGGGCAATTGGACGAGCATACCGTCGCTCATGCGGGCGTTGATCGTCGCCGACCTGCATTACAGCCTGCGCCAGTTCGACTGGCTGCTGCGGGTGGCGCCGGAGTACGGCCTCGTGATCGTCGCCGGCGACCTGCTCGACATCGCGGGTCATGCCGACCTCGACACGCAGATCGTGGTGGTCAGCAAGTATCTCGCGCGCCTTGCGGCGCTGACCCGGGTGGTCGTCTGCAGCGGCAATCACGACGCGGACGAGCGCAATGCCGCCGATGAAAGCGTCACCGCCTGGTTCGCCGATGTCGTGGCCGACGGCGTGCATGCGGACGGCGAGAATCTCCCGCTGCAGCGTGGCATGATCACGATCTGCCCGTGGTGGGACGGACCGGTGAGCCGCGGCCAGCTCGAGGCCATGCTGAGTTCCGTCCAGCAGCCGGCCGCGGGTCCTTGGATCTGGATCCATCACGTTCCGCCCAACCGCACGGCGGTCAGCTGGACCGGTCACGGCCATGCCGGCGACGAGTTCCTGCGCGAGCTGATCGCCCGGTTCGGTCCGGACCTCGTCGTCAGCGGCCACGTGCACAATTCGCCGTTCCGCAAGGGCGGCTCATGGGTCGATCGCCTCGACGGCACCTACCTCGTCAATCCCGGCCGCCAGCTCGGCGAGCTGCCGGCCTACATCGAGCTCGACCTGGACGGCGGAACGATGACCTGGATGTCGCTGGCCGGCAGCGACCTGGTGCGGATGGAGGTGCCGCTGCGCGCCTAGCGCTTGCGCATCGCCCGCGGATGACGGGTCATGACCGATTCCAGCACCTCGTCGATCATCGCCAGATGGTTGCCGGCATCCGCGAACTGCGTCTTCACGTCGACCAGGTAGCGTGTCACCGCGTCCAGCCGGTGCGCCAGCACCGTCGCGACGTAGGCGGTCATGTCCGGGCTGGCCAAGAGGAAATCGCGGGCGTTCGCCACGATGTGGCAGACCGACGGTGCCGTCGCCACGACATCGGCCGTGTGTGGCGCGCCGAGCAGCAGGGACATTTCGCCGAACACGGCACCGGCCTCGCGCACGCGGGCAATCGGGACTCCTTCCCGCACCACGGTGAGCTCCCCACTGAGCAGAAAGACGAGCTTGCCCGAGGTCGTGCCGGCCTCGAGCACACGGTCGCCGGCAGCGTAGTCGCAGGTCGGAACGCCTGCCAGCCGATCGCCCGGAACCTTCAGCAACCCCCGGTCTCCATCACCGGCCGGGCATCCTGGCCGGCCCTGCGATCGTGATAGGCGGACGACGGTTGCACCGCAACAGCCGTCCCCGCGTCCGTCGGCTCAGCCGAGCTCGTCGAAGATCGCCAGCGCCTTCGCGGCGTAGACCACGGACGGACCACCGCCCATCTCCACCGCCACCGCCAACAGCTCGACGAGTTCCTCACGTGTGGCGCCATGCCGTTTGGCGGCGGCGACGTGGAACAGGATGCAGTCCTCGCAGCCGCGCGCGACGCCCAGCGTCGCGGCGACCAGCTCCTTCAGCCCGGGCGACAGGGCGCCCGGACGCGCCGCCTCGTCGGCGAGCTTCTTGAACCCGCCGAGCAGGCCGGGAGCGGCCTGGGACAGGGCGCCGAGCCTCTGCTGCAGCGCGCGCAGATCGGTGGTGGCGGAGCCGTTGGCCATGACGGTCATCTCCTCGCGCAAGGGGACGCGGCGCCCGCCACGGGGAGGCGGGCGCCGCCGTCGTTCAGGTGGGCTGGACCAGGATCTTGACGTGCTTGTCGCGGTTGGCGAGCAGCTCCTCGAACCCGCCCGCCACGATGTCGTCGACCTGGATGCGCTTGGTGATCATCGGTGTGGGATCGATCCTCCCGTCGCGCAGGAGGCTGATGACGCGTGGGAAATCACCATTGTAGCAGATGCTGCCGACCAGCCGGATCTCGCGCAAGACCAGGGCCAGCATGTCGACCTTGGCCGGATGGCCCCAGATCGCGATCATCACGATCGTGCCGCCGCGGCGGACCGTGTCCATGGCCGAGGCGACGGTGGCATCGAGACCCGCGCAGTCGAAGGCGACCTCGGCGCCACGGCCCCGGGTCAGCCGCAGCACCTCGCTGGCGACGTCGGTCTCGCGCGGGTCGTAGACGAGATCGGCCTGCAGCGTGCGGGCCATCTTCTGCCGGGCTGCGGCGGGGTCGACCACGATCACCGTGCCGGCGCCGGCGGCGCGCAGGCACAAGATTGCCGCCTGGCCGATCGGGCCGGCGCCATAGACCACCGCCGTGTCGCCCGGGCGGATGCCGGACTGGCGCACGGCGTGGAACGCCACCGCCAAAGGCTCGACCATGGCGCCGATGTCGGTGCCGATGTCGCCCAGATCGTGGGTCCGGTCGGCCAGCGCCACGACATAGGGCGAGAAGCCGCCACCACCGCCGGAGAGGCCCTGGAAGCCGAGCTTGCGGCACAGGTGCGAATCGCCGCGGCGGCATTCGTCGTCGTCGCCCGAGGCGAAGATCGGATCGATCGCGACCCGTTGGCCGACCTTGAAGCCGCTGACGTCGGGCCCGAGCTCGGTGATCGTGCCGGCGAACTCGTGGCCCAGGATCAAGGGCAGGGTCTCGCCGGTGATCGGGTGCGGCTGGCCCGGCGACGGCACGAAGATCGGCCCTTCCTCGTACTCGTGCAGGTCGGTGCCGCAGATGCCGCACCAGTCGACCTTGAGCTTGACGGTGCCGGGCCGGACCTTCGGCTCCGGGCGCTCCTCGACGCGGACGTCGCCGCGGCCGTGATAGACGGCAGCCTTCATTGCATGGGCTCCTTGCGTGGATGGGTGGGATCGGGGGTCAGTCGAGGACGATGCCGCCATCGACCAGCAGAGTCTGGCCGGTCATGAACGCCGAGTCGGCGCTGGCCAGGAACAGGGCGACGCCCGCCATGTCGTCGGGTCGCGAGCCACGACCGAGCAGGGCCGTCGCCGCGAAGGTCTCGAACGCCTCGTTGTCGCGGGCGGTGAGGCCGCTGTCCTTGAAGCCGCGGTCGATCAGCTTCCACATGTCGGTGGCGACGACGCCGGGGCAGATCGCGTTCACCCGGATCTTGTCCTTGGCGAAGGCCCGTGCCCCGGCCTGGGTCAGGGCCACGACGGCGAACTTGCTGGCCGAGTAGTGGGCCAGGGGCTCGTAGCCCTGCTTGCCGGCGATCGAGGCGGTGTTGACGATGCTGCCGCCCGTCCCTTGCGCGATCATCTGCTTGGCGGCCTCCTGCATGCCGATCAGCACGCCCAGGCCGTTGACGTCCATGACCGCGCGCCAGTCCTCCTCGCTGATGCTGAGGAACGGGCGCACCTGCGCGATGCCGGCATTGTTGAACAGCGCGTCCAGACCGCCATAGGCCTCGACCGTGGCGGCGATCATCGCCTGCACGCTCGTGCGGTCGCGCACGTCGACCTGGACCGGCACCGCCTCGCCGCCGGTCTCGGCGATCGCGGCAGCCGTGGCCTTGGCGATGCCAAAGTCGAGGTCGGCGATCACGAGCCTGGCACCCTCCGCGGCCATGGCCTTGGCCATCTCCGCGCCGATGCCACGCCCGGCACCGGTGACGACGACGCGCTGCCCTGCGAGACGTCCCGACATGGTTTCTGCTCCCTGATGGTTCTCGGATGGAACGGCGGGCACGGATGCCCGCCGGCTTCAGGCGGCGCGCCCGAGCAGATCCTCGATCGCCGCATTGACCTCGTTGGCCTTTTCCATGTGGGCGAGGTGCCCGGCATCCGCGAAGATCGTCACCCGGACCCGGTCCGGCAGGCCCTGCGCATGCGCCGCCGGCACGATGCGATCCTGACCGCCCCAGAGGACCTGGACCGGCACGCTCGCGTCCGCCAGCCGATCCGTGAGCACGAGGCCCTGCCGGCCGCCCGGGAAAAGCGCGTCGCGCAGCGTGCGCAGGGCCGCGTCGACGCCATCGAGGCGCTTGTACTTGAGCACGTCCTCGATCATCTCGCCGGTGACCAGGTCGGGATTGGCCACCAGCATCTGCAGCACCGGCTCCATCTTCTTGCGCCGGCTCGCCTCGATGAACCCGTCGATGTAGCTCATCGCGATGTCGGGGCCGAGCCCGGCCGGGCAGACCAGCGTGGCGGAGGCGATCCTGGCCGGATGGTCGGTGGCCAGCACGAGGCTCACCGCCCCGCCCATCGAGTGCCCGACCAGGTGCGCCTTGGCGATGTCCTTCGCCTGCATGAAGGCGAGCACCGCCTCGGCGAGGCTCGCGAGCGTGCCGTCGCCCACCGCCTTGGCCGAGCCGCCATGACCGGGCAGGTCGAGCGCGTAGGTGGTGTGGCCGGCGGCCACGGCCGGCTGGTTGAACAGCCAGTTGTTGAGGTCGGCACCGTAGCCGTGGAGAAAGATGACCGGGAGGCCCGCGCCGGCGCCGAGCCGAAGGTAGCGCAGCCGGCCCGTCGGCAGCTCGACGAACTCGGGCTCCGGCCCCTTCACCGTTTCCGCCGCCGACTGTGCTTCGGTGAAGCTTGCCTGGAAGTCGGCGATGAACGCATCGAGCTGGGCATCGGTGACCGAATCGTCGGCGACGACGCCGAGAAGCGCCCCGACCGGGACGGTCTCCCCGACGCTCACCAGCTGCCGCCGCAGCCTGCCGGAAACCGGGCTCTCGAACGCGTTGGCGATCTTCGAGGTCTCGATGTCCATGATCTCCTGGCCCTTGGAGATCGTGGACCCTTCCGCGGCATGCCACTCGGCGAGCATACCCTCCTGCATCGCCAAGCCCCATTTGGGCATGACGATGGGCTCGATCGCCGGCATCAGTGCGTCCTCCCGAGGATGCTGCGCACGGCCGCCTCGATCTTGTCGGGGGTCGGCAGGTAGAGATCCTCGAGCGCGGGCGTGAACGGCACCGGGCAGTGCGGCGCGGTCACCAGCTTGATCGGCGCCTTGAGCCGGTCGAACGCCTGCTCGCAGATCAGGGCCGAGATGTCGGTCGCCATGCTGCAGCGCGGGTGCGATTCGTCGACGACGACGACGCGGCCGGTCTCGGCGGCGGTCTCCAGGATGGTCTCGCTGTCGAGCGGCGAGGTCGTGCGCAGGTCGACGACGGTGCAGCCGATCCCGTCCTTGGCGAGCTTGTCCGCGACCTGGTTGGAGAAGCCGACCATCCGGCCCATGGTGACGATGGTGACGTCGTCGCCCTCGCGGGTCACGTTGGCCTCGCCGAACGGGATCGTGTAGGCGTCGTCGGGCACCTCGGCCTCCTCGTCGTACATCGCCTTGTGCTCGAGGAAGATCACCGGATCGTCGTCGCGGATCGCCTGGGTCAAGAGGCCCTTGGCCTCGTAGGCGTTGGACGGCAGCACGACCTTCAAGCCCGGGATGTGCGTGAAGATGCTGTAGAGGCACTGGCTGTGCTGCGAGGCGGCACGGAAGCCGGCGCCGTACATGGTCCGCACGACGAGCGGGGTCACCGCCTTGCCGCCGAACATGTAGCGGAATTTCGCGGCTTGGTTGAAGATCTGGTCGAAGCAGACGCCGAGGAAGTCGACGAACATCAGCTCGGCGACGGGGCGCAGGCCGGTCGCGGCGGCGCCCGCGGCCATGCCGATGATGGCGCTCTCGGTGATCGGGGTGTCGATCACCCGCTCGCGGCCGAATTTCGGCATCAGGCCCTTGGTCACGCCGAGCACGCCGCCCCAGGCGTCGTCCTGGCCAGGGGCGCCCATGCCGCCGGCGACGTCCTCGCCCATGATCAGGACACGCGGATCGCGCTCCATCTCCTGGCGCAGCGCCTCGTTGATCGCTTGGCGATAGGTCTTTTTGGGCATCGGGGTGGCCTCAGTAGGAGACGTAGACGTTGGTGAGCAGGTCGGCGGCGGTCGGCACCGCGGCGGTCTTGGCCTCCGCGGTGACCTGATCGATCTGCGACGTGACCTCCTGGTCGATCCGGTCGAGCGCCTCCGGCTCCAGGAGCGCCGCCTCGAGCACGCGCTGGCGGAAGCGGATCAGGCAGTCCTGGTGGCTGCGCAGGCCGGCCACCTCGTCCGGCAGGCGGTAGCTCATCGCGTCACCCTCGAAATGGCCGTAGTAGCGGGCGAGCTTGACGTGGACGAGGCTGGGGCCGCCACCCGCGCGCGCCCGCTCGATGACCTCGCGCGCCACCTCGTACACCGCGAAGAAGTCGAAGCCGTCGACCTGATGGCCGGGCATACCGAAGCCTTCCGCGCGCCCGAGCTGGCTGCCGCCGACCGACCAGGCGCTGGCCGTGGCCTCGGCGTAGCCATTGTCCTCGACCACGAAGATGACCGGCAGGTTCAGCACCTTGGCCATGTTGTAGCTCTCGAACGTCGTCCCTTGGTTCGAGCCGCCGTCGCCGACGAAGGCGATCGCCACGCCGCCGGTCTTGAGCGTCTTGGCGGTGAGCGCGGCGCCGCAGATCAAGGGCGGGCCGCCGCCGACGATGCCGTTCGCCCCCATCATCCCGGTCTCGAGGTCGGCGATGTGCATCGAGCCGCCCTTGCCGCCGCAGATGCCCTCCTGCTTGCCGAAGATCTCCAGCATCATGCCGCGGACGTCGCAGCCCTTGGCGATGCAGTGCCCGTGGCCGCGATGCGTGCTGGCGATGTAGTCCCGCTTGCCCAGATGGCTGCAGAAGCCGACGGCGGAGGCCTCCTCGCCGGCATAGAGGTGCACGAAGCCCGGGATGTTGCCGGCCGAGAACTCCTCGTGGACCCGCTCCTCGAACTCGCGGATCGTGCGC
>JBDHTW010000053.1:0-29608 GCA_039808865.1 Geminicoccaceae bacterium
CCATAGGTCAGGTCGTGCTGGACCGAGTAGCCGGCACTGGGGGTGAGGGCGTTGAGCACGGTCGCGCCGGTGCCCGAGCAGGCGGCGAGCGACGTGGCGAGGACGAGCGCCAGGCAGGCGCGTGCTCGACGCCGCGCGGTGGGAAAAGGCAAGCGGATCATTTGCCGGACATAGCGCGGCGCCCGCGTCCGCCAAGCGGCGGGCCGCGCTGCGGCGCCGCTCCAAGGACGAGGGCAGGCGCCTCCAGCCGCGCCGCATCCGGGCTCAGGCCGAGTTCGGACCGGTCACTCGCCACCAGCCGCCCCGCCGGTCGGCGCGGAGCGTCGGGCGCGATGTTCCGGCTGACGTAGCTGTTGAAGCCCGTGGCCGAGCACGGCAGGTCGGGCGGCGTGCTGAGCGCCAGACGGGCGGTCACGACGTCGCCGCCCCAGCTGTCCTCGATGGTCATGGCGATGCCCATGGCGCCGTCGGCATGGCCGCGGCCGACCGCCTCGAGCCCGCCCATGACCTCGCCGAGCACGAACGGCTTGGCCGAGCAGGGTCGGGCCGAGCTCGCGGATGCCGGTGATTTTCATGGCGGCCGCCATCGCCTGCGCATTGTCGGCCCGCTCGGCTATCCTGTATCTGTGCCGTCCGACAAGGGCACGAGCGGGAGGCTCGCAGATGCGGCTGGACTGGCAGGGTGTCGCCCCGGCACTGACGACCGAGTTTACGCAGGATGGTGCGCTCGATGTCCGCCGGGCGCTGGAGACACGGCCGCGGGTGGCCTGAGCGATGCCGGTCCTGCTGGGTGCGATCGCCGACGACTTCACCGGGGCCACCGACCTGTGCAGCATGCTGGTCCGCAACGGCATGCGGACCGTGCAGCTCATCGGCGTGCCCGAGCCCGGGCTCGTGGTGCCCGAGGCCGATGCGCTCGTCGTCGCGCTGAAGTCGCGCACGATTCCGCCCGAGGAGGCCGTGGCGCAGTCGCTGGCGGCACAGCGCTGGCTGGCCGGGCAGGGCGTGCGACAATATCTGTTCAAGTATTGCTCCACCTTCGACAGCACCGATGCCGGCAATATCGGCCCGGTCGCCGACGCGCTGCTGGCGGCGCTCGGGGCGGACTTCACCATCGCCTGCCCGGCCTTTCCCGAGACGGGGCGCACGATCTTCAAGGGACACCTCTTCGTCGGCGATCTCCTGCTCTCCGACACCCACATGCGGCACCATCCGCTGACCCCGATGACGGACGCGAACCTGGTCCGGGTGCTGCAGCGGCAGACCCGGCGCAAGGTCGGGCTGGTGCCGTTCGACGTGGTCCACCGCGGGCCCGAGGCCATCCGCGAGCGGTTCGCCGCCCTGCGCGCCGATGGCTGCGCCTATGCCGTCACGGATGCGATCGAAGACGAGGATCTGCGCCGCCTCGGCGCGGCCTGCGCCGATCTCGCCCTGCTCACCGGCGGTTCCGGCATCGCCATGGGCCTGCCCGAGAACTTCCGGCGCGACGGCAGCCTGGACGGCGCCGCCGCGGCCGACCTGCTGCCCGCGGTCGACGGCGGGGAGGCGGTGCTCGCCGGCTCGTGCTCGGCGGCGACGTTGCGGCAGGTGGCCGTGATGGCCGAGACCCGCCCCGCGCTGCAGCTCGATCCTTTGCGCCTGGCCGAGGGCTGGGACCCGGCCGAAGCCGTCCGCTGGGCGGCGGCGCGGCTGGCCGAGGGGCCGGTGCTGATCTATGCCAGCGCCGCCCCCGATGCGGTCGGTGTGGCCCAGGCCCGGCTCGGTCGCGAGCGGGCCGGCAGCCTCGTCGAGGATGCCCTGGCGACGGTCGCCAGGGGCCTGGTCGACGCCGGGGTCCGGCGCCTGGTCGTGGCCGGCGGCGAGACCAGCGGTGCGGTGGTCCAGGCGCTCGGGATCAAGGGCCTCGCCATCGGCCAGATGATCGATCCGGGCGTGCCGGCCACGGTGTCGATCGGTCGTTCCCCGCCGCTGGCCCTGGCGCTGAAGTCGGGCAATTTCGGCGGTCCCGACTTCTTCCTGCGCGCGCTGCGCCTGCTGCCCGGAGCGGCCGCCTAGCCGTGAGCGTGCGCCGCGAGGCGATGCGCCCGTAGATGGTCCTCGCCGAAATGGTTGCTCGGATCGTGCCACACCGCATGCGCGTGGTCGGCCTCGGTCTTGTCGTACTCGACGAGCAGGGTCGGGCCGTGCAGCCGGTAATAGTGCAGCCGGTCGGGCGTGGTGCCGCCGGCCCAGGCGAAGTGGATCTCGTCGAGCCCGGCCTCGCGCACCCGGGCCATCGCCACGTCGGCGAGTTCCCGCCGCAGATGGCCGAAGAAGGTCTCGAGAAGGACGACCACGCGTTCCCGGGCCGGTGCCGCCATGTCGCCGAGCCTGAGGCCGACCGGCTGACGTAGGCTGGCCTCGCGACCCGGCCCGGTGATGAAGTCGGGCGGGCTCTCGCTGGCGATCACCGCCCGCCGCAGCTCGGTCGCGCCGAGTCCGCCCACGATGGCGAACGCCAGGGCGGATTCCTGCGCCAGCAACGGGGCGAGGCCGCCGTGGCCGTCCGGCACGACCCGGCCGGAGAACGGGTTGGCGCCGAAGAAGTGCGGGGTCACGGCGATGCCGATCCGCGGCGCCAGGGTCAGCGTCAGGGAGACATGATGGCCCTCGAACCGCCAGCCCCATGGATCGGGGCCGGGCAGGCCGAACAGCGCCAGCGCGTAGTTCCCGGGATCACGGTAGGCCTTGTTCGCGGTGCGCTCCTGCAGCATCGCCTCGAGCGCCAGGACACCTCGCGCCTTGGCCGCGCCGTGGGCGCTGAGCAGGCAATCGACCAGGGCCCAGGCGGCGCTCTGCTGATCCGGCCGCATCGCCCGCAGCGGCAGACCCGGCCGTGACCGTGGCGTGTAGCCCCAGTCGCGGCGCTGCGGACCGTCGAACGGGTAGACCGCCAGCCCGCGCTGCGTGGCGTCGAGGGAGTGGGCGAACCCGGCCGCAAGCGACGCCATGCGCTCGCCGGTCTGCGCTACCGCCGCCCATGGCACCGTGGCCTGCAGGTCGGTTGCCGGTGTGGCCATGGCCCGCCTCCCGTGCTGAGCGCTCGGCGAACACCGCCGGGACCGACCGGTTCCGGTCACGCCGAATGCCATCGACGTCGAATTTGGTGGCTTGGTGCCCCTGGCCGGACTCGAACCAGCACGCCCTTGCGAGCAACAGATTTTGAGTCTGCCGCGTCTACCAATTCCGCCACAGGGGCACGACGCGCATCTTAGTGACGAGCGAGAGCGGGTCAAGGAGCCGGCAAGTGACGCGGCGGCGCATTACCGGAGAAAGATGTTGCCAATTCTGCCACCGCACTGCGGTATGCAGGCGGAAGGCCGGAAAAAGCCTTAGCCTAGGCACCAGGAAGCGGCTAGCTTCGCCCGCGGCGGGCATGCGTAGGAACCTTGCCGTAGGCGCATTCTTGAGTTCCAATGCAGGTTGCTTCGACAAATGCGCTGCAGTGCAAGACTTTCGGGCAGGGATCTGGTGGCCGAGTCTGAGAAGATGGAAGCGACGCGGTCGCGATGGTCGCGGCGACGGGCTCTGGGTGCCGGCCTGGCCATCCCGGCCACGGGGATGTTGGCGCCGACCCTGGGCGCTGCGCAGCAGACGGCGCCCGACCTGGGGCCGGCCGAACCGTTCTCGTTCGAGCGTCTGATCGTCCAGGCCAAGGACTCGGCGCAGAAGGCCTACCAGCGTCGTGCCGACGTGACGGCCGCTTGGTCGGATCTGTCACCGGAACAGTATCGCGGCATCCGTTTCCGCGCCGACCGCGCCATGCCGCTCGGCACGAGCGCGTTCTCGCTGCAATTGTACCATCTCGGCTCCTATCACCGGTATCCGGTGCGTGTATTTTTGGTTGAAGATGGTAATGCGCGGCAGATTCTCTACAATCCCGACCTGTTCGACTTCGGCTCGGTCGCCGTGCCCGACAAGCTGCCACCGGAGGCGGGCTTTGCCGGTATCCGCGTGCACTACGCGTTCGATGCCGGCGGGGCCTCGCAGGAGCTGCTGACCTTCCTCGGCGCGAGCTACTTCCGGGCGGTCGCGCGCAACACGCAGTTCGGCATCTCGGCCCGCGGCCTGGCGCTCGAGACCGGGCTCGGCAGGCCGGAGGAGTTTCCGGTCTTCACCGATTTCTGGGTCTTCCGCCCGAACGACCCGCGTGATCCGCTGCAGATCTGCGCCCTGCTCGACAGCCCGAGCGTCGCCGGCGCCTACCGCTTCGACGTCTCCCCACGCGACGGCACGCTGGTCGCGGTGGATGCGAGCCTGTTCTTCCGCTCCGACGTGTCGCAGGTCGGCATCGCGCCGTTGACCAGCATGTATTTCTTCGGGCCGAACGACCGGCAGGGCGTCGACGACTATCGCGGTTCGGTGCACGATTCGGATGGGCTGTCGATCTGGCGGGCGACCGGCGAATCGTTGTGGCGGCCGCTGGCCAACCCGCGCGAGCTGCGCATCAGCGTGTTCGCCGACGACAATCCGCGCGGCTTCGGGCTGCTGCAGCGGGCGCGCGACTTCGCGTCCTACGGCGACCTCGGCGCCCGCTTCGAGCGCCACCCCAATTTGTGGGTCGAGCCGAAGGGAGCCTGGGGTGCCGGCTCGGTGCGGCTGATCGAGATCCCGATCCAGGACGAGACCCACGACAACATCGTGGCCTTCTGGACGCCGCAGGAGCCGGTCAAGGCCGGGCACGAGCTGCGCGTGGCCTACAGCCTGCTATGGTCGTTGCAGCCGCCGCTGGAGACCGGCCTCATGCCGGTGCTGACGACCCGCATCGGACTTGGCGGCGAGCCCGGCGGCGACCGGCCGGCCGATTTGCGCCGCGTGGTCATCGAGTTCGGCCCGCCCGGACCGAACGTGAACCGGGAGCAGATGCCCGAGGTCGTGATCGAATGCCACAATGGCGAGTGCTCGCCCAGTGTGCTGCGCACCAACGACGTGAGCGGTGGCTTCCAGGTGGCGTTCGATGCGCGCCTCGGTGGCGAACCGGTCGAACTCCGCTGCTATCTGGCCCAGGACGGCAAGCCGGTTTCCGAAACTTGGCTCTACCGTCTCGACAACACTTGACGGCGGCGATGCCGGGATAGGCAACCATGTGCGCAGCCCCATCCGCCAGCATCACGTCGGATCCGCCAGGTAGTCCGGTCTGGATCGCCGCGAGCCGGCGGGTGCAGTCCTATCTCGAGCTTGCGGGCCTGAAGGCCGAGGCAGCGGCCGGCCTGGCGGCGGAGATCGTCGCCGGTTGTGCCGCGGAGCGGCAGGTCGCTGCCGAGGACGAGGCCATACTCGCCGCCTTGCGGGTGGCCCGCCGGCTGCTCACCAGCCGGCCGCCGAACGACGGTGGTCGCCCGACCGAGGGGCCGCTGGCGCCGCGCGACCAGCCGCTCAGCATCCGGCGCCGCGCGTTCCGCTCCCTGATCGACTGGCGTCTGGCGACCACGCGGGTCCGTCGGCTGCTGCCGGCCCGGGCGCCGCAGCGGGTGCGCCGGACCGCCGACACGATCATTGCCGCCAACGCACGCTTGACGATCCGCGCCCGGGCGCGCCGGGCCGCCTTCACCTTCCTGATCTTCGCAACGACCATCTGGGGGGTGGCGAGCTTCGTCGAGATCCTGGGCGTGGACGGCATCAGCTACCTGGATCTGACCCACACCGCGCTGTTCGCGGTCCTGCTGCTCTGGCTGTCGCAGTCGTTCTGGACCTTGGCCGCGGGCACGGCGGTCCTGGCCATGCGGCTGCTGCGTCGCCGACCGAAGCTCTCCCCGCCGGCAGCCACTAGCGATCCGCCGCCGCGGGTGGCGATCGTCGCGCCGATCTACAACGAGGACACCGAACGGGTCTTCGCCGGCTTCCGGGCGATGTGGGAGGATCTGCGCTCGCGTCCGCACAGCGAGCGGGTCGACCTGATCATCCTCAGCGACACGACCGATCCCGACGTCTGGCTGGCCGAGCTGGACGCGTGGCGGAGCCTGCGTCATGCGCTGCCGGGCGCCGAGCGCATCTACTACCGGCGGCGGCTGCGCAACGTGAAGCGCAAGACCGGCAACATCGAGGATTTCGTCACCCGCTGGGGTGGCGCCTACGGCTACATGATCACGCTCGATGCCGACAGCCTGATGTCGGGTCGGGCGATGATGGCGCTGGTCGAGCGCATGGACGCCAATGCCGCCGTGGGGCTGATCCAGGCGCCGCCGAAGCTGGTGCGCGGCAACACCGTGTTCGCGCGGATGCTGCAGTTCGCGGGCGAGCTCTACGGCCCGCTCTCGGCCGCGGGCCTCAGCTACTGGGCGCTGGGCGAGGGCAATTACTGGGGCCACAACGCGATCATCCGCGTGCGCCCGTTCGCCGAGCTGTGCGGCCTGCCGCTCCTGTCCGGCAAGGCCCCGCTCGGTGGCGAGATCCTGAGCCACGATTTCGTCGAGGCGGCGCTGTTGCGCCGTGGCGGCTGGCAGGTCTGGATCGCCGACGATCTCGGCGAGTCGTACGAGGAGCCGCCGCCGAGCATCGCCGATTTCGCGACCCGCGATCGCCGCTGGTGTCAGGGCAACATGCAGCACATCAAGGTGCTGTTCGTGCGCGACCTGCATTGGGTCAGCCGCCTGCATCTGGCGATCGGCATCATGTCGTACCTGACCTCGCCGCTGTGGTTGCTGTTCCTGCTGCTGTCCGCGGCCCAGGCCTGGGAGCTGACCTATGGCCGGCCGGTCTACTTCACCGCTGGCTGGCCGTTCCCGACGCTGCCGGTCTCGGTCTCGGCGGAGGCGGCCCTGCTGCTCGGCATCACGCTGGGGCTGCTGTTCGTGCCCAAACTGCTCGGGCTGCTGCTCGCCCTGATCGACGGCCCGCGTCGGCGCCGGCTGGGCGGGACGTTCCGGCTGATCGCCAGTGCCGTGCTGGAGACGGTGCTGTCGGCGCTGGTGGCACCGATCATGATGCTGCTGCATACGACGTTCGTGTCGACGATCCTGCTGGGCTCGGCCATCGACTGGCAGCCGCAGCGCCGACAGGTCGCGAGCGGCCCGTTGGCCGAGAGCGTGCGCCGCTTCGGCTGGGTCAGCGTGCTGGGCGGGATCGCCGCCTTCGCCACCTTCAAGCTCACGCCGCCCCTGTTCTATTGGCTGACCCCGGTGCTGGCCGGCCTCGTCCTGGCGATTCCCATGGCGGTGTGGACCAGCTCCGAGAAGTGGGGCATCCGGCTGCGCAATCTGGGCCTGCTCAGGATCGTCGAGGAGGTCGACCCGCCATCGGTGATGCGCCGGCTGGACCGGCTGCTCGCCGAGCCCCGTCCGGCGCCGGGGGACCGGTTCGTGCAGGTCGCCTTGGACCCGAACTTCAACGCCCTGCATATCGCGATGGTGCGCGCGCTGGACGAGACGCCTGGCGCACCGCCGGACGGGTTGCGCACCATCGAGCGCAAGGCGGTCTATCTCGGTGCCGCCGCGCTCAGCAAGCCGGAGCGTCGCGCTCTGCTCGAGCGCCCGGCCACCATGGCGCGGCTGCATCTGGCGACCTGGCTGCACTGGCGCGGCGAGCACGGGTTGCCATGGGAGACCGACGAGCCCCTGCCACCCGTTCCCGAGCCGTTGTCCGGCCGCGGCGCGAAGGCGATTTCCGCCGCCGCCTGACGCCGCAGGTCGGATCGATCAGGCGCCGACCTTGGCGGTGTTGGGGCGGAAGAGCGCGTCGAGATAACCGTCGACGGCATGGTCGACACTGAAGTCGTCGGCGCGGCGCTTGAGGGTCTCGGCGTCCAGAGGCGTGTCCAGCACCTGGACCAGCGCCGCCGCGAGTGCCGGAACGTCCCCGATCGGAACGAGCGGACCGTAGCGGCCGCCTTCCAGGATCTCGGCGGGACCGCTCGGGCAGTCGGTGCTGACGACCGGGCAGCCGCAGGCCATGGCCTGGATCAGCACGCCCGGCAGGCCCTCGTAGCGCGACGACAGGACCAGGGCTGCCGCCCGCGCCATGTAACTGTACGGGTTGGCGGTGAAGCCGGGCACGTCGACGTCCTCGCCAACGCCGAGCTCGGTCGCGAGCGCGGTGAGTTCGCCGCGCCGCTGCGCCGTCTTCTGCGCGTCGCTGGCGGCGCCGAAGATGACCAGCCGGACGTGGCGGCTCCGGCGCACCTCGGCGAACGCCTGGATCAGCGTCGGGTAGTCCTTCTGGTCGGACAGCCGTCCGACCGCGAGAATGACCGGAGGCTGGTCCGGGGCGAACCAGGGATGGGACGGCGCTACTGCCGCTGCTTCGGCGATCTCGGGGCCGACGACGGGGTTGTAGATCGCCTTGATGCGTGTCCGCGGGATGCCGGTGACGGCAGCGAGGTTGTCGGCCAGGGCCCGCGAGACCGCGACGATCACGTCGGCCTGCTGGTAGGTCCGCTGCATCAGCCCGGGCAGGAACCGCGCCCGCCAGTTCTTGGACTTGCTCAGCATCTCGGATGGAGCCGTACGTTCGCTGATCAGCACGCGGGTGGGCACGCGGGCCAGCCGTTTGGCCCAGACCGCGGCAAGATTGCAGTTCGGCGCGGCCGAGATCAGCGCGTCCGGGCGCTGCCGCTCGAGGTACTCGGCCAGGGCCGGCAGATATTTCAGGCCGCGCAGCGGCTTGCGCGGCAGCAGGACGGGGAGCAGAAGGCGCGGGAAGGCCAGCGGATCGGCGCCGATCGGCGCCAGGCGGCCAGCGAACCGCGAAGCGGTGGCCTGCAGATGGTGGACCGTGACCTCGGGCGGGATCTCGACACCGAGCACGCCGGAGCGCTCGTAGAGCACGATCTCGACGTGATGGCCGCGTGCCGCGAGGGCGCCGGCCAGGGCGAGCGTCATCTTCTGCACGCCGCCGCCGTTCAGGTCGGTGAGCAGGAGCGCGATCCGCCGACCGGCCGGAATTTCGGCGGGCGAGGGTACCGACGGGACGGCCAAGGTGGTTCGCAAGGCTCGGCGGGGATACGCCATGGCGGCGCCGGCACTCATCGTGCGGCCGCGAGGTGACGCGCAATAAGCAGCTTCTGTACCTCCGACGTGCCTTCGTAGATTTGGCATACCCTGACGTCGCGATAGATTCGCTCGACCGGGTAGTCGCGCAAGTAGCCGTAGCCGCCAAGGGTCTGAATGGCCCCGGAGCATATCGCCTCAGCCGCCTCGGAGGCGAAGAGCTTGGCCATGCAGGCCTCCTTCAGACATGGCTGCGCCGCGTCACGCAAGCGCGCCGCATGCAACACGAGCTGCCTTGCCGCCTCGAGGCGGGTCGCAAGCTCGGCCAAACGGAACGCAACCGCCTGATGGTCAATAATCGGCCGGCCGAACTGTTCCCGTTCGTGCGCATAGTCGATCGCATAGTTCAAGGCCGCCATGGCCATGCCGACACTCTGCGCGGCAATACCGATGCGTCCCTGCTCCAGGCTGGCGAGCGCGATCTTCAGGCCGTCACCTTCTTCGCCGAGCAGGTTCTCGCGGGGCAGCTCCAGGTCCTCGAACGCCAGCGCACAGGTGTCGGCCGCCTTCTGGCCCAGCTTCTCCTCGATCCTGGTGACGACGAAGCCGGCGCTGTCCGTAGGGACCAGAAATGCGGAGATCCCGCGCTTGCCCGCAGTGGGGTCGGTCGACGCGAACACGATCGCCACGCCGGCGATCGAAGCGCTGGAGATGAACTGCTTCGTGCCGTGCAGGACATAGTGCTGCCCGCGCCGGGTGGCGCGCGTCCTGATGGCGGCCGCGTCCGAGCCGGCCTGCGGCTCGGTCAGCGCGAAGGCGCCGATCATCCGGCCGCTGGCCAGCGGCCGCAGCCAGCGCTCCTTCTGCGCGGCACTGCCATGGCTCGCCAGCACGGCGCACACGGGTGCGTTCTGCACGCTCATGATCGTCGAGACCGATCCGTCACCCGCGGCGATCTCCATCAACGCGAGTGCATACGACACGTAGTCCGTGCCGGCGCCGCCCCATTCGGGATCGATGGTCATCCCGAGGAACCCGAGCTCGCCCAGCTCGCGCAGCACCTCGGACGGCAGCTTGCCGGTCCGGTCCCATTCGGCGGCACCCGGTACGAGCCGATCACGAGCGAAGCTACGCGCGGTCTCGACGATCAGCACCTGTTCTTCGGTCAGCATCACCGTCAACCTTGTGCACCGGCTTCATCCGGCACATGACCAGACGACCACCCTCGCGTCCAGCCCCGC
The DNA here is from genome assembly GCA_039808865.1 of Geminicoccaceae bacterium. Taxonomy (GTDB): domain Bacteria; phylum Pseudomonadota; class Alphaproteobacteria; order Geminicoccales; family Geminicoccaceae; genus Benzoatithermus. Next base: position 10,205 of record JBDHTW010000053.1, read on the forward strand.
TCACCGTTACAAGGGCGACAAGACCTGCCTGATGCACGGAGCATACCCATGCGCCTCCACTCGAGCCCCGCATCGCCGTTCGGCCGCAAGGTCAAGGTGCTGGCGATCGAGACGGGCCTGTTCGATCGGCTCGACATTCATGTCGCCCAGACGTCGCCGGTCGGACCCGATCCCAGCCTCGTGGCCGACAATCCCTTGGCCAAGATCCCATGCCTCGTGCTCGCCGACGGAACGGCTCTCTACGATTCCCGGGTGATCTGCGAGTATCTGGACACGCTGCACGACGGCCCGCGGCTGTTCCCGGCCGAAGGCGCGGCACGCTGGGATGCATTGCGGCTGCAGGCGCTGGGCGACGGCATCCTGGATGCCGCGCTGATCGCGCGCTACGAGACCTACCTGCGGCCGGAAGCGAACCGTTGGCCAGCCTGGATCGACGGCCAGCTCGACAAGGTGGCGCGGGCGCTGGACCGCCTGGAAGCGATCGAACTCGCCGGCTTTGCCGACCGTCTGCACATCGGCAGCATCACCGTCGCGTGCGCGCTCGGCTATCTCGACTTTCGCTACCCCGCCATGGCATGGCGTGGCAGCCGGCCGGCGCTTGCCGCGTGGTACGAGACGTTCGCGGCGCGCCCCGCGATGCGGGCCACCGTGCCGCCGACCTGATGCTCAGCCGGTGACCTCGACCCGGTGGCCGGCGCCGTAGGTGGCGCCGTTCTCGTCTTCCCAGGTGAAGCGCAGCTCGGCCGAGCTGCGCAGACGGCAGTAGAAGGCGAGGTAGGGATTGGCGGCGACGCCGGTGTCGAGGTCGGCGCTGAACAGCTCCTCGCCGGCGGCGGTGCAGACGAAGCGTCGAATGAGCTGGCGTGGGGTGGCCGCTGCGTCGGAATCCGGCCTGCGGCTCAGCTCCATCGGGTGCGTCAGCAGGGTCTTGACCTCGAAGACCTCGCCGGCCCGGACCTGTGCCGGCGCACGGATGCGGGCATCGCCGGTGACGTCGGCCATCGCCGCTCAGCCGCAACCGCCAAGAGCCACCTTGACCGTCGCCGCGCCGACATGGAGTGAGCCGTCGCTCATCTCGGCGGTGGCGGTGACCTGCTGGGTCCGGGCGAGGCGGATGCGCGTCGCGATCTCGGCGCGGCCGTTGCGCGGTGACAGATGGAAGACCGCGATCTCGGGGTTGGGGTTGTCCCGGGCACGGATGGTGATCCGGCGCACGTGGTCGGCTTCGGTCATCGGGCTCTGCACGCGGACGGTCAGCGGCACGAAGCGGCCATCCTCGACCAGCTCGGGCAGCTCGAGGATCACCTTGGCCGTGTCGGGGGCGCTCGCCTCCGTCGCGCTGGCGCGCCGGGCATGGCCCAGACCCAAGGCCGTGAGGCCACCGAGCAGCAGGTTGCGTCGTCCCGAGCCGGTCATCGGTCCGTTCCAGCTTCGTCCATGGACGGACCAGCATGCCGGTGTCAGCGATCGGGGTCCAGGCCGCGTGCCGGCCGAGCCGGCGCGGCCAAGCGCAGCGTGCGCTCGAGCAGCAGCTCGTACAGCGGCCGACCGCCGACGGCGGCCGCGGTCAGGCTCGCCATGGCCGTGCTGAGGGTGATCGCGAGCAGGGCAGGGTAGGCGTCGGTGAGCTCGGCCACCAGGACGACGCCGACCAGAGGAGCCCTGACCGAGCCGGTGAACAGGGCGGCCATGGCCGCGGCGACGAACGCCGCGGCATCGAGGTCCAGGCCCGGGGCGACCTGCCGCGCCAACTCCATGCAGCCCACGCCGGCAACGGTCGCGAGGCCGAGGATCGGTGCGAACACGCCCCCTGGCGTCCCGGCGCAGTAGCTGGCCAGGGTCATCGCCAGGCGCACGGCCAGCAGAAGGCCCAACGCCTGCAGGCCGAGAGGCTGTGCCAGGAGCGGGCGGATGATCTGCTCGCCGCCGCCGATCGCGGCCGGCAACAGGAACAACGCGGTGGCGACGCTGATCGCCAGGGCCAGCACGAGCGTCCAGCCGGCGCGTGCCGACCAGATGCCGAACATGTCGAGGGCGCCCAGCAGAACGCGATTGAAGATCGCACCGCAAGCGCCGAGCAGCACGCCCAGGACGAGAAAATAGGGGTAGTGGGCGAAGGCGGGCGTCGCCATGGCAAGGCGGAGTTCCGGCCCGGTCCCGGTGATGCCCTCGGTCACGAACGTGGCCGCCACGCACGCGATGAGAACGGCGTGGTAGCCCTGGAAGCTGTAGGGCGCGTGCCGGCGCATCTCCTCGATGACGAACAGGACGCCCGCGATCGGGGCATTGAACGCGGCCGCCAGGCCGGCACCGGCGCCGGCGGCGAGCAAGGCCCTGGTTTCCGACAGCGTGGCGTTGGTCGCGCGGGCGATGCCCGCCGCCGCGGCGCCACCCATGTGGATCGTCGGTCCCTCGCGACCGAGGACGAGGCCCGTGCCGAGCGCCAGCCCGCCGCCGAGAAACTTGACCGGCAGGACCCGGCGCCAGCGCAGGCGCCGGCTGCCCAGCAGGGTGCCTTCGATCTCCTGCACACCGCTGCCGGCGGCTTCTGGCGCGACGTGGCGGACCAGCCGGCGAGCGATGCCCAAGGCCAGGGCGACCAGGACCGTCACGACGATGAAACGCGCCGCAAGGACCGGCTCGACCGTCAGCACGCTGCGCCACTCGGGTGGAATCTGCTCGGCCAGGGCCGCGATCTGGTGGACCTGGAGCGGCGCGTCGAACGCGCCGGCAACGAGCCGAGCCCGCGCATCCTGTGCGGCGTCGATCAGCAGATGAAAGCCGCTGCCGATCGCGCCGACGACGAGCCCGACCAGCAGCGCCAGCCAGAAGACGCGCGTGCCGATGTCGGCCGCCCAGTCGGTTTGCCCCTCTGAGGCCGCCAAGTTCCTGCCCCCGCAGCGTCCGAACCCGAGATCGCTAGTGGCCCACGGAGCCGTGCTGGTCAATCGTCTGGCCCCGATGGCGGGGCGGACGGCGCAGCTGGACTGGATGGAAAGGCGTGCGACGGTGAGGTCGCGCGCAGTGGGCCCAGCCTCGGCAGCCGCGGCACGGCGCCGTGGCCGGTCACCTGACAGGTTGGTCAATGGCGCTCACTGATGCACCATGCTACTCGCCGGTGCAATTCGACACCCGACCACACTCGGATATGTTGCCGCAGGGCGATTACAGCGGCCGGTTCCATGCTAAAGCTTGGCGGCGTGTATCGACGCTGGGTTTCTTGTCTTTCGAGTCGACAACACAAATAGGTGATCAGTCGCCCGGATCCCGTTGCCGGGGCGCAAGATCAAAGGTGCTTGGGGGAACGCGTGTGTGTCACCATTGCCACGGGCAGAGGCTTCTGCCGAGCCATCCGGTATTCCGGTTGTTCGCCGTTCACCTACCGAGTAGCTAATGATGCCACTGCCTGATCGACTTGTGGCCTCTTGCGGCCGGCGTCCTGCAAGTCGACGCGCATCGTCGGCATGTTGAATTCCATCCCCATGTGCTGCGAATCGGCCTTGCGAAGCATGTTTGAGCGCCTCGACCCCTGGAAGCTGTTTGGACAATGGTGGCGCATGCTGCCAACCCGCCGTGCGCTTCCTCGGCTCGCTACCATCGTCGCCATGACGGCAGCGGCGCTGCCCCAGCCTGCGGCGGCCGACAACGGCATCGGCGCATGGTCGACGTTGAGCAAATGGCCCTTGGTTCCGCTGCATGCCATTCTGCTGCCCGACGGTCGGGTGCTGACCTACGGTACCAACAGCGACGGGTCGCAGACCGGGCGCTTCATCTACGACATCTGGAGCCCGAGTCGTGGGCTCGGCGCCGTCTCGCACTGGACGCTGCCGAACAAGACGGCGGTGGACCTGTTCTGCAGCGCGCAGATCATCGTCCCGCGCACCGGCGACATCGCCCTGATGGGCGGCGACAACTGGACGGGCACGCGGACGAACAACTACGGCAACAACAGCTCGGCGATCTTCAGCACGGCGAACAACGACATACTGGTGCGCGGCGCCGACATGAACCAGGCGCGCTGGTATGCCACCGTCACCACGCTGCCCAACGGGCAGACCTACGTGCAGGGCGGGCTCGGGCCCAAAGGCGGGCTGCCGGGCGAAGCCAGGCCCGAGATCCGCGACGTCGCCGGCAATTTCCGCCTGCTCAACAACATCAGCACGACGTCGCTGAACTGGTGGTACCCGCGCAACTGGGTGGCCCCGGATGGCCGGATCTTCGGCTATTCCGACCGGACCATGTACTACGTCAACCCGAACGGCAACGGGTCGATGCAGCGCCTGGGCGACATGGCCGGGGACGGCCCGAGCGGCGTCACCTCGACCGAGGTCATGTTCGCGCCCGGCCGCATCCTGCGCGTCGGCGGCGGCGCCAACAACGCCTCGATCCAGAAGCCGTCGAAAAGCGGGGCCGCGATCATCGACATCAACAGCGGTGCGCCGGTGATCACCCCGGCGGCATCGTTGCCGGCTCCGCTGCACTGGGCCAACGCCACCGTCGTTCCGGACGGCCGCGTCGTGGTCACCGGCGGCAGCCCGGGCAACAACCTGTTGCCCGGCACGAACTACAACGCGCTGATCTGGAATCCGAACACCAACCGGTGGACGATCGGCGCACGGACCGAGCCGACGCCGAAGCACGCCCGACTGTACCATTCGATCAGCCTGCTGCTGCCCGACGCCACCATCCTGGTCGGCGGTACCGGCGGGGCGGGCTACAAGACCAAGGCCCCGGTCGAGAACACCAACGCCGAGATCTACTACCCGCCCTATCTGTTCACCGCCACCGGCCAGTGGGCGCCGCGGCCGCGGATCACCCAGGCCCCGCCCGTGGTGACCGTGGGCACGCGCTTCGCGATCACCGTCGACAACTCGATCGCGATCGCCCGGGTGACCCTGATCAAGACCGGCTCGGTCACCCACAGCTTCAACATGGAGCAGCGCTTCATGGACCTCGCCTTCACCCGGGCGGGCAACCAGCTGCTCATCAACGCCCCGGCCAACCTCAACCTCGCTACCCCGGGCCGCTACCTGCTGTTCGTGCTCAACGGTCAGGGCGTGCCCTCGGTCGCGCGCATCGTCGCCGTGGCCGATGCCGCCAACCCGCCGCTGCTGCCGGCCTTCGACGGGTTGGAGTACATCGCCTCCTACCCGGACCTGATCCGTGTCCTCGGCGCCAATGCCGCCGCCGGCACGCAGCACTACCAGCTCTACGGTCAGGCCGAGGGCCGCGTGCCCAACAGCTTCAACGCATTCCAGTACCTCGCCAACTATCCGGATCTGAAGGCGGCGTTCGGAACCAACCTGGAGGCGGCGCGCGTGCACTACATCACCTATGGCTACGCCGAGGGCCGTACCGACAAGCCGCCGCCAACCGGGCACTGACGCGGCTCGCCGACGCCGATTGCAGCCAGTCCCGTCGTGCGCGACCCGCTGCAAACGCGGTGTCCCGGGCTCATGGGCGCACATGCCCGCTCGGTTCACGCTGCTGCCCTAGCGGATGATCGACATAGCGACCATGTGCGGGAACGGCGATGTGGGCGAAATGATCGGCGAGGTAGGACAGCGCCTCGCCCATGGCCGGACCCTGCATCGCCCGGCCGTGGCCGGTGATCGCCAGGGCGGGGCGCCGTGCGGCCAGCGCTCGCACCGATGCCGCCGCCGCCTGCCAGTCGGTGGTGAAGTAACGCGGCGGCCCGTGCAGTTCGGGCCTCTGCACCACGGTCGCATAGGCCGATTCGGGCGCCGTGGTGACGAAGGCGTCGCCGGCGATCAAGGTCCGCTCGCCCCCGTGCCAGAGCGAGACGTGCCCCGGCGAGTGGCCTGGGGTGTGCAGCCACAACCAGCCGGGCATGCCCGGCAAAAAGCCGTCCACCGGCAGCGGCCGTAGCCGCCGCGACACATTGACGGGGCGGGTGGGAAACAGCGCGGCCATGCTCGCGACGAGGCCGCCGCCGACCGATGGATCGCCCGCCGGGTAGGCCGTGGTGCCATCGAGGTAGGGGTGCTCGGCCGGATGCGCATAGACCGGCGCGTCCCATGTCTCCGCCAGCTCCTCGAGTGCGCCGACATGGTCGAAATGGCCGTGGGTCAGGACGATCGCCGCAGGTCGGGCCCCGCGGCCGAACCGTGCCTCGGCGGAAGATCTGATGAACCCCGCCGTCCCGGTCACGCCCGCATCGATCAGCACCCAATTGCGGTCGCCCGCACCGGGCACGCCGAAGAAGACGACGTTGGCCATGACCAGACGACGGTAGGCGAGGTCGCGCCGGACCTCGTGCGTGTGATCGCCACGATCGCGCTCGGGCGCACGGGCCTCGTCGCCCAGGGGAACCTGCTGCGTCATCGTTGCCTTCCTCCCTGGCGCGAAGCGACGCCTGCCGCACAGGCTCAAGCCTGGACATAAGGTGCGGTTCCATCGTTGCGGCACCAAACAAGGGGCAGGCTGGCCGCGGCCATGGAGCATGGGCAAACCGGCTCGACCGCGGAGCGTTGCCTATGGCAGGAACGATTTCAGGCGGGCATTCGCGAGGGCATGGCCACCCATGACGTTCCGGTCGCTTTATCATCAGGGCTTTGCGCGGGTCGCGGCCTGCACGACGCCGGCGGCGCTGGCCGATCCGGCGGCCAATGCCACGGCGATTCTCGGCGCGGCACGAGCCTGCCACGAGCAGGGTGCCGCTCTGGCGGTGTTTCCCGAGCTTTCGCTCTCGGCCTACGCGATCGACGATCTGCTCTTGCAGGATACGCTGCTCGATGCCGTCGAGGCCGCCTTGGCCGAGCTGCTCGCAGCCTCCGGCGAGCTGATGCCCCTGTTGCTGGTGGGCGCACCGGTTCGCCATGCCGGACGGGTCTACAACGTGGCGCTGGCCATTCAGCGCGGCCGACTGCTCGGCGTGGTGCCGAAGATCCATCTGCCGAACTACCGCGAATTCTACGAGCGGCGGCACTTCGCCTCCGGTGACGGCAGCGACGGCGGCGAGATCACGCTGGGCGGGCACACCGCGCCCTTCGGCCCCGATCTGCTGTTCGCCGCGGCCGACCTGCCGGGTTTCGTCGTGCATGCCGAAATCTGCGAGGATTTCTGGGTGCCGGTGCCGCCGAGCGGGATCGCGGCACTGGCCGGTGCCACCGTTCTGGCCAACCTGTCCGCGAGCAACATCACCGTCGGCAAGGCGGAGACGCGGCGTCAGCTTTGCGTGTCGCAATCCTCCCGCTGCCTCGCCGCCTATCTCTATGCCGCCGCCGGCAGCGGCGAATCGACCACCGACCTCGCCTGGGACGGCCAGGCCGCGGTGTTCGAGGTCGGCGTCGAGCTCGCCGCCACGGACCGCTTCCCATATGGCGAGCGCATCGCGATCGCCGATATCGACCTCGACCTGCTGCGGCAGGAGCGGCTGCGCATGGGGACGTTCGACGACAATCGACGCCGCTACGCCCGTGCGCACACTTTCAGGACGGTGACGTTCGCCCTGGCGCCGCCCAAAGGAGATATCGGCCTGCGGCGGCGCGTCGACCGGTTTCCGTTCGTGCCGGCCGATCCGGCGCGGCTCGCCCAGGACTGCTACGAAGCCTACAACATCCAGGTCTCCGGCCTCGTGCAGCGGATGCGCGCCAACGGCAGCGAGCACCTGGTCATCGGCGTCTCGGGCGGTCTGGATTCGACCCAGGCGCTGATCGTGGCCGCGCAAGCGTTCGACCTGCTCGGCCTGCCGCGACGCAATCTGTTCGGCTTCACCATGCCGGGCTTCGCGACCGGCGAGGAGACCAAGGAGAATGCCATCCACCTGATGGAGGCGCTGGGAATCACGTGGCGCGAGCTCGACATCCGGCCGGCGGCGCGCCAGATGCTGGCCGATCTCGGGCATCCGTTCGCGCGTGGCGAGCCGGTCTACGACGTCACCTTCGAGAACGTTCAGGCAGGGCTGCGCACGGACTACCTGTTCCGCCTGGCCAACCACCATCGTGGCTTCGTGCTCGGCACCGGCGATCTGTCCGAGCTGGCCCTGGGCTGGTGCACCTATGGTGTCGGCGATCAGATGTCGCACTACAACGTCAATGCCGGGGTGCCGAAGACGCTGATCCAGCATCTGATCCGCTGGGTCATCGCCTCGCGCCAGTTCGAGCAGCCCGTCCTGGACACGCTGACGGCGATCCTCGCCACCGAGATCTCGCCCGAGCTGGTGCCCGCCGACGACTCGGGGCAGATCCAGAGCACCGAGGCCAGGATCGGTCCCTACGCGCTGCAGGACTTCAACCTGTTCTACGTGCTCCGCTACGGTTTCCGGCCGTCGAAGATCGCGTTCCTCGCCCTGCACGCGTGGCAGGACGCGGCCGCGGGCGAATGGCCGCCGGGCTTTCCGGACGAGCGGCGGCATGCCTATTCCCTGGCCGAGATCAAGTCCTGGCTGCGGCTGTTCCTCCAGCGCTTCTTCGGCTTCGCCCAGTTCAAGCGCTCGGCCTTGCCCAACGGACCCAAGGTGACGGCCGGCGGCTCGCTCTCGCCGCGCGGCGACTGGCGCGCGCCGTCGGACGGCAACGCGCGCATCTGGCTCGCGGAGCTGGACCGGGAGGTGCCCGAGGCCTGACGACGTGGCTGGCGGCATGGGGCCGAGGAAGTTGGCCCGCCGCACGATGAGCGGGGATCTGCGTGGGCCGCTGCCGGCTTCGACCGCGTACCTGTGCATCGACATGCAGAACCTGTTCGCGCAGGACACGCCCTGGCGTGCGCCGTGGATGGACCAGGTGCGGCCGGTCGTGGCCAGGCTCGCCCGCTTTCGGCCAGCGGCCAACATCTTCACCCGGTTCATCCCGCTGCGACGGCCGAGTGAGGCGTCCGGCACGTGGCGGGCCTATTTCGAGCGCTGGCATGCGCTGACCCGCGACGAGATCGATCCGCGCCTGCTCGACCTCGTCCCCGAACTGCGCGAACTCGTTCCGCCGGCCACGGTCTTCGACCAGCAGGTCCATTCGCCGTTCCACGGCGGCCGTCTCGCCGCCGCGCTGCATGAGCGGGGCCTCGACGGCCTCGTCGTATCGGGCACGGAGACCGACGTCCGCGTGCTCGCCGCGGCGCTGGACGCCGTCGATCATGGCTTTCGTGTCGTGATCGCATCCGACGCGCTGTGCAACTCGGCCGATGAAACCCACGATGTGCTGCACAAGCTGTTCCACGAGCGGTTCGGCCTGCAGATCGAGGCGGCGCCGACCGATGCCATCTTGGCTGCGTGGCGGTGACAGCAGCTATTCGTCACGTCGATCACGTGTAGCGATGACGTGATGGTGATCCAAATTCGGTGGTTTTATTGTCGTCGACACATAGCACAGCCGGGGTTCATCGGCCGTTCGAGTCACCCTGGAACCATGGCTTGAAATCTCGATTGAAGCGGGACAGCCACAACTGCAATATCGAGGATAGCCGATGGCCACGACGTTCGATACCTCTGCCGCGCCGCCGCTGCGCGCTGCCACGCCGGCCGAGGACCAGCGCACGATCCTGCTGAACGAGATCGCCTGGGGTGCGGTGTTCGCTGGCGTCGTCGTGGCGCTGGTCGTGCAGATTCTGCTCAACATGCTTGGCCTCGGCATCGGGATCGCCACCCTCGACCCGGGTACGGCCGACAACCCCGCCATGTCGACGTTCTCGATCGGCGCCGGCATCTGGTGGACCTTGTCCGGCATCATCGCCTCGCTCATCGGCGGCTATGCGGCTGGTCGCCTGTCCGGGCGTCCGAAGGCCACGACCGCGGCATGGCATGGCCTGACCTCCTGGGCCTTCGCGACCCTGATCATCTTCTACCTGCTGACCTCCGCGGTGGGTGGGGTGCTCGGCGGCGTCTACAGCACGGTCAGCAGCACGATCTCCGGTCTCGGCCGCACGGCGGCGACGACCGCCGGCGCGGCGGCACCGGCGGTGACGCAGATGGCCGACCCGATGGCGGCGATCGAGAATCAGGTGCGCAGCGTCTCGGGCGGCAATGATCCTGCAGCCCTGCGCGACGCGGCGACGACGGCCGTGCGTGCCGCCCTGACCGGTGATCAGGCGCAGGCGCAGCAGGCCCGCGAGCGTGCCGCCGACGCGCTGGCCAAGGCGCAGAACATCCCGATCGAGCAGGCGCGCGATCAGGTCGCCGCGTACGAGCAGCAGTACCGTCAGGCGGTCGACCAGGCGAAGCAGCAGGCGACGGCCGCGGCCGACGCCGCCGCGAAGGTCGCCTCGCGCGGTGCGCTGTTCGGTTTCTTCGCCCTGGTCCTCGGCGCCATCGCGGCGTGGTTCGGCGGGCGCGGCGGCGCCGTCTACCCGGCCACGTCGGCCATTCGGCGGCCGGGCGAGGGTGGCAGCGCGGTGTAAGCACGGGGAACGGCGGTCGGTGGGGCATGCCGCGTCGGGAGGCCGATGAACACGACAGATCGAAACGGCCGGGGCCCCTGATCTTCCGACACTAAACCGACATACTTATGGAGCGCCGCCGGGCAGGCTTGCCCGGCGGCGTCCTGCATTTTCGCGGCCGGCTGCCCGATCCCGGCGCCGTGCCGCGGGTCGAGGGCAGCCGGAACGATGCCGGCCGCCACTCGACCCGATGCCGATCCGAGCGAGCGTTCGGCCAGACGCTCTTGGCCGTCGACGACGGCCCTGCCCGTCGCTAGCGGGTCCAGCCCTGCTCGGCGAAGAACGCGGTCAGCTGCTTGGTGATGCCCTTGGACGCGCGGTCGGCGTCGGCCACCACCGAAGCACCGAGCGATTCGTCGGCAACCTGCAAGCCGCCGCTGACCAGCGTCGCCGTCACCAAATGGCCGGTCAGCGCGCCGACGCCCATCGTCTCGGCCATGCCGGGCTGCAGGCCGCTCTTGGCGTCGACCTCGATCTGGTCGGCCAGCTTGCTCCCGCTCGGTCCGACCTCGAACACCTGCGCGCGGACGCGCACGTCGCTGCGACCGGCGCCCAGGCCGATCGCCACCCGCTCCGCACGATTGCCCTGGTCGATCGAGACGAACTGACCGGTGACGAGCAGGCCGGTGGTGTAGCCCGGCGGCAGCGCATTGCCACGCTGCGCCGAGAAGCCCAGGTCGCGGATTTCCGCCACCAGCTTGTCGGCCAGGGCGTTCGCCACCTGCCGCCCGACCTTGTAGGTCTGCGTGCCGGGGGCCGGGCCGGAATGGCTGTCGACCATCTCACGGATCGTGTCGCTCAGGCCGGGATCGAGCTGAACCTCGCCCGGGCTGACCGCGAAGTCCTGCACCACGATCACCTGCGGCCGCGGCAGCATCGCGGCGGTGTCGATCTGACTCGAGCCCTGCGTGCAGCCGGCGAGGGCGGTGATGCAGGCCATCGCCAGCATGGGTGCCTTGAAGCGCATATCGTTCCCCCTTTGTCTCAGAAACGCCAGACCAGCGTGGCGTTCACGAAGCTGAAGTAATAGGAGCTGTAGTCGCCCGCGAGGCGGCCGGAGAGCGGCCCGCGCTCGACGTCGACGTCGGCGTTGCCGCCGTAGAGGAATTCGTAGGCCACGCCGATGGTGACGTTTTCGGTGAGATCGTGCTGGATACCGGTGGCGATGCGGTACTGCGCGTCCAGCGGTAGCGTCGGGGTGCGTTCGCTCTTGCTCATCGGCGAGGTGCTGACACCGCCGCCCAGCGACCACAGCCAACCTGGCGCTACTTGATACTGCATGCCCAGGGCGACGCCCCAAGTGTCGTCGTAGTTCAGGTTGGTGGTGGCGCTGTTGTCGGTCGGGCCGTTGATCCCGACATCGACCTTGCCGAACTCGCTCCAGTCCTGCCACACTAGGTTGCCCATGACGGCGAGGTTCGGCGTGAGCTGGTGATAGCCGCTGAACATGATCTGCTGCGGAATGGTCAAGCCCAGGTCGAGCTTGTGCTGTGACGCCTGCAGGCGGTTGACGATGGCCGCCATCCCCGGCCCGAGATTGCTCGTGGCCAGCACGTCCTTGAAGTCCAGCTTGACCGGCGAGATGTAGCTCAGCCCGAACCGCGTCCCCGCGAATGGCCGGAGCATGATGCCGGCCATGCCGCCGAAGCCGACCTCGGTGTCACTGACATGGTAGTCGCCGTCGCCGGCCCGCGGTTCGACGTTGTTGATCTTGCCGGCCATGTCGAGATCGCCGTAGAGGGCGAAGGGCCCGCCACCCACCGAAAGCCAGTCGTTGATCTTGTAGGCCGCGTTCACGCCGGCGCCCAAGGTGATGAGCTGGTCCTTGGTGACGTAGTAGCGGCCCGACCAGTCGGAGTCGTATTTCAGGTCACCGGCGAAATAGGAGCCGTGCCACAGCCCGAGGCGGAACCTGTCGCTGACGACGTGCACGCCGTACGCACCGCCACCGGGTATCAAGCCCGAGGCGTTGCCGCCGTTCCCGCCGGGCACCGTGGTGTCGTTGTTCTGGTCGAACTCGACCTTGCCGTAGGTCGCCTGCAGACCGACCAGGACCTGCGAGCGATCGAGTTCGGTCATCCCCGCCGGGTTGCCGAACACCGTGGCAGCGTCCTTGGCCATGGCGGCCCGGCCGGCGGACGCCGTGCCGAGATCGGGCGTCCCCATCTCGGTGAGCATCAGCCCCGCCGCATGGCCGGCTGCAGGCAAGAGAGTGGCTGCCGTCGCCAAGCCCCTTATGCCAATTCGCCAACCGATCATTCCCCGCTCCCGTTCTGCCCAGCGACGGCAGCGCGATCTACTACACCAGCACATGCGAGCGAAAAAGAGGGCAGGTGAGCTTTGCAGTTGCGGCGTCACGATCCGCCGGGAAGTTCTACCAAACGCCACTATCGGAAAACTGCAGGAACATGGAAATACGGGTTGCCATACTATGAAGGCGGCTCGAGCATTTGCCGCATCGCGCGCATCGGGCTTGACCGGGGAATGGCCGACGCGCAATCTGCGCCCGGGATTCGATGCGGGCGCGCCCGGAGAGGATGGGACGATGGTACGGACGTTGGCCGTTTGGCTGCTGGTCGGGGGGACGGTTTGCGCAGCGACGGCAGCCTCGGCGCAGGATGCGCGGACGATCGCCCGTGCCTGCGCCGGCGACATCGAGCGCCTTTGCGCCGGGGTGCCGCCGGGCGAGGGGCGGATCAAGGCCTGCATGAAGGCGCACGTCATGGAGCTGTCGGCGCCATGCTTCGACACGCTGCTTTCGGCCGTGACCTCGGAGAAGGAGCCGTCCTAGGCGCGATCATGCACTTGCGAGGAAGAAGCGTGCAACCATCCTTAGGTGCGGGCCTGGTCGTGGCACTCGGTGTCCTGACGGGCACCGTGGCGACGGCGCAGCAGCCGGGGCCGCCAGCCGTGCTGCCGCCGGCACCGCCGGTCGTGTTCCTGCCGAACCAGCCCGAGCTCGAGCCGAAGGCGGTCGAGCTGCTGCAGGCGATGAGCGCCAAGCTCGCCAGTGCGAAGACGCTGAGCTTCACGTCCGTCGCCACCTACGAAAGCCCGGCCCGCACCGGCCAGCCGTTGGCCTACACGGTCAAGTCGGAGGTCACACTCGAGCGGCCGGACAAGCTGCGCGTGATCACGCCCGCGGACGGTCCGGCGTCGGAGTTCTACTACGACGGCAAGACCGTCATGGCCTACACGCCGAGCGCGGATCTCGTGGCGATCGCCGAGGCGCCGCCGACGATCGACGCGATGCTCAAGGCCGCCTACTATTTTGCCGCGATCTATTTCCCGTTCACCGACGTGATCGTGGCCGACCCGTGGGGGGACATCGCGAACCGGCTCAAGCTCGCCTTCGTGATGGGGCAGTCGGAGGTCGTCGGTGGCATCAAGACGGACATCGTGGTGATCGCCGACGACACGACCCAGGCCCAGATCTGGATCGGCGCCGAGGACAAGCTGCCGCGGATGATCCGCGCGACCTTCTTCAACGAGCGCGGCAACTACCGGCACACGGCCGAGTTCGCCGACTGGCGGATCGATCCGAAGCTGCCCGCGGGCAGCTTCGCCTCGGAGGCCGCGGCGAAGGCCAAACGTATACCGTTCGCACCGCCGGGCTGATGCCACCCGCCGCCCTGCCATCGCACGGACGAGGTTCGGGCCATCGATGGTGGCAGTTGGTTCCGGTGCCCGTGCACGGGGCTGCCGGGCGGTCATGGTGCCAACGGCCCGCCGTGATCAGATTCCCGCCAATCCGAACGATCGAGGAGACGACCATGAAGGGTTTGCCATTGGTCCTCGTCGCCGCCGTCAGCCTGGTGGCGACGGCTGCATCGGCCCAGGATGCACGCACGATCGCGCGCGCCTGCGCGCCGGACATCGAGCGTCTGTGCGCGGGCGTGCCGCCCGGCGAGGGCCGGATCAAGGCCTGCATGAAGGCCCATATCACCGAACTGTCGGCGCCGTGCTTCGACACGCTGCTCGGCGCCGTCGCTTCGGAGAAGGAACCGAAATAGCGCGGGCCAACATGGTCCGAACAGGAGGTTGCGTCCGATGCGTCATGTGCTGTTGAGCCTGCTCGGGGCCGCCGCGCTGATCGTGCCGGTCGACGCCGCGCATGCGTGGATGCACTCGGGCACGTTCGGCACCGCATCCGGCGGCGGCGGCAGCTGGAATGCCGAGGGCTGGCACGGTGGCACGGCCTCGGGCGACGATGGCTCGTGGAGCGCGCAGAACTGGCGCGGCACCGCCTCGGGCGGCGGCGGGTCCTGGAACGCCCAGGGCTCGCGCGGTGGTAGCGCGTCGGGTGGTGGCGGCTCGTGGAGCGCCGACAACTGGCGGGGCGGCACGGCCTCGGGCGGTGATGGCTCGTGGAGCGCCAAGGGCGAGGCCGGTGGCACGGCCTCGGGCGGCGGTGGCTCGTGGAGCGCCAAGAGCGAAGCCGGCGGCACGGCGTCGGGGGGCGACGGTTCCTGGAACGCGCAGGCGGCCCATGGTGGCACGGCCTCGGGCGGCGACGGCTCGTGGCAGGCGACCAACCGTTACGGCACGCAGGCCTACGGCGGCTACGACAAGCCGACGCAGGTCTATGGCGAGAACGGCACCTACACCGCCTATCCGCCGCACTACTATGGCGGTTCCTACTACGGTGCCTACCATCCACCGACGACCGTCGATTACTACGGCAACAGCTGCAACAATTGCGGCGGCTGGAGCGGCGGCGCGGTGGCGGCGGCCGGGGCGCTCGGGGTCGCGACCGGAGCGGCCATCGGCGCGAGCACGGAGGCGGCGGCGAGCCAGGCCAACAATGCCGCGGCCTATTCGGCCGGGGTGGCGGCCGGCGCCGCCGCGGTGCCGGTCTCCGGCGTCTACACCGTGCTGCCGGCGAACTGCCAATACCAGGCCGTGGGCCAGGGCAACTACTACAACTGCGGTGGCATGTGGCTCACCGGCGCCTACGGTGCCAACGGCCTCTACTACAAGGTCGTACCGGCACCTTGAGGCTCGCCGGACCTCGAGCACCTGTGCCCGTTGGGCAGGCGCTCGAGGTCCGGTCGCCGCTGCACATGGAGCCGAAGCTATTGCCGCCCGCGCGCCGCGGTGATTCAAGCGAGGCGGCGATGCAGGATCTCCGACCCCGCTAGGGTGCCTGTTCGGTCGCGACCGCGCTCATCACCGCATCGAAGCAGCCCGCCGAAAGCTCGGTCACGTGCGCCTTCATGCATTGTCTGATCATGCCCTGCTGGGGCGGCACCCCGGCGCAGAAGCGCTCGATGTCCGAGGCGCAGGCACGCGCGATGCCGAGCTGCTCACCGCTGGCCGGCGCTGGCGGGGCCGGCTCCTCCATCGCGGCTGGAGGTGGAGCCGGCACGTAGGCCGGCGGCGCTTCGCGGTTGCAGCCTGCAAAGGCCAGAAGCAGCGACGCAGCGGCCAAGCCGCGGCGATTCCATCCCTTGCCCATCCACATCACCCGTTCTGCCCCCGCTGCGGTCCGGTCATGGACACGAGGCTGAGCTGGTTGCCGGTCCCTTTGTCGAAGGTGAAGAAGCGGGTGTTGAAGCCCTGGCACTGCGCGCCGCCGTGGCTCAGGCTCTCGTCGAACGAGTTGAAGTAGTAGGTCACGGCGATCACGACCTGGTTTGGCGTCTGCCGCGCCACCTTGGTCTTGTCGATCGTGTCGAGCTGAACTTCGTTGCAGGTCCAGTCGTCCTCCGTCGCGTTGGCGTTGTAGTACTGCTCGATCTGACTAGCGATGCCCGGATAGGTCGTCAGCGTCGCGGTCTCCTTCTTGTAGGCCGCGCAACCGACGAGGCCGGCAAAGGCCAGAGCGATTATGGCTGGTTTTCGCATCGAGGTCCCCCAATCAGTCGGGCCACACCCGATTGGCACCGACAAAGACGTGAATGACGATGTCTGCTGCCGTCGAGTCATCGACTTTTGCAAGGCAGGATCGCGACTGGCCGTCGCACCGGCCAGACCTCCTGCGACCCGGCGTATGGGCCGGCGGCTTCCAGATACCGTCCGGAACGTAGCTCGGCTCGCCGGCCCGAACGACGGCTAGTCGTTGGTGGATTTGTTCTGCATCGCCTGCATCAGTTTCTTCTCGTCCTCCGCGGTGAGCTGCGGACGATCGAGGTGGATGGTCAGCTTGTCGAGCTTGCCGGTGAACCGGAATGGCACGTGATAGTCCTGGTCGTCGACACCGGTCTGCATGTCGGCACCGATGTCGAAGGTCTCGTCGAACTGGAGGATGATCGGGATCGTCCGTGCCATCTTCCTGCTCGCGACTTCCTTGCCGTCGATCTTGAGCACGCCCGTGCCGCTGCGGCCGATGCCGCTCACGCTGTTGAAGGCGAGCGTGGCGAAGCCGAGACCGTCATACCTGAAGTCGAACTCGAGCGTGTGCTTGCCCGGCTGAAGCGCGTCCGGCCCCTCCCAGCGCACCCGCTCCAGCCCGAGCAGGTTCCACAGGAACACCGGCTTGCCCTTGAGCAGGTAGAAGCCGTAGCCGCCGAACCTGCCGCCGTTCGTGTTGAGCATGCCTTCCGCGCCGCCTTCCGGCACCTCGATCTCGGCGGTGACCGTGTAGGAGGTGTTGAGCAGGCTCGGGGCGTCGCCACCCGGGATGCCGGTCAGCTCGCCCGAATAGGTGAAGGTGCTGCGGCCGGCGGCTAGGCTGGGCTTGGGCGTGACGATGCGGGTCGCCACCGAGGCATCGAGCGGCAGCACCTGGTACTTGGACGCCTCGATCCAGAACAGATCCTGCAGCTCGCGCAGCTTGCCCGGATTCTCCGCGGCGACGTCCTTGGCCTGGGTCCAGTCCTTGGTGAGGTCGAACAGCTCCCAGCCGACCTGGTTGGCCGGGTCCGGGTTGACGGCGCCGACGACGTCCCACGGCGGGCGGATCACCTTCGTGCTGGCGATCCAGCCGTCATGGTAGAGCGCCCGGTCGGCCATCATCTCGAAATACTGGGTGTGATGGTTCGAGGGTGCGTTCGCGTTGGCCGGATCGAAGGTGTAGGCCATGCTCACGCCTTCGATCGGCGCCTGGCTCACGCCGTCGACCGTGTCGGGCGCCTGGATGCCGGCCGCGTCCAGGATGGTCGGCACGACGTCGATGAAGTGGTGGAACTGGTTGCGGATGCCACCCTTGTCCTTGATCACGCCGGGCCAGGCGATGACCGTGCCTTGCCGGACGCCGCCGAAGTGCGAGGCGATCTGCTTGGTCCACGAGAAGGGCGTGTCGAACGCCCAGCTCCATGGCACCGCCATGTGCGGGTAGGTCTGGTCGCTGCCCCAGGCGTCGTAGAAGTCCTTGAGCTGGACCTCGACCGGAACCTGGACGCCGTTGAGGGCGGCCACCTCGCTGGGCGTGCCCTGCAGCGTGCCTTCCGCGCTGCTGCCATTGTCGCCGACGATGTAGATGATCAGCGTGTTGTCGAGCTTGCCCACGTCCGCGACCGCCTGGATCACGCGGCCGATCTCGTGGTCGGCGTAGGCGAGGTAGGCGGCGTAGACGTCGGCCTGCCGAATGAACAGCTTCTGCTCCTCCGGCGTCAGCTGGTCCCAGTGCTTGAGCAGCTTGTCCGGCCAGGATGTGAGCTGCGCATCCTGGGGAATGACGCCGAGCTTCTTCTGGTTGGCGAAGATCGTCTCGCGCAGCTTGTCCCAGCCCTGGTCGAACAGGTGCAGGTCGCTGATCTTCTGGATCCACTCGGGCGTCGGATGGTGCGGCGCGTGGGTCGCGCCGGGCACGAAGTAGAGGAAGAACGGCTTGTCCGGGGCGATCTGGTTGAGCTGGTCCACCCAGTGGACCGCGTCGTCCGCCATCGCGGTAACGAGATTCCACTTCGGGTTATCCTGGAACGGGTAAATCTGGGTCGTGTTGCGGAACAGGTTCGGCTGCCACTGGTTGGTGTCGCCGCCGACGAAGCCGTAGAAATAGTCGAAACCCATCCCCGTCGGCCACTGGTCGAAGGGACCGACCTGGCTCGCCTGGAAGCTCGGCGTGTTGTGGTCCTTGCCGAACCAGGAGGTGGCATAGCCGTGCCCGCGCAGGATCGCGGCAACGGTCGCCTTGTCCTTGGTCATGAAGCTGTCGTAGCCGGGAAAGCCCGTGGCCTGCTCGGAGACCACGCCGAAGCCCATCGAATGATGGTTGCGGCCGGTGATCAGCGCGGCCCGGCTCGGCGAGCACAAGGCCGTCGAGTTCATGTTGGTGTAGCGCAGGCCCATGCTCGCGAGCCGGTCGAGCGTCGGCATCGGGATCACGCCGCCGAAGGTGCTGCCGGCGGCGAAGCCGGTATCGTCGGTCATGATCAGCAGCACGTTCGGGGCGCCCTTGGGCGGCACCACCGTCGGCGGCCAGAACGGCTTGGACTGCAGGGCGTTGAGGTTGATCTCCCCGCCGAACGGCACCGCCGGCGGCGGCAGCCGGTCACCGGGAATGGTGATCGTGGCCGTGGGTGCGCCGAGCGGGCCGTCGACCACCTGCTGGGCCGCGGCCGGGCCGCTCGCCCAGCAGGCCACGCCGATGATCGCCACACCCAGTGTGGACCTAAGCAGACCGTTCATTGCTTCCCCCGCCCCATGCCGAAATCGTCAACTATGATGATCGTATTCGGTGCGCGCCATCCGCACCTCGCGCGCCAGCGTCAGCAGCGCCATCGTCATGAGCCCGAGCGCCACCACGAACATGATCGCGGCGCCCGGCTCGTGGCGGAACCGCAGCAGCGCGCTGACGAACGCGAGGATGACGAGGAGGGTCGTGGCGAGCGCGCTGGCCACGGCGTGATCGACCGCATCCGCCCGATCGGCATCGCGACGAAGCCGGAGACGGCACCCAGCAGGAAGGACGGCGCCGTCGCCTGCGCGATCACCTGCGACAGCTGGCTCGTCGCGACGGCCTCGGTCACGCGTTCGCTCTCATGACCAGATCGCTGCCGCCGCGCACGGGCCGGTTCATGCTCGTTGCCCCACATGACACGCCGTCCGGTGTCCGCATCGCGCCATGCCCGC
>JBDHTW010000054.1:0-29522 GCA_039808865.1 Geminicoccaceae bacterium
AAAAAAGCGCGGAGAGGGGTGGCAGGCCTCCTCTCCGCGCGACGCTCCCCTGACTCGGCTGCACATTCCCCGACCGAATCACGGGCCTGCACATTGGGCTGCCACGGGCCGCAGATGGTGGCTACGCTCACGCCGCGGCAGGAACAATGTGGCTGGAATATTGCCCCGGGCCCCGGGCCGCGCATTGATCTGGATCAATCGTTCAAGCCCCGCCGCGCGTCGCTGGCAGCAGGGCCGCCTCGATCCGGCCGAGCACGGCACGCCGCTCGGCCTCGGTCAGCTCGAGGCCGCCGCCGATGAAGGTGAGCAGCGTGATCACCGCCCGCAACGCCGCCATCAGCACCATCTCCTTACCGATCTGGTAGAATTCCATCGTATGCACTCCGATGTCGTCGTGAGTCAGCGGACGCCGTCGAGGAACAGCTCCCCGGTCGTGGCGTCGGTCTTGCGGATCAACAGGCGGCGCGTCTCCCACGGGTTCAGCTCGTATTGATTGTGCATCTGCCCGTCGCCGCGGTTGTACTGGGTGACGCCAGCGGTCGTGGTCGACAGGCGGAACTGCATCGGCGCCGTGCCCGAGGTGCCGGCGTCGGCGCGGACGAACACCTGCGCGTTGCCGACGCGGCAGAGCGACAGCTCGACCACGTCCTCGCCGGTCTCGGCCGGCCACAGGCCGTAGGGCACGGTGACGGTGATGGCGGTGCTGCCGTGGTTGCAGCGGTGCAGCTCGCCCAGATGCGCCGTGGTCACCGTGTAGCTGCTGTTGCGCTCGCGCTGGCGCCGGGCCCAGGTCGGGCTGAGATCGGCGTCGGGGTAGATGCCCAGCAGGTAGACGTCGTTGGCGGCCGTCACCACGACCTCGACCATCTGGTACTGCTTGGCGATGGTCACGCGGCCGCCGGGTGAACGCAGCACGGCCTCGCCCGCGGCCGCGAAGCGCACCGCGCCCGTGCCTTGGCGGATCACCCACAGCCGCCGCGCACCCTGACCGGCGGGGACCAGCCCGGACGGCACGGTGACGACGACCTCGCCGCCATTGTTGATGCGGTGGATCTTGCCGAAGTCGGCCGCCGAGACGGTGAGCGCGAGGTTGCGCTCGCGCTCCGGCACCGCACCGCGGGAGACCGCCACCGGCACCGCGTCGCCGCTGTTGATCCGGGCGTAGAGACCGCTGCCCAGCCAGTACTCGCCGGTGGCCGGCACGCCCGCTGCGCTGGTCGCGTACCAGACCAGGCCGTCGATCGGACGGGCGGGCTCGGTCGTGCGCGGGCGCAGGTAGAGCGGATCGTTGACCTGGACCCGGGCGAGTTCGCCGCGCGCGTCGCCCTCGCCGTTGCCGAGCTCGAGCCGGACGTCGACGAGCGGGGTCAGGTTGTCATCGGGGTCGAGGGCGCCGTTGGCGATCGGCCGGGTGAGCTTGGTGCTCTGCCGGCTGGTCTGCTCGATCAGCAGGCCATGGTAGGGGGTGGCCTGGCTCGGGTGACCGTCGGCGTTGGCCTGAACCGCTCCTTTGTGGTCGCCGGTGATCAGCAGCACGTCCTTGTCGCGCGAGCGCAGCTGGATCGACGGCTGGCGGTACTGGTCGCAGACCCAGAAGCCTTGTGCGAGCACGTCGCCGTCCTGGGTCCGGCCGCCGTCGCCGGCGACGTTGCCGACCGGCAACGGCCCGAGATTGTCGCAGCCGACGAAGCTGGTGCGGATCACCGAGCGGCTGAACTGCCCGTTGCTGTCGCGGTAGGCGGCCGTTCCCGGGTAGTGCACGAAGCAGCCGATATAGCTGTTGTTCGAGCAGGCCCCGGCGGTGCCGCCCAGGCTCTCGCTGTACTCCTCGAACGCCACGTCGACGACCTCGACGTCGCACAGGAGGCAGACGACACGGGCGGCATTCCACAGCTTGATGCCGTTGGTGCCGGCGAGCGGCGTGATCCCGGTGCCGCCCTGTGGCGCGTTGACCTGGATCCGGCTCAGCAGCACGTTGTTGACGAGGCCGCTGCCGCCGCCCTTGAGCAGCACGGCCACGGTGTTGGCCGCGCCCAGCTTGACCGATACTTCCTGGATCAGCGCGTCGCCATAGTTGACCGACGGGGTCACCGAGCCCAGGCGGATGCCGTTGGCGAGCAGCCGATGCGCGGCGCCGCCACCGTAGCCGGCCTGGATCTCGCGCAAGACCGATTCGTTGGCATCGACCAGATCGAGGCACCAACCGTCGGGATCGGCCTGACCCGCCGGTGCCGCCCCGCCCACGAACAGGAGGTTGGTGGCGCGGAACTCGTGCCCGTGCGCGCGCACCCCGCCCTTGCTCATGCGGATGGTCATCGCGCTCAGCGTCGAGCGGTTCCAGTCCGTGCTGGCCTGCAGGTCGACCTGGAACGGGCCGGCATTGCGGTTGAAGGTGAACGCGCGCGGGCCGCGGGCATCGATCACCGTGGCGTCGCGGCCGGCCCCGAACAGCCGTCGGCGCGGCTTGATCTGGATCTCGCTGTCCAGCCGGTAGCTGCCCGCCGGAACGTGGATGGCGGCGTGCTGGTCGAGCGCCGCCTGGAAGGCGGCGCTGTCGTCGGCGGCGCCATCGCCGACGGCGCCGAAGTCCTTGACCGAGACCAGCTCGCCGAGCTTGCCGGCGATGGTGCGGCGGCTGGCGCCCGGCAGCGCCGGCTGGAACGGCAGGCCGCCCAGGCTCGCCCGCCGCGTGGCGTTCGTTCCCGCCTGTGAGACCAGCACCTGGTCGTCCGGGGCCAGGTCCGCCGTCGCCGGCAGCTCGTGGATCTGCTTGTTGGTCATGGATTCGGCCCTGCCAGCAGACGCTCGCCCCGTTCGGTGACGAGGGGATCGCCGGTGTCGGTCACCAGCACCGGCTGGAGCACGAGCCGGCGCGCGGGCGCGCCGGTGAGGCGCAAGGCGTCGTTGGTCAGGCGCAGGCGCAACCGCATCTCACACCCGCCCGACGATGTAGGCGTCGCAGGGGTCGCCGTCGGCCACGAACGCGACGTAGCGTTCGCCGCGGCGCAGCGGCACGTCGAGATACTGCCCCGGGAACAGCACCGGACTCGCCGCCGGGTCGGCGGTGACGCTATGGTCGCCGACCTCGAACCGGCATTGCCCGGTCGAGATCAGGCTGAGGATCTGCACGTCGGACGGGATCGGCACGGCGTTGCGCACCGATGCGGCACCCACCGCCAGCTTCTGCGTGCCGCGATAGTCGAAGCCGAGGACAGGGATGGGATGGCCATCGTCATCGAGAGGAAACAGCACCGCCATGTCCGGCTCCTATCGTCTATGACAATTGTCTGCACGTAGCCGCGCATGACGGACTGTATAGTATAAATTCCTATAAAGGGGAAGGAATTCTCTCCTGGTCGCCGGGTGCGTCGCAGTTTTCCCTTCGCGGCGTTCGGGCCGTCTGCCATAGTGCGGCGCGCTTCAATCGGGGTCGCACCTGGATGGATCACGGCAGCCGGTTGTTGATCTACAGCCACGACAGTTTCGGGCTGGGCCATCTGCGCCGCTGCCGGACCATCGCGCATCACTTGGTGCAACGCTTCAAGCACCTGTCGGTCCTGATCCTGTCGGGGTCGCCGATCATCGGCAGCTTCGATTTCCGCTCCCGGGTCGACTTCGTCCGTGTCCCCGGCGTCATCAAGCTGCGCAACGGCGAGTACACCGCGCTCAACCTGCATCTCGACATCGACAAGACGCTGGAGATGCGCCGCTCGATCATCCATCACACCGCCGAGGTGTTCGAGCCGGACGTGTTCTTGGTCGACAAGGAGCCGCTCGGCCTGCGCGGCGAGGTCCGCTCGACCCTGGAGATGCTCAAGGGCCGCGGCACGCGGTGCATCCTGGGCCTGCGCGACGTGATGGACGAGCCGGCGAGCCTCGTCGACGAATGGCAGCGCAAGATGGTCTTCCCGGCCCTGCAGACGCTCTACGACGAGATCTGGGTCTACGGCCTGCCGGAGATCTTCGACCCGTTGCGCGAGATCCCGGGCATGACCACGGTGGCGGACAAGGTCCGCTTCACCGGCTATCTCGAGCGGACCATGCCCGAGCACGTCGATTCGATGGACGGGCACCGTGTGCCCACCGAGGACTTCATACTGGTGACGCCCGGCGGCGGCGGCGACGGGGCCGAGCTGGTCGACTGGGTGCTCAGCGCCTACGAGCACGATCCGGGTCTGCCGCATCACGCGCTGCTGCTGATGGGGCCGTTCATGCCGGCCGAGCAGCGGGCGACGTTCCAGGAGCGCGTCGAGCGCGATCCCCGCCTGCAGGCGATCACGTTCGAGGCCCGCGTCGAGCCGTTCTTCGAACGGGCCCGCGCCGTGGTGGCCATGGGCGGCTACAACACGTTCTGCGAGATTCTGTCGTTCGGCAAGCCGGCACTGCTGGTGCCGCGCACCACGCCGCGGCTGGAGCAGTATCTGCGTGCGGAGCGCGCACAGAAGCTCGGGCTCGTGCGCATGCTCGCGAACGACGGCAAGCGCGCGCCGGAACGGATGGCCAAGGCCTTGCGCGCACTGCCGAGGATGCCGGTGCCGGCCGCGAGCCTGCGTGCGCCGATGCTCGAGGGGCTGAGCCAAGTCAGCCAGCTGATCGGTCCCTGGCTCGAGCCGCGCGGCGCCGTGCACGAGCTGCGCCGCAGCCGCTACGCCTAAGGCGCACCCTTGCCCAACCGTGTCGCGATCCTGGTCAAGGGCTACCCACGCCTGTCGGAGACGTTCATCGCCCAGGAGATCCTGGCGCTGGAGCGGCTCGGGCTGCCGCTGGAGATCGTCTCGCTGCGCCATCCGACCGACACCCGCGTGCACGCCCTGAACCGGGCGATCCGGGCGCCGGTGCGCTATCTGCCCGAATATCTCTACCAGGAGCCGGGGCGAGTGCTGTCGGCCATGGCCCGGCTCGTGCTGCGGCGCCGGTTCTGGCGGCTCTTGCGGGTCTGGCTCGGCGATCTGCGACGCGACTGCACCGCCAACCGCGGCCGTCGTCTCGGTCAGGCCTGGGTGCTGGCCGCCGAGCTCCCGGCCGACGTCGACTGGCTGCACGTGCACTATCTGCACACCCCGGCCTCGGTGGCACGCTACACGGCGCTCTTACGCGACCTGCCGATGAGCATCTCGGCCCATGCCAAGGACGTCTGGACCATCCCGGCCTGGGAGAAGCGCGAGAAGATCGCGGCCGCACGGTGGCTGGTCACCTGCAGCCGGATGAACCTCGACCATCTGCGCGGCCTGGCCCCCGAAGCCGATCTCGAGCTGATCTACCACGGCCTCGATGCCGAGCGCTTCCCGGCCGTGCCGCGCGCCACCGGCGGCGACGGCAGTGACCCGGACCATCCGGTCCACATCGTTTGCGTCGCCCGGGCCGTCGAGAAGAAGGGCCTCGACGTGCTGCTCGCGGCGCTGGCCCTGCTGCCGCCGTCGCTGCACTGGCGCCTGGAGCATGTCGGTGGCGGTCCGCTCGCCGGTGCGCTCAAGGCCAAAGCACGGCAGCTTGGCATCGAGGCGCGGATCGGCTGGCGCGGCGCCGGCACGCAGGACGAGGTGGTGGCGGCGCTGCGCCGGGCCGACCTGTTCTGTCTTGCCGCCCGTGTCGCGGACGACGGCGACCGGGACGGGCTGCCCAACGTGATCATGGAGGCGATGTCGCAGGAACTGCCCGTGGTGGCGTGCGCGGTCGGCGCCATCGGCGAGGTCGTCGTGCCGGACGGCACGGGCCTGCTCGTGCCGCCGGAGAATCCTGCCGCGTTGAGCCGTGCCATCGGCGAGCTGATCGGCGATCCTGCAAGGCGTCTGGCAATGGGGCGGCAGGCCCGCAAGCGCATCCTCGAGCGGTTTGCGTTCGAGCGAGGTATCGTGCGCCTGGCCCGGCGGTTCGGGCTGGTCGCCGGCGCACGCGACGAGGCCGCCTGATGCGGGTCGCGTTCTATGCGCCGCTGAAGGCACCCGACCACCCTGTCCCGTCGGGCGACCGGCGCATGGCCAGGGCCTTCGCCGGCCTGCTGGCCAGCCTCGGCCACGAGGTCGAGCTCGCCTGCCGCTTCCGCAGCTACGACCGGGAAGGTGATCCGATCCGCCAGCAGCGCTTGGCAGCACTGGGCGGACGGCTGGCCGAGGCGCTGATCCGCCGCTACCTGCGGCGGCCGCCGGCGCAGCGGCCGCGATTGTGGTTCACCTACCACCTCTACCACAAGGCGCCCGACTGGCTCGGCCCGGTGGTTGGCCGCATCCTCGGCATTCCCTATGTCGTCGCCGAGGGCTCGATCGCCGGCAAGCAGGCGGCGGGCCTTTGGGCCGCCGGTCACGCCGCCAGCCGTAGGGCCATCGGCCAGGCCGACGCCGTGCTGGCCATGACCGCGACCGACGTGCCCGGTCTCGCCACCGCGATCGTGGACCAGAGCCGCCTGCACCTGTTCCCGCCTTTCATCGCGCCACAGCCCTATGTCGCGGCGAGCGCTCGCCGTGCCGTCGAACGGCGGAAGCTGGCTGGCGCCCATGGTCTCGACCTGGAATGCCCATGGCTGCTGGCCGTCGCCATGATGCGCGCCGACGTGAAGCTGGAGTCCTACCGGCTGTTGGCTCGGGCCCTCGCCGACGTGACCGACCTGGGCTGGCAGCTTCTCCTTGTCGGCGACGGCGAGGCGCGGGACGAGGTCGCAGCCGCGTTCGCGAGCCTGGGCGAGCGCGTTCGCCGCATCGGCATGCGGACCGCCGCCGACCTGCCCGAGATCTATGCCGCCGCCGATCTCTATGTCTGGCCGGCGTGCCGCGAAGCGTACGGCATGGCGCTTCTGGAAGCGCAGGCAGCCGGGGTGCCGGTGGTGGCCGGGAACGAAGGTGGCGTCGCCGACATCGTGGTGGCGGGCGAGACCGGCCTCCTGGTCGAGCCGCGCGCGCCCTCGGCGCTGGCTGCCGCCATCCGCACGCTGCTGCTCGATCCGGACCGGCGCCGGGCCTTGGGCACTACGGCGCAGGTCCGTGTCCGCACGTGGCACGGCGAGGACGTCGCGCGGGCCAGACTGGCGCATGTCCTGGCCGAGCTGATGCCGGCATCGTCGAACGGGGAGCAGCCGTGCGCATCTGCCTGATCCGTCACGCCAGCACGAGCTGGAACGAGGACGGCCGCATTCAGGGGCACACCGACGTCGCGCTCAGCCCGAAAGGCCGGGCCCAGGCCGCAACGTGGCGGCTGCCGGCCGAGTTCACGACGGTCGGCTGCGTCACCAGCCCGCTCGCACGTGCGCGCGAGACCGCGCGACTGCTCGGCTTCGCGCAGCCGCGGACCGATCCGCGGCTGGCGGAGATGCGCTGGGGCAGCTTCGAGGGGCGCACCCTGGCCAGCCTGCGCGACGAGCACGGGCAGGCCATGGACGATCTCGAGGCATTGGGGGTCGACTTCCAGCCGCCGGGAGGCGAGAGCCCGCGCTTGGTGTCCCAGCGCCTCGCGGCCTGCCTTCGGGACTTGGCCGAGCTGGCCAGCGACCAGCTCGTCGTCACCCACAAGGGTGTGCTGCGCGCCTCGCTCATCCTGGCCCTGGGCTGGGACATGCGCGGCAAGCCGCCGGTGCGCTACGACCCCGAGCGGGCGCTGATCTACGAGCTGTCCGCGACGGGCATGCCGACCTTCGTCGCCAGCGTGCCCTTGCGCGAGACCGGCCCGTGAGCGGCTGGCGCTGCCTGCTCTGGGTCCAGAGCCTGCTCGGCTCCGGCCATCTGCGGCGTGCCCTGCTGCTGGCCGAGGCCATGGCCGCGCGCGGCGCCACGGTCACCTTGGCGAACGGCGGCCTGGCCGGCCCCTGGCCCGCCACGGATGGGGTGACGCTGGTGCAGCTCCCGCCCGTCGTTGCGCGCGACGTCACCTTCAGCGGCCTCGTGGATGCCAGGGGAGCGCCGGTCACCCCGGCCACGTGGAACGCGCGGCAGCAAGCGCTGCTCGAACTGGTTGCCGACATCCGCCCGCAGGTGATCGTGACCGAGATGTTCCCGTTCGGGCGTCGGGCATTCCGCGCCGAAGTTCGGGCACTGCTCGACGCAGGCCTGGCGCTGCGGCCGCGGCCCGTGGTGGTGACGAGCGTGCGCGACGTGCTGGTGAGCAAAAAGGATCCGAGCCGCTACGACTGGATGGTCGAGACCTGTCGCGCCTACTACGACCGCGTGCTCGTGCACGGCGACGACCGCCTGCTGCCGTTTGCCGCCTCGTTTCCGGCCGTGGCCGTGCTCGGAGACCGGGTGGTCCACACCGGTTTCATCCATCGCGGCACGGACCTGCCGCCGTCATCTGGCGAGGCGCCGCCCGCCGTGCTGGTCAGCGCCGGCGGCGGCGCCGTCGGCGAGCGCCTGCTGCGTGCTGCCTGCGCGGCGCGCCCGCGGTCGCGGTTCGCCGCCGCACCCTGGCTGCTCGTGGGTGGGCAGAACCTGCCGGCCGACCGGCTGGACGCCGTGCAGGCCGAGCTTCCTGCCGGCTGCACGCTCGTGCGCTACCGGCCCGATTTGGCGAGCCTGATGGGCCGATGCGAGGTTTCGGTGTCGCAGGCCGGCTACAACAGCGTGGTCGAGGGGCTGGCGGCAGCGGCACGGATGGTGCTGGTGCCGTTCGCCGCCGGCAGCGAGGACGAGCAGGAGCAGCGCGCCCGCCGGCTGCAGGTGCTGGGCTTGGCCGAGCGGGTGGCCGAACAGGGGCTGAGCGGGGAGGAACTGGCCGCGGCAATCGACCGGATTGCGGCGCGACCGCGGCCGGCGGCGGATCTGTTCGCCTTCGACGGTGCCGTGCGCTCGGCCGACATCATCGAGGCCTGCCTGCGGGCCCGTACCGATGTCGCCTGAGGCGTGCCTCCATGCCGCTCTCGATGCGGCGGCCGTGCCGGTCACGCTGTGGTGGCGCGACGACGATGCCGGGCGCGACCATCCACGGCTGGAGAGGTTGCTGGCGCTCGCGGCGCGCCATGCGGTGCCGGTGACCCTGGCCGTGGTGCCGGACTGGCTGGCCGAGCCCTGTCGCGCGCGGATCATCGCGTCACCGCAGGCCACCGTCGTCCAGCACGGCATCGCCCACCGCGATCATGCGGTGCCGCCCGCCAAGAAGATCGAGCTCGGCGGCTCGGCCGACCCGCAGGCGCTGCAAAGGGACCTGCGGCAGGGGCTGCAGCGGCTCGCCGACAGCTTCGGCCGGCGCTTCGTGCGCGCCCTGGTCCCGCCCTGGAACCGCATCGCCGCGGGGCTCGTGCCGTCGCTGCCGGGCCTCGGCTTCCATGGCCTGTCGGCCTACGGAACGCGACGGGTCGTCGCCCCGGTGCCCGGCCTGATCCAGGTCAACACGCATGTCGATCTGGTCGCTTGGCGCGACGGTGGGAGGGCGCTTCGGGGAGACGAAGTGCTGGAACGGCTCGTGCGGTCGATCGCCGCCGGTACCGGCGAGCCGATCGGCTTGCTCAGCCATCACCTGGTGATGGACACCGCGGCCTTCGCCACCCTCGACCATGTTCTCGCGCTGATGCTAGATCACCCCCGGGTGAGGTGGGCGCAGGCCGGGACGTTGTTCGGAGAGGGCTAATGTCGGAGCCGCTGCTGGCGATCCGCGATCTGCGCGTGACCTTCGCTGCCGACGAAGGGCAGATCGAGGCCGTGGCCGGAGTCTCGTTCGACGTTCCGCCAAATCGGACCGTCGCCGTCGTCGGCGAGAGCGGTTCCGGCAAGACGGTGATCTCGCAGGCGATCCTCGGCATCCTGCCCGCCAACGCCAAGATCACCGGCGGCTCGATCTTCTTCAACGATCCCAAGCAGCCCGGGCAGATCCTCGACCTCGCCGCCCTGTCGCAGGACAGCCAAGTGCGGCGCGACATTCGCGGCGGCCGCATCTCGATCATCTTCCAGGAGCCGATGAGCTCGCTGTCGCCGCTGCACACGATCGGCAACCAGATCAGCGAGGCGCTGGAGCTGCACCATCGCGTCGATCGGGAGCAGTCCTTGGCCCGGACGGAGGAGATGCTGCGCCGGGTCGGCTTCCCCGACCCGAAGCACGCGCTCCGCGCCTACCCGTTCGAGCTTTCCGGCGGTCTGCGGCAGCGGGCGATGATCGCCATGGCGCTGATCTGCCGGCCGGCCATGCTGATCGCGGACGAGCCGACCACGGCCCTCGACGTCACCATCCAGGCGCAGATCCTCAAGCTGATGAAGGATCTGCAGGCCGAGTTCGGCATGTCGATCCTGTTCATCAGCCACGATCTCGGCGTCGTCGCCAACATCGCCGACGAGATCGTCGTGCTCTACCGCGGCCGGGTGATGGAGCGCGGCTCCTGCGAGCAGCTCCTGAACCGGGCGGAGCACCCTTACCTGCGGGCGCTGCTCAACGCGGTGCCCCGGCTGCACACCCACGCCGGCCAGCGTCTGGCCTCGATCCGGGAGGTCAAGGTCGACACCGACCTGACCCTCGACCGCAACGGTACGCCCCCGGTCCGCCGTGGCGACACGGCCACCATTTTGGAGGTCGAGGGGCTGCGCAAGGTGTTCCTCACCCGCCGCTCGGGCTGGTTCGGTGGCCCGGGGCGGCAGATCATCGCCGTCGACGATGTCGGCTTTGCGGTCACCCGCGGCGAGACCATGGCCATCGTCGGCGAAAGCGGCTCGGGCAAGAGCACGGTCAGCAAGATGATCATGCGCGCGGTCCTGCCGGACAGCGGGCGGATCACCTTCCAGGGGGCCGACGGCCCGGTCGACGTGCTGGCCCTGGACGAGGTCGAGCTGCAGGCGTTCCGCCGGCACATCCAGTACATGTTCCAGGATCCGTTCGGCTCGCTCGACCCGCGCATGACCGTGGCCGACATCGTCGCCGAACCCTTGGTCATCCACGGGCTCGGCGACGACGCCGAGCGGACCGAACGGGTCAAGCGGCTGCTGCGGGCGGTGGGGCTGGACGTTCGGCACATGCGCCGCTACCCGCACAGCTTCTCGGGCGGCCAGCGTCAGCGCATCGGCATCGCCAGGGCGCTGGCGCTCGAGCCCGAGCTGTTGATCTGCGACGAGCCGGTCTCGGCGCTCGACGTCTCGGTCCAGGCGCAAATTCTCAACCTGCTCAAGGACCTGCAGCAGGCGCTGGGCATCACCTACCTGTTCATCTCGCACAACCTCGCCGTCGTGAAATACATCGCCCAGCGGATCGGCGTCATGTGCGCCGGCCGGATGGTCGAGCTGGCCTCGACCGAGCAGCTCTTCGCCAGCCCGCAGCATCCCTACACCGTGGCCCTGCTGGCGGCGGTGCCGGAGCCCGACCTCGACAACCCGCTCGATTTCGCCGCGCTGGCCAGCGGGCGCTGCTCCGAACCGGCGCAGTGGCCGGAACCGTTCAATCTTGCCCATGGCCCGGGCACGTTCCGCGAGGTGGCGCCGGGCCACTTCGTTCGCTTTCAGGCCTGAGCAGCCGACCTTGGGGAGCCAACCGATGCGGCGTCTCGGCATATTCACGGGCTTGGCCCTGCTCTGTCTGGCGACGCCGGCCATGGCCGGGCCGCCCGAGGAGCCGCGCGTCCTCGCCGACATCCCCGAGCTCGGCAAGCCGGGGGGCGATCTGCGCAGCCTGATCGGCCGGGTGCGGGACGTGCGGCTGCTCTTCGTCTACGGCCATGCGCGCGTCGTCGGCTACGATCTGCACCTGAACATCGTTCCGGACATCGTCGCCTCTTTCGACGTGCAGGAAGGGCGGATCTTCACCTTCCGGCTGCGCAAGGGGCATCGCTGGTCCGATGGCGAGCCGTTCACCAGCGAGGATTTCCGCTTCTATTGGGAGGACATCGCCACCAACCCCGAGCTGCAGCCGACGGGCCCCGAGATCCAGCTGCTCGTCGACGGCGAGCTGCCGAAGGTCGAGTTCCCCGACGCGCTCACCGTGCGCTACAGCTGGTCCAAGCCCAACCCGCTGTTCCTGCCGTCCTTGGCCGCCGCCACGCCGGTCGAGATCTACCGGCCGGCCCACTACCTGAAGCAGTTTCATAAGCGCTACACCGATCCGGCCGTCCTGGCGCAGCTGGTGTCGTCGACCAAGGCCCGCAATTGGGTGCAGCTTTTCCTGCGCAAGGACCGGCAGGAGGAGTTCGACAATCCGGACATGCCCACCCTGCAGCCATGGATGCAGACCATCGCGCCGCCGGCCCAGCGGTTCGTCGGCGTGCGCAACCCCTACTACTACCGCGTCGACGGCAAGGGGCAGCAGCTGCCCTATCTCGACCGGTTCATTCTCGACGTGGTCGATCCCAAGCTGATCCCGATCAAGACCGGCTCCGGCGAGACCGACCTGCAGGCCCGGCACCTGTTCTTCAAGGACTACACGTTCCTCAAGCAGAGCCAGGCGCGCAGCGGCCTGCGCGTGCTGCTGTGGCCGGAAGGGCGTGGCGCGCATCTGGCGCTGTTCCCCAACATGAACGCCAAGGACGAGGTCTGGCGGCAGCTGTTCCGCGACCGCCGCTTCCGCGAGGCGCTGTCGCTCGCCATCGATCGGGATGCGCTGAACCAATACATCTATTTCGGGCTGGCGCGGCCGTCGAACAATTCGGTGATCCCGCAGAGCCCGCTGTTCAAGCCGCACTATGCCGAGCGCTGCACCACGCATGATCCGGCAGCGGCCGAGCGGCTGCTCGACGAGATCGGCCTGCGCCGCTCCGGCGCCGGCGGGGTGCGGCTGCTGCCCGACGGCCGGCCGATGGACTTCATCGTCGAGACCTCGGGCGAGGACAGCGAGCAGACCGACATGCTCGAGCTGATCCGCGACCAGTGGCAGGACGTCGGCATCTCGATCCACGCCAAGCCCACGGACCGGGAGGTGCTGCGCAACCGGACCTTTTCCGGCGAATCCCTGATGACGATCGGCTACGGCATCGACAACGGCATGCCGACGGCCGCCATGCCGCCGCGCGACTTCGCGCCGACCAGCCAGGCCGACCAGCCGCAATGGCCGAAATGGGGGCAGTACTACGAGACCAAGGGCTCGGCCGGCGAGCCGCCGGCCCTGCCCGAGGCCAAGCGGCTGCTCGAGCTGTTCCAGGAATGGGGTAGCACCTACGAGCCGAGGCGCCAGCTGGCGATCTGGGACCAGATGCTCGATCTCTACACCAGCCAGTGCTACACGCTGGGCTTGATCGACGAGGTCCCGCAGCCGCTGGCGGTGCGCAAGGCGCTGCGCAACGTGCCCGAGCAGGCGATCTTCAACTGGGAGCCGCAGGCGCAGATCGGCCTCTACCGGCCGGACACCTTCTTCTACGGCGACTGAACGACCGCCGCCGTCGGCAGCTTCTCGAGCCACAGGCTGGTCTCGAAGGCGCCGGCTGCGAGCGGCAGCCGTCCGACGACGCCACGGGCCAGCCGGTCCGGCTGCCGCGTCGCCAGATAGTGGCTGGCGAAGCGGATTGCATAGCCGCCGGCGTGCAGCAGGCCGGCCACCGCGACCTGCTCGTTGTAGCCCCGCCAGGTCCAGCCGGGCGGGTAGGGATCGGGCAGGAAGATGTCGTGCACGTGCACGAGGACGCCGGGCTGCAGCCGTGGCAGCACCGTGTTGAGCAGCAGATCGACGTCGCTGCCCGGCATCGCCACGTGCGAGGAATCGATCAGCAGGATGTCGCCGGGTCCGAGACGGGCCGCTAGCTCGGCGTCGGCAGCCGCGAACAGGCGTCGATGCAGCGTGACCGGCAGCCGGCCGATGTCGGCGCGCGGTTGCGGGTCGATGCAGCTGACCGCGCAGCTGAACCCGCCATCGTGCACGGCCTGGGCGAGGAAGCGGGTCGAGTGGCCCGAGCCGATCTCGAGGATGCGGCGTGGCTGCCGCTCCCGCACGACGGTGTAGAGGGCGGCCCCGTCGAGACGGGGAAACCAGTCCTGACCCCAGCGCGGCACCGGCGGCGGCCCGTCGAGCGCCTGCAGCCGCTCGCGATAGGTCTCGATGCGCTCCAGCCAGCACAGCATCTCCGGCAGGCCGGCGGCGAACAGCGGCGCCAGCGCCGGGTAGGCGACCGGAACGACACCGGCGGCATGCCGGTAGGGAATGAAGAAGCCACCGGGCCTGCCACCGAGCACGGTGCGCAGGCCGAGTGCCAGGCGGCGCCAAGCGGCCGGGAAACGCCTCAAAGCGTGATCACCATGCCTTCCTGCGCCACCACGGAGCCGGGCCGCCGCTCCGTCATCGCCGCCTGGATGCCGTCCAGGGTCGCGTCGTCATGGTCCGGGTCGTGGTGGAATGCCACCAACCGCCTGGCGCCGGCAGCCTCGCACAGGCGCAGTCCTTCCTCCCAGGTCGAGTGGCCCCAACCCTTGAACCGGGCGAACTCGGCATCGGTGTAGGTGGCATCGTAGATCACGAGATCCGCATCCCGGATCAGGTCGAGGATCGCCGTGTCGGGCTTGCCCGGCACGTGCTCGGTATCGGTGACGTAACATGCCGACCGGCCGTCGAAATCGACCCGGTAGCCGACCGCACCGCCTGGATGGTTCAGCGGCGCCGTGCGCAGCTTGATCCCGTGGCCGACGTCGATCGGGTCGCCCGGCCGGAAGTCGTGGAAGGCGATGCAGGCGTGCATGATGTCGAGCGGCACGGGGAAGAACGGCGTCTGCATCAGCTGGTCGAGGACCTCTTCCAGCCGCCGGCCCTGGCTCGCCAGATGCCCGCTCCAGAATTCGAGCGAATTGCGCTTGTCGTAGGCCGGGCGAAAGAACGGCAGGCCCAGCACATGGTCCATATGGGTATGGGTGAAGAACAGGTGCGAGCGGACCGGCTTGCCGTTGGCCGCCATCTCGCGGCCGAGCTTGCGCAGCCCGGACCCGGCGTCGAAGATCAGCCGCTGCTCGCCGCAGCGCATCTCGACGCAGGCCGTGTTGCCGCCATAGCGCAACGTCGTGCAGGACGGGCAGGGGATGGTGCCGCGCACGCCCCAGAAATGGACGCTGAAGCCGGCATCGCCGCTCATGTGGCCGTTCCGGGCAGGCTCGGGTCACGACCCTGCCGGATCCACGCTCCCCTCATGTCACCGGCCATTCCCTGCTGCCCGGCACGTCATGCGCGATGACGGTAGAGGAAATAGCGGCCCGCGGGAAGCGAGGCCGGCAAGGGCTCCAGCTGCAGGTCCGGATGCTCGAGGCTCTGGTCGGACATCACCACCGCGCGCGGCTGCAGCAGCGAAGGCAGGATTTGGGCCAGCCAGCCGGCCAGCTCGGCGTTGCGCCGGGTGTCGCCGGTACCGAGATCGTTGTGCACCAGCGCGGCGGGTGCCGGCAGCCGCGCCGAGATCCGCGGCAAGGTCTCGTGGATGTCACCCAGCACCAGATGCGCGGCATCCGGCAGGCAGTCGGGGTGAGCCGCCGGCTGCCGCTCGAAGACGAAGATCTCGCGGTCGGGAAACAGCCACCGCAAGTGATCGAACGTCCGGCCGTTGCCCAGGCCGAGTTCCAGGATCGGCCCCTCGATGCCTTCGATCAGCGCCGGTGCCGTGTTGAGGCAGGCCCGCTGGGCCTCAAGACGCCTGATGAAACTGTCCAGTCTACTCATATCTGCTCTGCCTGTCCGGCGGCTGCCCCGCTACTTGTCACCCTCGATGCTCAACCAGCAAGAGACTTGTTGTCGGCACCCTCCCCCGCTCAAACCATGTCTGCCACCGTCTCGTCGACACTATAGCCCGGTGTCAGGGCGCCAGTTGCGCATTCGGTGCCGGGGCCAGATGCAGCAGCAGCCGGGCCAGCCCGGCGGCGGTCAGCGGCGTCACCCCGGTCCCGATCATCGGCCCGACGCCGATCCCGGCGAAGGCGACC
Source organism: Geminicoccaceae bacterium (assembly GCA_039808865.1). Lineage (GTDB taxonomy): Bacteria > Pseudomonadota > Alphaproteobacteria > Geminicoccales > Geminicoccaceae > Benzoatithermus. The sequence continues at coordinate 15,777 of JBDHTW010000054.1, forward strand.
CCGATGTCGGCCACCGCCAGCAGCGCACCCAGACGTCTTGCGGTATCGACGCGGGTGACGAGCAGACGGCGCACGCCGATGGCCGCGAAGTTGCCGACGAGCTCGATGCTGTCGGCGCTGTCCAGGCCGGCAGGCAGGGCGAGCACGGGCTCGGCCCGGCTCGCGCGCAGCAGTTCGGCCAGGGCCGCCATCTCGCGGCCACGGAAGGGGTTGAGGCCCGCCGTGTCGATCAGCAGGGCGGAACCGCCACCGGCTTCGCCACAGGCGCGGACCAGGGCGTTCGGATCGGCCGCGGCCACCGGCGCGAGCTGCAGTGGCTGCAGCAGCGCGGTGAGTTGGGCGACTCCCCCGGCGCGGCCGGCATCGGTCGACAGGACGGTGGCCGCATGGCCGCCCAGCACGGCCTGGGCGGCCATGCGAGCGATCATCGCCGACTTGCCCGCACCCGGCAGCCCGACCACGGCGAGCGGCCGCGCGGTCGGGAACGCCAGCGGCACGAAGCGGAAGCGGCTGGCGAGGGCCTGGGTCAGGGCGGCGGCGGGGTCGAGCGCGGGTGCCGACATCGCCTCGACGAGCAGCGCCTCGCCCAGGCGCGCCGGCAGGCGATGGTGCGCGATGCAGGCCTCGAGGACCGGGCGAAAGGCCGTCGCCCGGCCGGGATCGAGCACGCCGGCGAGATCGGCCTCGGTCTCGACCGTCGCCGTCAGCCGCACCCCGTCCGCTGTCTCGTGGGTGGCGAGGATGATGGCGTCGTCGCCCAGGGCCGCACGCACCCGGTGCATCGCCGCCGTGACCGTCCGTGCTTCGAAGTTCCGTACCTGCATGGCTCAGATCTGGCCCAGCGTGCGGATCCGCGCCTTGGGATGGATCTCGTTCTGCGACAGCACCACGGTGGCGGGACGGCAGCGTTCGACCACCGCGCGCACGAACGGCCGGATGGCCGGCGTGGTGACCAGAACCGGCAGCTCGCCGCGCATCGCATGTGCCTCGAAGGTATCCCGCAGCGCCTGCACGAAGCGTTGCAGCTCGGTCGGCGGCATGGCCAGCTGCCGCTCGTCGCCCTGGCCGGCGAGCGCGCCGGCGAAAGCCTGCTCCCAGGCCGGCGAGAGTGTCACCACCGGCACGAAGCCGCCTTCGGCGGTGCAGGCGGTGCTGATCTGGCGGGCCAGCCGGGTGCGGACGTGCTCGACGATCAGCACGGTGGCGGTGGTCACCGCCAGCGCTTCGCCGATCGCCTCGAGGATCAGTGGCAGGTCACGGATCGACACCCGCTCGCCGAGTAGGCCCTGCAGCACGCGCTGGATCGCTGCCGTGCTGATCCGGCCGGGCACGAGCTCGCCAAGGAGCTTCTGATACTCGGGTGGCAGCTCGCCCAGGAGCTTCTGCGTCTCCGCGTAGCTCAGCAGATCGGCCAGATTCTCGCGGACGATCTCGGTGAGATGGGTGGTGACGACGGTCGCCGGATCGACGACGGTGAGGCCCTGCAGGACGGCCTCGTCGCGCAGGCCGGGTGCGATCCACATCGCCGGCAGGCCGAACGTGGGCTCCATGGTGGCTTCGCCAGGCAGCGTGATCGTCCGGCCTTGCGGATCCATCACCAGCAGCATGCCGGCGCGGAGCTCGCCGCGCGCGACCTCCAGCTCCTTCAGGCGCACGACGTAGCTGTTGGCCGGCAGCTGGATGTTGTCCTGGATGCGCACCGACGGCATGACGAAGCCGAGCTCGGCCGCGAGCTGCCGGCGCAGCGCCCGGATCTGGTCCGGCAGCCGCGGGCCCCGACCATCGCCGATCAGGCCGAGCAGGCCATAGCCGAGCTCCAGGCGGACGGGGTCCATCGCCAGCGCGCTGGTCACCGGCTCTTCCTCCGGCGCCGTTGCCGGCGTGCCCGCCTCGGCCCCTGCCGGCTGCCGATCCCGGCGTGCGCCCAGCCAGGCGAGCCCGGCGGCGGCGGCGCCCAGCAGCAGGAACGGTGGCGCCGGCAGGCCGGGCAGCACCGCCAGGACGAGCATCAGCCCGCCGGTGACGCCCAGCGCTCGAGGATAGGCGCCGAGCTGCCCGAACACCGCGACGTCGGCCCGCCCGGCCACGCCGGCCTTCGAGACCAGGAGACCCGCCGCCGTCGAGACGATCAGGCCGGGAATCTGCGAGACCAGACCGTCGCCGATGGTGAGCAGCGTGTAGGTGTGCGCGGCCTCGGCGAGGCTCACGCCCATCTGCGCCACCCCGACGAACAGGCCGCCGACGAGATTGATCGTGGTGATCAGGAGGCCGGCCACGGCGTCGCCGCGGACGAACTTGGCGGCGCCGTCCATGGCGCCGAAGAATGCGCTCTCCGCCTCCAGCGTCCGCCGCCGCTCGCGGGCGGCGGCCTCGTCGATCAGGCCGGCCGAGAGATCGGCGTCGATCGCCATCTGCTTGCCCGGCATGGCGTCGAGCGAGAACCGTGCCGCCACCTCCGCGATCCGGCCCGAGCCCTTGGTGATGACGACGAAGTTCACCACCACCAGGATGCCGAACACGATCACGCCGATCGCGACGTTGCCCTGCATGATGAAGCGGCCGAACGATTCGATCACGTGCCCGGCGGCGGCCGGTCCGGCATGGCCCTGGCCCAGGATCAGCCGGGTCGAGGCCAGGTTCAACGCCAGCCGCAGCATGGTGGCGAGCAGCAGCACCGTCGGGAAGGCGCTGAACTCGAGGGGTTTCTCGATGAACAGCGCGGTGAGCAGGATCAGGACCGACAGTGTCACCGACAGGGCGAGGCAGAGATCGAGCACGAGCGCCGGCAGCGGCAGGATCAGCACGACCAGGATCGCAAGGACGCCGACGGCGAGGGCGATGTCGCCACGACGCAGCATCGGACCCAGCTGCGGCAGGAGCCCCTTGGGCAGGGTCAGTGCCGGACTCATCGCGCTGGCTCCGTCGTTCGTGGCCCGCTCATGCGGCGCAGCCGCTCGGCGGCACGCTCAGGCCCGCCTCGCCGTATTGGCGCAGCTTGTTGCGCAGGGTGCGGATCGAGATGCCGAGAATGCTTGCGGCATGCGTGCGGTTGCCCAACGTATGCCGCAGCGTGTCGACGATCAGGTTGCGCTCGACCTCGGCCACGGTCTGCCCAACCAGCCGCGCTGCCGGCTGCGGCTCGCCACCGGGCAGTTGCAGGCTGGGCTGGATGTCGACGGCCTCGATGCGCTCGCCGCGGGCCAGGATCACGGCGCGGTGGACGCAGTTCTCGAGCTCGCGCACGTTGCCGCGCCAGGGCTGCGCCACGAGCCGCTCCAGCGCCGCCGGGCTGAGCGGCCGTTCCGGCAGGCCGTTCAGGCGCGCGAGCCTGGCGGCCAGATGGGTGGCCAGCGCCACGATGTCGCGCGGCCGCTCGCGCAGCGGCGGCAGGTGCAGGGTCAGCACGCCGAGGCGGAACAGCAGATCCTCGCGAAACGCTCCCGCGGCCACGGCCTGCTCGAGGTCGCGGTTGCTCGTGGCGACGAGCCGGATGTCGACACGGACCGGCCGTGTGCCGCCGATGCGGTCGATCTCCCGCTCCTGGATCGCCCGCAGCAGCTTCGCCTGCAGGCGCGGCTCCATCTCGCTGATCTCGTCGAGCAGGAGCGTTCCGCCTTGTGCCTCCTCGAACCGGCCGATGCGCCGCGCCACGGCCCCGGTGAAGGCGCCACGCTCGTGCCCGAACAATTCGGATTCCAACAGCGCCTCGGGAATGGCGGCACAGTTGACGGCGACGAACGGGCCACGGGCGCGCCGGCCGTGTCGGTGCAGGAAGCGCGCCACCATCTCCTTGCCGGTGCCGCTCTCGCCGGTGATCAGCACGCAGGCCTCGGCGGCCGCGAACCGCTGCGCCTGGGCCAGGATCGCGGCCATGCCGGGATCGACGCAGACCAGCTCGTGCCGGTCGTCGCCGACCGCCGCCAGGATGGCCGCGATCAGCCCCGGATCGGGCGGCAGCGGCAGAAACTCGCGCGCGCCGGCGCGGATCGCCGCCGCGGCGATCGCCGCGGAGCAGCCGATGCCGTAGGCGACCACGGGCAGGAAGATCCGCTCCTCGGCCAGCCGCGCGATCGCGGCGGCGACATCGATCGTGGCGTCGACGAGCAGGAGATCGGCGCCGCGGCCCTGGCGCAGTTGCGCCAGGAGCGCATCCAGCCCGTGCAGATGCCGCACCTGCGCGCCATGGCCGCCGGCGAGGTCCGCGGCGACGGCGATCTCGGCACCGGGCGGGCCGAGGATCACCAAGCGCATGTGGCCGTCTCCGCCATGCCCGCCATGCTCAGTCGCCTTTCACGATCTCGGTCATGGTGATGCCGAGATGGTCGTCGACGACCAGCACCTCGCCCCGGGCCACCAGCCGGTTGTTGACGTAGATTTCGACCGGCTCGCCGACCTTGCGGTCGAGTTCGACCACGGCTCCGCGACCGAGGCGGAGCAGCTGGCTCACCGGCATCGAGGTCCTGCCGAGCACGGCCGCGAGCTGGACGGGGATGTCGTAGACCGCGCTGAGCTGTTCGAGGGGGGGCAGCGCGCCCGGACGTGGCGCATCGCTGCCCTGGTCGTCGGCGAAGGCGGGTTTGGCATCAGGCATCGTCGTCTCCATCGCTTGTTGATGGCAGCGCCGTGGCCACGAGCTGGGGCCCGGAGCGCAGGATGGCGTCGATCCGCGCCCGGATGCTGTCCGGCGCGTGCTCGAGCCAACCGTCCGGCCAGGTCAGCCGTATCGCCCCGGCCGGCAGCCCGGCCTCGACGACGAGCTCGATCGTTTGGTCCGCCTCGGCCCCGGCCGCCAGCTCGGCCAGCACCGCGCGCATCGCCGCCTCGTCCGTGGCCGAGCTGTGAAGGTGGACGGCCGGCGCGTCGGTCGCCGATCGCAGCAGGGACCGGACACGCGTGACCAGATCGCGCTGGGAGGCCTCGTCGGCCAGGAGCGCTCGACCGATCGCCTCGGTCAGCCGCACGACCTGCCCGAGCAATTGTGCTTCGTCGCGTCGCCGTGCCTGCACGGCACGGGTGAGCGCCTCGGCGGCACGGGCCATGGCGGCGCTGTGACCGGCCGCGCAGCGGGCGGCGCACGCGCGCCGCGCCCGGGAGGCTGCATCGCAGGCGACCGCCGCACCCAGCCGGGCGAGCTCGGCCTCGTCGAACAGCAGGTCGGGCAGCATGGAGGCGGGTGGTTCCGCTGCCGGCTCGGTCGCGGTTTCGCCACGTGGCAGCCACGGTCGCGGCGGGTGGTGGCAGCGCGTGGCGGCATGCGGCAGCCATGTCGGCGCATCCGCCCGGCTCGGCGCATGATGCTCAGTAGACAAGCTCGTCGTCCTTCCCGTCGAGCAGCATGATCTCGCCGGAGGCCGCGAGCTCCTTGGCCATGTTGACCAGGAACTGCTGCGCCTCCTCGACGTCGCGCAGCCGGACCGGGCCGGCCGCCTGCATGTCGTCGCGCATGATCTTGGCCGCACGCTCGGACATGTTCTTGAAGAACAGCTCGCGCAGCGGCTCGCTGGCGCCTTTCAGCGCCACGACGATCCGATCGTTGCCGGCCGAGCGCATCAGCGTCTGGACTCCGGCCGAGTCCAGCTTGGCCAAGTCCTCGAACGTGAACATCAGCGCCTTGATCCGGTCGGCGGCCTCCTTGTTCCGGTCCTCGAGCGCGTCGATGAACCGCGCCTCGGTGGCACGGTCGAAATAGTTGAAGATCTCGGCCATCAGCTCGAGATTGTCGCGGCGGCTGCTCCGGGCGAGGTTGCTCATGAACTCCGACCGCAGCGTCTGCTCGACGTCGGCCACGATGTCGCGCTGCACGACCTCCATCCGCAGCATCCGCATCACCACCTCGGTGGCGAAATCGCCGGGCAGATGCGCCAGCACGCGGGCGGCATGCGCGGGCTCGATGCGCGAGAGCACCACGGCTGCGGTTTGCGGGTACTCGTTCTTCAGGTACGAGGCCAGCACGGTCTCGTTGACGTGGGCCAGCTTGTCCCACACCGTCCGCCCCGCCGGCCCGCGGATTTCCTGCATCACGGCGGCGACCCGATCGGCGTCGAGCACACGCGACAACAGCTTCTCCGTGGCCTCGAAACCGCCGACGACGCCGCCTTTGCAGGTGAGCCGCTCGCCGAACTCGCGCAGCAGCTGCTCGACCACGTCGGCCTCGATCCGCCCCAGCGCCGCCATGGTCTGCGAGATCTCCATCACCTCCTGCTGGTCGAGCAGGCCCAGCAGCTTGGCGGCGTCGGCCTCGTTCAGCGCCAGCATCATGATCGATGCCTTCTCCGGCCCGGACAAGGCGGCGAGGCTGCCGCCACCGCCCATCACGCCACCGCTAGCGCCCATGCAGCCAGCTCCGCACCACGCGCACGGCCTCCTCGGGACTGAGGGCGATGGCCTTGGAGACGTCGCGCAGGAGGTCGGCATGGACCTGACCGTGCACGTTGCGCAGCTCGACCAGTTCGCCTGTGGTGGCGCTGGTCGCGCCACGTTCTGCCACCTGGGCAAGCGTCTCGCCCGTGATCGCTGCAGGGGTGCTGCCGGCCTGCTCCACCTGGCCAGCGGCGAGCGTGGCGACATCCGCCGCCAACGCGCCGGCCGAGGGTGCTGGCAGAACGCGCTGGACGATCGGGCGCACGCCGAAGAACAGCACGGCGAGGGTCAACAGGCTCAGCGTGCCGAGTTCGAGCAGCCGGTCATGGCCTTCGAGCGACCAGATCGACCAGCCTTCCTCGATCGGCACGGTCGGCACGGCCGGTGCGAACGGCCGGCTCACCACCTCGACCACGTCACCCCGGCTCTCGTCGACCCCGGCCGCGCTGCGCACCAGGGCCGCGAGCTGCGCGAGCTCGTCGGCGGCGCGCGGGGCGTAGGTCCGGCTGCCGTCCGGCTGGTCGTGGTACGTCCCGTCGACCTGCACCGCGATCGACAGCCGGCGCAGCGCCGGGCCGCGCTTGGTCTGGTTGCGGACCGTGCGCGAAATCTCGTAGTTCACCGTTTCCTCGGTCCGCTTCGACCGCTCGCTGCGGCCGGCGCCGGCGTCCGGTGCGGCCCGCTCGGTGGGCAGATTGGTCGAGGCGCTGACCGCTGGCGTGGCCTCGCTCTCCTTCTGATCGCTGGCGTCGTCGGTGGTCTGCGTGCTGCGCACGACCTGGCTCTGCGGGTCGAACGTCTCGGCCGTGGTCGCCATCTCGTCGAAATCGAGGTCGGCATTGACCGCGGCATCCGCCTTGCCGACGCCCACGGTCCGCTCCAGCAGCTGGATCAGCTTGAGCCGCAGCCGGTCCTCCAGCTCGATCCGGTAGGCTTCGGCGTCACCGGCCAGTGGATCGGCGCCGGGCGTGGCCGGCTCGCCGACCATGTTGCCGGCGTCGTCGACGAGGGTCACCGCTTCGGCCTGCAGACCGGGAACCGCCGCCGCCACCAGATGGCGGATGCCGGCCACCTGCCGCTTGTCGAGCGCCGTGCCGCCACGCAGGGCGAGCACGATGGAGGCGCTGGGCTTCACCTCCTCGCGGCCGAACAGGCTGCGCTGTGGCTCGACGATGTGGACCCGCGCCGCGTGCACGCCGCGCAGCGTCCCGATGGTGCGCGCGAGTTCGCCCTCGATCGCCCGCTTGAGATTGACGTTGCCGAGAAAGTCGCTGGTGGTGAACGGGTTGACCCGGTCGAACAGCTCGTAGCCGACCGTACCGCCGACCGGCAGCCCTTCGGCCGCCAAGGCCATCCGCAGCCGCAACGCCTCGGCACTCGGCACCATGATCGCGTCGCCGGCCGGACTCAGCCGGTAGGGCACGGCCATGCCTTCCAGCCGACCGACCAGCTCCTGCGCATCGGTCAGCGCCAGCCCGGAGAACAGCAGCGTGTAGGGGGATTCGGTCGCGCGGACGATCACGTAGGCGAAGAAGCCGAGCAGGCAGCAGGCGACCGCGCCCAAGGCCACGATCCGCGCCGACCCGAGCGCCTTGGCCAGCGCCGCCATGGAGGCCATGGCGCCACCTCGGCCCTGGGCCTGGTCGGCATTGCCACCGGCGATGATCGCTGCCTTCTGCTCCATGTGCCCCAGCCCTGCCCAGGCCGCTGCCGGACCAGGCCGAAGCTAGTGTTGCCGCGATGAAGGAAGGGTTAACGAGGTGCTGTCGATACCGCACGGCAGCGAACGAGTGCGGATCGAAAAGATCACGCCTCACCCGGAAGTTGGCGATTTTTGGGCTGGCGGCCTTTGCCATCAGACATGGATCCAGAAGACCGGCTCGGTGGCGATGTAGTCGAGCGGCATGGTCACGGTGCCGAATGGGCCCGAGGCGCTCCGGCGTTTGCCGTTCGCGACCGCGCTGGCAGCTTCGAAGCGCTTCGCGCACGGCCTGAGGCGCTGCCACAAGAAGCTGACCGGCTGGGCTCGCCGGCCTCTCGTCCTCGCCGCCCGCCGCCCCGGCTGCGTTCCTGACCGATCAGGCCCCGCATCCTTTGGTTCGTCCAGCACTGGCAGGTGGAGGTCACGTTCCGCGAGGCGCGCGACCATCTCGGCGTCGAGATCCGGCGCCAGTGGTCGGATCAGGCGATCGGGCGCACCATGTCCTGCCGGCTCGTGCAGCGATCGTCACTTTGCGCGCGGCACACCTCGATCACCGCACCCGCTCCATTGCTGGCAGCGATGCTCGGTATCGCAAGCTGCGGCAACGTCTAGCGGAACAGGCGTTCGCGTCCGTACAGCAGCAGCATGACGATAATCACGACGCCGTAGATCACTTGGCGCCCCGCGTCCTCGATCTGCATCACCGATAGAATCGACTGCAGCAGCGTGATCAGGATCACGCCGGCGACCGTACCCAGATAGGAGCCGCGACCGCCGAGAATCGAGGTGCCACCGAGGACGACGGCGGCTATCGCCGGCAGCAGGTAGGCATCGCCCATGGCCTGGGCGGCCTTGCTGGCGTAGCCGGCGAGGAGCACGCCGCCGAAGGCCGACAAGCCACCCGAAAGCGCGAACACCAGCATCACCACCCGCTGCGTGGCCACGCCGGACAGATAGGCGGCACGTTCGCGGTTGCCGATGGCGTAGATCGCGCGACCGAAGGTCGTGCGGCGCAGCAGGAAGACGGCCGCGCCGCCGATCACGGTCCAGACGATCAGCCCGTTCGGGATGCCGAAGAGCATGGTGCCGGTGGCGAGGAAGCGCATCGCGGCCGAGGCGGCGTCCTGTGGCGAGAAGCCCCCGGTATAGGCCACCATCAGGCCCTGGGCGACGGCATTGACCGCCAGGGTCACGATCATGGAGGGGATGCGCAGGAAGGCGACGCCGATGCCGTTGACCAGGCCCAGCGCCACGCCGCAAAGAACGCCGAATGGGATGGCCAGGGCGCCGCCGACCGGGCCGTAGGCCGTGGCCGCCGATGCCATCATGCCGCCGACCGCGACCACCCATGGCACGGACAGGTCAATCTCGCCCAGAAGGATCACGAGCATCATCCCGGTCGCGATCACGCCCAGGAACGAGGCCACCTTCAACTGCTGCAGAAGATAGTCCGGGGACAGAAAACTGGACGAGTAGAGGCTGCCCAGGAGCAGAAGGAGCAGGATGCAGCCGAAGGCGGTGGCGACCGCCGGATCGGCCCGGCGTAGGAATGCCGCCGCGGGGTGAGCTTCGGGCAAGCGGTCGATGCCTTTCATCGGAACAGGTCGAGGCGGTTCTTGATCTGGTACAGCCTGAGCGAGCCGAGGCTGACCGCCAGCAGCAGGATGCAGCCCTGGAACAAGGGCTGCCAGAGCGGCTCCAGGTCGAAGACGAACAACAGGTCGCCGATGGTACGGAAGGCGAGCGCGCCGAAGATCGCTCCGATGGCGCTGCCGGTGCCGCCGAACAGCGACACGCCACCAAGCACCACCGCCGCGATCGAGTAGAGCGTGTAGGTGTTGCCGTTGGCCGCCGAGGCCTCGCCCGAATAGGTGAAGCAGGTGAGGAAGAGCCCGCCTACGGCGGCGAGCAGGCCGGACAGAACGTAGGCCGTGAACTTGGCGCGCCGGATCGGTACCCCGGACATGTAGGCGGCGATCTCCGACGAACCGGTGGCATAGGCCGCCCGGCCGATGACCGAGCACCGGAACGGCAGCCAGATCACGAGGACGATCGCCGCCAGCAGGACGAGGCTGGCCGGCACGCCGCCGGCGAGCTGGCTGGTCAAGGCATCGGCGAGATCGGCGCTGAAGTCGTCGGCCCCGCCCGGGAAGGGCCGCAGCCACAGGGCGATGCCGAAGAAGATGGCCCCGGTCGCGATCGTGGTCACGATCGGCTGCAGCCTGCCGTAGATGACCACGAGGCCGTTGACGGCCCCGCAAGCCAGGCCCACCGCGAGCACGGCCGCCACGCCCAGCGCCGTCACCGCGCCGTCGCCCGCGACCACGTAGGAGGCCAAGCAATTGCTGAGGATGAAGACCATGCCCACCGAGAGGTCGATGCCGCCGGTGAGCACCACCATGGTCTGCGCCATGGCGACGAGCGCCAGCAGCACGCCTTTGTTCGCGGCCGTGTTGACCACGTTGGCGGTGAAGCCGGCGGGATGGTTGGCCACGTAGATCACGAACATCACGATGAACAGCAGTGCGGCCAGCAGCGTGCCGCGCTGACCGGCCAGGCGATAGCGCCAGTCCCTCATGTGCCGGCAACCACGCTGGCCGAGGCACGCCCCTGGTCGGCGGCGACGTTGAGCGCGCTGCTGATCAGCGCCCGCTCGGTGATCTCGGCGCCGACCAACTCCCGCTTGATGGCGCCGCCATAGAGCACCAGCACGCGGTCGCAGCAGCCGATCAGCTCGTCATAGTCGGTGGAGTAGAAGATGATCGTGGCCCCGCCATCGGCGAGCTTGCGCAGAAGCTGGTAGATCTCCTGCTTGGTGCCGACGTCGATGCCGCGCGTCGGGTCGTTGAGGAGGATGATCCGCGGGCTCACCATGAGCCATTTGGCGATCACCACCTTCTGCTGGTTGCCCCCGGAGAGGGCGCCGACCGGAACGTCGATGCCATCGCTGCGGATCGCGAGCGCGCGGATCATCGCCTCGATGGCGGTGCGCTCCGCCGCGCGGTCGATCACGCCGAACGCGGCCAGGCGGTCGAGCGCGGCGAAAGTGAGGTTGTCCCGCACCGACATCGGCAGCATCAGCCCCTCGGTCTTGCGGTCCTCCGGAATCAGCGCCATGCCGATGGCGGGGGCCTTGGCCGCGCGCGGGCCGCCGATCTGCACGCGTTGCCCATCGATCGCGACGTCGCCGGTGACGCCGCGCAGCACACCGAACAGGGCGAGCAGCAGCTCCCGCTGCCCCTGGCCGTCCAGCCCGCCGAGGCCGACCACCTCGCCGGCGTGCGCGTCGAACGAGATGCGATGCAGCCGATCGGCCCAGGAGAGGTCGCGGATCGCGATCACCGGCGGTCTCGCGCCGGCCGTGGGCGTCGGCTTCGCCGGGAAAATGTGGCGATACTCGCGGCCGATCATCATCTCGACGACCTCGTTGTCGGTCTTGCTCCCCGCCGTGAAGGTCGCGACGTTGCGGCCGTTGCGAAACACCGTGCAGTCGTCGGCGATCTCGCCGATCTCGTGCATGCGGTGCGAGATGTAGAGCAGGGCCAGGCCCTCCGCTCGGAGGCGCCGGAGGACGGCCAGCACCTTGGCCACGTCCGCGGCGGTCAGCGCCGAGGTCGCCTCGTCCAGGATGAGGATGCGCGGCTGGCGCGCCAGCGCCTTGGCGATCTCGACGATCTGCCGCCGCGAGAGCGGCAGATCCTTCACCGGCGCCAAGGGATGAATGTCCTCCCCGCCGGCACGGGCCAGCGCCGCTTCGGCCATCCGCCGCTGGGCGCGCCGGTCGATCAGCCCGAAGCGGGAAGGCGGATCGCTGATCAGGATGTTGTCGGCGACCGATAGGTCGGGGACGAGCGACAGTTCCTGGAAGATGCAGACGATTCCGGCCCGGTTCGCCGCCGCGGGCGAGGCGAAGGTGACCTCGCGATCGTCCAGCCACATCCTCCCGTCGTCCGGCGCCACCACACCGGCCATGATCTTGATCAGCGTCGATTTGCCGGCGCCATTCTCCCCCAGCACGGCATGCACCCGGCCCGCCGCCACGGTCAGCTCGGCCGCGTCCAGCGCCCGGACGCCGCCATAGCGTTTCGAGACGCGCTCCATGCGAAAGAGCGGGGTTGCAGTGGCCATCGTCAATCCTGGGAAGTGCCGCCGGCAGGCGTCGGCGGCGTGATGATCGGGCCGATTGTCTGCTACTGGTTCTGTTCCGACTGGCCCATGATTTCCTGAGCGGTGAAGTTGATCCCGCAAGTGGGGAATGCATTGCCGACGAAGAAATTGTCGGATTGATCGCTATAGAAGTTGTCGCCGTCCTTGAAATCGGGGTCTTCGACGATCGCCAAGGGCAGCTTGACGGACTGGGGAACGACTTTGCCTTCGAGCGCGTCGATGGCGGTCTTGATCGCCACGGCGACCTGCGCCGGGCCGGTGCCCGCCGACGAGCATTTGAGCCCTTCCCCGGCGAACTTGCCGCAGAACTTGCGAAAGCCGTTCTCGGTCTCGCCACCGAAGGGTACGAACGGATGCTTGGCGTCGATCATCGCCTGGACGACGCCGGTATCGCCGCCCTGGGCCGTGATGCCGTCGAACTTCTTCTGCACGGCGATTGCATCGGCGGTCACCTTCTGCGCCGTCGGGTCGTCCCACTTGCCGATCACCTCGACCACGTCCCACGTCTTGCCCGAGGCGTCGAGGGTCTCGTGGATGCCGTTGTGCCGGTCGGTGTCGACCGAGGTGCCGGTCACGCCGCGGACCTCGAGGATCTTGCCGCCATCCGGCAGATGCTTGATGAGCCAGTTGGCCCACAGCACGCCGAGGCCCTTCTGGTCGACGTTGACGTTGATGGCGTCCTGGGTGTCGAGGATGTTGTCGAACGCGACCAGCACCACGCCGGCGTCCCTGGCCCGCTTGATCACCGGTGCGAACGCCTTCGGGTTCTGCGCGTTGACGACGATGGCATCGTAGCCGGAATCGATGAAGTTGTTGATGGCCGAGATCTGTGCCGCGACGTCCTCGCCCGTCGAGACGACCTTGAACTCCTTCAGCTTGGCCGCGACCTCGGGCTGTGCCGCGTAAGCCTTGGCGGTCTTGATCATTTGGATGCGCCAAGTATTGGCGATGTAGCCATTGGCGAGCGCTATACGGTAGGGACCGTCCTTGGCGGGGAACTTGAAGAATTTGGTCTGCTCCGACCACGGCACGTAGCATTTGGGATCCGCGCTCGGACCCGCGACGATCGTCGGGCCGGCCGCCTGCGCCATGGTTCCAGCGAGAAGAAGAACCGCCGTCGCGCTGGCCGCGACGTTCCCTAGTCTGGTCACCAGATGTCCTCCCCAAGGACGATTTCATCGCTTCTTCATCGATCGCGCAGGACCTGCATCCACGCGATCACAAACCATCCCACCTGGATGCGCGAGGGACAAGCAGAACCTGAGTCTCCGGCGCCATCGAACGGACGAGTGGCATACCGCGCGTCACCGTGCCCAACCGATCGGGTGGGCTCGCCCCGTGCAAGAGCTCCGCGGCCCGCGATGCTGCCGAAGGTCCGGGACTCTCGCGTCGGCCCGTCGGGCTTCGGTACGGGCAAGAAGGTCGAAGGCAAGAGGCGGCACAGCCTGGTCGGCAGGCTCGGTCGGCTGCTCGGTGCCGCGGTCCATCCGGCCAGCGTCCAGGACCGCGACGGGGCC